>DATLVZ010000087.1:0-38174 GCA_035576885.1 Candidatus Acidiferrum sp. | reverse complement strand
AGTTGCGGAGTGGGAATCCCGGAGTAGTACCCAGCAGCTTTCGGTTAACTCCCTCCGTGAAGAGTCCGGGGCGCGCTCCGCCAGCGTGCAAGAGTTCGCGGCACGAGCGGAATCCCGCGCCACCCAGATTCAGGAATCCGAAGCCCGGATCGAGTCTCTGCGTCACACCGCATCGGAAGCCGGTGAAAGCCTTCTTCGCTTGCACGGCGAACAGAAGCAAGCAGAAGAGGCGCTGGTCCATCACCTGGAAGCTCTTCGCAAACGCGAAGCAAGCGAGCATGAGCTCCTCGAGACTTCCATCCGCATTCGCGACGAGGCCGATCAGGCCGCCCATGATTGGGAAGCCGCAAGCGGGCAACTCACTGAGCTGACCAAGAACGCGGCTGGTATGCAAGCGCGGATCAGCGAGCTGCGCCAACAGCGCGAAATAACGACACAGAAGGCGGACGCACTCCGCGATTCTCTCTCCGGCGTCCGGGCGCGCCATGCGACGCTAACGCAAATTCTCAATGACCGCTCGTATACCGCCGACGCGGTGCAGAAACTCTTCGCCGCCAATGAACGCGGCGGCGGCCAGAGCTTCCGCGCTGTCGGCGTGCTTGCCGATTATGCCGAAGTCGAAGAACAGCACGAGGCGGCCATCGAGCAATACCTTCGCGACGAACTCGAGTACGTCGTGGTCGAAACCTATGACCACGCGCGCGCCGGCGTTTCCCTGCTCCGTGATGAAGTTGGTGGCCGCGCTACCTTCTTCGTCGATTCGTTGCGCCACCTGCGCCTGCCCGAGTACGAGCCGATCATCAACTTCCACGTCGAAGAAGGCGTTATCTCACGTTTGGACAAGCTAGTCGGCTTCCGCGATCCTCTGGGTGCCGCTGCCAAACAATTCCTTCCGCGGCTGCGATCGGCCTATCTAACAGACAGCGCGGCCTCTGCCGAAAAGCTTGCGCGCGACAATCCTCAGTTTGCTTTTGTTGCTCCTGACGGCACTTGCTATCAAGGCCGGATGGTCACCGGCGGACGCGCCGATGAAGCGGGCCCGCTTGGGATGAAGCGCGAATTGCGTGCGCTTGACGCCGACATTCTTCATCTCGAACAACAGATGAATGACGCGCAAGCAGAACTTGCCCAGGTGACGGCGGAACTGCGCGAAACTGAGGCGTCTCTCGAGCAAATTACGGCTCAGCAACGAGATGCCGAGCGCAGCGTCTTCTCCGCAACGCACCGTCACGAGCATATGCAAAGCGAACTGGCGCGCCTTGGCCTCGAGCTAACCGTTTGTCAGAACGAGCTTCTGCGGCTCCGCAAGGAGTCTGAAGACGCAAGATTGCGTGCCGAGCGCGCGAAAAATCAACACGCTGCCGCGGCCGTCAGCCGCGCCGAGGCCGACGCCGAGAGTACCCGACTCGTTGAAAACCTCGCGCAGCTTCGTGGCTCGATTCACACCGAGCAGAACGAACTCGCCACGGCACGGGCGGAACTTGCCGCCCTCAATGAACGGCTTTCCGCCGCCGAAGCTCTTGCCGAGCGCCTGCGAGAGGAGCGGACGGAACTCGATCGGCGCGAATCCACTCTTCGCCAGCAACAATCCTCGATTTCGGATGAGACGGCGGCTCTCTCCAAACAAAGTGAAGAACTCGCGCAACAACTCGAGGGACTCCGCGGTGAAAAGCTTCGACTCGAAGTCCGCCAGCGCCAGCTCGAGCAAGAGTGGGACAGCGGCCGCACGCGCGTCACGCAAATGGAAGATCACCTGCGCATGGGCCGTCAATCTCTTCAGGAACTTCGCGAGCAGCGCAACCACGCGGAAATCGACCGCGCACGCAATGATTCAGACCGCCAACACCTTCGCGAGACCTGCATGACCGAGGTCAACGCGCAGCCCGAGGACCTCATCGCCACCGAAGCTGCGTTTATGACCGGCGAAGAGCTCGCCGCCGCGGAAACGAACTACCGTGAAATGAAGCAGCGCATCGACGCCATGGGCCCCGTTAATATGATGGCTCTCGAAGAGTTTAATGAGTGCGAGCAACGCTTCACCTTCTTGACGCGCGAGCGCGACGACCTTCTCCAATCCATTGCTGACACACAGCAGGCCATCGCCGAACTCGACCAGGTGTCGCGCGAAAAATTCGAGCAGGCCTTTAACTCGATCAACAAAAATTTCTCGGTGGCTTTTCACACCATCTTCGGCGGCGGCATGGCGGAAATGCGCTTGACCGAACCCGACAGCTCCGGTGATGCGGGCATCGACGTAGTGGCTTCGCCCCCAGGCAAGCGCATGCAAAACGTTCTCTTGCTTTCCGGCGGGGAAAAGGCCATGACCGCGCTCGCCCTGCTCATTGCCATCTTCCGCTACCAACCCAGTCCATTCTGCATATTGGACGAAGTGGACGCGCCCCTCGACGAAGCCAACGTTGGCCGTTTCACACGCCTCGTCGGCGACATGAGCGGCCAAACGCAATTTATTATCGTCACACACAATCGCAAGACCATGGAGACCGGCTCCGTCCTGTACGGAGTCACCATGCAGGAGCCCGGCGTATCGAAACTCGTTAGCGTCCGGTGGGAAACCAACGAAGCGCCTGCCCCCAAACAAAAAGCGGCCTCGGCCGCCTGAAGACGACACTCCAAATCTTAGTACCAAACGGCTCGCTTGTTCCTTGTATGTTCTCTCTTGAAACAAGTGGCGCCACATCGCAAATTTTTCCGGATAATTTCCTCCACCTACTGCTTTCCCTCTGCGAGGCGCTGCGCTAGAATGCTCCCCACCTTTAGGGAGAAACTTTTCTGTGGCTTCGAGTCCCGTGAGTCGCATTATTCAAGAAACGCATTTCGCCGGTCTCACTCCCGCGGTGCGCGGAAAAGTCCGCGACCTCTATGATCTGGGCGATACGCTGCTTATCGTCGCCACGGACCGGCTCTCCGCGTTCGATGTTATCCTTCCGACGCCCATTCCCGATAAAGGCCGCGTCCTAACGCAGCTTTCGCTTTTCTGGTTCGACCTGCTGAAGGATGTCATCCCCAACCACGTTCTAAGCTCCACGGACTTCCCCGTTCCATTCGACGACTATCGCGACGATCTCGCGGGCCGCTCCATGGTTGTGCGCAAGACGCAGCCTCTTCCCATCGAATGTGTTGTCCGCGGCTATGTTTCCGGCTCCGGATGGAAAGACTATACGGCCACTGGGAAGATCTGCGGCATTGCTCTTCCGGAGGGCTTGCGCGAATCCGATCGCTTGCCGGCGCCCATCTTCACTCCCGCCACCAAGGCCACTTCAGGGCACGACGAAAATATTTCCTTTGACCAGGCCGCCTCCCTCATCGGCAAGTCGCTCGCCGAACGCGTCCGCACCGTCAGCATCGAACTCTACCGCCGCGCCGCTGCGTACGCCGCACCCCGCGGCATTCTCCTCGCCGACACCAAGTTCGAGTTCGGCCTTCTCCATTGCGCCCTCGACTCTCCTGAAGCAGTCAACTCCCTGATCTGGATTGATGAAGCGCTCACTCCAGACTCCTCCCGCTTCTGGCCCGCCGCTCAGTACAATCCCGGCGGCCCCCAGCCTTCTTTCGACAAACAGTTTGTGCGTGATTACCTCGAGCGAATTCGCTGGCCAAAAACCCCGCCTGGTCCCGAGCTTCCGCCCGACGTTGTCGCTGCCACGCGTGCCAAGTATCGGGAGGCTTATCGCATCCTGGCGGGGCACGAGCTTGATCAATAGCTTCATATCGGCCCAGAAAAATTTCTGCGGAGCGTGCGATCGTGAAAGATCAACTCGAGGGGCTTGTCAGTCAAATGGTGGACCGTGGCATTTTGTTTGACGAGGCTGTGGGAGAATTCGAGAAGCGCTTCATCAAACGCGTCCTGGACCGCACCAACGGCAACCAGTCCCGCGCTGCGCAGGTCCTCGGCATTCACCGCAATACCCTGAGCCGGAAGATCGACGAATACAAGCTCAGTTCAGGGAATCACCGCTCCCGCTGACACCTTCCACCACTTTTGCCGGCTTGTTCCAAACATCTCCAACGGAGATCAACTCACGCACAATTAAGAAACGGCTCCCCGGCCGCGCCGGAGAGCCGTCGGCAATTTGTATCCTGCCTAGTTGCTTTTGCCTCCCGAGGGTTTCTTTCGCACCGGCTTCTTGGGCGCGCCCTTTTCCTTCGGAATATCGTCTTCGTTCACTTTCACCTTATCCCAGTGCAGCATGAACGCCGGGTCCGGATCATAAGTCACCAGCGTCCCTGTAAAGTGAATCGCGCTGTCTTTCTCCACGCGAGATACATCCGGCTGCCCGGCTACTTTCACGTCCATGTTCGCCGTTGTCGCCGCTTGAAATTCTGCATCGCTCGTCACGAAGGCAATCTTGAGCCCGATCGGATCGGCCGCCGTCGCCCCCGGAGCGATCTCAATCACCTTGCCAGGCACGCCGGGAAACTCCAGCCCGCACGCCGCCAGCCACGTAACTTTGGACTTGTCTCCGCCTGCCTTCAGCTCCTCCACTACAGATTTGATTGTCATGTCTTTCCGCACCGCATCCAGGTCCGCGCTGCTCGGGAGGTTGTAGCTGGTCGGGCGGTCCGCCGAACTGCCTGCGAGTTGCAGCAGTTCAGCCAGCTCCGCATCGGTCAAATTTTCGCAGGTGGCCTGCTGGTAGTTCACGATCAACTTTCGCAGATAGTCCTTCACCTTCTTTGACTGCGCCTCCGTGGAGCTTTTCGCTGTCACGGCTCGCGCAATCGCCCAGAATGCATCCATATGCTGCGGCGGAGTCATCGCTTCATACGCCAGACCCAGCCTGTAGCTCGTGATTCCGTCGTCCGGAGTCAACGCCAGCACCGTCTTATAAAATTGGATCGCTGACGCATAGTCCTTTTGCGACATCGCGGCCTGTGCAGCGGTCCCATTGAAATAAACCTGAATCTGCTTTTTCTGTGCATTAAATGCATCTTCCGTCATGCTGTCCGGCTTCTTCACTTCATCCAGCGCCTTTAAGCCGGCTGTCGCTGCAGCTTGAGCCCCCTTCGCATTCGCGGGAATGCTCCCCCACGCGGGATCGGATGCGCTTAGCGCGTTATACGCAAATGCGTGCGCGTACAGCGCGGGATATTGTCCCACGGCGTCGAGCTTGCTTCCCAGCCCGATGACCTTGTCCGAGTATTCGATCACTTTCTGATAATTCTTCAGAGAGCCGTAAGCTTGCACGTAGAGCGGATAAACGTAGACAAGTAGCGCGGAACCCGGATACTTCGAGACAAAATCATCCAGCAGCTTGACCTGTTGCGCGGGGCTCTTTTCTGCGGCTGCCGCTTGGTACGCGTTGTACTCCGGCATCGTGTACGGCTGCTTCCCCGCTGCGGGATCTTGCCCTCCGCCAGCCGCTTGTGGCTGCGCCACCGCGCTCAGCCCGTTTCCCAGAATCAGACATAGCGCCGCGACAAACGCGAGGCCTGCCATTTTGCGTGTTCCACTCATTCCCACTCTCCTCGCCCAAACTTCAAACCTGGATTTTTTCGTGCCGGTCTCATTCGCACTGCATCTGCCGGAAATTGCGTCGGTTCCAAAACTTGAGAATTATAGGAAAAGCCCCCGTCGCTCCGCAAGCCGTCAAGACATGAAATTGTAAATGCCTGTAGAAGCATACCAACGGACCGCAAGTTTCTCTCCGTCTTCCAGCGCACCTTCGAGGATCCCAAGCTGTGAGGGAACTGCTCAGACTCCTGAATGGTAAGATGAGTTTCGCACAAAATGGGTGGCCTGCACGAGGAAGAATTCAAATGGCTCAAAAGGCAACTATCAATCCACCACTCGGCGAAATTCCAGCGCTCTCCGGCGCGATCGCCCTCGTCACCGGGGGCAGCCGCGGCATCGGCCGCGCCATTGCGCTTCGCCTCGCCAAACTCGGCGCCGCCATATCCATCTGCGGCCGCGACAAAAGCGCACTCTCCGTTACCGCGACGGAGTTGCAGAAATCAGGCCGGCCGGTCCTTTCACAAATTGCCGACGTTTCCCGCTTTGCCGAAGTAACCTCACTCGTGGATAAAACCCAGTCCACGCTCGGCCCCATCTCCATCCTCGTAAACAATGCCGGCATCGGTCTGTTCGGCCCAGCCCACGAGAAAACCGAAGCGGACTGGGACCGCGTCCTCGACACCAACCTCAAAAGCGTCTTCCTGATCTCTCGCGCAGTCGCCCCTTCGATGATCCAGCGTGGCGCGGGCGATATCATCAACATCAGTTCCCTTGCGGGCCGCAATGCCTTCGCCGGCGGCGGCATCTATTGCGCCTCTAAATGGGGATTACAGGGCCTTTCCGCTTGCATGGCCGAAGACCTTCGCGAACATGGCATTCGCGTCAGCGTGATCTGTCCCGGCAGTGTGGCCACGGAGTTTTCCACGCGCGGCTCGAAGGATCCCTCTAAAGTTCTAGCTCCAGATGACGTGGCCCACGCTGTGGAAATGATCGTCACCCAGGGTCCGCTAAGCTTTCTCAGCGAAATCCATCTCCGCCCGCTTCGCAAACCCTGAGTCGCCGGCTTCCCCGGTCACCCATTATTTCCTCTTGACATTAGTTGTCATAACGACTATTGTACCGGCATGAGTCGCCGCGCTTTTCCCCATCCCGCTCTCCCCGTTGAGGACCGCCTCTTCATCTCCCTCCAGAAAACCGCCGATTCCCTCGGCCTCGAAGCCGAGCAGCTCTTCAAGCCCCACGGTCTCACCGGCACGCAGTACAACGTCCTCCGCATTCTTCGCGGCGCCGAGCCCGATGGCCTCGCCTGCAGCGTCATCGGCGACCGCATGATTTCTCACGACCCGGATATGACCCGACTCCTTGACCGCATGGAAAAGCGCGGCCTCATCACCCGCGCCCGCCAGACCAATGACCGCCGCGTCGTCAAAACCCGCATCACCGCCGCGGGCCTTGCTCTTCTCAAGAGTCTCGATCATCCTGTTCGCGAGCTTCATAAGCGCCAGTTCCGCCATATCCCTCCTGCGCGCTTGAAGTCTCTCGCCGGGCTGTTGGAGGAAGTCCGCGCTCGCGGACCGGAATAAACGCTACAAACTCTAAGTCTGCTTGCACGCAGCTCACACTCAAGGAGGCAACACCTATGGGCCAAGTTTTCTCTCGCATCGCACTCACCGCAGGACTCGCAGCGGCTCTTTCGCTGCCGGCCGCCGCGGCTACTTCCGACTGGCAAATTGATCCCGCGCATTCATCTGCACAATTTGCCGTGAAGCATTTGGCGATTTCCACCGTTCGCGGTGCATTTACCAGCGTAAAGGGCGCCATCCAGCTCGATGATAAGGACATCACCAAATCGACCGTGGACGTCACAATTGACGTCAACTCCGTGGACACGCGCGTCGCGGCACGGGACAAAGATCTCCGCAGCGATCATTTTTTTGATGTCGAGCACTTTCCCACGATCACTTTTAAGTCCAAGAAGGTCGAACAAGTAGCTCCGGGCAAACTCAAAGTTATCGGTGACCTGACCATTCACGGAGTCACGAAAGAAGTCGCTCTGGATGTCGATGGCCCGAGCGCTCCCATCAAGGATCCCTGGGGCAATCAGCGCGTCGGCATTAGCGCCAGTTCCAAAATCACTCGCCAGGACTTCGGCATCACGTACGGCCCAGGTATGATCGGCGATGAAGTCTCCATCACCATCGACGCCGAAATGTTTCAGAAGGCCGCCAAGTAACAAGTCTAGCGAATCACAACTTCGCGCGGCCGGATCGAACGCCCAGTTTCCGCTTCGCTCCGGACCGCGCATAGTAACCAGGCGAAGGAAGTTAGGGATTTAACAGAAATGAAGTAAAGGGTGTCCGCCGATTCTGCGAAGGTATCCTGCTCGCGCTTCTCTTCATCCAATCGCCGTATCAATCCAAAAGGAGTTATCCGTGTTAAAACCAGCTCCGACAGATTTTCCTATCAACGACCACATTCGCAATCGCTGGAGCCCGCGCTCCTTCGCCGATAGATCAGTCGAACCCGTGGTTCTCGCGAGCCTCTTTGAGGCCGCGCGTTGGGCTCCTTCCAGCAACAATGAGCAGCCTTGGGCATATCTCGTCGCAACCAAAGACGATGCGGAAAACTTCGGAAAAACTCTTAGCGTTTTGGTGGAGTTTAACGCGGGCTGGGCCAAGAATGCTCCCGTGCTTGTCCTCGCCGTCTCCCGCCTCACCTTCCAGGGCAACAACACGCCAAATCGCAACGCTTTCTACGATACCGGAGCCGCCACTGCTATGCTAAGCGTCGAAGCCACCGCGCGAGGTCTCGTCGTTCACCAAATGGCCGGCTTTGATCCCGCCAAGGCCAAACAGGTATTTGAAATTCCTGTCGACTGCGAGCCCATCGCCGCCATCGCTATCGGCTATCCCGGAGATCCGGCCTCTCTTCCTCAAAAATTGCATGACCGCGAGGTTGCGCCCAGAACACGCAAGCCTTTAGCCGAATTTGTCATGTCGGGCCGCTGGGGGCATACTTCTTCTATCGTCTCTCGATAGCCGGTCACAAAGGACCCAACCTGCCCAAATGCATCGCACCGTCGAATTCCTCCTCCATCACGGATATGTCGTCTTGCTCGCCTGGGTCTTCGCGGAACAGAGTGGTGTCCCCGTCCCTTCGATACCGCTCCTGCTCGCCGCGGGCGCCCTCGCGGGTTCCCACCAGTTAAATCTGTTTGCTTCGCTTTTCATCGTCACCTTTGCCGCCGTCTCCGCCGATTCCCTCTGGTATCAGCTCGGCCGCCGCAAAGGCATCAAAGTCTTGCAATTTCTCTGCAAGATCACCATCGAACCCGACTCCTGCGTTCGCCGCACCGAAGGAGTTTTTTCCAGGCAGGGAGCTCGATCCCTTATTCTTGCCAAGTTCCTTCCCGGCCTCAGCACGGTCGCCCCTCCGCTCGCGGGCATCTTCCACATGCGCCCCCGCCGTTTTCTGCTCTTTGATGCCGCTGGCTCTTTTCTGTGGGCCTCCACTTTTCTAGGTCTCGGTTACGTTTTCAGCGGACAAATCGAGCGCATCGCGGAACACGCCGCCTCCCTCGGCGGCTGGCTCGTCGTCATTCTCGTTGGCGCGCTCGCCTCCTATCTCGGTTACAAATTCATCGCCCGCAGGCGCTTCCTCCGCGAGCTACGCATCGCACGCATCACCGTCGAGGAATTGAAACACAAGATCGACTCGGGGGAGGATTTGGCCATCGTCGATCTTCGTCATTCCATGGATTTCGAAGCCGATCCTGAAACCATCCCCGGGGCGTTCCGCGTGGACGCAAAGGAACTTGAAGAGAAAAATGGGCTATTGCCCCGCGATCGCGAAATCATACTTTATTGCACTTGACCAAACGAGGCTACGAGCGCCCGTGTGGCGCTCCTTCTACGAAGACGGGGCATCACCCGCATTCGCCCTCTCGAGGGCGGCCTCGACGCCTGGCGCGAACGCGGCTACCCCATGGCCAACCTCAACCTAACCCAGATCTCTTCATAGGATCCGCCTTCCGGGGCGGACCGCTGTTCTCTCTCCTCTGCATGGGCCATACTTCGAGGTCGTGCGGAATCAAAAATGCGTGCGGTTGTGTGAGCAGAGGTCAAGCGGAGTTGCACGAGTCACGAGTCACCAGTCGCTTAGCGCCTACAGCCGTGGCAGCACAATCCCACCCTGCGCCTGATACTTCCCCTTCTTATCTTTGTAGCTCACTTCGCAATCTTCGTCCGACTCGAAGAACAGCACCTGGCAAAGCCCTTCATTCGCATAAATCTTCGCAGGCAGTGGCGTTGTGTTGCTGATCTCAAGCGTCACAAATCCTTCCCACTCCGGCTCGAACGGCGTCACATTCACAATTATCCCGCACCGCGCGTAGGTCGATTTCCCCAAACAAATCGTCAGCACGTTTCTCGGTATCCGGAAATATTCCACTGATCTCGCCAGCGCAAAAGAATTCGGCGGAATGAGGCACGATTCTCCCTTAAAAGGGACCAGCGACCGCGGATCAAAATGCTTGGGATCCACGATCGTCGAATTCACATTCGTGAAAATCTGAAATTCGTCCGCTACACGGATGTCGTAGCCGTACGACGAAACTCCGTAGCTGATCACTCCTTCGCGCACCTGCCGGTCCGTGAATGGCTCGATCATCTTGTGCTCCAGAGCCATCTTGCGGATCCAGCGGTCTGGCTTTACGGACATCCACCCCTCCTCAATCATCAAGTGAAATTTGCAGCGTCAATAGAGAGCGCGACAAAAGTGAGTATGCCAAAAGGAAGGACAGTGTAGTTTACCCATCTCGTCTTGACAACCTGCGCCTCACCCTCTAGCATTTGCCACTAAAGCGGGAGGCGCTAGTGATCAAGCTGGACATCGTCAATGCGGTTGTCGCCAAGACTCTCATCAGCCGCACCAAGGCCGAGCAGGCTGTCGAAACGATTTTTGAATCTTTGAAGCAAGCCCTCGGCCGCGGCCAACGCATCGAACTCCGCCGCTTCGGCGTCTTCAGCGTCAAGCCCCGCAAGACCGGCATCGGCCGCAATCCCCGCACCGGCGAAGAAGTCAACATCCCTCCCGGCAAGGCCGTCCGCTTCAAACCTGGCAAAGAACTTCAAGGAATCGAAGACACCAAAAAGGCGTAATACGGTCTTGCTTTTCGACCTCTGGCCGTCGCATTTCCCTTAGTCCTTGTAAGGATCAAACTCGTTCGCGCCAGCCATGGCCACTCCGACAGGCGTAAGCGTGTGCAGTATGCGAATGCTTTTCCCATGCTCCGCAAGAACTTCTGGCAATCGTTTGTAGCAATCGGGCGACTCATCTAATCCCGCGCCGCGCAACTCCACCTTCGCCTTTTGCAGCCAGGCATCCATCATTTCTCGAGTAACTTTCCCCGTTCGCCTTACTTCTCCTGTCTTCTTATCCACTTTTCCCTTTGCCTCCATGCGCCCCATCACTCTTCCCGCGCCATGAACTGTGCTGTACATCGAATACTTCGCCTCATCATTCTCGATGCCTTCCAGAATCACCGACGTCTCGCCCATCGTTCCGCCAACAAATCCCTTTTGACCTGGAAACGCAGGTGTCGCGCCTTTGCGAACGACCCACAACTCTCCCCCGCTGTGCGTCTCTCGCCACGCAAAATTGTGATGGTTATGCACTTCTTCCAGAATCGGCGCTCCAAGCAATGCGGCAACTTTTTCGCAAACCCAATCCCGTCCCGCATAGGCGTACTCTCCACCGAGCTGCATGCACCGAATGTATTGCTCTCCCAGGTCGCCTCGGGCGGCAATCACGCAAGGCTCGACATCCATTCCGTCCTTTGCTCCAGCCTTTTTCAAGAACCAAGTCGCAATTTTGTGGCCGAGCCCTCGCGATCCAAAATGCACTCCGATCCACACTCGATCCTCTTCGTCTGTGAACAAATCAACGTAGTGATTGCCCGAGCCAACGGTACCGAGTTGTTGCCGAGCCATCTCCTTGAGCGGCGCGGCCGCCTCGCATTTCCAGGCAGGTCCATCGAAGAGCGCGTGATCAACTCTTTCGGCATTGCGACGCCCGACGCCAAAGCTAATCGTCTTCCACACGTCATCCATGATCGTTCCGATGTTTTCTCGGAGCGAACTTCCTGGCATATCGAGCAGTACAGCTTTGTTGCCGCACGCGATGTCGAAACCGACGCCGCTCGGACTGATGGAGTCTCGATAGGCCACGACTCCTCCAATGGGAACGGCGTAGCCCTTATGATGGTCGGCCATCAACGCAACTCGATCGGCGCTCTTCGCGCAAGTCTTAATCTGGCTCACGGCTCCCTCGTCGGGAGGTCCCCATATCGGGATATCGTCAATCATTTTCATTTTGCTCTCGCTACTTCGATAACTTGGATCTAGCTCATCTCACTGATTAAAGGAATAGGTCCATTTTATCGCGAACCGGGTTTCGCGGACTTGCGGAGGATTTGCCGGAGCAATGCTCGCGAATTGCGTTCCCACGTTGTAAATGATGTAAAGATCGCTGTCAGGCCGGTAGTTATACCTCAGGCGAACATTGGCACTGACGGCCTGCGCGTTCGACGTGTCCACCTGAATCAGGCTCGTGAAAGTCAGGAATCGCGTAAACGAATAATTTCCCTGCAAGCTGGCCAGCACTACCGAGAAGTTCCCGTTCGGCAGCGGCAATCGAAATCGATCCCAGGTTTCCGAAGCGGAGATCGAAAACTTCGCGGTCGGCCGATAGTTGCCTCGCACACGAAACTCGTTCAGCGTTCCTCCGTAGTACCCGCCAAACCTCTCAAATAAGTTGTACGTGAATCGGCGATCTTGACCGGACCCATATGTAAGCTGGTGCCGGGCAAAGTGATACAAGCCGTTCGGGATGAACACATCCTTGTACACATGGAGTGGCGTCGTGATCCGCTGTGTAAACACATTGCTGATGTCATCGTCGGTGTACCCTCCATTGTTGAACTCCGCTCGAAAAGTTCCCTGCCACTCTTGCGTTTGCACAACGTTTTGAGTGTCAGGGGCGTGGAGAATAAAACCTTCGAATTGCAGCTCCCGAACCCCCCTAATTTTGGGCCTCACTTTGAAAGTCAAATCTCCATTCGTTTCATTGGCATCGGTACGTTCGAGGAAACCTGCCTCCGGATTAAAATTCGGCCCGATTTTTCTGCGCTCGAACCGTCCCTCCACCCAGTTCGATCGATAGGACAAGGAAGCGCCAACATCGCTATTCCCGCCGGAGTATCCCGCCGACTGCGTCCCAGCCACATGGGCATCCACGAACCAATCTTTAAAGAACACAAGACGCGTATCGACTCCCCCTGTCTGATTGAAGCTGTCCAGTAAGCTGCCGGACCGTTTATCGATGCCCATTACGCCGACATAGGAACCACCCCATAAGGATTCCCTCAGTCGCACAACGGCATAATTAGCATAAGGATTGGGGCCACTCGAACGAGCGTCCACCTCCAATACTCCAAACTGCAACCGTCCCAAGCTGCCGGTCAGCTTCGCTCCTCCATTTACTGGAACTTGGTTCCCTGTCACTGAGTCGATTCCAATCTGCCGGCTAAAAAACAACTGATCTTGTTCGCCGAGATCGAAATTGAAAATTCCCGCGTTCTCTAGAAAGAACTGCCTCTTCTCCGGAATAAAGATAGGGAACGGCGTTAGATTGAACTGCTCTTGATCCACGTCCGTTGCGGAAAAATCCGTGTTCCCCGTCAGATTCAAGACGACATTTGAGCGAATCCCGTATTTAACATCCAATCCCCCGGTAAGAGGAAATTCCGCGCTTTGGCCCGTCTGCTTGTCGTATTGAGCCAGCCCATAGGGTTTCACCACAAACAGCCTTCCACTTCCGATGTCCGTTATGCCGTTGAGTTCCCCGGCTTCCGAAACTTTCGTGATCCCGTACGTCCTTTTGAACGCCGCCCAAAGATCTTCTTCATTCTTGCTGCGAATGAATCGCATGAAATTCAATCCCCATATCACATCCTTCGACTTTGTAAAATTTAGCGTCGAAAAAGGAATCTCGATCGTCGCGGTCCAACCATCCTGCGTTATGTGGGCTTCAGAGGTCCACACTCCATCCCAACCTGAATCGAAATCGCCTCCTTCGGAACCGCTTTGCTCCTCGACGACTAGACCGTCGCTTTGCGTTCCCAGCGGATTGATCTCGAAAACATATCCGTTTTGCCGATCATGGTTCGAATTAATCAGAATCTCGAAGTGATCGTCCAGCGCCTGGCTTACGTCTCGCCGCAACTCTGTCGCCATGATCCGCGACGGAGCGGAATCGTAGCAATGAATCCCAAAATAAACAGCGCGCCGCGCATAGAGTACGCGCACCTCCGTTTTTTCGGTCGCAGGTTCGCCCTCCTTGGGCTCTCGCTGCCGAAAATCAGTGATGGGGTTGGCAGTTTGCCAGAGAGGATCTCCCAACGTTCCGTCCAGCTTTGGAGCTCGGTCAACCCGCACCGCCTCTGCTTCACGCGTTCCTTCCTGAGGCGCGGGACGGCCTGGATTGGGGAAAGCTTCGGCACAAATATTTCTAGGCGTAAAAAACGCGGCAATAAGAAGTGCGCATCGTATCGTGCCGCTGAAGCGATCGAAGCTTTTTGTGCTCACGGTGTCTGCATCCACGTTCAAATAGACCTGCACAGTTCTCTTCACCAGTTGCTGCAAAAGAAAAACGTCTCCTTAAGCTCCAATTATTCCCGCCGTGAGGCAAGCGGTCTCCGTCCAAACGCTCCACGGCAGACCCTCTTTCGACAGGCATGGCCTAATCGGGAGTGACACCGCTGGGCCATGAACAAATTCCTTGTCTTGGCTGATATCTCACATTGAATTATCACAGTTGGGGCTTCCAGCTCCATCCTTTCGCTGGAGCGCCTAACCGCGTAAGCGCCTGGTTTTCTCGAATCGAGTCTCGACCGATATTTGTCCCGCTAGCGCAAACTCCTCCAATTATGCTGTACTTATATTTGTGAATCCTTGCGCTCTTCCAAACTCTTTGTGACCACACCTCCTTCAGATTCCACAGTAAACAATTTCCCCGCTCCAATTGATTGGCGCGATCTTCCCCCCCGCGCACAATTTTACGTTCCGGTTCTCCCACGCCCCTCTTTCAAATCGCTACTCCTCGCCCTATCGCTTTTTTTCTTAACGCTCTGCACCTGTCTCGCCGCAGGCACGCAATTCGCTACTGCCTATGCTCACAATGAAGCCGTCTCCCTTGACGAATTTCTCCGCGCCTTCACTCTCTTCTACAAGAATCCCGCTGGTCTTCTCGCCGGCTTGCCTTTCGCCGCGACCCTTTTGGCCATTCTTCTCGCGCACGAACTCGGCCATTTCTTCGCCTGCCGCCATCATCACATCCACTCCAGCTACCCCTTCTTCATTCCCTTCCCCTCGCTCATCGGCACCTTTGGCGCCTTTATCCTCATGCGCTCCCCCATTCGCACCACCCGCGCCCTCTTCGACGTCGGCGCTTCCGGCCCTCTCGTCGGTTTTGTCTTTGCCGTTCCTGCCCTTCTGTATGGCGTACTTCATTCCAATTTCGTTCCCGCAATCGCGAATCTCGATCCTTCCCAAAACACCGTCATCTTCGGCATTCCTTTGCTTCTCCGCCTTCTCGACGCTCTCTTCCATCCCGGCGTCAATCCTCACTTCCTCCTGCTTCCACCAGTAGGCCGCGCCGCCTGGGTCGGCCTCTTCGCCACCACGCTCAACCTCCTCCCCGCGGGACAACTCGACGGCGGCCACATCCTCCGCTCCCTCAATGCCCGCCTTCACCGCTTTTCCACCCTTCTTCTCCCGCTCGCTCTTCTTCCTCTCGGCTATTTCTTCTGGTACGGCTGGTATGTTTGGGCCGCTCTTCTCTTCGGTCTCCGCTTTCTCCGCATCGCCCCAGTCTACGACCCCGTTCCTCTCGACCCGCCACGCCGTTTCGCCGCCTTTCTAACTCTCATCGTCTTCATCCTCTCCTTCATGCCCGCCCCTCTCTTCGGCCTCTAGCAGGCTGCTAAAAAAGCCTTGTAGCACTATTCACTACCCACTTTCTTCTCGGCAGGTGGCCCGCACATAAGCCAATCAACGTTTTTAAGTGCCCCTCATCCTGCTACGTTATCCGCCGTTCCTTGACAAGTAATCACCGATGAAACATCATCCCCCTTCGCTCCTTCGCCCCATGAAGCTCACCGCCAACGAAATCCGCGACGTTCTGCGCCATCTCGAAGCCGGCCGGCCCCTCCCGGACCACTACCGCTTCCTCCTTTTCGACGACAAGCGCGAAGTCGAGCTTGTCTGGAACGGCAAAACCAACGAAGTCTGCAACATTGTCCTCCCTTTTCAGGTCATCGAGCAGGTGGATGAGCCCCGCGCCGAAAAGCCCGCCGACACCGCCCTCCAGGCCGGCCTCTTCGATTCCCGCGGCCGTCAGCTCAAGGGCTGGACCAACAAGCTCATCTGGGGCGACAACAAGCTCATCCTCTCCTCCCTCAAGAACGGCCCCCTCCGCGACGAAATCGAAAAGCAGGGCGGCATCAAGCTCATCTATATCGATCCGCCTTTCGATGTCGGCGCCGATTTTTCCATGGATATCGAAATCGGCGACGAAACCTTCACCAAAAAGCCCAACATCCTCGAAGAAATCGCCTACCGTGACACCTGGGGTAAAGGCACCGACTCTTTCATCGCGATGCTCTACGAGCGCCTACTGCTACTGCGGGATCTATTGGCGGAAGACGGCAGCCTTTACATCCATATCGGCTCTGACGTCAGTCATCTTATCCGCCAAGCGGCCCAAGATATCTTCGGTGGAGACAATTGCCGCGCCGAAATTATTTGGAAACGCACCTCAGCCCACGCGAACGTCGTAAATAATTACGGCGCGATTCACGACACAGTCTTTTTCTTTACGAAGAGCGATAGATGGACCTGGAACCAGCAATTCGCTCCATATTCAAAGGAATACGTAGACCTTTTTTTTGACCAGGTCGACGAACAAGGTCGCCGATACTCCCGTCGTGACTTAACTGCATCCATGTCTCGAGCATCCTCTGGCCAGATATATACATGGAAGGGCATCACCCCTACCGCGAGCCGATGCTGGGCAATGACAAAGGAAAAGATGGATGAACTTGATGCAAAAGGGCTCATCCATTGGCCTGCGGCGAAGGGAGGAATGCCGCGATTGAAATTTTACGCCGATGATGCTCCTGGCGTTCCACTTCAAGACATTTGGGACGATGTCGGAGCCATGCATAATCTTTCTACGGAAAGACTAGACTACCCAACTCAAAAGCCAGAGGCGCTGGTCGAACGCATTGTTCGCACTTCTTCTAATGAAGGAGATCTCGTAGCAGATTTTTTCTGTGGTTCCGGAACAACCGTCGCGACAGCAGAAAAACTTGGGCGCAAATGGATTACGAGTGATCTCGGCAAATTCGCCGTTCACACCACCCGCAAACGCCTGATTGGCGTTCAACGTGAACTCAAAGCCGAAGGCAAAGACTACCGCGCGTTTGAAATTCTCAACCTCGGCAAATACGAACGCCAGCACTACGTCGGCGTCAACCCCAACCTCCGCGAAGCCGAACAGCAAAAGCAGCTCGCTGAAAAAGAAGCCAAATTCGTCGAGCTCATCCTCCGCGCCTACCGCGCCGAAAAAGTCGAAGGCTTCAATTCCTTCCACGGCAAAAAAGCCGGCCGCCTCGTCTCCATCGGCCCCGTCAATCTCCCCGTCACCCGCCTCTTCATCGAAGAAATCATCCTCGAATGCCGCCAGAAGCACATCACTCGCGTAGACGTGCTCGGCTTCGAGTTCGAAATGGGCCTTTTCCCCAACCTGCTCGACGAAGCCCGCTCCAAAGGCATCGACATCGC
This sequence comes from Candidatus Acidiferrum sp., assembly GCA_035576885.1. Lineage (GTDB taxonomy): Bacteria > Acidobacteriota > Terriglobia > Acidiferrales > UBA7541 > Acidiferrum. The sequence goes on along the minus strand of DATLVZ010000087.1, from coordinate 20,798 downwards.
CCCCAAAAACATCCCCGCCGAAGTCTTCGATAAGCGCGCCGTGGACAAAGGCCAGGTCGTCTTCCACGACGTAGCCGCCATCGAAGTCAAACCCCACATCAGGAAAAACACCGTCGCCGTCGAGCTAACCGACTTTTCCGTATTCTATTCCCAGGACGCGCAGAACAGCGTCGAAGCCGAAATGAAAGACAAATCCACCAAAATCATCGTGGACAAAGGCCAAATCGTAAAAATCGTCAAAGACGCCAAGGGCGTCGTCACCCGCGAACGCCTCACCAAAAAATGGACCGACTGGATCGACTACTGGTCCGTGGACTTCAACTTCGAGTCCAAACGCGAAATCATCCGCGTCCCCAGACAAGAAAGAGACTCTCTCGCGCAGAGCCGCGGAGCCGCAGAGGAAGAAACAGAAGTGAATAAAAATAAATCAACAGAACCCTCCTCCTCCGTCCATACAGAACCCTCTTCCTCCGTCCATTCCCCTTCCTCCTCTTCTCTGCGTCTCAGCGACTCCGCGCGAGAAACCTCTTCTCCCTCTTCCCCCGAATACGAGGAAGTCTGGACCGGCGACTACGTCTTCGAAAACGAATGGCAGTCCTTCCGCACCAAAAAAGACCGCTCCCTCGAACTAACCAGCGTCTTCCACGAATGCACCACTGGCCGCCGCAAAATCGCCGTCAAAGTGGTTGACATCTTCGGCAACGACACCATGACCATTCTCGACATCAACATCCCAGGCAAAAAATAATGCGATCATCTCGCGCAGAGCCGCAGAGACGCAGAGTTAAAACCAAAGAAGAATATTTCCTCCTTCTTTCTCCGCGCCTCCGCGTCTCCGCGCGAGAAACTCCGAGCTCCTATGACTGAAAACGAAATCGGCACCATCATCGTGGACACCGCCGTCGAACTGCACCGCCAGTTAGGCCCAGGCCTTCTCGAAACGGTGTACGAAGCGGTCCTCGCCTATGAACTCACGGCCCGTGGCCTCCCGGTCAATCGTCAAGTTCCCATTCAAATCAACTACAAATCCATGACCTTCGAAGAAGCCTTCCGCGCCGACCTCCTGGTAGCAGACAAAGTGATCATCGAACTCAAATCCGTAGAAATCTTGAACAACGCCCACCGCAAACAACTCCAAACCTACCTCCGCCTGACCAACCTCAAGCTAGGCTATCTCCTGAACTTCGGCGCGGCTCTGATGAAAGACGGCATAGTCCGCGCTGTCAATAATCTGGAAGATTCTCCTCTTCCCCTCCGCGCCTCCGCGTCTCCGCGCGAGAATTCCTAATCCCATGGCCCTCCATCCCAATTTCCCCGAATCCCCCTTCGTAATCCTCGATCCCTCCATCCGTTGGTTCCCGGCCGACGAAGCCCTCCGCACCACCACTTCCGACAAACTTATGCCGCCCCTGGTCGCCGAACTCCGCAAGAAAGTGAAAGATTGGCGCGCCGCGAACTACGATGGCGCCGCCCCCACCAGCAAATCCCTCCTCAACTGGTGGTTCAACAACACGCCCCACCTCATGCCGCAATCCAATGGCGAAATGGCCGAATTTCAGTATTACTTCGCCCAGCGCGAAGCCCTCGAAACCATCGTCTATCTGCACGATGTCGTGCGCGTGAAAGACAAGTACGATCTCATGCGCTTTGACAGCTCTGGCGCAATCTCCGCCGGCATGTTCGACGAAACCTGGCGCCGCTATGTCGTCAAGATGGCCACCGGCTCTGGCAAGACCAAAGTCCTTAGCCTCGTCCTGGCTTGGAGCTTCTTTCATAAGACATACGAGCCAGACTCCGACTTGGCCCGCAATTTCCTTGTCATCGCACCCAACATCATCGTCCTCGACCGCATATACAAAGACTTTCAAGGTCTGCGCATTTTCCTGAAAGACGATCCCATCCTTCCCGAAGATGGCTTTGGCGGCCACAACTGGCGCGACGACTTCCAGCTTACTCTCCACGTGCAGGACGACGTTCGCGTCACCCACAAAACGGGCAACATCTTTCTCACCAACATTCACCGTGTTTACGCCGGGGACGAATCCATCCCCTCCCCCGACGACGAAGACACCCGTGACTACTTCCTCGGCAAGCGCCCCACCGGAGCTACCACCGACTCCAAGATCGACCTCGGCATCATCATTCGTGATATCGAAGAACTCGCCGTCCTCAACGACGAAGCTCATCACATTCACGACAAGGAGATGGCCTGGTTCAAATCCATTCAGGACATTCACAACCGACTGTTACAAAAAGATTCCGCCTTGTCGCTCCAGGTAGACGTCACCGCAACCCCCCGCCACAATAGCGGCGCCATCTTCGTCCAGACCGTCGCCGACTATCCGCTCGTAGAAGCGATCTCTCAGAATGTCGTCAAACACCCGGTGCTTCCGGACAAACCTAGCCGCGAAAAGCTGGCCGAACGTGAAAGCTCGAAATTCACCGAAAAATACGAAGACTACCTGCATCTCGGCGTCATCGAATGGCGCAAAGCCTACGCCGAGCACGAAAAGCTAAGCAAGAAAGCCATCCTCTTCGTCATGACCGACGACACCAGGAATTGCGATGACGTCGCCGCATACCTCGAAGGCCACTATCCCGATCTGAAGGACGCCGTCTTGGTTATCCACACGAAAAACAACGGCGAAATCTCCGAATCCGTATCCGGCAAGAGCAAGGAAGAACTGGAAAAGCTTCGCGGACAGGCCAACCTCATCGACAGTATGGAGAGTCCTTACAAGGCTATCGTCTCCGTCATGATGCTCAAGGAAGGTTGGGACGTTCGCAACGTCACTACGATCGTCGGACTCCGCCCATACGCCGCCAAAAGCAACATTCTTCCTGAACAAACACTCGGACGTGGCCTCCGCAAAATGTACCCGGGCCGTGTCGAAGAGTACGTAAGCGTCGTCGGAACTGAGGCCTTCATGGAATTCGTCGAATCCATCCAGGCCGAAGGCGTCCAGCTTGAACGCAAGCCCATGGGCGAGGGCACTCAGGCCAAAACGCCTTTGGTCATCGAAATCGACGAAGAAAACGACCAAAAGGACCTCGACGAGCTCGAAATCGAAATTCCGGTCCTGACACCTCGCGTCTACCGCGAGTACAAAAACATCGCTTCCCTCGATATCCGCAACCTTCCGCACCAGCGCGTTGCCTACCTACAGTTCAGCGAAGCCGACCAGCGCGAAATTGTTTTCAAGGACGTCACCACCGGCGAAATCACCCACACGACGATTTTGGACACCGCCGGCGTGGCCGACTACCGCAACGTCATCGGCTACTTCGCCCAGACCATCATGAAAGACCTGCGCTTGGTCAGCGGCTATGACGCGCTCTATCCCAAGGTCAAGCAATTCGTCCAGGACGAGCTATTTGATCGGCCTGTCGATCTCGAAAGCCCGAATACTCTTCGCAACCTATCCGAGCCCGCCGCCACCAAAACAGTCCTCGAAACTCTCAAGACCGCCATCAACGCGCTCACCATCCAGAAACGGGGTGACGCTTTAATTCGCGATACCATCAAGCTACGCGAAACTCGTCCCTTTGTAGCGAAGGAACAGGGTTACCTCGTTCCGAAAAAAAGCGTCTTCAACCGCATCATTGGGGACAGTCCGCTCGAACTGGAATTCGCCGGATTCCTGGAAAACTGCTCGGACATCATCTCCTACGTGAAAAACTACATGGCCGTTCAGTTCAAACTCGACTACGTCAACGCCAAAGGCGAAATCTCCAACTACTTTCCGGACTTCATCGTCAAAGTAGCGCCAGGCAAGTTCTTCGTGGTCGAAACCAAAGGCCTCGAAGACCTCGACGTTCCGCTAAAGATGCAGCGCCTCAAGCAATGGTGCGAGGACGTCAACGCCGGCCAGAACCGCGTCCACTACGACTTCGTCTTCGTGGACGAGGACTCCTTCCACCGTTACAAGCCCAAGTCATTTGCCTCGTTGGTTGCGGCCTTCCAGGAGTACAAGACGTAGCGTCTGACTGTCTCACCAAACTCCCAAATTCACGCCAACCCCTTCCATTCGCTCCACTTACCCGTCTCACGTTCGAATGATAAGTACCAAGGTACTGTACCTTGACAGTAATCCAATTCCCTGCTATCATTCCCCATGTTCCGCTCGCCGACCAACCCACCACGCCCCTTCCACAGATTCTCCGCCTCGGATCTCGCCACTTGCCATTCATCACTCGCCACTGCTCCTCTAACTCCTTTCCCTGCCACTCTTAGCGGGAAATCGCAACTCATTGAAAATCCAGCTACTTTAAGTCGAGCACTTGCCACTCTTACGCGCCATCTCCACATTAACCCCTTTGTTTGCCACTCTTACAAAAAACACCGGGGGTCACATCCTTCAAGCCAAAGATCTTTCTGGTCAGGTTCTTCTGGGCCGAATTTCCTCCCTGCTCGGCACTCGCCACCAGCCACCGCATTGGTTCGCCCTCTTCCACCAGTCACGAGTCACCAGTCACGGATCACTAACTCCTTTATAATCCGCACTTCCATAAAACCAGCCCATAAGTTATTTAGAATGAACACTTCCAAAACACAGCACTTAAAACCCTTTAGAATGAACACTTACAAAAAAACCGGGGTGGGAGGCCATACAGGCGAGTCACAGCCAAATTTTCGATTGACCGCCCTTTCAATCCGGTTAAGATGCATCCCTTGAACGCCCGCCTCGAGCCTAGCGCCACCATCTAGCTAATGCCGCCACTCCACCGCACCCTCCGCCTCCGCGACCTGTTTTTGCTCTTCGTCGGCTCGGTTATCGGCTCCGGCATTTTCCTGACTCCCGGCCTGATCCTTCGCCAACTGGACGGCTCCGTCGGCTTCTCTCTCCTCGTTTGGATCGTCGGTGGCGTCCTCTCTCTCCTCGGTGCACTCACCTACGCCGAGCTTGCCGCCACCAATCCCGAAGCCGGCGGGCTCTACTGCTTCATCCGCGACGGCTTCGGCCGCGTCTCCGCGTTCCTCTACGGCTGGTGCCTTTTCCTCGTCATCGCCAGTGGCTCTGTCGCCGCACTCGCACGCGCTTTCACGGAGCACCTTGCCGAAATCATTCCTCTCTCCCCCGTCGGCAAGACCGCTCTCTCCGTCGTCATGATCGCCGTCGTCACCATCGTCAACGTCTGGGGCACACGCAAGAGTTCCAACCTGCAGAATTGGACTACGCTCATCAAGGTCGGCATTATCGTCGTTCTAAGCGCCATCCTTCTTTCGCTTGGCCGCCACGCCGGTGATCTGTCCCCCGCCCTCGGCTCTTCCCAGCATGGCCTTGGCCTGCTCTCTAACTTCGGCTTGGCCATGATCGCCGTCCTCTGGGCCTATGAAGGCTGGCAGTTCGGCACCTACAGCGCCGGCGAAGTCGTCGATCCCCAAAAAGCCTTCCCGCGGGCCTTCCTGCTAGGATCGCTCACACTCGGGGGTCTCTACGTCATCGCGGTCATCGCGTATCTCGTCGCGCTCGGCCCCGCCGGCGCCACAGCCAGCAATACCATCGCGGCCACGGCCATCGGCGTCGTTCTTGGCCGCAAAGCCGAAATCATCGTCGCCCTCACCATCCTCGTTTCCACCTTCAGCGCGGCTAATAGCGTCCTCCTCACGGCCCCTCGCGTTTTCTACGCCATGTCCAACGACAATCTCTTCTTCAAGAAACTTGCCGAAGTCCATCCCCGCTTTCATACGCCCGCCGCCGCCATCGTTGCGCTCGGTGTGTGGTCCGCGGTGCTAGCCTGTGCAGGAAAATTTGCCGAATTAATCGGCGGCGTAATCTTCATTGGCTGGATTTTCTACGGCCTCGGCGCCGCCGCCATTTTCCCCCTACGCCGCGCTGCCAAAGGCACACTAATTCCCTATCGCGTCCCTGGCTATCCCTGGACTCCTCTCCTCTTCGTCCTCGCGGCCGCCGCCATCGTCGGCAACGCCATCGTCGTTGCGCTCCTCGATCCGAAACAGTTTATTAACCTGGCCATCGCCATCGCACTCTTTGCTCTCGGCCTCCCCGCCTATTTCTTCTGGCGCAAACGCGCCGGCGCTACTTAATTCTCGATGGTCTTCAAGAAGATCCATGAACAAACGTGCCTCTGGGTCAGCTTCCTTCCGGCCGGTTCGTTGCCATTTTCCTAGGCAGGGGCACAGCATGCTGTGTCCGACTTGAAGCAGCGCCCCACTCCGAGGCGAGCGTATTCTTGTTACGGGAAATTCAATCTTGCGGATGCAAAGCCAGCATTTTTAAGGCCACTTCACGGCGTTGGCGAGCCTGTTCCGTCCCGGGTCCTCTGGGTTGCAGTCGCAAATAAATATCCAAGTCAGCTATCTCTGCGCGATAGTCGTCCTTGCTCGCAGCCACATCCGCCAGCGCAAGATAGGTTCCCGCGAATCGTGGGTTGCGAAGCAGCGCCTCCTGCGCGCTTTTTTCAGCTTCGTCCCGCCGGTTAAGCTGCGCGAGTGCTTCGCTCAGGATCACGTACCCCTGCGGGGCAACGTCCTCGACTTCCAAGCCTTTGCGGATAATTTTTTCGGCCTCGCTCGCCTTTCCTTCCTGGCACAGCAAGTAGCCATATCCGAACTGCGCGAGGGCGTACCGCCCACCGCTAAGATCTATGGACGTCTGGAACGCCCTCATCGCCTCGTCCATACGCCCTAGCGTTACATCCGCCACGCCGATATTGTAGTAGGCCTCGAAATACCCTGGAAACTCTTGTGTGGCTTTTGTGAAGTGGCTTAGACTCCCGACAGGATCATTCTTCCCGAGTCGCTCCAGTCCCTTTTGGTACTCATTCCGCGCTTTGCCGGGGATTTTCAATTCTCTGACGGATACCGTGTAACTGCTCTGCGGTATGGCGCCCGATTTGGACTTCAGGTACAGCACCAGCTTCGAGGATGGCCCATCGAGCTTCGCGCTCGTCTGGGCTGCTTCGTACCCCTGTTCGTCGATGGCGATGTCGTAAGTGCCTCGCGGAAGGTTTTGCACTTTGAAGCGACCCTCCAGGTCCGTCAAAACGCTGCGAAATATCCCCGCGACGCGCGATCGCAGACTGACCGCCACCTGGCTGGCGGGCCGCTTGCTTGCCTCCAGCAGCACGGTCCCGGAAATCTCTCCTTCCCCATTCTCGAAGTTGGACACTTGCGCTCTTAGATCTGGTGTACAAGCTAGCAGTGTTAGAGTAAGGATAAAGTTCAGAAGGAGGATCGGCGGGACTTTTACCCGACTGTGTGACTTCTCGACTCTTGACACTTCGAGTTGCATCTCGGCCTACTGCGCACTCTTGAGGGGGGCCTCGGGAAATTTGGCGGTTGCGGGAGTTAATCCGTGCGGTCGCTAGCGGCTACTTCCATCACTCAGTCCCAGACAGCGTTCGTGGTTTCGCCAGCGCCGCCGGTGCACCTTAACGCCTCGATGTCAACCGTCGCGTGCTGAGCCATATTCATAAAAATAAAATTCCTTGTCTGTCCCATATTGCACTCAACCCAAAACATTCCACAGAGTCCGCCGACCCGTTTGCAATCGAACACGCCAATCTTTTTGGAAACCTTTTCCATGGCCGCGGTGTCAAAGCAACTATCCTGGGGTTCGCTCGCAGTCCGTCTGCTCGCAGGAAGGCGCCCGATGCTCGAAGCGCGAGGGCTCACCAAGTATTACGGCTCGGTGCTCGCCGTTCAAAGCATCGACTTCAGCCTCGAAGCCGGCCAGGTCCTCGGCTATCTCGGGCCAAACGGCTCAGGCAAAAGCACCACCGTCAAGATGCTCATCGGCCTGCTGGAACCCACTAGCGGCCAGGTTTTGTTTCATGGCAAGAATATCCAGCACGATCTTGTCGGCTACCGCAAACATCTTGGCTACGTCCCGGAAGAAGCCAATCTCTATCCCTACTTAACCGGACTGGAATATCTGGAACTGGTGGGCACTCTCCGCGGCATGCCTCCGCCGCGCATGAAAGCGAAAATCGACGCCTTTCTCGAACTCTTTTCCCTTTTTCCACATCGGCACCTATCGATAGGATTCTATTCCAAAGGCATGCGTCAACGTATTCTCCTCATCTCCGCCCTCATGGATAATCCCGACGTGCTTATCCTCGACGAGCCTCTCTCCGGTCTGGACGTAACCTCCGCGCTCATCTTCAAAAATCTTATTCAGTCCCTCAGCGAAAAAGGCAGAACAATTTTCTATTGCTCGCACATTCTCGAAGTCGTGGAAAAGATTTGTTCGCGACTTCTCATCCTCAGGAAGGGCCAAGTCATCGCCAGCGGTTCCACGGAAGAGGTTCGCCGGCACATCGGCGAAACTTCGCTGGAAAGCATCTTCCTTCATCTTGTCGAGGATCGAGACGTCGCTCAAATTGCAAACGAGATCGTCGATGTAATGGTTGCGCCGTGATCGCCCGCGCAAAACAATTCTTCCGTTCAGCCTGGGAAGCGCGCGCGCGCCGCCCGTTTCCCACTCTTCTCCGCGTTTTCATTGGGCGCGTCTTCTACGGTGGCGGCGACTCTGGCGATTCCGAAATGGACGTCGCTCTCGGAGTCATTCTTATTCTTCTCGCCATGCCCGGCACGCTCGTGTCACTTCTTCTTTTCGAAAAATATGGTTCGCTCGTCCGCTGGATGCGCGGCGACGGCATGTTTGATCCTTTCACTGCCACCATTCCCGACGAATATTTTTTCATCGTTCTCAGCATGGTCGTCACAGGTGCCGCCACCGTCTGGCGCTGGGACGCTCTCTTCCTCGATCGCCGCGACTATTCCAATATCGTCGCTCTGCCAGTTTCCCTCCGGCGCATCTTTCTCGGAAATCTCGCAGCCATTCTGCTTCTCGCCGCCGCTCTCACTCTTGATGTCAATGCCGCCAGCTTCATACTCTTCCCGGTAGCTGTGGTTGGCTCGCAGGCCTCTCTGGGGGTTTTTCTGCAATTTGCCGCGGGCCATGCAGCCACTGCCGTTCTCGCCAGCGCCTTCAGTTTCTTTGCGGTATTCGCGATCATCGGCTTGTTCCTGGCAGTACTGCCGTACGCACTCTTTCGCAGAATTTCTCTTTATATACGCTTTCTGATCGCGCTCTTTTTCCTGGCTCTGCTCGCCACGGATTTTGCCGTGACCACTTTTCTCGCTCAACTCACGCGCATCAGCAAGTCCGCGGTTAGTATGCTGCCTCCCGTCTGGTTCCTAGGCATAGGCCAGACTCTATGGGGAAACGGCCACAATCCGTTTTACGCGGCGATGGCTCGAACAGCTCTCTTAGCTCTGGGAATTTCTCTCGCTGTCGCCATTTTGTCTTACACTCTCAGCTTTCGGCGCTCCTTTATCCGCATTCCAGAAATCGCCGAGGTCGGACCTCTTCCGCGCTCGCAATTTCATTTTCTTCCCGTCGGGCTTTTTGACCGCATCCTTCTTCGCGATCTGCCGGAACGCGCCTGCTTCCACTTCATCACGCGAACGCTCTTTCGCGGCGAAACGCACTTGCAGATTGTCTCTGCCTTTGCTGCCATGGCGGTAGTTGCCTCCGCTCAATCCACGGCCTCGGTCTTCCGGACCCACGCTGCTGCCCGCTTGCGCACTCCATCCGAGGATTTTCTCTCCATCCCATTCGTACTCAGCTTCTGTATCATCGTCGGAATTCGCCTCGCCTTTGAAATCCCTTCTGATATTCGCGCCAACTGGGTCTTCGCGCTGTGGATTGACCAGGACACTCTGAAAACTCGCCCCATCGCGCGAAAAGTCCTTCTCACCTTTTCGCTCGTTCCGCTCGTCCCCATTTGCTTCGTCTGCTCCTGGCTCCTCTGGGGCTTGGGCGTCGCGCTCTTGCACACCGCAATATTCGCCGCGTGCACTGTCACTCTCGTCGAACTCCTTTTGCTGCGCTTCCGAAAAATTCCCTTTACCTGCACTTACCCGCCCTTCCAAAGCCACTCCGCCCTGATTTTCGTTGCTTATCTTTTCGGCTTCGTACTCTTCGCCACCTATCTTCCCGAACTTGAGCTTTGGTCCTTGGCCGATCCCTGGCGCACCTCCCTCTTTATCCCGTTTGTAGCCATCATCCTGCTGTCCATCCACCTATATCGAAACCAGATGCTTGAGATGGACAAGCAGCTTATTTTCGAAGAAAGTTCTCCCTACACCTTCTAGTGCCTCGCGCGGGTCAAAAGCCCTTCTTCCAATGCCGGTCCAGGACCGGGTTTCGCGCATTCGGGCTTGTCCGGCAGGCTGAAATCTCAATGGTGGGGAGAAGTGAACGGTAGCTGTTCAAGAGATGCGCGAGGTAAACGAAAGTAGAAATTCCGAAATTACAGCAAGTGCTTGATGGCCTTTGAAACCTCTTGCTCATGGAAGGGCCCACGAATGATTTTCACTTCTTTGGCGTCGCGCGTCACCAGGACACTCGCCGGGAGACCGCCTTCAAAGCCTAATTTGCGCGCAATCTCATCACTGCCTAGTAAGACGGGGAAGTTAACGGAGGATGAAGAGCCATCCACGGAAAATTGCTCTTTCCTCACGAAATTCCTGACGGATTCCTCGCCTTGATCGTCCACAGCGATGGCCACGACGGTGAACCCTCTTGATTCGAATTTCTGCTGCAGTTTGATGAGGTCCGGCATCTCATCGCGGCATCCGGGACACCAAGTCGTCCAGAAACTGATCAGAACCACTTTGCCATTGAATTTCTTCATGTCCACCCAGTCTTCATCGATTGCCGGCAAGACCGCGTGCGGCATGGGTTGATCCATGTCGGAGATATTGTTTGAATCGTCCCCGGAAGCCTCCGTGAGCAAAGAGAGATCGGGACGAAAATAACGGAAGGCAATGACTATGCAGATGAGCGATATCATTAAGAAGAAAAGCGCTTTTTTCATAGAAGTGTCCGAATTCGCGCACCCTCGGATGTGGAGGATGAGGGACAACCCATCGCTAATACCAGCCTAGCGCAAGGCGTGAGGATTCGAGAAATTAGCCCGCCTCGGTTGTCGAAAGAGTTTGGTATGTCGAAGCCGACCAGGATGGCCCGACCGCGGCTGTTTTGGCACTAGCAGCCAATTCGACGACCTGGGAGAGGTGAGACGAAATCTGCCCTTCGCCCTGCTGATACACTACAACGCTGAATGAGCTCGCCCTTTTGCAATATCGCCTTGCCCGTGCCGCTGCGCACGACGTTCACGTACGCCGTGCCGGAAGCTCTGCGCGATGCGGTTCAGCCGGGCAGCCGCGTCCTGGTTCCCTTTCGCAAGAAGTCCATGGTGGGCGTGGTCGTCGAAATGGAGGACGAGGCGCCGGCGAAGGCAAAGGTCCGCGAGATCACGAAGGTGATGGAATTTGGCCCGGCGCTCACTCCCAAGCTGATCGAGCTTGCGCGATGGATTGCTAACTATTACCTCGCCCCCATCGGAGAGGTGTTCCGCGCCATGTTGCCTCCCGTTACGGAACTGAATTTGCGGCGAGATATTAATTTGACGCCAGAAGGACGCAGCGCGGCCGAAAGTCTAGGAGGTGGCGAGCTTTCGCACGGCTTGGGGGCCGTAGAAGCCGCGTTTCTCGAAAAAGCCAACGCAAAGAAGGGCCCTGCTTCGTTCCATGCGGCGACGACAATGGGCATGTCCCCGACGGCTCTGCAACGGCTGCAACGGCTCGGACTGATCGAGGTTCGAGAGACATTGCGGGACACAAAAAGAAAATCACAGACGATCGTGGCGTGGAAAGGATTTGCGAATAAAGGAGAACAACCACTCAAAGAAAAGGAAGAAAAAGTCCGGGCGTTGCTGGAAACCGAGCGCGGCCCCCTGCCGATGGCGCAACTTCTCAAACTCGCGCAGGCTTCGCGGAGCGTGGTTGAGCGCTTACTCTCGCAAGGATTGCTCGAATCCTGGGAAGAGCCGCTGGATTCGGCCGAGGATCCGTTTGACACCGGATACACGCCACCAGCGCATGCGTTGAATGAAGAACAAGAGAGCGCGATGAAAGCAATTCGCGCACGGTTTGAGCTGGGCGAATTCGGCGTGCAGTTGCTTCATGGCGTGACGGGCAGCGGAAAGACAGAAGTCTACTTGCGTTGTGTGCAAGGGACGCTCGCTCGAGGAAAAACGGCGATTATCCTCGTTCCGGAAATCGCGCTGACATTGTGGATCGGCCGCCAGTGCCGTTCGTGGTTTGGAGCGAAGTACGAAGGGGTCGCGGTTTTGCATTCCGCGTTGAGCGACGTTGAGCGCGCGCGTGAATGGTGGCGCGTCCGCAACGGCGAGGCACGCGTGGTGGTTGGCACGCGTTCCGCAGTCTTTGCGCCGCTGCAGAATCTCGGCCTGATTATCGTCGATGAAGAGCAAGAAAACAGTTACAAGCAGGAAGAAACGCCGCGCTATCACGGCCGCGATGTGGCCATCGTCCGCGCCAAAAGCGAAGGCGCCCTCGCGCTGCTAGGTTCGGCTACTCCCTCGCTCGAAACCTTTCACCACGCGCGCAGCGGAAAATACGACCTGCTGACCATATCCTTGCGCGTGGAAAACCGTTCGCTCGCAAGCGTCGAAATTATTGACATGCGGGAGGATTTTCAAAAAACACACGAGTCCAGCCCCCTTTCCTTGGCGCTTCATTCGGGAATCCAGGAGTGTCTTGCGGCTGGAACGCAGGCGCTGGTGCTCATCAACCGGCGCGGCTATTCCTGGTCGATGTTATGCCGCAGTTGTGGCGCGAGCGTGCAGTGCGTGAATTGCAGCATTTCGATGACGTATCACAAGAGCCGCAACCGCCTGGAATGCCATTACTGCGGCTCCATCCAGCAAGTGCCGAAGCAATGCCCGAAATGCCAGTCGCAATATGTTTATTTTTTTGGCGAAGGGTCGGAGCATCTCGAGGAGAGACTGCGGAAGGAGTTTCCTGGAGCGCGAATCGCGCGGCTAGACCGCGACACCGCGCGAACGAAGCGGCAATATCAGGAAACGCTCGGCGCTTTTGCCGGGGGAGCGCTGGACATTCTGGTGGGCACGCAGATGCTCGCCAAGGGGCACGATTTCCAGCGCGTCACGCTGGTGGGGGTAATCTCCGCGGATTCTTCGCTCAACATGCCGGACTTTCGCGCGGCGGAGCGCACGTTTCAATTGTTGACGCAAGTCGCGGGGCGCGCGGGACGCGGCGAATTGCCGGGGCGCGTGCTGATCCAAACGTATTATCCCGAGCACTACGCGATTCAAGACGCCGTGAAACAGGATTACGCTTCTTTTTTTGAACGTGAAATGCATTTCCGAAGAATGATGGCGTATCCGCCGCTCACTTCGCTGGCGAATGTGATCGTGCGGGACACCAGCCTCGAAAAGGCGATTCACTTCTCGCGCAAGCTTTCTGAATATTTTTCGCCACACGATGGACATACCGTGCGTATACTCGGGCCCGCAACCGCGCCTCTGGCGCGCTTAAAAAAAGAGCATCGCTTCCAATTTTTGCTGAAATCGCCGAGGCGTTCGATACTGACAAGGCTGCTGAGCGGCGCCATGGCGTACTGCGACGCGCAAGAAATTCCGCAGACGGCTGTTCTGGTTGATATGGATCCCTTGAGTTTGCTCTGATTTCCTGAAGTGAACGGCCTAACGGCTAATCAGAAAAATGCCGGTGAAGATGGAAACGATCCCCACGCACTGCCAGCGCGAAACATGTTCGCGCAAAAAAATCGCTGCCAGGGCGACCGTCACTGCTCCGTAAAGAGAGGCCAGCACGCTGACGACGGCGACTTGTTCGATTTGCATTCCGTAATTGCTCATTACAAACGCAAAGGTGTCCAGAGCGCCCATGCCGACGAGCCAGAATGGAATTGGCCCGGCGCGCCGCAGAGAAATGGGCTGCCGCAAACAAAGGATGATGATCGCCGTAAGAATTGAGGAAGTTAGACGAATCATCCACACCGTCGCAGCATAGCCCACGGCCGGAACGATACGAGTGCCAAGCAGCCAAAACAAAAAGCCAAAACCCGTTGCCGAGAGTAGCGCCCAGGCGATTCCGCTTCGCGTCCTTCCTGGCAGTGGCGGGGAGGCGATAGGATGGTACTTGCTAGAATCACTATTGTTCCGCCCGGCGGCCGTCTGCTCGCCGCCAGCGACGAAAGCAACTCCGGCAACGATGACAGCAATTCCGGCGAGGCGCGGTTCCGAGAGGTGTTCGCCGGTGAGCAAGGACAAAGCGACGGTGAGCGCGGGATAACTGGCAGAGAGTGGCGCCACGATGGTCATCTTGCCGACTTCGAAGGAACGGTAAAGCGAGAGAGTGGCGATTCCGTTGAGCAGACCGGCGAGCAAGCCCCACGCCCAGGGATGCCAGCCAGAGCCATCGAACAAGTGGCCCCAACCGCCGGCCCACGGCAGGAAAATACTGAGCAAGAAAAATCCCGCCAATTGCATGTAGAAGCTGGTTCTAAGCGCGCCGATTCGGTGGGCGGCAAATCGCGCGACAAAATCAGAACTGCCCCAAAAGGCAGCAGTGAGAAGGCCCAGCAAAATTCCCATGACGGATTACAAGGACTTGCCGGCCTCGGCGGACTTGCCTTTCTTGGCTTCGAGACCGAGAACGGCCATGACTTTTTGCAAGTCTTTCCAGACTTCGCCCTTGGCGCTGGGATTGCGAAGCAAGTAGGCGGGATGATAGGTAGCCATCAATTTTCTTCCGCGAAATTCGAGCCATTGCCCGCGGAATTGGGAAATGCCACGAGCGGATTGCAATAGAGTTTGGGCCGCGATGGCCCCAAGACAGACAATTACCTTTGGCGCAATCGCATCAATTTGCCGCAGCAAGAATGGAGAACACTCCGCGACTTCATCTTTTTCTGGAGCGCGATTTTCCGGAGGGCGGCATTTGACGACGTTGCAGATGTAAACATCTTTTCTCTGCAAGCCCATGGCTTCGACCATTTGCGTCAAAAGCTTTCCCGCGCGGCCGACGAAGGGAAGCCCCTGCATGTCTTCATCGTGTCCCGGGCCTTCGCCGACGAACACAAGTTCGGCGTTGGGATTGCCGTCGCCGAAAACGATGGTGTTTCGTGTTTTGTGAAGTTTGCAGCGCGCGCATTCGCCGAGACCGGTGCGAATCTTGAGAAGCGTGTCGCCGGGAACTTTGTCAAATGCTTCGAATAGGGAGGGACCGGTGGGAACCGGCAGCGGCTCGACTTTCGGTGCGGGTTGCGTGGGCAGGGCTCTCGCGGACTTCGGCAAATCCGGTTTTCGGATGATTTTTGGCAAAGCCGCTTCCTCGTAATAGATTTTCTGACGAACTGGTGCCGCAAACGATTCTGTGTCTGAGGTGACAGCTGCTTGAGTGTGCGGGGCGCCTCGCTCCTTGTAGAAAAGACGGATACCGAGGTCTTCGTAGAAACTCAATCGTTCGGAAAGTTTTTTTTGGAGAGCTTCGGGGACTCGCTCGGACATGCTACGCATCATACAGGAGAATGATGAGCCGCGCGGAGACTTCGCAAGCGAACAACTTCATCAAGGATGCGCTGGGCGACTTCACTTTTGCTCAGCTTGGGCAGAGGCAGATCGCGGCCATCGCGCGAAAACAAGGTGACGATGTTGGTGTCCAGATCGAAACCGGCGCCTTCGGCGGTGACGTCATTCGCGACGATAAGATCGGCATTTTTCGCGACTAACTTCATTCGCGCGTTTTCCGCGACATGATCCGTTTCCGCAGCAAACCCCACGATGAGGCGATCGCCTTTCGATTGCGCGGCTCCGGCCAAAATATCCGGCGTGGGCTCAAAGCGAATTGTAAGCGCTTCCTTGTTTCGCTTCATTTTTTTCGTTTGCACATCGGCAGGGCGATAGTCGGCAACGGCGGCGGCAAAAATCGCGATTGTGGATCCGGCGAGATGGTCAGCAACTGCGCAGCGCATTTCCTCGGCGGTTCGAATGGCGACGCGCTTGACGCCGGGAGGCGTCTCCAGACTTACAGGTCCGCTTACGAGTGTGACATTCGCGCCCCGACGAGCTGCGGCTTCGGCGACGGCGTATCCCATTTTGCCGGAGGAGCGATTCGTAATATAGCGCACGGGATCGAGGGCTTCGCAGGTCGGCCCGGCCGTGATCAAAATGGTCTGGCCTTGCAAGTCCTGTTGGGCATGGAGCGTCTCGCGAACCGCCGCGACAATTTCCTGCTGTCCGGCGAGGCGGCCGGCACCGGTCATGCCGCAGGCAAGATAACCTTCATCGGGGTTGACGATTTTCACCCCTCGCGTGCGCAGTTTTTCGACGTTTTCCTGGGTTGCGGCATGGTTCCACATGTTGACGTTCATGGCAGGGGCGACGATGACCGGCGCGGTTGTGGCCAGATAAAGCGTGGTGAGAAAATCGTCGGCAATTCCACGCGCAAATTTGGCGAGAATATCGGCGGTGGCGGGAGCGATGAGGAGAAGATCAGTGCGTTGAGCGACCGCGATGTGTTCGATAGCGCTTTCGACGTTGGCTTCGCCCGCGGAGGATTTTTCAAAGAGATCGGTGATGACTTTTTGTCCGCTGAGAGCGGCGAAGGTGAGCGGCGTGACGAATTCGCGGGCGCCGCGCGTCATGACGACTTGCACGCTGTGCCCATCTTGTTGGAGAAGGCGCACGAGCTCGGCGGCCTTGTAAGCCGCCACCCCGCCGGTCACGCCAAGAGTGATGCGCATCGATTCCTCAGCGGCCACCTACTTGCGGCGTTTGTTGCCGTCCTTGTCTTCGTCGATCGAAGACGGCTCCGTGAATTCGTACTCGATCAAGCCGTGCTCGAGTTCTTCGCAGGCGATGCGAGTGGCCTTAAGTGTTCTTGGATTTTCAATGAGCGATGGGGCACCGGCCATAATCTGGCGCGCGCGCCTCGCCGCAAGCACAACGTACGCGAACTGGCTCTCCGGAGCTTTTGTCTGCACAGTCATTTCAGTCTTTCCCTCCAAACGATGCCAGAAGTTCTTCGACGCGGATCCTGCGCCGAGCGGCGGAGCAGCGAATCGCCATTACAATTGCCCGCGCTTCGCGTCCCGCTCGTTCGACATCCTCGTTGACGATGCAATAGTCGTAATACCGCCCAAAAGCTGCAATCTCGTCCCGCGCCTTCGCCAAACGCCGCGCGATTTCTTCGTCGGAATCCTGTCCACGGCTGCGCAAGCGTCGTTCTAATTCCGCGCGTGACGGTGGCAAAATGAAAATGGCCACCGACTCCGGAAGCTTCTCCTTCACTTGTGCAGCGCCTTGTACATCAATCTCGAGGACGAGGTCTAGACCCACCTTGCGAGATTCCTCGAGCCATTTTTTCGGCGTGCCGTACGAGTGTTTGCCAAAGACGCGCGCATACTCCAAAAACTCGCCGCGCGCGACCATGGCGTCGAATTCCGCATCGGTGACAAAATCATAGCACTTCCCGGTGGCTTCGGTCGCGCGGCGCGACCGGGTGGTACACGAGACCGAGGGCATCGTCCCCGGCAGGTCCAAAATTCTCTGCACCAGCGTCGATTTTCCCGATCCCGACGGCCCCGAAACAATCAGCACCAGCGGCGCAAGCGCTTTCTCCATGCTCATTCGATGTTTTGCACCTGCTCCCGGAGTTTTTCAATCTCGGCTTTGATTTCGAGCGCGAGCCCGGTGATGGCGAGGGCTTCATTTTCGACGCCGGGCGTTTTGGATAGCAGCGTGTTTGCCTCGCGGTGCATTTCCTGGAGGAGAAAATCCAGCTTCTTCCCCATCTCACCCGCGCTGTCGAGCAGTTTTGTAAATTGCAGGAGATGGCTGCGCAGGCGGTCCAATTCTTCGCTGATGTCGCTGCGCTCCGCAAGCAGGGCGGCCTCTTGCGCGAGCCGCGCCGGATCGATGGCCGCGCCGCCGAGCAATTCCTTGAGGCGCGTTTCCAAGCGACGCGCAAAGACCGGGCGAAGCGTGGCTGCCAGTTCGCGCACTATTTCTGTTTGCTCGCCGATGCGCGTCAAACGGGCGCGCAAATCTTCGACCAAATGGCGGCCCTCGGCCCGCCTCATATCATCTAACTTGAAGAGTGCTTCGCGCAAACAGGCGTCCATCGCTAGCCCGAGGCGTTCCTGTTCCTCCTCAGACTCCGGCACGGCGGCGGAGAGGCCGGCGATGACGCCGGGCAGGCGCAAGATAGCGACAACATCAACGTCCGCAGCCGCTCTGGACTGTTGGCGGAACTCTTCGGCGACCTTCATGTAAGTTTGGGCGAGTTCGCGATTCACCCGGACAGGTGCAGTAGTGGCAGGGTCCACGTTCACGTAGACCTCGACGTGGCCGCGGTGGATCCGCTCTCGCAAGAACTGGCGCAGGCGCAGTTCGTACAGGTCAAAGCCTTCGGGGAGGCGAAGCTTCAAATCCAGGAAGCGGTGGTTGACGCTTTTGATGCTGACACGGACAGCCCAGCCGTTTTGTTCGTGCCCTGCCTGGGCATAGCCGGTCATCGATAAACATTCAGCGACTTTTCTTGGTGACAGAGAAGATTGGGTCATAGGTGTTCCGCAGGCGCCGTTACATTTAGGGGCGCAGTCTGTGCCGGCGCGAGAAGGTCGTCATCCGCAAATTGTAAATCGTGCAGGCGAGCATAGGTTCCAGCGCGCGCCATGAGTTCGGTGTGCGTGCCGCTTTCGCGGATCTGGCCGTCCTCAAGGACAAGAATTTTATCCGCACGGCGGATGGTAGCCAAGCGATGCGCGATGACAAAAGTAGTGCGGCCGACCATCAGATTGGCAAGAGCTTTCTGCACGTACATCTCGGACTCAGCATCCAGTTCCGAAGTTGCTTCGTCGAGAATTAGGATGGGCGAGTCCTTGAGTATGGCACGGGCGATGGCAATGCGCTGTCTTTGGCCGCCACTGAGCCTGGTTCCTCGTTCACCAATTACGGTGTCGTATTGCTTGGGCAACTCCATGATGAAGTCATGGGCCAGAGCAGCTTGCGCAGCGGCAACCACGCGATCCTTGGGAACGTCGGTAAGGCCGTAACAGATGTTGTTCCACACGGTGTCGTGGAAAAGAACATTTTCCTGGGCGACCATGGCGATTTGCTCGCGGAGAGAGCGGAGCGTAACTTCACAAATATCCAAGCCGTCGATTCGAATGGAGCCGGAAGTCAGTTCGTAAAAGCGCGGGAGCAAATTTATGAGGGTAGTCTTGCCGGCGCCGCTTGAGCCTACAAGAGCAACAACTTCACCTTTGCGAGCTTCCAAATTGATTTCGCGCAGCACGGGAGTTGAGTCGTAGGAGAAATTGACATGATCGAACACGATTTTGCGCGAGAACGCCGGTAGCAGCCTGGCATTGGGCACGTCGTGTTCTTCTTCCGCTAGGTCGAGATAAGAGAACACCAGCGTGGTTGCGCCTTGCGCCTGTTGGAACTGCTGGTAGATCGCTCCCATTCGCTTCACGGGCTCATAGGACTTGAATAGAGCGTAGACGAAAGCAACAAAGAGGCCGAGCGTGAGCTCGTGCAAGCGGATTCTTTGTCGGGCATAGAGCAACAGGAGCGCGATGACCACTGGCTGTAACAAATCCATTAACGGAGAGCTGAGCGCATAGGCGCGCACCCACCGCAAGGTCTCACGCAATAGCCGTTGAGCTGCAAGGCGGAACTTGCCAATCTCGAAGTCCTCCATGCCAAAGGCTTTGACCACGCGATTGCCGCTGACGGTTTCTTGCAGGATCTGGCTCAACTCGCCGAGGCGGTCCTGGCTACTTGCCACAGAACGGCGAATTTTTCGGCCCAGTTTGCCTACTGGCCAGACCACCATGGGAAGGAAGAACATGGATCCAAGGGCCATTCGCCAATCGATCTTGAGAAGCACGGCGAGAAAGACGAGGAGACCAAATCCCTGGCGAAAGACGTCCGCGAGGTACTCAGAGAGAGCCAATCGCGCGCGCTCGACGTCATTGATTACCGTGGAAATCAGGCGTCCCGCAGGCTGATGCTGGAAGAATCCGATGGGCTGACGGATGAGCTTGGCATAGAGCTGATTGCGAAGATCAGTGATCGCCGAATGGCCGATAGCCTGAATCAAGAAGCTGCCGCCAAATTCCGCAACGGCTTTGGCAAAGAACACGACGAGGAGCGCGATGGAGACAACGGTCCAGACGTTGTGAATGGACGGCGGAAAGAATTGATTGAGGTAGACGGTGCGATCGCTGAACGGGACCCTGAACAGCTCCAGCCGCGAGTCGCTTGCAGCGGGATTTAGAACGCGGTCAAAAATAGGAGCAATGATAAGGGCGATGAGGCCTTCGGCGATGGCGACAAACGCCAGCAACACAACGCCGAGCAGCATCCGGACCCGGTAAGGCCGGACGTAACTCAGCAATCGTATTAGTTGCGGCGACAGAAACCGCGCCACGTTGAAAGCCCCCTGACTATTCCATTTGGTACGCTATTCGCCGCTAAGCGGCATGTCAAGTTTCAGGGCCGTCTAGAAAGACGGCCTCCATCCGCCGCGCCCAAGTTATTTCTCGATGTCACGGTGGACGACTTTGGTGGAAAAACCGCGCTTCTCGAGGGATTTCTTAACCTGCTCGGCAAGCATGACGGAACGGTGTTTTCCTCCGGTACAGCCGAAGGCAATGGTCAGATAGCTTTTCCCTTCGCGGATGTAATGTGGAATGAGATAGACAAGAAGGCCTTCGATGCGACGGAGAAATTCTCCGGTTTGAGGAAACGAGCGGATATATTTCTGGACTTTGAGATCCTGGCCCGTGTAGCGGCGCAGGCCGGGAACAAAATGGGGATTGGGGAGAAAGCGCACGTCAAAAACGAGGTCGGCGTCCGACGGGACGCCGAACTTATATCCGAAACTGACCACGGAAACGAGCATG
>DATLVZ010000086.1:0-104384 GCA_035576885.1 Candidatus Acidiferrum sp. | reverse complement strand
TTGGGCTGCGGCGCTTCCGCAATTGGCGCCGGCGATGCGCGTGAGATCATCGTGGGAGTAGTTGCAGGTCTGCGCGTCGGAGCTGTTGAACGGGTCGGTGATGGCCAGCTGATTGAGCGTGCCGTTGGCGTTCCAGGTGAGGCGGGTGGCCCGGACGCGTTTCCACGATGTGTTTTTTCGCGTGGACTGAGATCATGATGGCGAATATACCACGTTCGTAGGTGAAGGGAGGGTTAGGATGTTGATACAGGGGGTGCCCCACACGTCGGTTTTACGTGTGGGGATTTTGGAGGGGTGCGATGCCGAAAGGGCTCAAGCGCCAGTACGGGCAAGGGCATCTTCATTTTCTGACGCTTAGCTGCTACCGGCGGCTGCCACTCTTATTGAGCCTCGCCAAATGTACAGTCGTGCGGGTCGATGAGAAAAGCGGCAGCAGGGCGGCCGCACCCCAAATCGCTGCTTCGCAATATTATGCGGGAATCAGTAATTATGCTCAGTTGCTATCGGCAGCTGCTGCTCCTTGAAGACGACCAACCGAAACAGGGCAGAGTTGAAGAAGTGGTCTGGCGGCAGCATCTGCTAAGGATTGACGACTCACGGTTAAGCAACGATTGGGCACATGGGTGCGGCCAGGCGGTTGACTACAGGCGGCTTACCTTCCAAAATCACGAGACGGGGTAGATCGCCCAGTTTGGATGAGCGAAGCGGGCGGTCGAGAGGATTTGGGATAAGGAAAAGACCCCGGAAAACAGGAATGGCACAAGAGCCGAACGCCGTGGAACAAGCCGTAGTACGCGCCTTGCGAGAGAACCTCGAACGGATTCAGCGAAACGCCGACGAGCTGCATCAAGCGGTCGGCGATATCGTAGCGGCGTGTGCGAGTTCGAAGCCGACCAATGCGCTGCCGTCGATGCTGAGGGCGCAGACGTCGGCGGCGTCTTTGTCTGCGGCCTTGGAAGTATTGTCGCGGTTCGTGGCGATGTCGATGCAGCCGGGGCAGCGGTCTCCACTCGAAGAGCAAATCACGCATCTAATTAGCACAGCGGGGGCTGAGCCTACTGCCATGCCAGCGCGCCCGCACCCCGCGGTTCCTACACCGATGGCGCAGGCGCCGGCGCAAGCAACGGTGAAGACGCCACCTCGCGTGGCGCCGCCCGTTGCGCCGCCTCGCGAACCGGAGCCGGTGATCGAGCTGGAAGCCGAAGCAGAATCGATCGAGTTGATCGAGCCGACGGTACCGGCGGCAGAACCGGAGTTTGGGGACGAGTTCGACGTCAACCAGCTTTCGCCCGAAGAACAGGAACTACACAGGCGAGCAAATCGGGTGGCGAAAGTTTCGATGCAAGATATTAAAATGCTGAGACCGGATCAGGTGCGGCTAGGCCGCGAAAAGAAGGATCTCTGCATCCGATTGAAAGAAGACATTGAAAAAGCTCATCGAGAATACGACCGGCGTTTCAAACCCATCATGGACCACCCGGTGGATTACTTTTACCGCTGGATGGTGGAAATCCTCGCGGAGGGCGATGCACACGCTCTCGGCGAATACCCATACGCCACACCCGCGCGGCATCGCTAAGACTGCGGCCAAGAAAGCGACTGCGGCGGGGTCACGTACCGCGGCGACGCGATGCGTGTGCGCGGCGATGCTTGCGTTCGCGCTGGTTGCCGGTAGCACACCCGATGTTTTCGCACAGTCTTCGCGACACCATAGGAAGAAAAAGATAAAAAAGCCGACGCCCGTGCCGTGCCGCGTGGGATGCAGGCCGGAGACGGCTGGGGCGCAGCTTGTGGCCGGAGACACTCGCGAGGACCAGGCGCTTCAGAAAGAACTGGCGCAACTTGCGCGAGACCTGCACAACGTCGTGCCCGGCGCCTACACAAAACTTTCCGCATTTGCGACGAAGAATGTTGCGAACGTTTGGGGGGCACGCGCGGCGCTGGCTCTGGGCTTCGAAGACAACTCGCAGAAACACTACCAGCAAGCCCTTAGTTGGTTCAACAAAGCAAGCGGCGACACGGTGCTGCGCGAGTACGTACTTTACTGGACAGCGCAGGCGAAAAACGGGCTGGGACGCTCGAAAGATGCGCTCGCCGATTTGGAGACGGTCCAACGCGAGTATCCCAATACCGCGATGAAAGAGCAGTTGCTCGAGAGTCTTGCGCCGCTCGCGACGCAGTTGGGCCGGCCCCAGGACGCCATCGATCCGCTGAATTCGTACCCGGCCACGGGCAACCGCTCCACATTGCTTCTGGAACGGGCTCAGGCCTACCAAGCCGCGCATCAACTCGCCCGCGCTGCCAAGGATTACCAAGCGATCTTCTATAAGAATTCTCAGAGTGACGAGGCCAAGCCCGCAAGCGCGGCGCTGCAGAAAATCATGCACGAAATGGGGAAAGAGTATCCCTACCCGGGCGTGGAATTGCAGCAGCAACGCGCGCAGGCTTTCTACGACGTTCATAAGTGGAAGGAAGCGCGAGTGGAGTTCGAGAAACTCCTGGGAATGCTCCGCGATCCCCAGAACCCAAGCCGGCAATTGGCCGAACTTCGGATTGCGCAAGCGCGTGTGCAGCTGAAAGGCTCCCCAAAGCTGCTTGTGGCGCTGAAGACGCCGGATTTTGAAGTCGATGCGGAACGGCTTTATGCGCTGTCGCAATTTTACCGGTCGGATAAAAAGCCCGACGAAATGTTTGCCGCGCTCAATGAGATCACGCAGAAATATCCGCTGAGCAAATGGAACGAAGAAGGATTCATGGCGGAGGGGAACTATTACTGGGTGAATCTGGACCGCACCAACGCCGCAAAGTACTACCAGCACGTTCTGGACACTTTCCCGAGCGGCAGGAACGCGTTCAACGCGGAATGGCGGGTGGCGTGGGTTGCGTACCTGAATCGCCAGCCGGACGCGGCAGATAAAATCAAAGCGTTCTTGTTGAGATACCCTTCCTCAGCGAACACACCAGACGCGGTCTATTGGCTCGGGCGAGACGCTGAGCGCGGCGGAAATGTCGCGGAGGCACGAGCTTACTATCAGAAAGACGCCGACCGATTTCCCCAGACGTATTTTGGGCACGCGGCGGTGGGGCGTTTGAGCAAGCTGCAACCCGCCGAGGGAGATCCGCCAACGCCTGAGATTCTCGACAGAATTCCGCCACCGCCGGCGCTGCGACCGTTCGATGAGCCGATTCCAGCCGCGGCCGCGGACCGCTGGGCGCGCGCGCAGGCATTGCGTACGATTGCTTTTGATTCTTCCGCCGAGCTCGAGCTGAAAAATGCGTACTTTGCTACTTCGTCGCCGCGATTTCTCTATGAAGCAGCGCAGGCTGCCTTCGACCAGGGACATTTCGCCGCGGGCATGGCCTATGGAAGGGTCATGGTCCCGAACTTCGATGCGCGCAAAATAGATGATCTGCCGCTTGCGGTTTGGAAAGTGCTTTACCCGCTGCCCTATGAATCCGTGATCCGTCGCGAAGCCGCCAAGAACGATTTCGATCCGATGCTCGCGGCCGGACTGATGAGGCAAGAGTCCACTTTCCAGGCCGACGCGCTTTCAGCGCAAAACGCGATTGGACTGATGCAAGTGATCCCGAAAACTGGGCGCCGTCTCGCCAAGCAGCTTCGCGTACGTTTTTCGCCCGCCAAACTTTTTCAACCCGAATACAACATCCAGCTGGGGATGCTGTACATCTCCGGGCTGGTGAAATTGACGGGAGCGCCCGCGTATGCGCTGGCGGCTTTCGATGCCGGCGAAGACCGCATCGCCGCGTGGAAAGCGGAGCGCAATTACGACGAAATTCCCGAGCTTGTAGAATCCATACCTTTCAGCGAAACTCGCGATTACGTGCAAATCGTCTTGCGCAATTCCGAAGTGTACCGGATGATTTATGGCCAGTCGGGCGAGGCGTCTTCCTCGACGGCCGGGCACGGCCGATAAGATTAGGGCAGTCCGTTTTCGGCCGACGCGATGGAACCGACAATACAGATCTTCTGGCAGGCTAAATGACTCCTTCAGAATCCGGCATGGCGCAGGCCGCTCGCCGCATGCTCTCGGCAAAGGCGGAGAAATTCACGGAATCCGTAATCCGCGAGATGACGCGTCTGGCCATGAAGCACGGCGCCGTGAATCTCTCGCAGGGTTTCCCCGATTTTGCGGCGCCCGCGGAAATCAAGGAAGCAGCACGGCAGGCGATCTCCGACGACATCAATCAATACGCGATAACCTGGGGCGCCAAACCGTTGCGGGACGCCATTGTCGAGAAATTTGAGCGCACGCAGGGAGTGCGGCTCGATCCAGAGCGCGAGGTTACGATTTGCTGCGGTTCGACGGAAGCCATGATGTCCACGATGCTGGCAATCATCAACCCCGGAGATGAAATCGTTGTCTTTGAGCCCTTTTATGAGAATTATGGGCCGGACGCGATTCTGAGCGGCGCCACGCCACGCTTTGTGAAGTTGAGCCCGCCAGACTGGACTTTCGACGAGAAGGAACTAACCGCGGCGTTCGGGCCGCACACCAAGGCCATCATACTGAACACGCCCAATAATCCCACCGGAAAGGTTTTTGCGCGAGGCGAGCTCGAATT
Organism: Candidatus Acidiferrum sp.; assembly: GCA_035576885.1. GTDB lineage: Bacteria > Acidobacteriota > Terriglobia > Acidiferrales > UBA7541 > Acidiferrum. The sequence goes on along the minus strand of DATLVZ010000086.1, from coordinate 99,800 downwards.
TATCCGCGACTTGTGCGTCTACTGGAACGCCTTCTGCATCACCGACGAAATCTACGAGCACATTCTTTACGACGGGGCGGAGCATATCTCCATGGCGCGCATTGATGGCATGCGCGAGCGCACGATTGTGATCAACGGAATGTCGAAGACCTACAGCGTGACCGGCTGGCGCGTGGGCTGGGCTCTGGCTCCGCCGGAACCGACGGCGGCTATCCGCAAGGTGCACGATTTTCTGACCGTCGGCGCGGCGGCCCCCTTGCAGCAAGCCGGCTCCAGCGCGCTGAAATCGCCGCAGTCGTACTACGACAAGCTCGCAGCGGACTACACTGTGCGGCGCGAGCGCCTGCTCAAAATTCTTACGGCCGCGGGATTCAAGGTCTATAAGCCCCTCGGCGCGTATTACATCATGACGGATGTCTCGGGGTTGGATTTTCCTGCCGATGAATTCCCAGCCAACTCGCGGGACGTCTCCTTCGCCAAATTTCTGGTTGAAAGAATTGGCGTCGCCGTCGTGCCTGGCTCCAGCTTTTATAACGACGCCCGCGACGGGGCTACGCAGGTTCGCTTCACGTTCTGCAAGAAGGAAAGCACGCTCGCCGCAGCCGAGGAAAGGCTGTCGCGTCTCCCCGAACACGCGGCGAATCGTTAACGACACGAATTGTCGCTGGGCGGTGAGTTCGATTGTGGAAATAAATTCTAAATTCTATCTAAACGCCTGAGGACCCAATATATCCAGAGTTTTTAGGGGTAGGAGACTGACGGTCGGTTGCCCTGTGGTGGTTAGCCCCCTACCCCGCGAGTGGTCTTGTATGTATAGACGATGCCAGCGCGAAATTAGTTTCCTGGTTCCCCAAGAATATTTGTAGATTCCATTAGTCTCCCAAATCGACGGTATCGAGGTAGCGGGCCACGGATGCCTTCCAGTTGAATTTCTCTTGAATCGAGGCCTGCAAGGATTGTGCTGCTTCCGGCTCGCCGTGGGTCAAATACGTTTGCTTGGGGGGTGCGGGCAGGGTGGCAAGCCAGCGCAAGAGTTCACTTTTCCCGGCATGAGCGGAGAATTGCCCCATTTCGACAATTTCGGCGCAAACGGGCACCTGCTGACCAAAAAGATTCAGCATTTTCGCGCCTTCCTGCAAAGCTCGCCCACGCGTACCCACCGCTTGAAAGCCTGCCAAGATAACGGCATTCCTCGCATCCGGCAGCCGCTGAGCCAAATGGTGCAGCACGCGGCCTCCCGAAACCATCCCGCTTGCTGAGATGATGATGCAAGGCGTCTTGACGTTGTTGATAGCCTTCGATTCCTCCACCGCTCGCGTCAGATGAAATTCATGGACGTCCAGTGGGTCGCCTTTGCCATCATTGTCCTCGCGCGAATACTCGAGGTCGTGGTCTTCCTTATATTTTAAGTACAGATCAGTCGCGCTTAACGCCATGGGACTATCCACGTAAACGGGAAGGTGCGGAATGCGCTGCTGATCCTCGAGCTGGCGCAAGTAGTACATGAAAGTCTGCGTTCGCCCGATGGCAAATGCTGGAATTACGATCGAACCGCCGCGTTTAACGACCCGATTCACGATCTCCGCAAGCAATTCCGCGGGGTCACCGGCCGCATGTTCGCGGTCGCCGTACGTGGACTCACAGAGCAGCACGTCCGCTTTGGATGGCGGGGTTACCGGATCCTTGAGAATTGGCTGGTCGTATCGGCCGATGTCCCCGGAAAAAACAACCACAATCTTCTTTCCGTTTTCGTTGATGGTTAGTTCCAGGCTGGATGAACCCAGGATGTGCCCTGCGTCATAGGAGGTGACATGGAACTCCGGGCTGATATCGAAGCCGCCGCTTCGCGGCATGGGTTTAAGCAGTTTCAGCACCGGATCCACATCGTCTGGCTCGTAGAGGGCGACAGGGTCGGGATGCCGGCTCCACTTATGGAGTTGGGCGTGTTCTGTTTCTTCTTGCTGCAGGTGAGCAGAATCCTTCAGCAAGAGTTCGGTGAGTTCGATCGTGGCGGGATTGGCGAAAATCGGACCGCGAAAACTGTTCTTAACCAAAACGGGCAGCCAGCCGGTGTGGTCAAGGTGAGCGTGGGTGAGCAAGACGTAATCGAAGGTCTTGGGGTCGATGGGAAGAGGCTTCCAGTTGCGTTCTTTAAGTTCGTTTGTGCCTTGAAATAGGCCGCAATCGACAAGCAGCCGCCTGCCCGCAGCTTCCACGAGATATTTTGATCCGGTGACGCACCCTGCCGCGCCAAGAAATGTCAGTTTCGCCATAGGCCTCGTTGTTCTACCGTTCGTAACGCCGCGCTACACGTTACCCCAAACCGGCACGTCAAAACAAAGCATGCGAGCACAAAAGTGCTCTATGAACATCACGGGACGAATCAAGTTGGCTCGTCCCGTGGTAGTCATGTTCGTCTAAAGATTGAGGTCTGCTTCAAACAGGAGCTAGAAGACCAACAACAGTTTTCAGTCTGCCGCGCTGGCCTGCTTCTTTGCGATGATAGCGTCGATGTTCAGGCCGAGGCCCTTGGCTACTCCACTTCCGTAGGCAGGATCGGCCTTGTAGAAATGTTGAATCTGCAGCTCCTGAATCCGCTGCGGCACGCCATTGCCGAGGCTGGAGACGATGTTATCGATCAGCCGCTGTTTCGCGTCCGCGGGCATCAGACGGAACAGATTGCCCGGTTGAGAATAGTAGTCGGCGTCGCTGCGATGATCATGCCGCGCCACCGTGCCGCTCACCATTTTCGGCCGCTCTGTGTATCGCGGATCCTGAGTGGGGCCGCCGAAACTGTTCGGCTCGTAATTTACAGCGGAGCCGCCGTTGCCGTCGAAGCGCATCGCGCCGTCTTTGTTGTAGGTCTGGAAAGGGCACTGAGGTTTGTTGACCGGCAGCGAGTCGTAGTTCACGCCGAGCCGATACCGATGCGCGTCAGGATACGAGATCAAGCGTGCCTGGAGCATCTTGTCGGGCGAAAAACCCATGCCGGGCGCGACGTTCCTCGGTTCGAACGCGGCCTGCTCGACTTCCGCAAAATAATTCTCCGGGTTGCGGTTGAGCTCGAGTTCGCCGACTTCATGCAGCGGGTAGTCTTTATGCGGCCACACTTTTGTGAGATCGAACGGATTGAGGTGATACGTCTCCGCGTCTTTCTCGGGCATGATTTGCACGCATACGCGCCATTTCGGAAAATTTCCAGCCTTGATAGCGTTGAAAAGGTCGCGCTGTGAGTAATCTGGATCTGTGCCTTCCATTGCGCCGGCTTGCTCGCGGAAGAAATTCTTGATGCCTTGCTTGGTCTTGAAATGCCACTTGACGTAGAAGAGTTCGTTCTTCGCGTTGATCAGGCTGTACGTATGGCTGCTGTACCCGTTCATGTGGCGGTAGCCGTCGGGAGTGCCGCGGTCCGAAAAAAGGATCGTGACCTGGTGCAGCGATTCCGGAGAGAGCGACCAGAAATCCCACATCATGGTGGGAGACTTCAAATTCGTCTCCGGATCGCGCTTCTGCGTGTGAATGAAATCGCCGAATTTCAGAGGATCGCGAATGAAAAAGACGGGCGTGTTATTGCCCGTCATGTCCCAGTTGCCCTCTTCGGTGTAAAACTTCAGCGCAAAGCCGCGCGGGTCGCGCGCGGTGTCCGCCGATCCCTTTTCACCGCCGACGGTCGAGAAGCGGATAAACGTAGGCGTCTTCTTACCCACGGCATTGAACAGCTTGGCGGTCGTGTACTTGGGGATCTCCGAACTTGTGCAGACAAAATGTCCGTGCGCGCCGGAGCCTTTGGCGTGAACGACGCGCTCCGGGATGCGTTCCCGGTTAAAATGAGCCATTTTTTCAAACAGCAGGAAATCTTCAAAGACAACCGGTCCGCGCGGTCCCACTGTAAGCGAATTCTGATTGTCGCCCACAGGCCGCCCCGCGTCGGTCGTCATAATCTTCTTTTCTTCCGCCATAATTCCTCCTCAGTTCGCCTGCAGCATTAGCCCCTCGGAGCAGAATCCTGCCTGCTGCCTAAAAATTACACGCCGTGTGGCTATACTTCCAATATATAGTTCGGATACGATGGATAGGCCATGCCTATAGGTCGTTGTGACATTGATTACATGCGGAGTGAGATCTGATTCCCTCGCGATCTGAGCCCGCAACTGATGGCGAAAACTGCGATCTAACTTTATGGAACTTCATCAGCTACGGTACTTCTGCGCGGTCGCCGAGGCTGGTTCGTTTAGCCGGGCCGCTGAACGATCCCACGTTTCGCAGCCGTCGCTTTCGCAGCAGATTATGAAACTCGAAGATGAGCTTGACGCGCGGCTCTTTGACCGCCTTGGGCGCTCGGTGCGTCTGACCGAAACAGGACAAACTTTTCTGCCGCGAGCGCGTGCTGTCCTCCGCGAGCTCGAAGCGGCGCGCGGCGACGTCGCCGAGCAACAGGATTCCGTCGGCGGATCCGTGACCATCGGCGTCATTCCCACTGTTGCGCCCTACTTTCTTCCGGAACGCCTGACTTGGTTCTCGCGAAAATTTCCGCAGGTGCGGCTCACGGTGGTCGAAGAAATCACCCCGGTTCTCCTCGACCAAGTGCGCGCCAGCAAGGTCGATCTCGCGATCCTCGCGCTGCCCATTCGCGGCCACGAATTCGAAACATTTCCGCTGCTTAGCGAGCGTTTCTTTGCAGCCTTGCCGTTAAGCCACAAATTCGCCTCGCGCCGCTCGCTTTCGCTCAAAGATCTTCGCGCCGAACCTTTTCTGCTTCTCCGCGATGGCCACTGCTTCCGGGATAACGCCGTCGCGGCGTGTGACCGCGCCCGCTTGCACCCCCAAATCATTTTCGAGAGCGGCCAGTTCAGCAGCCTCCTCAGCATGGTTGGAGCCGGCATGGGTGTTTCCATCGTTCCGGAAATGGCTATCGAGAAAAAATCGCGCTGCCGCTTCGTGCGCATCGAAGACGCCGCAGCTGCGCGCACCATCGGGGCTGTGGTCCTCCGAGGGCGTTCGCTCTCACGCGCTCATCACGCGTTTCTCGGTCATCTGCGTGCCTCACGCGCTTCGCGCCGATCGTGAGGTACACCTTGCCTGATCCTTCGCCGGAAGTTGTCCGTCCATCTCTAGATTGAATTATTCGGCACCGCTCCGCGGTGCCAGCTGCGGCCTTCGGAGGTTTCGCGGAGACTCAGCGCTTTTCCACAGAAACTGTCATGTCGTGAAAATTCAGCGTTAGGGCCGCCCTGTAAAACAACTCGAGCCCCACAGTCGCGTCGAAAAGGCCGTCCGGCTCATGCACATCAGGAGTTGGGAAGTACACAAGCGGAGCTCGGCCGCTCAGCGCTAAGCCATGAAAACTTTCCATTTGCGCAGGAGCTTCTTTCATCTTTACACCACCGTCGGTGAACGGAAAGTCCCGGGATTTTGTCGTTTTCGCCGCGTCCGCGAGCTGCAACTTTTCAATCGAGGCCGTGTAGACCAGCAGCGAGCCGCTATACATGGTGTCGATCTGTGCCGACATTTTCTTTCCATTGATTTCAAAGCCATCCGCCACGACTATGGGTGGCCCTTCTTTGCCGAATTTTATCAGCGAAATTTTGTCGCAGGCTCCCGTGCAAGCTACCGGCGCCGTAAGCACTTCTGAGATGCGAACCTTGCGCGCCACGAAATCGATCTGCAGGATGCGATCCTTGAAGGCGGTGTAAGACAGCGTGCCGTCTACGTGCGGCATCTGGTTTTGGGAGATCATGTCGGACAGGCTCATTGCCAAGGTGCCGACGTTCATAAGCGTCACGTTGCCAACGCGGATGGAAGGGATGACCGTTCTGTACATGCCCGTGGGCGCGCCTGCTGGCAAAGCGGCGGTTGGCTTCAACCCGGCAGCTTCCGCGTACGGCGTATCGAGAACAGAGTCCACATTTCCGGTATCGATGCCCATTTTCAAGGCAGGGCCGCCCGCGATCCGCGCCTCGATGCACGGCAGCCCCTCGCAATCCATCAGGGGCACCTCAGTCGCAAATTTCACGTCGCTGGCACGCTGTGCGTCTGCGTCCTTCGCGAGAAATATTGCGAGCACAGCAATACAGAGGGTGGGAAGCAGCAGTCGGCGCATGAGAATACCTCGCGAGCGAGAGTAATGATATGCAGCTATCCGAGAAGTGACGGTTTGCATCAACAATGGTTAGCTTGCAAGGAGCAACGCCTAACGGTAAGAAAGTGCCAATTGAAAAATGGTGGAGCCGATGGGATTCGAACCCACGACCTCCTCGATGCCATCGAGGCGCGCTCCCAACTGCGCCACGGCCCCACCGGGAATAGGCTAAAAGTTTACCACACCCCACCCGGAAGAGTTTCCTTCAGGGCATGGATGCCTTCGTCTGAACTGGCCACCCCGTGATTCACTCACGGCGCCTTGAGGACGATGTTCGGAACGTTCTTCTCGCGCAGCATGCCGTTGAACGCCCCTACTTCCTTCGAAACCACTTGTTCCATTTCCCGAAGGGATTCGTCACCCTGCTGCTTCAACTCCTGCTGTACGGCCGCCTGCTGCGTCGTCGGCGGAAAATCCGCGGAGCTGCCCACTTCGTCCGCCAGGTAACTGATTTTCTGCAATAGCATCGGCAAGTAGCGGACGTCGTCCTGGCCTCGGCCCGTCGCTTGCAATTGCACCACTTTTCCCTCCGCACTGGTCAGTTTTTTGGCAAGTTCATCCGCGGCCTTTTGGATCTCTTTCGAGGCGTCGTCCTTCCCCAATTGCTTACCGAGATCGGCGAGCTGCGCGCGAATTGATTCGATTTGATTGACGCTGCCGGCCAGCGAGTTCATCTCGTCTCGAAGCTCCGAGACCAGTCTCAGTTGTGTCTGGATGTCACTCTCGCTACCGGTCGAGTGCGGATCCTTCAGCAAGTTCAGTTTCTGGCTGCTCTTTTCCGTGCCAACTGTAAGCGTCACCGTGTAGGTCCCCGGCGGCTCAAGCACGGAAATGCGGTCCACAGAGGGAGCGGCGCGCCACCCTTCCGGCCCTAGCGGCACGTCCGGCGAATACGTCGGAGGAGTTCTCAACTTAACCTCCGTAGCTTCCTCGCCTCGCAAATCCCACCAGTAGCGATTGATGCCTGGTTTCGCTTCGCACGGCGGAGCCTCTCTCCGGCCAAATCCCCCTCCGCCCCCGCCCGGACCCGCGCGACGGCCGCTGTCCGCGCGCAAGGCGCGACACTCGATTTCGCGCACGGTTTTTCCGCTTGCATCGGTGATCGTGAGCTTGGCGTGTTCTTTCTCGCCAAGTTTGGATTTCAGATAGAAATTGATCGCGGCCCCGTACAAGGGATTGTGTCCGGCGGTTGGGTCGTAGGAAACGGCGGCCGGTTGCTCGAGGGGTCGGAAGCGATAAGCATCGCGAGGCGCGAACAGATGAGCATTCGAAGCGAGCACTTGCGAAGTGAGTTGTTGCAGCGGCGTCAAGTCATCAAGAATCCAGAAGCCGCGCCCGTAGGTCGCCAGCGCCAAGTCGTGGAATCGTTCCTGAACCGCGATCCAATAGACGGGAGCGTGTGGCAAGCCGGTCTGGAGCGGTTGCCAATCTTTCCCCTCGTCAAACGAAACGTAAAGCGCATTTTCCGTGCCCAGGTAGAGCAAGCCCTTGCGCACCGGATCTTCGCGCACGCAGTGCGCGTAGCTCAACATGCTGTGCGGGATTCCATTGGTGATGGAAGTCCATGACTTCCCGTAATCTGTCGTCTTGTAAACGAATGGGTCTCGATTGTCCACCTGATGGCCGTCCACCGTGATGTACGCGGTGCCCGCATCGTAGCGCGAAGCTTCGATATTGCTGACCGTGCCCCAATCCAGCATGTTAGGAATATTCTTTGTGACGTTTGTCCAATTCTTTCCGCCGTCGTGTGTGATCTGCACCAGCCCATCATTTGTGCCCGCCCAGATCACGCCTGCTTCCTTCGGCGACTCCGCAATCGCAAAAACCGTTCCTGCGTATTCCACGCCAATGTTGTCGGGCGTCAATCCGCCGGAGCTTTCTTGGCGGCTTTTGTCATTTCGCGTCAAGTCCGGGCTGATCACTTGCCAGCTATTTCCACCGTCCGTCGTAACGTGCACAAACTGGCTGCCCACATAGACCTTATTGTGGTCGTGCGGCGAAATCGTAATCGGAAACTCCCAGTTGAAGCGGTATTTCACTTCCGCGGCCGTGGCCCCGGAAACATCCATTGGCCATACCTCCACTTCGCGCCATTGGCGATTGCGCTCGTCAAAACGCACCACCGCTCCACTGACGCTGCCCGCGCCCGTGCCGCTTGACCAGATGATGTTGTTGTCCACTGGGTCGGGCGTTGCATATCCGCTTTCGCCCCCGGCAATCGGGTGCCATTGGCCGCGCGAAATTCCCCCTCCGCCAAAGCCGCCAAACTGCAAGCTGTTGCTCGGCCCGCGATAGGAGGACCCGTCCTGCCTGTTGCCGTAAACGAAGTAAGGAATCTGGTCGTCCACTGTTACGTGGTAAATCTGCGCGATGGGAAGCTGGATGCGGTCCCAAGTACGGCCGCGATTTACGGAAATGCTCACACCTCCGTCGTTGACGACCGCCATGCGGTCTCCGTTCGTGGGATCAATCCACATCTCGTGATTGTCTCCGCCAGGAGCTGTGGGCATATTCGTCAGCGAGTGGCCGCCGTCCAGCGTCCGCGAAAACGCGGACGTGAAGAAATACACTTCATTCTCGTTGTCGGGCGCGATTTCTTCGCGCGTGTAATAGTGCGTGCGCCCGCGAATCTGCCGGTCGGAGTTTACCAACTGCCAGCCCTCACCTCCGTCGTCAGAGCGCCAAAGTTGCCCGTTCTGCGTAGGCTTGCCGTCCCACGGTACGCCGTCGCCAGTTTCAATCAGGGCATACACGCGGTTCGAATCGCGCTGCGCCACGCGCACCGCAATCCTTCCAACGGGCGGATGCGGCAATCCATGACCTTCGAGACGTTTCCAGGTCACGCCTCCATCCGTGGACTTAAACAAGCCGCTGCCGGGCCCGCCGCTCGTGCGGCCCCAAGTGTGAATCACGAGCTGCCACATGCCTGCAAACAAAATGCGCGAATTGTTCGGATCCATGGCCATATCCGAACAGCCCGTGTTTTCGTCGACGAACAGCACCTTTTCCCAATTCTTGCCGCCGTCCGTCGTGCGGAAAACTCCGCGTTCTGGCTGCGGCCCATACGCATGACCGAGAGCGCATGCGAGCACGATATCCGGATTGCGTGGATCGATCAGCACGTTGCCGATGCGGCCAGTTTTATCCAGGCCCATATGCGTCCAGGTTTTGCCAGCGTCCGTCGACTTGTAAATTCCGTTTCCAACGGAGATGTGGCTTCGGATGTAAGGTTCGCCAGTCCCGGCCCAGACAATATTCGGATCGCTGGCGGCCACAGCGAGCGATCCGATCGAAGAGACCGGCTCTGAATCGAAAATAGGATCCCAGTGGATGCCGCCGTCCGTGGATTTGAATATTCCGCCCGAAGCTGCTCCCACGTAATAGATGTTCGGGTTGCCCGGGATGCCGGCTACCGAGATCGTGCGATTCCCCACTGGCCCGAGATAACGAAAATGGAGCTGATCATAAACATCGGGATTAATCTGAGGTTGCTGCGCCCTAATTTTCTGTGGGACGCTGAGGAAGGCAACTATGATGGGTAGTACGATGAGACACAAACGTTTTGACATGGCGGACCTCGCTCGCAAATTTTTGCCTGGAATTGCCCGGATGATACTGTCGCAACGAATCCAGGTCAATAGTGCGTTTCAGCTTGAACCAACGTCATGGGAGGTGCTCGACGCGCTGGACGCGAAGCAACCCCGGCGCTATCCTGAAACTCCTAACACTTGAGACCGAATTAGAGAAGGAAAGGAACCACGAAGGAATGCAATTTGTAATCCAGAAATCACGCAGAAATAGGTTCGGGCTCTGCTCGCTGACGTTGGTAGCCGTTTTAGGCTTGCTATTCACATTGCGGCCCGTTGCTGCGCAGCAGACCGGTCCGTTGCCACCTCCTCCGTCGTATACCGCGCCTACTCCCTTGCCGCACCCGAGCTCCATGCCCAAAGCCGCGCCTCACCAGACGGCCACGGAGTCTCCGCTTTCGACCGCGCCGCCTAAAATACCCGCCGACCAGATTATTCAGAAATTTGCCGAGCGTGAAGCCGAGTTCAGAAAAGAGCGGGACAATTACACCTACACGCAAACGTTCGTTATCCAGACGATCGACGAATATAGCGGACAGCCCGACGGCGAATACCGTATGACCAGCGATATTCTTTTCACGCCCGAGGGCAAGCGCTATGAACACGTCACCGATGCTCCCGCGCCCACACTCCAGCGCATCGTGATGTCGCAGCAGGATTTTGACGACCTCGAGCACGTTCAGCCGTTCGTGCTCACCACTGACGAATTGCCAAAGTACGACGTCAAATACGTCGGGCAGCAGCAACTCGATGAGATCAATGCTTACGTCTTCGACGTGGGGCCGAAAAAGATCGAGAAAAATCAGCGCTACTTCCAGGGCCGCATTTGGGTCGACCAAAAAGATCTGGCAATCGTAAAAACCGACGGCAAGGCCGTTCCGGACATCAAGAAACACGGACAGGAGAATGTCTTCCCGCGTTTCGAGACTTTCCGCGAAAATATCGAGAGCCACTTCTGGTTTCCCACGTACACGCACTCCGAGGACACTTTGCAATTCAGCGGCGGCGGAGTCCGCATTCGCATGACCGTGCGTTACGAGAATTACAAGCGGTTTGGATCGACGATCAAGATCGGCGCGCCCATCGAGGTCCCGAAGGAAAAGCCGTAGCGGGAATCCGAAATTCTGGTGACGAATAACGCCCCGCGGGCTCTCGTGTCTGCGCCATTCGAGGAGTCATTCGCTTGATCCCAGCGCGCATGCTCGCCAAACGATTTCTGATTGCGGGTGTTTTAACTCTTGCGCTCGTTTATGCCGGGGATTTTGTTTCCGTTCGCGTGCGCATGATGCATCCGAAACCCGGCAACCCCTTTGAGCCCGTCACCGCCGTTCGCATCCTAGCTATCGATCAAAAAGGCGGCAAAACGGAATACACCATCGACCCGTTGCAGCCCCAGCAAAGCGCGGAGTGCGTCCATGCCTTGTTTCCTCACAATGGCGACCTGCCATGCTGGTATCTAAAACGAAAATTAGCACAGCCCATTCCGATGACTATCTTCTTCCTTCCAAATCGAGGAAAGTCAGCGATCAGTTCTACGAAGTGACAATCGTAAACGTGCGGAATGGTTCAGTCTTTCCTGCTATTCGAAACGCAAAGCCACCACGGGGTCCACACGCATCGCGCGCCGCGCCGGGACGTAACACGCCGCCAGCGCCACGGGCAAAAGCAGAACCGCGATAACGGACATCGTCAATACGTCGGTGCCGCTCACCCCGAAAAGCAGAGCGGACACTAGATGGGTAACCCCGGAAGAGAGGACTGTGCCAGCAACAATACCCCAGAACGCCAAGCCAGCCCCATATCCCAACACTAAACGCATCACATCCTCTGGTCTTGCACCCAGCGCCATTCGGATGCCAATCTCCCTCGTTCGCTGGCCCATCCACTGAGAAACCACCCCATAGAGTCCCACAGCCGCGAGCACGAGCGCGAGAATGCTAAAACTCCCCAATATCCCGGCCGCCATCCGTGGCTGCCAGAGAGAATCGTCAACCTGGTCGGACATCGTTTTCACGGAGAAAACGGGCAAACTTGGATCCAGCGAAGCGACCGCGCTTCGTACTGCCGGAAGAAGTCCCGCGGGACTTACTGAAGTGTGGATGACGAGCGTCGGGCCTCCGTTGTAGTTCTGAAACTCCGGCAAGTAGAGCAGAAGTGGAGGATCGGCCACCAGAGAACGGTACTTCGCGTCCGCGGACACGCCGATAATCTCGAACGGCGGCCGCTGCGCCCCTTCCCACGAGGGCCATTCAATGCGTTTACCCACTGCATCTTGATCCGGCCAGAGGCGTTGTGCCAGCCTCTCGCTGACGATCGCCACCAGCGGCGCTCCCGGCTGATCCCGTTCGGTAAAATCTCTGCCCTCCAGAATCGGAATTCCCATGGTTTGGAGATAGTTCGGAGCCACATTATTCATGTCGACTCGAATCCCCACTTCGAATTCGTGTCCGCGGTAATAGCCCAACGGCGGCACTTGGCCTTCGTAAAAGATAGAAACTCGGCTGCTCCAGTCTTCCGGTGGGACGGTAGCGGCAAGGCTCGCGGATTGGATGCCTGGTATCCGGCCAACCCGTTCCAGAAGTTCCTCATAGAAGTGCTGTGCTTGCGGTTCTGAATATCCTTGGAGGCTGGGGGAAATGGACATCATTAGCAGGTTGCCGGTGTTGAAACCGGGATCCGCACTCACGATCTTCTGCATTTTTCGAACTGTCACGCCTGCCACCACAAGCAGAACTAAAGAGAGGGCAACTTGCGATGAAACCAGCACGCTCCTCAGCCGTGAACGCCGTCCCGCTCCCGGAGCGTTGTCCTTCAGCGTTACGACGAGATCAGGCCTTGAAGAGTGCAAGGCGGGTGCGAGGGAGAACAAGACGCCCGTCAGCAACGTCACCATCAGGGTGAACCCCAGCACCCGGGCGTCGGGACTTGTGTCCGCGTTGCGGAGAGCATAGAGCGGCTGGCGGAACGCAAGAATTAGTCTCCCGGACCAGGGCGCTAGTAGCAAGCCAAGTCCCCCCGCCAGGAAAGAAAGCAACAGGCCTTCCGTCAACAGTTGCCGCACGAGTTGCCCACGGCTCGCTCCTAGCGCCAACCTCACGGCAACCTCTTTACGCCGCGAGTCTGCGCGTGAGAGCAACAGATTCGCAACGTTGCTACAAGAGATCAACAAAAGCAGTCCCACCGAAGCAATCAACAACCCAAAAAACTTTTGTAGAGCGGCGCGATCGTCCGGATCCATTCCAAAACTCGCGATCAATTCCACGCTGCGATGCTCGTTGGATTCCGGATACGTAACCGCAAGCCGCCCCGCGATAGCCTGCATTTCGCTGCGAGCCGCCGCGACGCTTACCCGCGGCTTCAACCGGCCAAAGATCTCAATCCATCCGGAATTCCTGTTCTGGAGCGTTCCACGCGACATTCGCGGCATCGCTTCCGGTTGCATGGTCAGCGGCATCCACACATCCGTCGGTGAACCTACGGCAGTTCCTTCAAAATGCGCGGCGGCCACTCCCACTACCGTGAAACTGTGGCCGTTGAGCAAAATACCCTTCCCGGCGACCTGTGGATCCGAACCGAAAACTCTTTGCCACAGTGCATAGCTCAGCACCGCCACCGGCGCTTCATCATCCGCTTGCACATCTTCTGGAGCGATCACGCGGCCGCTGGCGGGATGCACTCCCAGCACTGCGAAGTAGTTGCCGGAGACCAATTCCCCGGTGATCCGTTCGGTGGTGCCGTGGGTCAGGGCGAGGGCCGTGCGGCAGCGAGCGGCCAGCCCCGTGAAGGACTGATTCTGGTCGCGGTAGGCAAGGTAGTCGGGATAGCCGAAGGCGTAGTCGGGATTATTTTTCTGCAAGCGCTCAAAAGTGACAAGTTCACCCGGATTTGCGACTCCAGGAACAGGTCGAATAAGCACCGCGTTGATGACCGTGAAAATCGCCGTGTTGGCGCCAATCCCCAGCGCTAAGGTCAAGATGCACACGAGCGCAAATCCCGGATTCCTTCGGAGTCCTCGCGACGCGTAACGGATATCCTGTATGAAATTTTCAACCATTGGAAATCCTCGAAGCTCGGAATGCGTCTCGATAATCCGCACCGTTCCACCAAGCTTCACACGCGCTAGCCGCCCATTCGCGAACTCAGCCTCTCATCCGCGGGGACAGCGCGTCAGGCTGTTCTTCCTTCCACAAAATTTTCCTGGGTTATTCGTGCCGCAGCGCCACCATGGGGTCGACGCCCATCGCCCGCCGCGCTGGAATGTAGGACGCTGACAGCGCCACCATTGTTAACAAGCTCGCGACCGCCAGGAACGTGGGCGGATCAGTCGCGCTCACGCCGAAGAGCAAGCTGGCCATCAGCCGAGTCAGCGCCAGCGCTGCCGCGATTCCAACCGCGATTCCCAGCATCGCTGCGCGCGCTCCTTGCCCCAGAACGAGCCGCAGAACGTCTCCCCGCTCCGCACCAACCGCTATTCGAATTCCCATCTCCTGCGTCCGTTGATTCACGGAGTAGGACACGACGCCATAAATTCCCACGCTTGCGAGCAGCAGCGCAGCGCCCGAAAAGACGCCAAGCAAAATCATGTACAACCGCCGGCGCGCCAGCGATTCAGACAAGACTTGCTCCAGTGTCTCGATCTTCGAGATCGGCTGGTTCTTGTCCACCGCCCAAATCGCCGCCTTCACTGCGGGGACCAGTCGAAACAAATCACCTTCGCCGAGTACGACGAGCGTGTTGAAGAGCTGCGGGAACTGAAAATATGGCCAGTAAATCATCGGACCGACCGCTTCGTCCAAACCATTTGTTTTGACGTCGCCCACGACTCCCACAATCTCGCCTGTCAGTGGCGGACCCCAGTCTTTCATCGTGACGACCTGCCCGAGCGGATTTTCCCCCGGCCAGTATTGGCGCGCCATCATCTGGTTAATCACCATCACGCGTTTGCCGGTCGCGTTGTCAGCGTCTGTGAATTCGCGCCCCGCAAGCAGCGGTATGCCCATGGTCCGAAAGTAATGGGGATCGACGCTTCGAATATCCGCCGAAGGTTCGTCGCTGGCCGGAGGAACTGGACGCCCCTCGATGGCAAAACCCGTTTCCGCCCCTCCCCTAATCGGCAAAGCAGTTACAAGACCGGCCGAACGCACACCGGGAATGCTCCGCACACTTGCGAGAATCTGCTGCAGGAGCATCGCGCTTTTCAAGTCTCGCTCGGGATATTCGGTGGGCGAGAGAAACAGGCCCAGGGATAGAACTCCGTTCTGATGGAAGCCAGGGTTCACCCGCAGGAGACGCACAAAACTGTTGCCAAGTAAGCCAGCGCCCACCAATAGCACCACGGCCAGCGCGAATTGCGGCACAACCAGCGTCTGACTGGAACCACGCCGACTGCCGCCGCTCGATGCCGCAGCGCCTTCCTTGAGCGAGATGTTCAAATCTGTCTTCGTCCCGGAAAGTGCCGCCGCCAGACCGAAGAGCAGTCCTGTAAAAAGCGAAACGAGAAGCGTGAACCCCAGCACCCGCCAATCGATGCTGATTTCCCCGAACCTCGGCATGTCTCGCGAATTCAGAGACACGATGAACTGAAGGCTCCAGGCAACAACTCCCAGTCCGACCGCCGCTCCGATTAAGGCCACCACCAGACTCTCCGTCACTAGCTGGCGCGCCAAACGCACGCGACCAGCGCCGACCGCAAGACGAATCGCAAATTCTTTCTGCCGCGCTGCTGCACGCGCCAGCAACAAATTTGCCAGATTGGCGCACGCCATGATCAGCAGCAGTCCGACAGCGAAAATCAAAGTTAGCAGCGCCGGTTGCACCGGTGCGATGACACTCTTCTTCAACCAGACCGTGGCGACGGCCATGTCCGGATCCACTCCCGAATTCTGTTTTTCTATTTGCTTCGCGAACGCCGAGATTTCACCCTGCGCGTTCCCGATTGCCTCTCCGGTCCGAAGATCCGCAATCACCGTCAGCAGATGGGCGCGGCGGTTGTCTCGGAGCTGCCCGCCCGGAACCAGCGGGCACCATATCTCTGATTTTTCTGGATAATCGAACCCGCGTGGCATCACCCCGATGACCTGATAATCCTCACCACTTACTCGCATCATCTTTCCTGCGACTTCGGGATCGCCTCCGAAACGGCTTTGCCACAGCGCATAACTGACGACGGCCACGTGACTATCCCCGCCTGGCGCATCGTCCTCCGCGCGAATCAATCTCCCCAGCAAGGGCTTGCTTCCGAGCGCAGAAAAGAAATTTCCCGATACCGTTGCTCCTGAAACTTGTTCCGGATCACCAGCGCCGGTCAGATTGAAGCTCCACGGACGGAACGCGGAAATATTCTCGACCGATTTCGCTTCCCGCTCGATATCTAGAAAGCTCGCGTACGTAAAATTTCCCGAACTGCCGCCCGGGTGCCTCTCTTCAATGCGCAGAAGCCGCTGATGATTTGGATAGGGAAGAGGACGAAGCAAAACAGCATTGACCACGCTAAAAATCGCCGTGCTTGCTCCGACGCCGAGTCCCAGCGTTAGAACGCACACCAGTGTGAACCCTGGATTCTTCCGCAGTGTTCGCAGCGCATATCGAACGTCCTGGAAAAAAGTCTCGAACGCAAGCCATCCGTGCAGTTCGCGGTGTGTCTCTCGAAGTTGTGTTATTCCTCCCAGCCGCACCTTTGCCGCTCGCCGTGCTTCTTCGAAAGTCATGCCCCGCCGCATGTTTTCTTCCGTGAGCATCTCCAAGTGCTGCTGAAGCTCTTGCGAAAAATCTTCATCGACGCGGCGCATCGACAACCATCCTCGAATTCGAGCGCCTAGCATTCTGATCCAGCCGAGCATTGCGTCACCCACGCTCGGCGATACGCAGCACGCGTCCGATCACGCCGCTGATGCGTTCCCAGTTTTCGGCCTCCGACGCCAGCCGCTTCCGTCCCGCTCGCGTGATGGAATAAAACTTGGCTTTGCGATTGTTGTCCGATGCGCCCCAGGCCCCGGTAATCCAACCTCGCTGCAGCAGCCGCACCAGCGACGCATAAATCGTTCCTTGATTGATCTGCAGCGCCTCTTCGCTGATCTGTTCGATCCGTCGCGCGATTCCGTAGCCATGCTGCGGACCCATCGCCGCCAGCGTCTTCAGCACCATCAAGTCCAGCGTGCCCTGCAGAATTTCCGATCTTCCTTCCGCCATGCTTCCTCCTGTGGTTCCACCACAGGAGTATTCCAACCTTCCTGTGGCATGTCAACAGGAAAAGCCATGAATTACCTCAGCGCGCTTCTTCGCTTCGAAACTCACCCTCCCACCGCGCTATCACCACGCAAGCGACGCAATTGCCCAGCACCGTGACGACGGTTCGCCCCATGTCCATCAGCTGATCGATGGCAAAAAGCAAAAACAGCGGCTCCATAGGCAGATGAAATGTAGTAGCCGCTGCGAAGACGATTATCAGTGAACCCCGCGCCACGCCGGCCGTCCCTTTGCTGCTGATGATCAGCGTCAGCATCATCACCAGTTGCTGTCCAAGGGAAAGGTGCATCCCCGCGGCTTGCGCCACAAAAATCAACGCCAGCGATTGATAGATTGCCGCTCCATCCATATTGAAGCTGTAGCCGGTGGGCAAAACGAACGCCACCGTTTCCCGCGGCACGCCGAACAATTCCATTTCCTCGAGTGCGCGCGGCAGAGTCGCTTCGGAACTCGCGGTGGCGAACGCAATCGTCAGCGGCTCGGTAACCGCGTGCAGAAATCGCTTGATGGGTATCCGCGCCAGCAGCGCAATCGGAAACAACACGAACACCACAAAAAACAGCAGCGCCGCATACATCGTCCCCAATAACTTCAGGAGCGGCAGCAGTACTCCCAGTCCGAGGTGCCCGATCGTGTAAGCCACCGACCCAAACACGCCAATCGGCGCCGCATACATCACCAGGTTCGTGAACTTGAACATCGTTTCCGAAAGGCTACCCGCGAAGTCCAGCATCGGCCGCCGCTTTGGCTCCGGCACCAGGATCAGCGCCATGGCAAACAGCACGCTGAACACCACCACCTGCAGGATCTGCCCTTCCGCCACGGACTTCGCGATGTTCTCGGGAAAAATGTCCGTGATGATCTGCGTCGCCGTGTGCGGCACAACACTCACCGTTTCGCCCGTCCCCGCAGCCGGCAAGCTCACGCCATAGCCCGCGCGGCTCAGGTTGATGGCTGCCAGCCCGATGAACATCGCCAGCGTCGAAACCACCTCGAAGTACACTAGCGACTTAAGCGCCAGCCGCCCCACTTTCCGCAGATCCGCATGCCCCGCAATCCCCACCACCAGCGTCCCAAAAAGCAGCGGCGCAATAATCACCTTGATCAACCGCAGAAAAATCGTGCCGAGCAGTTGTAGTTTGATCGCGACGCCCGGCCAGTCGTCCCCCAATTCCGCGCCCGCCAATAAACCAACAAAAATCCACCCAGTCAGCGAACGCCGCGACGTGGAATAAACCGCAATCAGCACGATTGCCACCCATCGCAAAATCATCGGCGCCAGAGTGGGCATTGACAGCACATCCCAGCCCTGAACAAGCGATGCGCCAATTGCAACTGTCGCTGCAAGAATCACCGCTCCCAGAAGTTTGTTTTTCATCGGACCCAACTCAAGTTTCTCATTGGCCGCGAACGGTATGCCGGATAGCACTGCCTGTCAATCCCCAACCACCGGCAGATAGTTGGTCAGTCTCAGGTCGCCGCGTTCATCAATCACGTGGCTTTTGGGCTGATACTGTCGGGCGCCGCACGCTCCTTGCTCGCGTGTTCGGTTTTAGAACATACTAGAATCACACTCTCTGAAATATCTGGGCTTCGGCCCCCGTCTATATCTTCAAGAAGACCCAATGCCCTACTCGCCCATCCTGATTGTCCACATTTGCGCTGGATCCTTGGGGTTGCTGTCCGGAACCGCCGCAGTGTCCTTCCGCAAAGGCTCCCCGCGCCATGTGTTGGCGGGAAAGGTCTTTGTCGCATCCATGCTCACCATGGCCGTTTTCGCCGTGTACCTTGCCATCACTCGGCATCAACCAAACAACATCAGCGGCGGGATTCTAACCTTCTATCTCATCGGAACGGCCTGGCTAACCGCCAGGCGCAGAGACGGGGAAACGAGCCGTTTGGATTGGGTCGTGCTCCTGATTCCTTTGGCCCTCGGTATTCTCACTTGGATGGTTGGCATTAAAGTTGTGCGCAGCGGAGCGAGCTCACAAGGCGGAGTCCCCGTCGGGATGACCTTTTTCATGGGTTCGGTCATGCTGCTGGCAGCCGCGGGGGACGTGCGCATGTTGTTGGGCGGCGGCCTTTTTGGAGCAAAGCGCATCGCCCGGCATCTCTGGCGTATGTGCTTTGGGCTATTCATCGCAGCAGGGTCTTTTTTCCTGGGACCCTCAAACCGCCCACTGAGATTGCTTTCGACTGTGGGGCTGGGGCAACATCTATCCCCGGCTTTATTCAGCACAACCTTGTATTTAATTCTCTCCGTACTTCCACTGATTTTGCTGACTTTCTGGCTAGTCCGAGTCCGCTTCACAAATGCCTACAAGGCGAAGTCGATACAACTTTCATCCACGAGTGCCGACTAGCCCGGTAACCAGACCCAGACATGTTCGAGTACGCCACTGCAGCTCCAAGTGCGGGTTTTGCCAGTGCGTGTTTAGATCTCGCTGCAACCACAGTGAAAGCATCATCGCCAACCGCAAGAGGTTGTATATCGAACTTCGCTATTGACAAATAGTGACTTCTGGCTTACACTGTTTTTCGTAGATTATTGGGTCTCCTCCCAGTGGCGCCAGCTTCTCGCTGGCGTTTTTGCTTTCTGGAGCAGTTCTTCGCCTTAACTCTTTTATTCGCAATACTTACGAAACACACGGGCATTTTGCACAATTGTAGGGCAATTGGCGCAAGCAAGTTATTTAGAATCAACGTCTACGCAACTGCCCACAAGTGTTGATTTTAATAGACTTACAGAAAACTTAAATTCTTTAGAATCAACACTTATGAAAAACCAGGGGAGGGGGGTGTTAATGGTTAACCAGCTGGTGGGACAGAGTTCAGTCTGTCTCCGTCGTCACCTCCAACACCACGGTCACGAATACAAAGAGCCTACGCACCGGCTGCCGATACGCGCTCAACGGACTGCTTTGCAGGTACCAGCGCGAGCAGCGCCACCCCAATCACCACGAGCACGGCGGAACCGATCAAAAATCCGGTCTTTTCACTCGGGATATAGAATCCCAGCGCCGACATCACCACCGCATGAGCGAAACTCGACCATGCCGCAAACGCGATCAGGCTCCGATGCGCCGCCGGCTTGCGCGCGGCCATCAGCAGGAAAACCCCCAGCGTGAAGTACAGGCTCATCATCATCGTATCGCCCGTATCATCCGACGGACCCGGATGCCATAAAGCCATCCACACCGGATAAATCGCAGCTACAAAAAGCCATCCGACAAGCACCAGCACGACTTTCAGCGCCCGTTCTCGAATCATTGTGCCTCCAGCTTGATCACGTGCTTTGATTTTGACGTACCACGCCCGTTGCCGATAAACACGTCACCGGAGGCTAGCCCAATCCCAGTCTCCTAACAACTCGCATCTTCCACCAGTTCGCTAGTACCCACATTTCCGGTTACGGCTGCGAGTTCAAAGGGTCGACGGAGGGCATCTAGTGTCAGAATCGAACGTCAAACGGAAACTGAAACTCTTAGGAATGTGGCAGGAATGGAAGTGCCACCGTTCTTGCTCTGGTTCTGCGTTTTCGCCAGTTCCACAAGCTGGCGGTGGAGTTCCTCCACTTTTCCGTTCTTTTCGGCGGCATCGTAAGCGTTCATGGTCGGGCCATAGAATCGCCTGAATAGGTCGATGAAGTGTGCCGGGCTTTTATCTGGCGATTTGAAATGGAACGTATCCTTGACCATGGAGATTTTCTCCCGGGGCACTCCGGCCTGGCCAAAGCGTTCGACCACCTGAGTATCGACTCCCCACGTCATCGGGCTAACAAAGCCTTCCGGAGGCGGAGGCGTGAACGCCGAGCTGACTTTGAGGAGCTGGGACACGAATGTCGGATCGTTGGGGATCCAGTTGCCCATCACGATGCGGCCTCCTGGTTTTGTGACTCGGACCATCTCCTTGGCGACATCGAAGGGCTTGGGTGCGAACATGGCGCCGAACACGGAGAGGGTCAAATCAAATGAATGGTCTGCAACCCCGTCCAGGTTGCACGCATCTCCTTCACGAAACTTCAAACGGTCGAGACCTGCTTCCGCGGCTCGCTTGTTTCCGGCTTCCACGAGGTTCCTGGCGATGTCGATTCCAGTTACTTCGGCCCCCAAAAGGGCCAGCGGCATCGCCGTGGTGCCGTCGCCGCAGCCGAGGTCCAAGGCCCTCAGCGGCAGCGTTATCCTGATCGAATTCACGACTTCTTCTCCAGATTCACGCATGAAGGCGGCAATCTCCGTAAAGTCGCCTTTTTCCCACAACGCTTTGTTTGGATTCACGATAAGTTCCCCTCAAGGAGCATGGTGATTTGGCGGATTTTATCACATTCAGGTTTGCTGCAGGGCGCGTTGGGCAGCGGTGACGCTAACTTGAAGTTATCCTGCGAACTCCGGCTTCTTGATCGATACATCCCCGGAAACGGGGTTCGGGGAGATCAGTGGTGATGTTGTCCGCGAACCGGACTTCGAACCCGGATTAACTTCCGGTTAGCCCGTAATCCTTCCAGAATTGGCGGCAGGCGCGGAGATCACTTCCTACTAGCCGACTTCTGGATAAGTTCGGGCTGGCCCGGGATCCAGGCACAATCTTCGGTCACAAGCTCATTGCGCTCGTGGTCCCGGCAGGTGCTAGTCTGGCGTAGCAGCCGATGAACAACCGTGAAATCCAGGCAGCTTGGAAGTATCACGACGGCACGAAGCACTCCTACTGGAGTGTTCGTAACCATCCTCCCTTCCTGGACTGGGCGAATCGTCCGTTGCCTTTCAAAATCTACCCAAAGATAGAGCCTCTTCCACTGCCGCGGGACGTGCCGCAAACAGGGGTGGCCGCGCTCTCCGCAATCTCAGAACCAGTGCCTTCGTCGCGGGCTGTTTCGGTCCCTGGCGTTGAGGATCTGGCGCGCCTCCTCTATTTCTCGGCAGGGATTACCAAACAGCGTGCATATCCGGGTGGAGAAATCTTCTTTCGCGCCGCAGCTTGCACCGGAGCCCTCTACGAGATCGAACTGTATGTCGTGACTGGTGATCTCCCGGGCTTGGATGCTGGCGTGTATCACTTCAATCCGGCGGATGTATCGCTACGGCTTCTGCGAAAGGGTAATTTTCGCGGAAACCTGGCTCAGGCGACGGCGATGGAACTCGCGGTGGCTCACGCCCCCGCCACGATCATCTGCACCGGAACGTACTGGCGAAACGCCTGGAAGTACCAGGCGCGCACCTATCGCCATTTCGGTTGGGACAACGGCACCCTGCTGGCAAATATGCTGGCCGTTTCTGCGGCTTCGGGGCTGCCGGCGGAGATCGTGCTCGGATTCGTGGACGCCGAGGTGAACCGCCTGCTCGATCTGGATACGCGGCGTGAGATTTCCTTGTGCCTCGTACCGATCGGGCACACATCGGAGAGTTCGCTGCCGGAACCGGTAGAAGTTCCAGCGCTAGGCCTGGAGACGATCCCGCTTTCACAGCACGAGGTCGAATATCCTGCCATGCTTGAGATGCACGATGCGTCTTCACTTGACTCCGTAGAGGAAGTAAATCAGTGGCGCTGCAAGCCACCAGTCCCTCCATTTTCCGCCCTGGCGGGCGAGGTAGTTCGCCTCCCGCGCCTGCCGGAAGAAGAACAACCGAAGGACACGACCGAGCAGGTAATCCTGCGCCGCGGCTCTACCCGAACGTTTGATAAGGCGGCTTCCATTACGCTGGCACAACTTTCTACGATCTTCGACTACGCCACGCGAGGTCTTCCGGCTGACTTCCTTGAGCCTCCCGGCGCGCAGCTTAATGATCTTTACCTGATCGTGCATTCAGTCGAGGGGCTCAAGCCGGGTGCATACTTCTTCGGGCGTGAGCACAACACCCTGGAGCTTTTGAAGGAGGGGGAATTCCGCGCCGAGGCCTACCGCCTTGGACTTGAGCAGGAGCTGCCGGCGGACGCCTGCGTGGACATCTTCTTTCTGGCCGATTTAAACCGCATCCTGGAGCGATACGGGAACCGCGGTTACCGGGCCATCCAGCTAGAGGCGGGTGCCATCGGCGGCAAAGTCTACTTGGCTGTGTATGCCCAGCACCTGGGTGCGACCGGGCTGACCTTCTTCGACGATGATGTAATTAAATTCTTTTCACCGCATGCAAAGGACAAGAGTGCCATCTTCCTGCTCGCGATTGGCAAGCCGCCGAAACGCAAACCACAGTAGGACCGACTCCCGGGCGGTCGGCTATCCGGAGGTTGGCCACAAACGGGGTTGTGGGAAGCGATCTCCGACTCGTTGCGGGACCTAACCGCTCGCAAAATCTACTGCAAATCGTCTAAAGTGTTCCCGATATTCCGTGACTCCGGAAACCACATGAACCGTACGCGCGCATTCATCTTCGCTCTCTACTTCGCTGCATCTGTCGCATTTGTATCCACCGCCGAAGCCCGCTCCCCAAAGACCATCAGCTACAAGGTCGGAGTGATGAATCGCCACTTCACGCCTCCCGAACCGTACGACTGGCGCGGCGCAAAAACTCACGCCCTGGTCACCGATATCTGGTACCCCGCCGAGCCCACAGCGGTCGAGCAGACGCAATGGATCGGCTCCCCCGATAACCCATTTGGCAGGGCCGGAAAAGCCGCTCCCGGCGCTCCCCTCATCGCAGCTCCCGAAAAGTTTCCGCTGATCTTGCTCTCTCACGGCATCGGCGGCTCTTCTATCATGATGGCCTGGCTTGGCTACGCGCTGGCCTCGCACGGTTTCATCGCAGCCGCCGTAAATCATCCCGGCAACAATGCTCTCGAAGATTACACAATTCCGGGAGCCATTCTTTGGGGCCAGCGTGCCCGCGATCTCAGCGCCGTCATCAACCTAATGCTCGGCGATTCCACCTTTGGCCCACACATCGATCCCCATCGCATCGGCGCGGCCGGTTTCTCGCTGGGCGGTCTCACGGTCCTCGAGCTAGCCGGTGGTATCGCGGAACTCTCTCGCTATCAGGATTTCTGCAAATCACCCAAAGCCGATGGCGCGTGCGCCGATACGCTTGAGTACCCCGGCCTACTCGCTAAAGGCACTGCTCTCGCCAAAACGGACACCGCGATACAAGCCGCGCTCCTCGAAAGCGCCAAGTCTCACCGCGATCCGCGCATCCGCGCCATTTTTGCCATCGCCCCTGCTCTGGGGCCTGCTTTCGATCCTGACTCACTTGCAAAAATCTCCATTCCCGCGCAAATCGTCGCCGGCTCAGCCGATGAAGTCGTCCCTATTGAATCCAGCGCCAAGTTCTTCGCCGCCCACATCCCGAGCGCGCAGCTCACTATCATTCAGGAAGTGGGCCACTACACCTTTCTCGCCACTTGCGCGGAGCTCGGACGCCGAACGCAACCCAAGCTCTGCCTCGACAGGGCAGGCATCCTCCGCGATGAAATCCATACGCAAACAGCCAACCTCGCCTACCATTTTTTCGAAACAAATTTGAATTGAGACGGAAGAATTGCGGCGAACTTTGAAGCCTCATCGCAGCTCTCGGCACGTTTTGCACGAGTCAACAGTCACGAGTCACCACTCACTGGGCCACTTCACTAGCTCAACTTCGGAACGGAAGGTAAATGGGAAACACGGAAGTTCAGCTCGGCAGCAGCGTTCTCTTCTTTGGAATATTTTTTTCGCGGTACAAGTCACGATCCGCCGCGCCCAAAATCTCGTTCACTGTTTCTCCGTCCTCCGGATAGACGGCAGTCCCGATGCTCACCGAAATCTGCGGTATTTCTCCATCTTCCGCCAAACGCTTTGAAATTCTCTGCGCCACCAACCGCGCCGCTTCCGCGTCTGTCTCCGGCAAGATCAGCACAAACTCGTCGCCGCCGTACCGCGCCGCTGTATCCATCTCACGCGAATACAAACGGAGCATATCCGCCAGCCGGCACAACGCCCGGCTGCCCGTCAGGTGGCCATGCGCGTCGTTAATTCTCTTAAGTCCGTCCAGATCCAGCAGCAAAACTACAAACGGCCGCTCGGTTCTCCCAAATCGCTTTATCTCCAACTCCAGCGCTTCCACGAGTTGGCGGTAGTTCGCAAGCCCGGTCAGCGGATCACTGACCGCCAAGTTCCTAACGCGTTCCTCGGCTCGCCGGTGCTCAGTGACTTCCGCAGCCAAAGCCAGCGTCGTGATGGCCACAATCCCCATGAAGACCTGCATCAGCAGCAGCGATGTGTTCTGCGATTCCCTGGCGAATGGTCCATACCCATGCATCGTGCCCCACGCCGCAATCCCCGACAGCGCACAGATTGCCGTCGCTGCCTTGCGGCGCCCAAATCGATACGCCGCCCAGATCAGAAAGGGAATGCACAAATACTCCAAAGGATAATTCTTCAGTTCCGAGTGGAATGGCTTGCCGAAGACGACCCAGCCAGTCGAGGAAAGTCCCAAGAACAAGAGAGTCAACTCCGAAATTTGCTCGCGCGTCCATCTCACGCGAGGGTTCTCCCACCACAGCAGCAACAACGGCGTTACGACTACCGCCCCGACCGCGTCCCCCAGCCACCACGTGCTCCAGACCGATCTGAACGATGACCAATCCGCGAAGCCGCCCAGGGCCAGCGTCGTGACCCCAATCGTCGCGCTCACCATTGTCGCCGCCATGCCCGCCAGCAGCGCAAACTTAAAAATATCCTGCGCCCTGGCAAACGCCTCTTTTCCACGCGCGAAGCGGTTGACCAAATAGCATCCCGCCAAGCCTTCCAGCGTGTTTCCAATCGCGATTCCGATGGACGTCTCCACTGTGCCCATCGTCGTCAAATTCACCAGGAACGCGCCAACCAGAATGCCCGGCCAAACTTTGTAGCCATACACAAGCAACGCCGCGATCGCTATCCCCGTACACGGCCAAACCGCCGTCGCGCTGGCGTTTACATACGCCAGTTGCAGCCCCAGCTTCCCGGCAACAAAGTACACCGTGGCCAGGATCGCCAACGTCGCCAGATTCTTGAGCTCATCCGAACGCGTCATTGCGCATTCTCCGCCTCCCCAGGATAAATCTGGGGGGTGTGCACCAAAAACCACTCGAATACACGAAAAGCGTCCCGTTTTGGGCAAATCCCTACGCCCAAACGCTACCCTATTTCGCCGCAAATTCCTATATTACTAGAGGTTTCGAGCCGACCGGAACCTAACTAATTCCTGCTTTCCAATTTAGGCAATCCCCTGTGTCAATCCCAGGCAGTTCCGGCCACAGTGCCATTTTGGAATCCTACTGCTAACCCTTGCTGTTGTCGGTCATGGGCAAAAGCTGTTCGCGTGCTGTCAGCCAAGCATCGAGATGTCCGCGGCCCATTCCTTGCAGAGTGTGGATCAAGATTCCCGCCATCCCTTCCGAGCTCGTCCAGGCCACCAGTCCCTTCCCGCTGATCTCCGCGCCAAGCGCCAACGCAAACCAGAACTCTATCCCCGTTGTTTGCTTCAGGGCCTTAACCCCGCGAACCGCCATGCCCCCTTCGCTCAAATTGACGATCCGTGCATGCTGCTCCGCTTCTCCAGCCTTCAGCGTCACGGGCAGGTTGACCGGGTGGCGGAAATACCGCCGCCTCTCTCGCAGCATGATCTCCTTCGCAATGGTGATGTGCAGCTCCACGCCGTCCACGCTCAGCGGCTTCCGCAGCAGAAAGTTCGCCCCGGCGTTAAGCGTGGCGGTGGACTGCCGCGCGTTCTCGACACAAGCGAAGATCGCCGCCTTCGCGTTCGATGCTCCTTTTCGAACTCCCTCGATCAGTTCCAACGTGCCGGGAAGCTGCATATCCACAAATACCCCGTCGATTTTCTTCCGCTCCAGGTAATCCCGTGCCGCTTCCGACGTTGGCACCAGAGCAAATTTTGCCCGGTATTTTTTCACGCCGCCGGAAACTGCGGTGAGCGTCGCGTAATCATTGGATACGAGCAGGAATTCGAGCTCTGACAGCGTGGACATAGTGGCAGCAACTCCCCGGTCCTCGTGCGAAGGTCTTCTGGATTGGACGTGTGATCGTGCACACTATCTTTATCTTCGGAAGCGGCCCGCTGTCGAGTCTTTCCGCGCCACCGCCGCTCCATCTAGCAATCGTATACACCGTCAATCATGCAGCCAGTTAACAGTTCTCGCTGGCGTCGTCGCTACGCTCGTTCCGCAGATTTTCTCGCTACTGCGCCATCACGCGGCCGAGCAAACCATGGCGATCCGCAGTTCGACTATCGGCGCGTTGCCGAAACCTGCTCAGACTGTCGGGTGAACATTCCGGCGAGCGCCTTGGCCGTGCACACGCCCGCAACGCCGCTGCCAATCAAGAGCAACACGGCGGTGCTTGCCAGTGAGCCGGTTCTCAGGACGAGCACATCGGCGAGCAGCGATCCGCACGCAAGCCCAGCTCCAAGACTTAGCGCGTTGACGTGAACCCACCGACCACAGTTCGCAGCCTGCCGCCGCAGCACGAGCCACTGCGCGAACCCCACGCCTGCGCCACCAAGCAGCCCAATCGTTCCAAAGCTGGCCGCGCGCGCGGGAACTCCAAGCATCCGAAAATTGATCGGCCCGCCGATGATGGCGCGCCCGATTTGTTCCACGAGCATCACTCCGAGCGTAAGTCCCACCGCCATTCCCACCGCGCTGCCAACCACCCACCACGTGGATGACGAAACATGCCGGCGAATGACCGGCCATTGCGCCGTCCCGAGGCTTAATCCCACGATGCCCAAAACAATCGGCGTTCCCGCCATCGCGCCAAGCACCGCAAAAATCGGCGCGCCCAGGGGAAGCGCTAATGCAAGGCCTGCGACGATTCCCAAGACAGTAAGCGCCATCCACTGCAGCCGTTGCGTTTGATCCGGATTCATTTGGAGTCTCCTTCCTAGCCCGAAGACAACTTCATTCTACGCTTTACAACTCATTTCGCAGCAGAATGACGAAAGCGCGTGCTGCGCCGCTACATCATCCTTTAACTCCTGTCTTCCTGCTCGCCACTGCGTATCCCCCGCTGCCCCCCGGCCTCTCCACCGCGCGCTGAGGCGAATGACAAACAAGAAATAAGCGACGCCAAAAGCCGCACCATTTGAAAAACGAAACACAAAGGTGCGCCACCTGATTAGGCGGCCTGCCCCCACCGAGTCGCTCGGTGCCACGTCCATTGGGGTTTTCGAGGGTGCGGGTTTTGACGTTGCGGCTGTTGCTTCCTTCACTTCAACGGGTTAATCACGCGCACGTCACCATAGCTATGGCCGTCTGCCAAATCTTCGGAGTAGAGCACTTCGGCCCCGCAACTCCCCGCC
Source organism: Candidatus Acidiferrum sp. (assembly GCA_035576885.1). Lineage (GTDB taxonomy): Bacteria > Acidobacteriota > Terriglobia > Acidiferrales > UBA7541 > Acidiferrum. The sequence continues at coordinate 71,562 of DATLVZ010000086.1, read as the reverse complement.
GCCTGCACAATCAGCGCATCCCAGAACGAAATGTTGTAGCGCCCCTCTATGTCCAACGCCATAAGCACCGATTCCGAGGTGTTCACCACGATTTCCCAGCTCGAATAATCTTGAATCACCTTGCGCGTACCCTCCGCCGACAACGGACGAGCAACTTTGCGCCGCAGACAAACGCCAAGTTCCTGGAGGACTTGTGTACTCAACACTCCGTTTTCGCTCTCCCACAATTCTTGCACCAGGGCCCGCGCCCGCTCGTACCTCGCTCCTTGCTTCAGGTCGTGCGCGCACAGCAGAATATTTGTATCCAGAAAATACTTATCGCTCATGTAGTTCGTCCCGCGAATCAGGCCGCGTCCAGCCCAGATCTATCCCAACGCGAAGTCGCGCCAACGCCCGCTTCCGCGCGCGGTCATATCCCGCGCGTTCCCGCACCAGTTCTTCAAGCTTGTCGGCAAGCATGCGGCTGATGGAAGTCCCTTGCTCCGCCGCCAACACGCGCGCTGCCTTCAAAAGGTCCGCGTCCAGTTTCAAGGTAACGTTCGATTTCATCGTTCCGCCGCCTGAGCACGGTTTTACGTGCAGCACCATTCTACGTGCGCAGAACGCCATGGTCAATCCATCCAACTGCAGCCAAGCATGCACCCATCACCCTCAGTGGTTCTCCTGTACCGTTGCGCCACGACTCGCAAAGTGCCAGAATTACACTTGTTGCCGCCAACGCCACGGCACGAGAAACATATCCGTCTCTTCTGGTGTCTAAGGAAGTGAGAGCGGACATCGGGTTCGGCATCCGCAGACTGCCGTGCCCGGTCGCAAGTCGCTCCCGGCGAGATCGGGATCGTACTTGCAAGAAGGCCCGGGTCCAACGTTCTAACGTGGCGTTCTAACGTGGCGTTCTAACGTGGCGTTCTAACGATGGACCTGATAGCAGGGTGGCCCAAGCAATTTAATTGGGCCGGAAAGGCCGGCAGTGTCCGAATGGGCCAGCGCCCTTTCTTGGGGCCGCGATGAAGCCGAACTCGTCTCTGAGCTGCAAGCAGGCTCGGAAATGGCATTCGACTGGCTCGTCACCCACTACCACGCGCCGGTCTATAACCTAATTCTGAGCATGCTCGGCGATAGCTCGGACGCTGCCGATGGCTCGCAGGAAGTTTTTTTGAAGGCCTTCCGTGGGATTCGCAAGTTCCGGCAAGGCAGCTCTTTGAAAACCTGGCTCTACCGCATTGCCATTCGCGAAGCGCTCAATCACAAGCGCTGGTTTAAGCGTCATCTGCAGAAAAATGTTTCGATCGATGCCGAAGCGCAAGAGGGCCACACCTCGATCGAAATTGAAGATCTCGGCGCAACTCCTTTTGAGCAGCTTGCTTCGCGAGAAATTCAAGTTGCCGTGCAGCAGGCATTGCAGGAAGTTCCAGACGTGTTTCGCACTGCCGTCATCCTGAGAGACCTCGAAGGTTTGAGTTACGAGGAGGTCGCCGAAGTTCTCGAGTGCAGCGTTGGCACGGTGAAGTCTCGCATTCTTCGCGGGCGTCGCTCCCTCCGGCAAGTTCTCGAGCCGCTCCTGGGTGAGCACGAATCGCGTACTTTTTCTCACGGCCAAGCGTACGGCAACGGACATGGTGCTGTGGCCGAGCCGCGGCCGTCGCCCTTCGGCGACGCCTGTTCCGCGGCGCGGCGCATCCATGATTCTTCGCAAGGTAATTCCCTACGGGCAAGCGACGCAGGGGAGGGGCTTCCATGAAGTGCACCACGGTACGGACAAACCTGGCGGGCTATCTCGACGACGCAATCACCGGAACGGCGTCCATTGCGGAGCGCGCACAGATTGGCGAGCACTTGAACGGATGCACCGTTTGCCGCGCGGAGTTGGAGCGTTTCCGCAAGCTTTCGGTTTTGCTCTCGCGCATGCCGAAAAACGTCCCGCCCGCCGATCTGGCTGTGCGCATCAAGGTGGCTGCGGCCCAGGCGGAGCACTCGCGAGATTGGTCCAGTCTAGTGCGAAAAATGCGCGACCGCGCGGAAATTCTGCTCGACAACGTTTTTCGCCCGCTTTCCGTTCCGGCCACCGGTGGAGTTTTTTCCGCGATCGTGATTTTCGTTCTTGTTCTTCAATTGATGGTGCCGGGCATTACTGTGCGCGCGGTATCCAATGACGTGCCGCTCAATATTCTTCGCCAACCCGAACTCCTATCGTTGTCCGATTACCCGCAAGCCTGGGCGCTCGAGCAGCACGAACTTGAGCTCTCTCTGCCGCATGGTCTTATGGTTGATGTCACCGTTGACGCTCACGGCCAGATGGCTGACTACCAGATTCTTTCCGGTCCCACTAGTCCCGAATTGCGCCATCAGCTCGACCAGATGCTGCTTTTTTCGCGTTTCCGTCCGATGATGAGCTTTGGAAGGCCTACTTCCGGCGGGCATGTCATCCTCAGCTTCAGCGCCGTCCGTGTCCGCGGCTAATGCTCGATGAAGAGTTGCCGCTTAGTCCGAACCGCAACCGTCGGTAGCCTGCTCTGCTGTTTTTTTTCCCTTTCTTTGACGCATTCTCAGGATCGCCCGCCGCGCTCATCGCAGCCGTCGGCCGAGGAGAAACTTCTTCTTGACGATGCCAACCGCGAACGTGCCGCAGCAGGACTGCAGCCGCTCAAGTGGGACAATGCCTTGGCCACGGCCGCCCGCCAGCACGCGCTCCTCATGGCGCAACAGTATCAGCTCTCTCATCAGTATCCGGGTGAGCTGCCACTGGAAGAACGCGCCGCTCAGAACGGAGCGAAATTCTCCCTGATCGCAGAGAACGTGGCCGTGGGCCCCACTCCGGACAGTATTCATGAGGGATGGATGCACTCGCCTGGCCACCGGAAGAACATTCTCAACGCGGAGGTTAGTGCGGTAGGCATAGCGACCGTAAGGGTAAGCGACGGACTTTTTGCGGTTCAGGATTTTTCGCGGCCCATCGCGGACTTGAGTTTGCAGCAGCAGGAAGAAAAAGTGATTTCATTATTGAGGCGAACTGGATTGATGAGAGCAGATGCATCGGAGGAGGCACGCAAGGCATGCGGTATGAACCGTGGCCTCGGAGGCACGTCCGCGCTATACGTCATGCGATTTGAAGCCACCGATCTCAGCAAACTGCCCGAGCCCCTGATGCGGAATCTCAAGAATGGAACTTATCGGAAAGCGTCCGTGGGCGCGTGCCACGATAACGCTCCGTCGGGTTTCACGCGGTACCGCATCGCCGTGCTGCTTAATTAGAGAGGAAGCCATCCAATCCGTGTCAACTTGCCGTGGCTGGGCCCGTCGGCCGATGAATCCGCGTCCGAGAGCAGGGATGAAAAGAACCGGTTGTTTCAGGGAGGCGATTCGAAATACAATATGCCCATGAAACGCGGCGCTTACTCGTATTGGTTTCGTTTTTGGTACCCACCCACATAGGGAGCGAGGGGCGATTCTGTAATTAGCAGCAGCGAAAGAAAGCTTCGACCCACTCGCACCGAGTGGGTTTTTTATTTTGGGGCGGGCTTGTTGAGGAAATTTGCCACGAGGACTTTGCAGAATCTTGGCAATGAAAATTCAGGAATCAAAAATGGAAGCGAAAGGGAAATGTCATGATTATTTCGATAAAGCTGCACGCCACGCGTCAGGAGATCGATGAAGTGCGCAAGCAGGTGGAACACTTCGGCTACAAGGTGCATTCGATCGAAGGAGAAGAGCGCGTGGTGATCGGCGTCGTAGGAGTGGGGGACGTGACGGCATGCATGGAGTCCGTGGAGTCCATGCCACAGGTGGAGAAAGTGGTGCGCATTTCCGCGCCGTACAAATTCGTGAGCAAGCAATTTCGCTCCGGGAGGACGCGCGTGCGCGTGAACGGCACCGAAATCGGCGGAGACGAATTTGTAGTAATGGCGGGGCCGTGTTCGGTGGAGTCGGAAGCGCAGATCATGCGTGCGGCGGAAGGAGTGGCCGCAGCGGGCGCGAAAATTCTGCGTGGCGGCGCGTTCAAGCCGCGGACTTCGCCGTACGATTTTCAAGGCATGGAAGAAGAAGGGCTGAAATTACTTCAAAAAGCAAAAAAGGCCACGGGACTGGCGATTATCACGGAAGTGATGAGTGACCGCGACGTGGATTTGATCGCAAATTACGCGGACATAATGCAAGTGGGCGCGCGGAATATGCAGAATTTCATGCTGCTCAAGGCGCTAGGAAAGTGCGGGCGGCCGGTGCTTTTGAAGCGGGGCATGAGCGGAACGATCAAGGAGTTGCTGATGTCCGCGGAATATATCGTGGCGCATGGAAATTCGGACGTGATTTTATGCGAGCGGGGAATTCGCACGTTTGAAACGGAAACGCGAAACACGTGCGACATCGCGGCGATTCCCGCGCTGAACGAACTGACGCATCTTCCCGTGATTCTGGATCCGAGCCACGCAACAGGGAAGCGCAGCTTGGTGCCCGCGGTTTCGCGGGCCGGAGTTGCGATTGGAGCCGATGGCCTGATCGTGGAAGTGCATCCCGCACCGGAAAAAGCGATCAGCGACGGCGCGCAATCGCTGGACCTCGCACAGTTTCAAAAAATGATGAAGGATTTGGAGCCTTACATTCAGCTTTGGAACAATTCGCGAAAAACAGATGCAGCCGCCGCTACCGCGAGCCACTAACTGCATCTTTAATTCAGACATATCGGCCTCGCTCCCGCGACGCGGGACCCTTCTGAAATTCTCCGTTACGCAACGCATACCGGCGTGAGCTTAGTGGATGTTCCTGAGGGGGACTAATCGTTTGCGTCCCGCATCCAAGCTAAAGACCAGCCTGTTCTTGCAGGTTCTCGGCTACTGGCCGTCCGGCCAAGTACGCCCACGACAAGTCCCATTGCCCGCCCCAGTCCTGAATGTTCTCTAGTAAGAGGGGAACCTTTTACCTGAAGGCGTTCCCTGAGCTTGCTGGAGGTGGGTTTCGATGAGTGGCGTGCGGACGACATTCAAACGGCGTGTGGCGCGCGGGTTCGTTAGTGTTTTCGCGAAGGCGTGCACGTGTGCATTATGTGTGTGCCTGGTTGGAGTTGCGTCCGCGAGGGCGCAGATCGCGGTGCCGGTTCATGAGTCTGAGTCGGGCCGACGGTTGTTGACCATTGAGGAAGGCCGATCGATCGTGAATGTGGCCTGGCAAGAGGATCAGCCGACGGCGGGGATGCGGGACTGCTCGCACCTTGTTCATCAGATTTACGCGAATGCAGGCTTTGAGTATCCATACGCGAGTTCTTTCGAAATCTATGCCGGCAACGAAAATTTTGAGCGAGTCAAGTACCCGCACGCAGGCGACTTAATCGCGTGGCGAGGGCATGTGGGAATCGTTGTCGATCCGCTGCAACACAGTTTTTACAGTCTGGTGAGAACGGGATTGGAGGCACAGGATTACGAGGCACCTTATTGGAGGTCGAGGGGTAGACCGCGATTTTACCGGTACAAAGTGGAGAGGAGCGGGGTTTTACGCTCGGCGAATACTGCTGGCGCTTCCAGGAATTCGGATAGCCATAGGCGGCGTAGCGTGGACACAGTTGTCGAGGAACGAACCACGGCAGGTTTTGACCCCTCGAACCGGCCGCCGGAAACGGCTTCTGAGAAGACTGACGTGATTTATGGCCCCCCTGCACCGCCTGTGTCGCCGATCATGGAGAAGGCACAGGCGGCGTTCGAAATGCCTGCAAGCGTAGTGATCGCCACAGGAAACAAGCCTCCGACGCGCGAGGAAGTTGAGGAAGGAATCTCCGAGATGAGCGATGCGTACGGGAGAGTATTGCGGAGCGCCGACCCAATGAAAGCGCAGATGCCCGTGGTAATCGTCGAGCAATTCCATGTGGATCGGGTGGACGTCAAGCGCGAGCATGGCTGGGCGCGGCTCGTGGTTGATTCGAAAGTGACGATCGGCGGCGGCGCAGCGCAAGTGAAGCAGCGGCACGAAAAAGTTCGATGGGAATTGCGGCGAACGGAATCGGGCTGGGAAGCTGTCACGCCCGCGGATCGCGCGTACGTACCGCACGACGTGGCTGTCAAGAATCTGGCAGCGACCCTGGCGCAACTCACGAACAGCGATGGCGCCGCCGAACATCAACCGGCAGTTCTGCGGCAGGAAGCGCAACTCGCAGGCCTTCTGAACGTTCTGCTGGAGAGCAAGCAGGATCGCTAGCGCTGACGCAACCGCGAGCTCGGTGGGAGAGAGCCAAAGCGCGCTTACCCCGACACGCGGATCAGAAGAATAGACTCTCCAAAGATCCACCCCAAACAAAAAATAATGCATTCCTGAGGAAGTGCTGTTATGGAATCGAGTTTGGTCGCTCGGGGTATACTCCAAGAACGCGATCGAGGATGAGGGTGATGAAAGAATGAACTCGGAAATCAGCGCCGCGAAACTGTCGATCGAGCCGAGTCTCGAGGCGATTCGCAACGCTCGAGCGTTTCTTGCGAAACATTTTGGTGCGACGCGGCTGGTGGCGGCGCCGTTTTTGAGCGAGCGGACGGGGAAGCGCGTTTATTTGAAATTGGAGACGGAGCTGCCGACAGCGTCGTTCAAGGTGCGTGGGGCTTTGTACGCGCTGGCGATGAGGTTAAAAAAGGGCGCTGTCGAAGAAGTGATTGCATCCAGCACGGGGAATCATGGAGCGGCGGTGGCGTATGCCGCGAAATTGCTTGGGGTGAAGGCGCGGATATATCTTCCCGCGGGGTGCAATCCCGTGAAACGCGGGCGAATCGCGGCGCTGGGAGCCGAGATTATCGAAAGCGGAGGAGGGGATTTAGCGGCGGCGTTCGAATTGGCCGCGGAGTATGCGAAGCGGCCGGGCGTATATTTTTTGAATGATGCGACGGATGCGAATTTGCCGGCGGGGCCAGGGACGATTGGATGCGAAATTTTGGAGCAGGTTCCCGAGGTCGGCGCAATTATCGTGCCGATGGGCGATACGGCATTGATTCGCGGGATTGCCGCAGCGGCGAAACAGCTTGCGCCGCGCGTGAAGATCATCGGCGTGCAGGCAGAACAGGCGCCTGCATATTTCCGGTCGTGGAAAGAAAACAGGGTAGTAAGGACGAAGACGTGCGACACAATCGCAGATGGATTGGCGACGCGAACACCGGAGGTTGGGAACGTGCGCGACATCAGGAGCCTCGTGGATGAGGTGGTGCTGGTGAGCGAGGAGCAAATGTTGCGCGCGATTGAGACGCTTCTCATCGAGGAACATGTGCTGGCGGAGCCAGCGGGCGCAGCAAGTACGGCGGCGCTGTTAGGTGGAAGTGCGAACTTCGTAGAAAACGTGGTACTGGTTGTGAGTGGAGCCAATATTTCGCGGGAAGTGCTGCGGCGCGCGGTAGGGGCTGCCTAACCGTTAGAGAAACAGTCAGAAAACAAAAGGATCACGCGCATACGCCAGGAATCGCAGGATAATCCTAAATACGTTATTTACGTTATTAGTGGGCAGCTCGGCGGGATTATCTGGCCGAGGCGGAGTTGCGCAGGCCGAGGACGCGCATCAGGGTTGCCTGCACTTTGAGGAGCTCTTGTTCGCGCTCGTGCTCTTCCTTCGTGCGGTCGCTCAGGGCTGCTTTCAAAAGGATCAGATTGCGGCGGAATTCCATCTGGGCCAGGACGAGGCGGCTCAAGGCCTTGAGAGTGTCCCGTTCTTCATGTGTCATTTCGCGAGGAGTCTGGTCAACTACGCAAATCGTGCCAAGTGCATAGCCCTCCTCGTTGATGAGCGGCGCTCCGGCGTAAAAGCGGATGTGGGGTTCCGCCACCACGAAGGGATTGTTGCGAAAGCGTTCGTCCTGGAGCGCGTCTGGAACCACCAAGATGTCCGGCTGGAGAATCGTGCTGGAACAAAAAGCGACCTCGCGTGGCGTTTCGGAAACCGCGACGCCGACGCGGGACTTGAACCACTGGCGGTCACCGTCGATGAGGGAGATCATGGCGATGGGAGTTTTGCAGATGAAGGAAGCCAGCTGAGTTAGATCGTCGAAAGATTGTTCCGGATCGGTATCGAGGATGGCGTATCGCTGAAGAGCCGCGAGGCGGGCTGCTTCATTCTGGGGTTTGGTCACGGGCATGATGTGCTCCGGTCAAAAGTGACGAGCCGAGCGGCTGGTACCCAGCGGATGCCATCATACTCCAAAACTTCGAAGCTCGTCTCGTGCGTCGTTCTGGCGCTCTAAGGGCCTTGGCACGCTCTGAATACATGGATAGGGTGCGCCAAGTCTTCTCACTCTCGGGGAGTCGTCGCTATTGCGGATTTTCTCACTGCTTCCGAGGAGATTCACCGAGTTTCAAAACGAGGACCTGCCCGTTGGAATGGAAGCTGCCGCCGGTGGCGGTTTTGCCTTCTTGCATGGAGTTTGCGGGGAGCACGTGAGTAACTTCGTCGACGAGCCCCGTGGAAGTAAGCGTCTTTTCGACATAGTCGCGCTCAAGGTCGACATTGGGATCGATTTTGTGAGTGATTCCATTATTGCGCTGGTCTCTTTCGAAGCCGACGTCGTGAGTGGCGGCGCCGACCCACATCGTCTGGCCGTTAACTTCGAAGGGCGCTTTCCAAATACGCAAGTGATTGCGCGAGGCGACAACAGAAATCGGTTCGGCGTGGGCCCAGCCGTAATCCTGCTGGCGGCCGAAGAGGTAGAGCGGGCTCATGGGCATGGTAAGGTAGGATTCCTTGGACATGCTTTCGAGGAGGCCGTGAAGAAGCGCGTCGGTGACATTGGCGTCGACTTTGACCCACCGCGCGGCCGTGAAGACTTTTTCCATCGAGGCCTGAGAGCCTATGATCAGGAAGTTGACCATGTCGCCGGGGTCACCGGCTTTATCGGAAATGCGGCGTGGGATTTTGGAAAAGAGGTGACTGTCGACGCCACGGATGGAAGCCACCGTTTTGGCCGTGTAGAGAATGGAATTCGCATCGGCGGCGTAAATCTCGACACGCACCGTGTACGTACCATCCCCCGGGTCGCTGCTAAGTTGATTGATGCCGACCGACAGGCGGCCGGAGATAGGCGAGACGAGATCGCGTTTGGGGCCGATGAGAAATGGTTGAGAGGTGGCTGCCTCGCCGATGCGGCCGATGACAGCCCCGCGTCCGGCTTCATTGAAGGGAAGAGTTCGGAGAAGATCCTTGAAGCCACGAGCGATGCCACTAGGGGAGGTGTCGGCTTGCTGGCCGACGTAGCGCAACGATCCGGTGGCGGTGGCAACGACGTGCTCGCCCGCTTGCACATCGATGCCGGTGTCGAGCCAGGAGGAATCCCCGGTCAGTTGAACTTCCTGAGATATGCGAAGTTTTCCGGACGGAAAGGAATCGGCGGGAGGTTCGCCGGCAGGCGCCTGAGCCGAAGATTGTTGGGTCTGGCCCGCGACAACTTTGGGTACTGGTTGGGCGTCCAGAGCCGGGGGCATCAATCCAGACAGCACGCAGACACCAAGGATTAGTGCCCATTTATTCGTAGCGAGGGAACGCATAGGTTCGAGCCATCCCGCGGCAGGTGTGAACGCATCCTCACTGTTAGCAGATGCTTTCAGGAGTTGCAAGAGTTGGATGCGCCGCGAGGCGAACAGGTTTGCGATTCCTTGACGGATGGGAAACGCGCTTGTAAATTGACAGGATGCTGGAGGGTCGCCACAGGAGAGTGAGCGCCCCAGGGGATGTTGGCGAAGAAAGTTGAGATAGACGCGAGGGTCCGTTCAGCCTGAAAGATGGAGAAAGCGATTTAGGAAGAAACGGGCTCAAGCGAGAGCCGCGGCAAAGTTCATGACAAAACAAGTTCGGCGAGCGATGACGGCGGTGTTGTGCGCGATAGCGGTTCTATTTCTCGGGCCGCTGACCTCGAGCACACAGGTGCCTTTACCTCCGGGGCCGCGCCACCCCGCGCCCGTTACTAACGTTACGGTGGACGGCAGCGAAGCGATGTTCACGACCATGTGCGCGCTGCTAGCGGCTGGGTTCGAGGCAAATGTCAGCGCGGAGAACTGGCATCCCCTGCGTGCTCGTCTGCGCGAGCAGATGCAGCATCAGCAAGGGCCCGCGGTGGAAGAAGTCAGGAAATTCTACAAGGAACATGAGTTGCCCGATTCAGGAGCCACGCTCTCTCGGTACATCTGGTTCGGGCTTCTGTCCGGGCCCGCGCCTATGTTCCGGATAACCATGAGCCGTGACGACCAGCCGATCGAGGTGCTGGCGCTTCAGGGCTTCAGCGAAATCCTTTCCAATTATTATGCGGAACAAAATATCGGACGGCTATGGAGGGATCTGCAGCCCATTTATAACCGGGAGATTGAAAAGGTGCACGACCCGGTTTCACAGATTGTTTTCATGGCGACAGGTTATCTGAGGCACCTCCAGGATGCCACGACGCCGAGAACCTTTACGGTCATTCTGGAGCCTCTGGTAGGGCGGATCACGAACGTTCGCAACGCCGGTGAGCACTACTCCATCGTATTGAGCGGCGCGGATGACATCCCAACCGACATTGTGCGGCACGCCTTTTTGCATTTCCTGCTTGATCCGCTCCCGCAGCAATATCCGCATGTGCTCGCGGCGAAACGTCCGCTCTATGACAAAGCCGCTCTTGCGCCCCGGTTGTCGCCCGACCTGCATGAAGATTTTGCGTCTTATTTCGCCGAATGTTTGGTGCGCGCGGTGGAGCTTAAGTTGAAGAGAATTTCGCCGGGTGAAAGAGAAGCGGCGATGGACCGCGATGACGCGGACGGCTATGTTCTAGTAAGGCCGATCTTTGAGGGGCTTGCGAAATACGAGAGCTCCGAACCGTCCATGGCTATCTATTTCCCGGACCTGGTAAGGGGGATCAATCTTGCGACGGAGGCCAAGCGGATTGCTGGAATCAAATTTGCCTCGGCGGATCGAGGGGACAGCGCTGACGACGCTGCCAGCGAAGCAGTAACGCGGCACAAGATGGCGCCCACGACCGTGCCAAACGATGCGGAAGCGATTGCGGCGCTGACAGATGGCGAACGGCAGATCGCGGAGAAAAATCCGCGGGCGGCAAAGGCATCCTTTCAGAAAGTACTTACAAGATATCCGGACCAGATTCGCGCGTGGTACGGGTTGGGATTGGTGGCGCTGCTGGAGCATGACGGTCCAGGCGCAAAAGAAGTTTTCGGCAGGTTGACGAAGGGAGAGCACGCGGCGACGCAGGACCCCATGGTACTGGCGTGGTCGCACGTTTACCTTGGGAGAGTCTATGATGATGAAGGACAACAGGTTCTCGCCAAGAGCGAGTTTCAAGCGGCGCTGGCCGTGCTGGGAGGACCGGAGCAGGCCAAGCAAGCAGCGCAAAAAGGGCTGGAAGTTGTGAATCTCGAAAAGCCGGTTGAACGGCCTTAGTCGTCGAGAAGGGAAGCGAAGGAAGTTTCGAGATAGTACGGCAAGCTCGAGCCCCGGTCTCGAGCGAACACTTGAAGAACCAAACAGGAGGCTGGAAATGAAGCGGACGTGGCGGTTGTGGATAGCGATGGGGACATTTGCAGGATTGATGTTGATTTTTTGCGCGGGGGCAGCCGCCCAAAGCGCGCAGAGCGGTCAGAGCGGCCAGTCTGGCCAAAGCGGACAAACTTCGCCGCCTGCCCAGCAGCCAGCTGCTAAAGACAAAGCGGACACGCTGACGCTTGATACGCCGGCGCCTCCGGTAAACGCCGAAGAAGACGCGGCATACAAAGCATTCGAAGCCATACCGCTGACGGACTCCGGCAAGAAGACTCCGGCAGGCGAAGAATTTGTGCAGAAATATCCGCAGAGCCGGTATCTCGCGCCGGTATATTCGACTCTCGTTAAGCTCTATCTGCAGGCCAATGAAATTCAAAAGATGCAGGACGCTGGCGAGAAGGATGTGGCCATCGCGCCGAACGACGTTCAGACGCTGGCGATCCTTGGGCAGACGCTTCCTCGCGCGTGGAGCGCGAGCATGCCGAACGCGGCGGTCCAACTGGATAAGGCAGAAAAATTCTCGAAGTCGGCGATTGAGCTCACTCCCACGGTTCCCAAGCCGGAAGGGCTGACCGACACGCAATTCACGTTGGCAAAAAACCAGACTCTCGCGATGGCTCATAGCGGGCTCGGTCTCGTCTATTTCCGGCGTGGCAAATTCGACGAGGCGATTCCAGAATTCGAGGAGGCCACGAAGGTTGATCCTAGTCCTGAAATTGATCCCGTGAACTATTACGTTCTGGCGATTGCGGAGGAAAAAACTTCTCATTTCGACGCCGCCGTTGCGGCCTTCACCAAGTGCGCCTCAGCACCCGGCAGTTTACAGCCGACATGCAAGAGCGGCGCTGAACAGGCTAAGAAATTGGGCGCCACGCAGCTGAGCGCACCGAAATAATCGCCGCCGGCGCTGTGCGCACCGCCAAAGGAAATGACACAAGGCGACGAAGGACAACTTGAGGACCGTCTCGGCTACCGGTTCAGAGACCCAGACCTTCTCGAGCGCGCTTTGACGCACAGCTCTGCGGTTCCGGAGAAGCGCGCCGAATGCTCGGGCAATGCAGCGGATGCGGCGGCCATCCAAGACAATGAACGTCTGGAATTTCTGGGCGACGCCGTTCTGGAATTGCTGGCGCGAGAATACCTTCTGGAATCATTTCCCGAATGGAGCGAAGGCCAGCTCTCCAAGAGCCGGGCCGGACTCGTAAATGCGCATTCCCTCGAAGATGCGGCGAGGCGAATAGGGCTGGGAGAGCATTTACGCCTGGGACGTGGGGAAGAAAAAACCGGTGGCCGCGAGAAGCCCGCGCTTCTTGCAGATGCTTTTGAAGCGGTGGTCGCGGCGGTTTACCTGGATGCTGGCTTGGGCTCCACGCGGGCGATGCTCAAGCGGCTGCTCTTCGAACAAGCCCTCGAAGAGCGCGGCGTGCGAATTGCGGATTCCGACCGCAAATCCGCTCTGCAGGAATTTTTGCAGGGGAACGGAAAGCCGCCCGCCGAATACCGGCTGTCCGGCGAAAGTGGGCCAGACCATCAGAAAATGTTCCAGGTGGAAGTTTGGATCGACGGAGAACGCATGGCCACCGGCGAAGGCAGTACAAAGAAAGAAGCGGAGCAGCGGGCGGCGCAGACCGCGATGGATCTCCTGGAACGAATATGACCTGCGGGTGAAGCGGAAAGGCTGAGGACGAATGCCAGAGGAAACTGCGCTGAAAGTCGAAGAGCCTGTGGTATCGGCGGCGCCGGCAGAGCACAAGCAAGAAGAACATCACGACGACACTACGACGATTTCCGAGTACTTGGAATCGCTGCTGGTGACTGTGCTTCTTGCGCTGTTCGGAACCAGCTTTATCGTTCAAGCGTTCAAAATACCCTCCGCGTCGATGGAAGGAACTCTGTTGATTGGGGACCACCTGCTCGTCAACAAATTCATTTTCGGCGGCAGCGGAGCGTGGTACGAGAAAGTGCTTCCTTACCGCGGGCTGGAACACGGCGACATCATAGTTTTTAAATATCCGTATGCGGACCACCAGCATTTTGTGAAACGCATCATCGGCCTGCCGGGTGACCGGCTGAAACTGGTGGACCAGCAGATGTACGTTAACGGGAAGCCGCTGTACGAGCCGTACGTCGTCCACGACGCCACGGCGCCGTATGACAACTTCAACTATTCGTTCCCACCTGGAAAAGATCAGATGATCTCGCCGCAAGTGGTGCAGGAATCCGGGTGGAGAAACGAGCTTCGCCGTTACATGCAAGGGGACGAGCTGGTCGTGCCGCCCGGCAAAATATTTGCCATGGGCGATAACCGGGACCGCAGCTCGGACAGCCGTTACTGGGGATTCGTGGATCGTAGTGCGATCATGGGGCGTCCGTTTTTGATTTATTGGTCGGTGGACGCCACCAGCAATGACTACACGCAAACCACTTTCCTTCAGCGGCTGGAAGGCGTTTTCGAGACGCTTGCTCATCTTCCGGCTCGGACGCGCTGGAGCCGCATGCTGCACACGGTGCATTGAAACGGACAGACTATTCTGAAGACGCTGCAGCGAAGCAGCACTTTGGAGCAAAGGGAAAGCGGGGCGGAGCGGAGCTGTTCCTTCCTTAGCTTTTCATTTGCAAGCCAGTTTGCGAAACTTCCGAACAACATGAAAAGGATGCGCAAGTTGTGGAATCCGGCGCTCACGATCGTCGTGCTGCTTGTGGCCCTGCAGATTTGCGTGTCGCTGCTGGTTCGCACGCACCGCATGCGCGCGTACCTGACCTCACAACTGGAGACGGCCTTTGGACGGCCGGTCGAGGTGAGAAATTTCTCGGTACAACTGCTGCCTGCGCCTCAGCTGGATGCGGAGCAAGTGACAGTGGGCGAAAACCCCGCGTTCGGATACGAATATTTTTTGCGCGCGGACGCCCTGTCCGCGCGGTTGCGTTGGACGGGGCTGCTCCGGGGACATTTTGAGTTTGGAACACTTTCGCTCACCAGACCGAGCCTGATCCTCGTGCGCAACAGCCAGGGACGATGGAACTTGGAACAGTGGCTGCCTCCTGCGAAGGAGGGCTCGGACGCGGCCTCCAGTGTCTACGGCCCGCCGCCCGCGATCGCGCCCGTGAATCGCTTGTTAAAAATCAAATTTGATGCGGGCCGGGTCAATTTCAAGAACCTCGATGAGAAGCTTCCGTTCGCACTTACGGAAGTCTCGGGAAGCGTGGACCAGGTTTCGCCAGGTCGCTGGCAACTGCGCCTGGAGGCGCAACCATGGCGCAGCGGCGTGGTGCTCCAATCGGCGGGAACCGTGAGGGTACAAGGAGATATCGCAGGAACTTCGGCACGACTTCAGCCCGCGCAGATCACCGTGCACTGGCAGGAAGTCTCGCTCGCAGACTTGTTCCGGCTGTTCCGCGGACGCGATTACGGCATGCGGGGCGTGTTCACTCTGAACGGATCGCTGAAGAGCGGCACATCCGACCCAGGCGCCAGCGTGGTAACGCCGCCTGGACAGTGGACTTTTTCCGTGGAAGCTCTCGCGGCGCAAATCCATCGCTGGGATTTGGGCGAGCGCAACGACAATCCTCGGCTGAGATTTGGCGTCAAGGGACTCTGGGATGTAGCCGCGGGAATCGTGCGCGCGGAAGAAGTGACGATCGAAGGGCCGCGTTCGAATCTGCGGGGCGAAGCAAATTACGTCACGGGGCCGGCGCCGGGCTTCGACGCCCATGTGGATTCCGCCGGTATTCAAGCGACGGACCTTCTCGCGTGGTATCGGGCCTTTCACCCGGGTGTGGACGATCGAGTTTCCGCTGCACAATTCTTCACCGGTGCGATGACGATTCGGGGCTGGCCGCTGGAGATCGAACGGGCAGGATTTTCGAGTAACGGCGGGATCCTGCGAGTGCCGGGCCTAAAGGACCCCGTGCGCATCGGGTCGGTGCGCCTCGAACGCGAGCGAAGCACGCTGGTTTCCGAGCCGGTACGGATCGCTTTTGGCGGCACGGCACGAGATGTCCTCGCGCCCAAGAAACGGCGAATGGCAACTTTGATGGAGAATGCCGCGGACGTTACCTTCTTTCAAGATTTGAGCGCGCACACTGGAAGTATCAGCATCGAAGGCCACGTGGAGAAAGTCGAAGAAGCGCTCCAGGCCGCCGCAGCGTTCGGGCGGCCGTTGAATCACGGATGGGAACTCGCCGGAAATGCGCTCGCGGTCCTGCGCTGGGATTGGCAGAATTCTTATAACGGCCATTGGAACGGCAGAATTCTTTTCCATAAAGCGAAACTTGCCGTTGCGGGTCTGAACCAGCCTCTCGCGGTGCAAGAGAGCACGCTGAACTGGCATGAAGGCTTGCGCGTCGCCGACGTGACGAAGGTGAATGGATTTGGCGGCAGTTGGTCAGGCTCAATCAGCGAGAGGAAACTTGCTGATGGCGAAGATGGCCCAAGATGGAATTTTCATTTAACCACAGATCGGATGAACGCCGCTGAGCTTGACCGTTGGGTCGGTCCGCGCGCGCGGCCCAACTGGTTGCAGCGGCTGCTCTCCTCATTGCTCGGCGGATCATCCCCCAGTCCTGCTGCAAGTGATCTCGTCCGGCAAATGAACGCGGAAGGCGATTTGAGTATCGGACAATTGACAATCGAAAAGCTAAGCTTTGCGGGTGTCCGTGCAGTGGGAACTTTGCGTGATCTGCAACTCGACGTGCGCGAGGCGGATGCGCAGTGGGCAGGTGGCACGGTGCATGCTCAGTTGAACGCCTCGTTTGCACCTCGTCCGAAGTATGATCTGACGGCGAACCTCGATCGCGTGAATCTCGCGGAAATCCCAGCCTCTGGCCAGTTCACGGATCGCCTGGCGGGCTTGGCGTCCGGCACCTTGCACGTCGTTACGGAAGGCGTCGGCCGCGACGAGCTATTGCAAACGCTGGCTGGAAGAGGCGAATTACAGCTCAACAGCGTGCAGTTTCGAGGCTGGGACGTAAGCGCAAGTGTGGCCGATGGAGCTCCACATACCGGCACGTCGCGATGGACAACCGGCGAAGGGACGTTTACGATGCGCAACCGTGTGGTGACCGTCGATAGCCTGAAGCTGGAGTCCGGCCTCGAGCAAACTTCGCTGCAGGGCAAGGTGAGTTTCGCGCGTGACGCGGATCTGACGCTTGAGACTTTGGTCGCGGGAAAACGGCGCGGCCGCACCACGCGAGTGAACGATTCCGGCCGCGTTTTGAAAATAGCTGGGCCGCTCGATGGGCCTCGCGTCTCGGTTGAAAAGGTGGCCGCGCGACAGCCCGCGGATTGATTTTCAGAGAATTTAATTTGACCTCAATATCTCATACTCGTTGGAGGCTATTGATGAAATGCTATGTGCGGCTCGTGTTCCTTGCTTCGTTGATGATTCCTCCGGCGACGAACGCACAAAAATCGCCGGCGCTCGAACAGTTTCTTAGCGCTCCTTTTCCAACAGAGCTGACCTCGGCGCCCGCCAAAGGCCGCGTCGCGTGGGTCTTCAACGCGCAGGGTGCGCGCAATCTCTGGATTGCCGAGCCCGGCGCGAATGGAACTTACAAGGCGCGTCAAATCACGGCGTACAAGGAAGACGACGGCCAGGATCTCGGCGAGATCAGCTGGGCGCCGGATGCCGAAACTATTGTTTATACGCGGGGCGGCGACCTCGAGTTTCCGAATGCCGCGTATCCGAATCCGCGGAGTTCGCCGCAGGGCGTTGAGCAGGATATCTGGGCCGTTTCGTTGCACGGCGGTGCACCGAAAAAACTAGGGGAAGGCCACTCGCCCGAGGTGTCGCCAAAGGGAGGCAACGTTGCTTTCCTCTTGAAGACGCAAGTATGGCTCGCAAAGCTGGATGGCAGCGAGAAACCCGAACAGTTAATTCACGCCAACGGTAGCGAAAGCGGGTTGCGGTGGTCGCCCGATGGGTCGAAGCTGGCATTTACGAGCCGGCGCGGCGACCACGGCTTTATCGGTGTCTTCGACACCACCACCAAGTCGATCACATATCTCGATCCCAGCGTGGACACCGATATCGAGGCCGCCTGGTCGCCGGACAGCCGTAGAATTGCCTTCGTCCGAATCGCCGTGGCGAAAGGAAATCTCCCTTTCAGCCCCCGCCGCGAAGGCCAGCCCTGGTCTATTCGAATTGCCGACGCCTCCACAGGCAATGGTCAGGAGCTTTGGCACGCCGATGCCGGCAGCGGCAGCGTCTTCCACGAAGTGGTCGCGCAGAATCAGTTGATCTGGGCCGCCGGTGATCGCATTGTTTTTCCGTGGGAGCGCGGAGGCTGGATTCACTTGTACTCCATTCCCACCGGTGGCGGCGCGCCGAAACTGCTCACCCCCGGAAACTTCGAGGTGGAAGACGTCTCGGCCGGCGCAAATGGTCAGGAAATTGTCTACTCCTCGAATCAGGATGATATTGATCGGCGCCATGTTTGGAAAGTCTCCCCCAATAGCGACCATCCCGAGGCGTTAACCGCCGGCACGGGAATCGAGACCGCGCCCGTGCTCTCGAGCGATGATAAAACGGTTATGGTGCTGCGTTCCGACGCCCACACGACCATGCGTCCCGCGCTCGTCGCCGGCAAAGGAGAAATTCGCGATCTCGCCCCGGAATCGCTGCCCGCGGATTTCCCCGCGAGCGCCATGGTCACGCCCCAACAAGTGATTCTCTCTTCGGTAGATGGCATGCAGATTCATGGCCAGCTCTTTCTTCCGCACAACGCCGGCGATGGAGCACGTCATCCCGCTCTCGTCTTTTTCCACGGTGGATCGCGCCGCCAGATGCTGCTCGGCTGGCACTACATGCTCTACTACAGCAATGCTTACGCGATGAATCAGTACCTCGCCAGCCGCGGCTACATTGTTCTTGCCGTGAACTATCGCAGCGGCATCGGCTACGGTCTTGACTTTCGCGAAGCGCTCAACTACGGCGCGGCCGGTGCCAGCGAATTCAATGATGTCGAAGGCGCGGGACTATATCTCCGCTCGCGTTCCGATGTGGATCCTGCACGCATCGGGCTGTGGGGCGGCAGCTATGGCGGCTACTTGACGGCCCTCGGCCTCGCTCGCGCTTCGGACCTCTTCGCTGCCGGTGTCGATATGCACGGCGTCCACGACTGGAACACCGAGATTCCCACTTTCGCTTCGTCCTACAAGCCCGGGGAACGGGCAGACTTCGCCAGACTGGCGTGGCAATCCTCTCCGCTTTCTTCCATAACCACTTGGCGCTCTCCCGTCCTCTTGATTCAGGGCGACGACGACCGCAACGTTCCGTTTGCGGAAACCGTCGATCTCGCCGAGGCGCTGCGCAAGCAGGGAGTTTCTTTCGAACAATTGGTCTTTCCGGATGAAATTCACGACTTTCTTATGCATCGCACATGGCTGGCCGCGTACCATGCCTCGAGCGACTTCTTCGACAAGCATTTCAAAATGCCGGAGAAATGATGCCGGCAGGGACACCTGCCATGAATGCCCGTCATGAGTAAATGTTCGCGATGGCTGGGCTGCTGCCTCATGCTGCTGGCGGTGCCGGGCGAGGCGCGTGACAACGCCGGCCGCGTCATCCTTTTTCCAAAATTGAGCGTGGGTCAGATTATCCGCTATCAGATCGGCTACCGCGCGGCCACCAGCACGACCACGGAAAGCACTGTTGCCGCTCCCATGGCCCCCACGGGCGGACCAACTAACGCAAATATTTTTTTGCAAGTCGATGTCGAAGATTTACGCATCGATGCCGGAAAGTCCTTGGCTCGGCTACGTACGCGAATCATCGAGCCAGATGCGGCTGCGTCTTCTACCCTTGCGCCGAATCCGGCCACGACGGCTAACACAAGTGAGGCCTCAAACGATTCGGGTAAATCAGGAAAGCGCAACAAAACCGTCGAACTCACACTTCATAGCGATGGCCAAGTGACGGATGTGGAAGGGCTGGAAAGACTTTCCCCGGACGAGCAATCCGCATGGCAGGAATGGGTGGATCGCTTTGGCGGCGGGGCTGCACTTCCAGAGAAAGGCGTGAAACTGGGAGAAAAGTGGAAGGCGGAAGAGCCCATCACCACTGCTCTGCTAAGCGGGCTCTCTTGGGAAAAAGAATCGGAATATGTCAACGATTCCCCCTGCAGCGCTCTGAACCTGACACCGGGAGGGGATCCCATTGTAAGAGAACAGCCACAGGAAGAATGCGCCGTGATTTTGACAACCGCTATCCTGAAACAGAAATCGTCCCAAAAGGACGCTACCCCGGAGGACTACAAGTTGCATGATCTGCGCACCATGGGATCTGCCTGGGGCAAGAATCAGATTATCAGTTACTTCTCCCTCAAAACCGGACTTGTAGTGCGCTCCACGGAAGATGCGAATCAATCGATGAGCGTGATTGTTGCCAAAACGGATGGTTCGAATCGCGTTCATTACACGATCGACGCGGAAAGCCACGCGCAAGTGTTGCTGCTAGCGACCGCGCCTGCCAGCCATCCTTGATTCCAGCACGCCGTCGCGGCAGCCGCGCCGATTTGCATCGTGGAGTATAATGTAGGTTTCGGCAGTGGCCGGAATTCGTCCCGGGAGATCCCTTCGATGAACTTTAAGCTGCGCAGCAACTATCAGCCACGCGGAGACCAGCCTGCCGCCATCGAACAGCTTTCTCGTGGCATCGATGGCGGCGAGAAACACCAGGTGCTCCTCGGCGTCACTGGTTCTGGCAAGACCTTCACGGTTGCCAAGCTTATCGAAGCTTTCAATCGGCCCGCCTTGGTCCTGGCTCATAACAAAACTCTCGCCGCGCAGCTTTATCACGAGTTCAAATCCTTTTTCCCGGAAAACGCAGTCGAATATTTCGTCAGCTATTACGATTTTTACCAGCCCGAGGCTTACGTTCCCTCCGCCGACATTTACATCGACAAAGAAGCGACCATCAACGACGAACTGGACAAGCTCCGCATGAGCGCCACGCGCTCGCTGTTCGAACGCCGTGACGTCATCATCGTCGCCTCCGTCTCCTGCATCTATGGCTTGGGCTCGCCGGAAGCCTATTACGGCATGCTGGTCATGCTCGAAAAAGGGCAGCACACCTCGCGCGAAGCGCTTCTGCGCCGCCTCGTGGACATTCAGTTCGAACGCGGCGAAGACTTGCGCCGCGGCACCTTTCGCGTGCGCGGAGACATGATCGAAATCTATCCGACCTACGACGACTATGCATACCGCATCGAAATGTGGGGCGAGACAATCGACAAGCTGAGGCAAATCGATCCTCTGACGGGCGAAGTGCGAGCCGGAGCCGAGGATCTGATGCGCGTTCCCATCTATCCGAAAAATCATTACGTCATGCCCCAGGAACAACGCGACCGCGCTATCGTCACGATTCAGGAAGAGCTGTGGTGGTGGAAAAAAGAGCTGGAGAAGCAGGGAAAGTTCGTCGAGGCTCAGCGCGTCGTCCAGCGCACCATGTTTGACATCGAAATGATGCGCACCATCGGCTACTGCCATGGCGTCGAGAATTATTCACGGCACCTCAGCGGACGTTTGCCCGGTGAAGCTCCTCCTACTCTGCTCGATTATGTGCCGCAGGATTTCCTGATGTTCATCGACGAGTCGCATCAAACGGTCGGCCAGGTGCGCGGCATGTTCAACGGAGACCGTGCCCGAAAACAAACGCTGGTCGACTACGGATTTCGCATGCCCTCCGCGCTGGACAACCGGCCGCTTACCTTCGAAGAATTCGAGCACCGCATGAATCAGGTCATTTACGTTTCCGCAACGCCCGGACCCTACGAACTCACGAAGTCCGGCGGAGTGGTGGTCGAGCAGGTCATCCGCCCGACAGGTTTGGTCGATCCTCAAGTGGAGATTCGTCCGGTGAAGGGCCAAGTGGACGACTTGCTCGAGGAAATTCGCATTCGCGCGGGAAAAAATGAGCGCGTTCTGGTAACAACGCTCACCAAGCGCATGGCCGAGGATTTGTCCGAGTATTTCACGGAGGTGGGCGTGCGCTGCCGCTACCTGCATTCCGAAGTCGAGACGCTCGACCGCATCAAAATCTTGCGCGATTTGCGCCGCGGCGAATTTGATGCCTTGATCGGCATAAACCTGTTGCGCGAAGGACTGGACTTGCCGGAAGTTTCGATGGTGGCGATCTTGGATGCGGACAAAGAAGGCTATCTGCGCAGTGCCACATCCTTGATTCAAACCATGGGGCGTTGCGCGCGGCATATAGAAGGCCGCGCGATTTTGTACGCCGACCGCCGCACCGGCTCGATGAATCAGGCGATTGACGAAACAAATCGCCGGCGCACGAAGCAGCTTGAGTACAACAAGGAAAACAATATCACCCCTATGTCCATCATCAAGTCCGTGGATATGGATTTGGCAAGGATCGTCGAGGCCGATTATGTGACCGTTCCAGCGGACGATACGGAACTTGATACCGCGGCAGCGAACATCAAAAATGAAAAGCAGTTGGCGGAGATGTTGCAACAGCTTGAAGCGCAAATGCGCGAAGCCGCGAAAAAGTTCGAATTCGAACGCGCCGCGCAATTGCGCGACCGCATCCGTTCCCTAAAACAAAAGGACATAGCCGGTTTATTCTCGATCGAGCCGGCCCCCGCAGCCGAAGCAGCTGGCTGAGTCTTGCTCCCCAGCCGGGCCGCTAAACAACGCCGCGCTTCAATTCGCTTAATGGATAAAATGTGCCGCGCCACGTAACACCCCCGTGCCAGAGCGTCACTGCCACGGAGCGCGCTATCATATACGAAAGAAGTACAGCGCCGATCGGGTGCGTCAGCGCGTAAAGAGGGGAGACCTTGGTTACCGCGGCTACGGTGCCATGCACAAAGAGCGCCACAACTACTGCGATCGCCGAACAGACGCGAATCCATCCATGCGCAGCAACAACAGCAAAAAAGGGAACCGCGTTTAGCAGCAATATCCCGGCGATGGCCACTGACGCAAAGGCAACGCTGTAGCCGAACGCCGCGAAGAAATTTTTTGTCACCCCGCGAATCACACTTCCCGCCCCCTCTTGCCAGCGCACTGTCACGTATTCCTGCGCGATTGCCACCCCCGAGTGGAAGCCGCACTGCTTCACCAGCTTCCCCAGCTTCATGTCGTCCACCACTTCCATAGCAAGGCGCCGGTGTGTCCCGATCGCTTCGTAAGTACTGCGCCGGAGCAGTTGGAACGCTCCCACGCCTACGTAAGCTCGCGAATTTGGATCGCTCACGCGATAGGCGTCCGTCGTCAGGTGAAACGCAAGCGCAAAAAAGGTAATCAGCGTTTTCTCCCAGAAGCCGTGCATCTCTACGTTGCACAGCAGCGAGAGGTGATCGAGACTATATTGCTGAGCCAGGGTGATCGCTCGGCGAAGCACATCGGACTGAAATCGCACGTCTGCATCGGTGAACAAGAGCCACTCACTGCCCGAAGATTCATACCCTTTCTGCAGCGCGTGCGTTTTTCCGAGCCAGCCATTCGGTAGCTCGGAGATGTGCGCTGCGCGAAACCGGGGATGATCCGCCGCAAATTCGTCGAGAATGCGGCCGGTCTTGTCCATCGAGCGATCATCGACGGCGATTATTTCCAAATTCGGATAGTCGAACCTGGCGAGAGTCGCCAGTGCCGCGGGGAGTTTTTCTTCTTCATCCCTCGCTGCAAAAATTAGCGAGACGCTTGGGCATGCGGCATCTTGCGCTGGTTCGAAATATTTGAGCCAAGGAATTCTTGTCGCGCCATAGGCGACACGGATGCCGTGGAACACCCAGAAGGCAGCAACCAGAGTGAAAAGAGCGAGCCCAAAGAGGTGCATGAAGGTTGGTATCTAGTGACGGCCTCAGGTTATCCTAACATGTAATGGGAGGGACACTTTCCATCATCGGCGCAGGGCGCGTGGGCCGTGCTTTGGGACGGCGCTTGCGCGAGTTAGGATGGAAAATCGGCGCTGTGGTATGCAGCACCGAGCCGGGCGCGCGCAAAGCCGTGCGCTCCATCGGCGCGGGCCGCGCGCACGCCTTTCTCACGCGTCAAGTGCTTGCCGCGCAAGTGATCCTGATTACCACGCCGGACCGCAGCGTCGCGGGCGTCGCCCAGGAACTGGCGCGCATCGGCGCGGAAGAACTGCAAGGTAAGATAGTTCTTCACACGAGCGGAGCGCTGAGCTCCGACGTTCTCCATCCGGTGAGACAATGCGGGGCAGCCGTAGGGTCGATGCATCCGCTGCAGACGTTCAGCGGAGTGGGAGTTCCACCCCTTGAAGGAAAAGTATTTGCGATCGAAGGCGACACTGCCGCGGTGCGCATCATCAGGCAGATGGTGCGTGAGCTGGGTGCAACTCCCGTGCACATTGAGGGCTCGAAAAAGCCTCTCTATCATGCCGCCGGTGCATTGGCTGCGGGAGATGTGCTCGCCTTGATGGAAGCGGCCACACGCCTAATGACCGCGGCTGGAATGAAACGGCGCGAGGCGGTGCGGGCGCTTCTGCCTCTTACCCGGCAGGTGCTGGAGAACTTCGAACGCCTGGGGCCGCGCTCGGCATGGACCGGACCGCTCTCGCGAGGAGATTATGGCGTCGTGGCGGCGCATATGGAGGCGATGAATGACTGGCCTGCGGAATTCGTGCAGGCTTATGAATCTGTGAATCGCTTGGCAGCGCTGGTTCTGGCGCAGGATTCCGCAGCGATGCTCGCGGAGTTGGAAAAAGTTTCTGCTGACAAGAAAGCAAGAGTGAAAGCGACAGGGGGAAAAGCGTGAAGCGACTGCAAATTGCGATCGAAAGCACGACGCTGGCAAACGGACTGAAAGTGGTGATTGCGCCGGACACGGCTGCGCCGGTGGTGACTGTGGGTGTGTATTACAAAATTGGATTTCGCCTCGAGCCGCGCGGGCGGAGCGGCTTCGCGCATCTCTTCGAGCACATGATGTTCCAAGGCTCGGCGAACGCACCGAAAATGCAGCATATCAAACTAATTAATTCGAGCGGGGGCGTACTTAACGGATCCACGCATTATGACGTGACGAATTATTACGAGGCCGTACCGTCGAACGCCCTTGAAAGAGTCTTGTGGCTCGAAGCAGACCGCATGCGGGCGCTGAAAGTCGACGATGAGAACTTGCGCAACCAGCGCGACGTGGTGAAAGAAGAAGTGCGCGTGAACGTCCTGAACCAGCCGTACGGCGGCTTTCCCTGGCTGGACTTGCCGCCTGTGGCATTTCGGAACTGGGCGAACTCGCACAATTTTTACGGAGATTTTGCCGACCTGGATGCGGCGGACCTCGCTGACGTGCAGGCTTTCTTCAAGACCTACTACGTGCCTAACAACGCCGTATTGCTCATGCTCGGCGACGTAAAACCGGAAGAGGGATTTGCTCTGGCGAAGAAACTGTTTGCCGATATTCCCGCTGGCGCGCCGCCTCCTTTTGCGGATCCGGCCGAGCCGGAACAGGACGAAGAGCGGCGTGGAGAGGTGAAAGAGAAATTCGGAACGTTGCCTGCGATGGCCATCGGATACGTTGTGCCGAAACGGCGGACCACCGATTGGTGCGCGATGGCGCTGCTCGATCAGGCGCTGCACGGCGGACGCGCGGGGAAGCTATATCGCGAACTGGTATTGGAGAAACAAGTGGCCGTCGAGCTCGACGGAGGAATCGAAGATATTTTCGGATACAACGGGCCGACGCAAATGGTCACGCGGATTTTGCACAAGCCGGAGTATTCAAGCGAACAGGCGCTCGCGGCGTTTGATGAAGTGATTCGCGAAATTCAGGAGAATGGCATCAGCGAAGACGAACTCTCGCAACTAAAAGTGAAATGGCAATCGGACTATTTCTCGCTTCTCGAGAGCGGCCACGGCGGCATGCCGCGGTATGGTTTGATGCATCTGCTTGCGTGTTTCACGCTGTTTGATGGCGAACCTCAACTCGTAAATACAGTGCTCGACGGTTTTCTTTCCGTGAAGCGGGACGAAATTCTAGTAGCTGCGAACAAGTACTTGCGTAAGGAAAAGCGCGCGATCGTGTTCCGGCGCCCCGTGGCAGCCGGCGTCAAGGAGGCTGCGTAATGGCGACGCGCGCGGTCGAAGTGAATAACGGGGTGCCGGCTTTGGCTCCCGAGCGCCAAGTGACTTGGCCGAAGCGGCAGCGAGCCCGGCTGTCAAATGGATTGGAAGTAATTCTCGTGGAATCGCATACGATTCCGAAATTTCACGGCGAGCTGTTTTTCCGTTCCGGAAATGCGGCGGCGATCGATCGCGGAACCGGGCTAGCGGAAATGACGGCCACCGTGGTACGAACCGGCACGGCCAAGCGCGCGAGCCGGCAGATCGAAGAAGATCTGCGGCGGATCGGCGCGGACCTTTCCTCGAGTGCGGGCGCCGATACGAGCGCAATTTCTTTTGCCGGACTTTCTGATTTCGCCGAGCCGCTGCTTGGGATGGTCGACGAATTGGCGCGACTGGCGGCGTTTCCCGAAGCCGAATTTGAGCGCGAGCGGCGGCAAAAGCTAGAGGAGGTCAAGCTGGAGCGGACGCAGCCGGGATTCCTGGCCAGCGAGCGGCTTCGCAAAGTGTTGTTTGGCGCTCACCCTTATGGGCAGGTTTCGCCGAGCGAAGAGCAGGTTGCGGCGTACAAGCGCGAAGGTTTGTTAAGCGTATACCGCGACTTCTACACACCAGAGAACGGGTTGCTGCTGCTCGTCGGCGATTTTCAGCCGGACGCAATGTTGAAAAGCGTTGAAAAAGTGTTCGGCGCGTGGCAGGGGAACAAGCCCGAGACAAAACCGTCCGCGGCGCCGGCAAATCCGCGCGGGCGGCGTGTCTATCTCGTGCATCTGCCCGGCGCGGTGCAGACGCAAATTCTCGCGGGGTGCCACGCGATCACGCGGAAGCATCCTGACTGGGTGAAGCTCGGGCTGACGAATAGTTTGTACGGGGGCGCGTTCAATTCACGGCTGGTCATGAACATTCGCGAGGACAAAGGCTACACGTACAGTCCGCGAAGCGGTGTCAACGCGTTCCGTCAGCACGGCTACTTTTCGGTTTCGGCCGCGGTGCGCAATGACGTGGTTGCAGCCTCACTTACAGAAATCTTCTATGAGATGGACAAGCTGCGTTCCGTGCCGGTTCCGGAAAGCGAGTTGGCCGACGCGCAGAATTATTTAAGCGGCGTGTTTTCCATGGGACTCGCGACGCAAAATGGGCTGCTTTCGCAGGTCGCCGTGGTAGCGCTTAACGAGTTGCCGGAAGATTATCTCGAGACGTATCGAGCGAAAGTGCGGGCGCTGACGCCGGGGGAGTTGCTCGAAACGGCGCGCAAATACCTCGATTCGGTGAACATGCAAATCGTTGTGGTGGGCGACCGCGCGCAAATCGAATCACAAGCTGCATTGTTTGGCGAAGTCGAAGTCTTCGATGCCCAAGGCAAGACGCTGAGCTAGCTTGGGCCTCCGTCATAATTATTGATTTAAGAAAATAATTGTTGCATTATCATGCCGTTATGGTGTGGCGGTCTATTGCAGGGCTCTCCCTCGTTTGCATTGTGCTTTGCGCGATTCCAGCGGTTCTTGCTGCGAACAAGAAACCGCCGGCCTCGCCGATTAACTTGAATACCGCCACGTCAGAAGAGCTGCAGCAGGTGCCGGGGATCGGCCCAGTAACGGCGGAGAAGATTCTGCAGATGCGCAGGTCGTACGGGCCGTTCAAGAGCGTGGATGATTTGCGGGCCATCAAGGGC
Source organism: Candidatus Acidiferrum sp. (assembly GCA_035576885.1). GTDB lineage: Bacteria > Acidobacteriota > Terriglobia > Acidiferrales > UBA7541 > Acidiferrum. The sequence goes on along the minus strand of DATLVZ010000086.1, from coordinate 44,371 downwards.
ATTGGTCCGAAGCGCCTCGAAAAAATACGCAAATATCTCGTCGCGGGAAAGTCCGCGCAACAGAGAATCGCGCATCCACCACAGCCGAAGCCGGCAGCCGCCCCACCGAAAACTCCTCCTTCCGGAAGTAGTTCATAGCACCACCTAAGGCAGTCTCCGTTTTAGAAGCTCGTGAGAGGCAAGCTCTGCCTGTTTCCATCCCGCGGCGAAGGTGCAGGCGCTCTAGATTACTTGGTGGGTGGGTTTGGGCTGTTCGATGCGGAGAGGGACCTGGTCGGCGATGCGGATGCCGTAGCCTTCGAGGGCGACTACCTTTTTGGGGTGATTGGTTAGGACGCGGATATCTTTGAGGCCGAGGTCGATCAAGATTTGCGCGCCGATGCCGCTCTCGTGCTGGACCATGCGCTGGCGGGCGGGCTCGCGGTCGAGCTGGCCGCGTTTGTGAACATGAATTTGGGGCAAGACGCCAGTGGACTCAGGCGCATCGACACTGAAACCGCGGCCGGTGTGATGGAGATAGAGGAAAACGCCGCGGTCCTCTTTAGCGATTGCCGCGAGCGACTGGGAAACAAGCTCGTTGCAATCGCAAGTAGTCGATCCGAAGACATCGCCAGTCAGACAATGCGAGTGCACGCGGACGAGAGCGGGTGTGTCCCCTTCGAGGTCGCCGCGCACTAGAGCGATGTGCTGATCGTGATCGACGTCGCTGGCGTAGGCGATCATGCGGAAGTCGCCGAAGCGCGTAGGCAGAACTGCTTCCGCGACGCGGCGGACGTAACGCTCGTGTTGCATGCGATAACGGATGAGATCCGCGACGGTCAGAATTTTTAGATTGTGTTGCTTGCAGAATTCGTGGAGCTGCGGCACGCGGGCCATGGTGCCGTCTTCGTTCATGATTTCGCAGATCACCCCGGAGGCGTTGAGGCCGGCGATGCGGGAGAGATCCACGCTGGCTTCGGTTTGGCCAGCGCGCACGAGGACGCCGCCGTTGCGGGCGCGAAGCGGAAAGATGTGCCCGGGGCGAGCAAGGTCCTGGGGGCGGGTTTTTTCGTCAATGGCGGTGAGGATAGTGATGGCGCGGTCCGAGGCGCTGATACCGGTGGTGACGCCGAGGCGGCCGTCGATGGCTTCGCAGAAGGCAGTGCCATGCACTGACGTGTTAATGGGCGACATCAGGGGGAGATGGAGATCTTCGCAGCGTTGCTCGGTGAGCGCGAGACAGATCAGGCCGCGGCCGAACTTGGCCATGAAGTTGATGGCTTCGGGCGTGATTTTCTCGGCGGCCATGGTGAGGTCGCCTTCGTTTTCGCGGTCTTCATCGTCCACCAGGACGATCATGCGGCCCTGGCGAATCTCTTCGACCGCTTCTTCGACGGTGGAGAAATAGGATTCGTTGCTGGTCATTGGATTCTCAAGTACAGAAGATTGCTCGGAGGCGACAGACTAAAGTCTGCCCCACTGGCATCTACGGGATTAGTTTACCGAATTTGATGAAACTAAAGCCATTCAAGTCGCAGAGACTGACTTGAGACTCGTGACTGGTGAACCCTCCTTTAGGCAGGTGTTCGGGGCAGGTGCTGTCTACCCCCCTCCCGGTTTTTTCGTAAGTGCGGATTCTAAAGGGTTTTAAGTGCTGTGTTTTGGAAGTGTTGATTCTACGGGAGTTGCAGGCGCGCTTTTCGTAAGTGCGGATTTTAAATGGGTTAGTGGCCAAGGAAAGAAGGGGCAACGATTTGGCTGGAAGAAGCAGGTGTCCAGTGCGTTTCCGTAAAGGGCGATTTCCATGGCTGTGGCAGAGAACGGATCCAGGGGTTACGTTGCTGAGCAACAGAAAGCAAGAACGCCAGCAGGATGCTGGCGCGACGGAATTCGGCTCGCAATATTAGCTATAAATAACTATACGCGAGTGATTACTTTTTGTCAAGCGGAAAAGGTGTTCGGTTAACTCCTCTTCTTTCAAAAGGTTGGCAAGGGAAGGTTTTGAGCGGCTAGATGGCACCTGCGGGAACGGGCAGCTCGCTCTTTTGCGCATCGGGCAGGAGCGATTTCACGATGTCTTCCATCTCGTGAGAGCTTCGTACGTGCTCAGGATAATTGTGGACGGATATTTCAAATGTAATGCCATGCGTGGCGCGGACAGCTCGCAGCTCTTCCTGGAGACGCGCAGCCACTTGCTTTGCGTTTAGCGTATCGGATTCGGGCAGGACGACGGCGAAGATGTCGGGTGAGAGATTGTAAAGCGAATCCGTGGGCCGAAGCTTGCGAGACATGGCTTTGGCTGCATCGCCCGCCGCGGCTGCGTTTTTTTCCGCATTTCCCGCGCTGGCGCCCCGCTTGGACTGGACAAGCAGGAGAGAGAGGGTTTTATGCATGGTCATAGCTCTGCGATGTTCCATCGCCAAGCGATCCCAAAAATGGTCTTGCCCTGGCATCGATTGCAGTATGTCGACGCTGGCCTGCTGGCGAATCTGGACGTTGCGTTCCAACTGCTCGAGCAAGTCTTGTTTCAACTTGCGAACCAGGCGCTGCCGGTCCAGGAGGTAGCCAACAAACAGCAGCGTCAGAACACAGAAACCGAAATAAGCTACGCGCAGCGTCCATTTGTTCCCGTTGTCGACACGCACGAACACCAAGGGGTACATGAGGACGGCCAAGCCAGCCGCTTGCACCAAGACAAACACGGCGGAAAGCAAAGTGAGCTGCAATTCGCGCCGTTCGAGGTGCTCCAAGTCCTTACGATTGAGCAAAGCCATGGCTGTGCCTTCAGGTGTCTCTCAATTTGGGCTGCTTACGCCAACGATCCAAAGTCTTCTGGTGTCATATTAGGATGCGCAGGTGGTTTGCACCGCGCAATAGACCGAGGGTACCGAGTTGCGGAAAGGATACTAGCCTTTTTGCACAGAATGCGGAATGAATCTCAGGTAGGCGCGGCTCCACCGCGAAACGGGGTGTGCGCCGAGGCTTAGAATAGCTGCTTCCGTACGCCCTATCGATATGGGCCAGTTCAGTGCCCGGCGGGGGCTTGCAGCCAAGTAACGACTCGACGCCAGGGGGAGACCTCTGCGCCGCTCATTGGCGTTTGCAGCCAGAGAACTACGCTGTGGCAAGCAAGTGTGAAGCGACTCGGGCGACGCTCTACGGGCTCGGGGGCGGCGGGTGGCACGACTTCCGACGGCACGAGCCAATATGGGCTAGCCTCCGCCAAGGATCGCTTGGCGCCGGCGACGGAGGAGTCTCGCTCGCCAGCCACCCCTGTAATGGAAAGCTTTAGAAGTGCCCCAAACTGCTCCTGGGAGGCTCTCATTCCTCTTAGCAGATTGCGAGCAAACCACACACCCGCGAGTAAGAATGCAACTTGAATCAACAGGCTTGCGGCGGCATACCAATTGTTTTGGAGCAAATCGCTGAAGGCACTCATGTCCTCACCTTCGGACTTGGGCAGCTTCAATTTACAACCGGGCACACGCAGAGGAAACTGGCACGAAGTCCAAATAACGGGCAGGTGTTTCCTCTTGCCCTAACGGGCCATTCAGCTGCAAGCCTGAACTTCTGGACAACGCAGTTTAGGGACGCGAAGCCGGTTCCTCAAGACTCAGGCATTGCCCAGAACACGGATCGACAGGCAGCCTGAAGCGGGGCCAGGGCGGTTGGGTATGCGGCCTCCTATAACTTTCGTAGCGGGGCAGGCAGAACGGAGGCGAAAGAATACTTGCCCGGGCCTGCGAGCAACAAGCCGAAGGCGATCAGCAACTGGGTGAGGGCGAACTCCATTCCGCCATGATTAACGTCGAAACCGTGCGGAAGATGAACGAGAAAGATGGCGCCGAGCATGACGATGATAATGCAGACCGCACCAATGCGGAGCAAGGCGCCGGTCAGTATTGCAATGCCTCCGGCGAACTGCGCCAATCCCACGAGGTAGCCCACGATTGCAGGGGCGTGCATGAAGGCCGCAAAGCCAGTGGGGCCAGGGCCGCCGAAAGCGCCGAATAAAATGGCGCTGCCGTGATACAGGAAAGGCAGCGAACAAGCGAGGCGCATGATCAGGAGCTCGAGATTCAACTCGCGCGAACTGCCGAGCGCCAAGGGGGTATTTGTACCCATGTGAACCTCCAATAACGTGAAGGAGATTGTGTATCAAAAGCCAGGCCTGAACGCCAAGAGAATTTCTTAGAAGCAGGGGTAACTGCAGGAGTTGGGAAGTGACTTTCGGGGTTTAGCTGCGCCGGATGCATGGCCGCCCACTGCTGGCGTGATGCTAGCGCAGGAGCGGCGCAAGGAGATGAAACACAGCGGCCCCGATAAGAGCGGCACCGGGGATGGTGAGAACCCAGGCCCAGACGATACGGCGAGTTACTCCCCAACGGACGGCGGAAAGGCGGCGGGAGGCTCCTACGCCGACGATGGCCCCGGTGATGGTGTGGGTGGTGCTGACGGGAATGCCGAAGACGGCATTCGCGATGAGAGTTAGTCCGCCCGCAGTTTCGGCCGCAAATCCGCCGAATGGCGTGAGTTTCGTGATGCGCTGGCCCATGGTCTTGATGATGCGCCAGCCGCCGGCCATTGTGCCGCCGGCCATGGCGAGGTAGCAGCAGATAATCACCCAGTAGGGCACGGCGAAGGATTTCAAAAGGCCGCCGGCAACGAGCGCCGTGGTGATGAGGCCCATGCCTTTCTGCGAGTCATTCGTGCCATGTCCGAGGCTGAAGAGTGCCGCGGAGAGCAACTGCAAGCGGCGGAACCACCGGTCGACTTTCTGGGGGCGCTGGCGCCGAACAATCCAGCTAGTGATGACCGTCAAAATAATCGCGAGGATCATTCCGATAAACGGCGAGAGGAAGAGAAAGATCACCGGCTTGACCCAACCACTGAGAATCAACGCTTTGAAACCCGCATAGGCGACAGCGGCGCCGCCGTAGCCGCCGATGAGCGCGTGGGAAGAACTAGTTGGAAGGCCCAACGTGAGGGTGATCAGGTTCCAGGAAATCGCGCCAAGGAGGCCGGAAAGAAGGACTTGCTGATTAATCAGCTCGATGTGAATCATGCCTTTGCCGATGGTGGTGGCCACGGCCGTCCCAAAAATGAAGGCGGCGACGAAATTCCAGAAAGAAGCCCAGATGACAGCGCGGAACGGCGTGAGGACTCTGGTCGAGACGACCGTGGCGATGGAATTGGCGGCATCATGCCAGCCGTTGGAAAATTCGAAGGCCAGCGTTAGGACAATTACGGCGATTAAGAGATGAAAGCTGGTCATCGGCGAATCAAGCGCTTTTGATAATGACGCCTTCGATGACGTTGGCGACGTCTTCGCATTTATCCACGGCGGTTTCGATAACTTCGAAGATTTCTTTCCACTTGATGATCTGGACGGAGTCTTTTTCTTCGTCGAAAAGCTGCGCGATGAGGGTGCGGCAGAGGCGGTCGCTTTCGTTCTCGTAGCGGTTGATCTCGATGCAGTGTTTGAGAGCCTTTTCGGGAGCGCCGAGGGCTTTCACGGCGGCGGTGACTTCCGCGGTGGCGGAGACGAGAACCTTGACAAGGTCCACGGTGCCCTCGCGGATGGAGTCGACGCGGTAAAGGACAAAGCGGCTGGCGGCGGCGTCGATGAGGTCGATGACGTCATCAAGCTGGCTGCAAAGCTCGTGGATATCCTCGCGATCGAAGGGCGTGATGAAGGTCTGGTTGAGCTTGGTGAGGAGGTTGTGGGCGATTTCGTCGCCTTCGTGCTCGATAGCCTTGATGCTCTGGACCTGTTCGGGTACGCCGGTGTAATGCGAGAGCATTTTGACAAGCGCTTCGGCGCCATCGTGGATATTCTCGGCTTGCTGTGCAAAAAGGTCGAAGAAACCTTGTTCCCGCGGAAGAATCCGCTGCAAAAGTCCGTTCATGGTGGTTGACTCTCCCCTGAAAGAGTCGGCAGTGCGAGGCGGGAAGAGTGTAGCGAAGGGCGGTTCGAGAGGCAAGGAAGCGTGAGAATCGAAGGCCTATGATCGCGGCTTTAGTTTTGAACGCAAGACGTCAAACAAGTTTGAATTCGGTTCTTTCTTTGCTTGACCGAGTTTCCAAGTCTTGAGAAAAGTGTCGGCAAATATGGGGTTTGCGATGGCTGCCTCCCGGACACGTGGAAAAATCAATTCAAAATGAAATTCCAAAAGATGTTCTAAAAGCAGACACGCAATTGCCCATCGTAAGTCCTCTACTTCGTGAACTCCCCATTTCAAAACAAAAGGTAGGATTGCCTCGGGCTCATCTTCAACGAAGTCTTCGATGAGCATGATTGCCTGCCATCGCGGATCTTTTTGCCCAGCCGGCGCGACTTCCCCTGGAAGAATTTTTTCGGCGGCTTCTATTGCTTCTTGGACGCTGTCCAGCATGGCGCGCTACCTCGGCCGGAAATATCTTAAACTCTCAGGACGAAACTGCGTAGCTCGTGATCCACGACTTGTCGGCAAACAAAAAGGGCGTCCTGGTTTGCACCAAGGACGCCCTTTGGATTGAGGTTTGGGGCGAGCTGGTAAAGCCGACCCGGAGCACAGGCTGAAACCTGTGCCATTGTGTTTAGTACATGCCGCCCATGCCGCCTGCGCCGGGGGCGCCGCCGCCACCAGCCGCCGCAGCCTTTTCTTCCTTGATTTCAGCGACCAGGGCTTCGGTCGTGAGCATGAGGCCCGCGATCGAGGCTGCGTTCTGAAGGGCAAGGCGGGTGACCTTGGCCGGGTCGATGACGCCCATCTTGACCATGTCGCCGTACTCGCCGGTCTCGGCGTTGAAGCCGAAGTTTTCTTCCTTGGACTCGCGGATTTTGCCGATCACAACGGCGCCTTCATGGCCGGCGTTGAGAGCGATCTGGCGGGAAGGCTCTTCGAGAGCGCGCCGCACGATGCCTGCGCCAACGGCTTCGTCATCGTGGAGCTTGAGCTTCTCGATAGCCGCGATGCAACGGAGCAACGCCGAGCCGCCGCCGGGGACGATACCTTCCTCGACAGCCGCGCGGGTGGCGTGCATAGCGTCTTCGACACGCGCCTTCTTTTCCTTGAGTTCGGTTTCCGTGGCCGCGCCGACTTTAATGACGGCAACGCCGCCGACGAGCTTGGCAAGGCGTTCCTGGAGCTTTTCCTTGTCATAGTCGCTGGTGGTGTTTTCGACCTGCGAGCGGATCTGCTTCACACGGCCTTCGATGTCCGCGGACTTGCCGGCGCCCTCGATGATCGTGGAGTTGTCCTTGTCGATGGTGACCTTCTTGGCGCGGCCAAGGTCCTCGAGCTTCACATTTTCGAGCTTGATGCCGAGGTCTTCGGTGATGGCCTTGCCGCCGGTGAGGGTGGCGATGTCTTCGAGCATGGCCTTGCGGCGGTCGCCAAAGCCGGGGGCCTTGACGGCGGCGCACTGCAACGTGCCGCGGAGTTTGTTGACGACCAGGGTCGCCAGCGCTTCGCCTTCGATGTCCTCAGCGATGATCAAGAGGGGCTTGCCCATCTTGGCGGTCTGCTCGAGCAACGGGAGCAGGTCCTTCATCGAGCTGATTTTCTTCTCGTGGATGAGGATGCGAACGTCTTCGAGGACGCATTCCATGCGATCGGGGTCGGTGATGAAGTAAGGCGAGAGGTAGCCGCGGTCAAACTGCATGCCTTCGACTACTTCGAGGGTCGTCTCCATCGTCTTGGATTCTTCGACGGTGATGACGCCATCCTTGCCAACTTTCTTCATCGCTTCGGCGATGATGCCGCCGATCTGCTTGTCGTTGTTGGCGGAAATGGTGCCAACCTGGGCGATCATGTCGCCCTTAACGTCCTTGTGGAGTTTCTTGATCTCTTCGACAGCCACTTCCACGGCGCGCTCAATGCCGCGCTTGAGAGCGGTGGGGCTGGCGCCTGCGGCGACAGTCTTGACGCCCTCGCGAAAGATAGCCTGCGCGAGCACGGTTGCGGTGGTGGTGCCGTCGCCAGCGACGTCAGACGTCTTCGAGGCGACCTCACGAACCATCTGCGCGCCCATGTTCTCGAGGGGATCCGGCAGCTCGATTTCCTTGGCCACGGTCACGCCGTCCTTGGTGATGATCGGCGCGCCGAACTTCTTTTCGATCACTGCGTTGCGGCCCTTGGGGCCGAGGGTGATCTTCACTGCGTCGGCGAGGACGTTCACGCCACGTAGAATCGCCTGGCGGGAATTCTCACCTGTTACAATCTGCTTCGCCATACTGGTATTTCCTCCTGATCAGCTTTCTGCGAACTGGTTCTGCTCACTACGAAATCTTGAAGAGAACTGCGCCGGTCTAAAGACCGGCCACTACAAGGGCAACGCCCGCTGGGCTAAAGCCCAGCACAACAACTGCTTACTTCCTGGCGGCTTTGGCTGCGCCGCTGAGCTTGGCCAGAATCTCTTCTTCGCGAAGGATAAGGAACTCTTCGTCGTCGAGTTTGATTTCCGTGCCGCTGTACTTGCCGAACAGAACGCGGTCGCCTGCTTTCACATCAAGAGGGATCAGTTCGCCCTTCTCGCGCTTGCCGGCGCCGACGGCGATTACTTCACCCTCCATGGGCTTTTCTTTTGCGGAGTCAGGGATAATGATGCCTCCCTTGACGCTTTCTTTTTCTTCAATGCGCTTCACGATGACACGGTCGTGTAGCGGGGTCAGATTCACTGCCATCTTGGAAGAACCTCCATAGGTGATCTTACGGTTTGAACAGAGGCTGGGAGTACGGAAGGAAAATTAGCACTCCTCATAGCCGACTGCTAATATAGCAGAAACTCCTTGCATGTCAAGCATTTCTCAGGCAGTTGAGTGGATTTCCATACGATTCTTTGCCACAAATAAGTCATTTATTGTCAATCGCTTAGTTGGTGCAAGAAAAATACGACACTTGGTGATTGCCGTGCTAGCTTTCGAGGGATAGAATCGCGAAGGTGTCGCTACTTGCATTACGCCATCTACTTTCGGCTGATTGTATTGACGGCGGGGACGCTGCTGCCCTTTTTCTGGATTGTGGTGATTCTCGGCCACCGGCGCCAGAGAAATTTCGAGCGCATTTTCTTTTTTTTGTGCTTGGCGCTGGTGTTCTTTTTCGGGGCGTCGCTTCTGGCGCTGAATGCGCAGCTTTACTACACGGCGATCCCCCCGGCGCTCTCCGTTTTTTGCTGGACCGTGTTGTGCTTGGGGCTTTGGTTTGTGCCCTCGCTCCTTGTGCATTTGCATGCCGAGTACGCACAGATTCGCGAGTTACTTTCTCCGGGAAAGCAAAAAGGGCTGTGGCTGGGATTGGCCTACTCGCCAGCGATCATCCTGTTCCCGTTATTGGTTAACGGGCTGCGGTTGCGGGGTGGAGCTGATTTTATCTTGCCCAGCAATCGACTTGGATGGTTCTTTCAGGTCTGGCTGATTGCCGCGCTGTTGATTGGGGCGGGCTGGCAATGGCGATTCGCGGAGGCAGCGCCTGAAAAAGACCAGGCTAGGTTCCACCATGTCTTACAGTTTGTCCTGGCAGGGATGGCGGTCTGCCTACTGGCGATTCACTTGGTTGTGGGCCGATGGGGAGCGGGAATCGAGGAAAGCCTATCGGGGTGTATCGCTCTCGCGATGTGTCTCGCTCTGTTTCCGCTGGCGATGCTGATTCGAAATGTTCAGAGATTTAACTTTTTGCAGATTGGGCGCCAGCAAAATCTTATTTACGCCGTATTTGCAACCTTCCTAGCGGTCTTGTATCTGAGCCTGATCCGTCGCGTGAGCCTGTGGTTGGAGCCTTACCTGCCGCCGGAGGCGTCGGCGGCCATACTTCTGTTCTTGCCGGTAGTTTTCTTTGAGCCGCTGCAGCACTTGCTGGGGAGAAGATTGCGAGAGACGGCGCACCGAGAAATGGACCGGGTGCAAAGGCTGACCGCGGAGATCCAGCAAGAAGCGCGGCAGGGGAACCTCAAGGAACTAGTGATATTCATCGAGCGGCGGACCCGGGAACAATTCGAACTTGCCAAGGCAAAATTGACTCTACTCGATCCGTCCCAAGCGGAAATACGGCCTGACCTCTTGAGTCCTATGGAGGTAGCGGAGCGAGCGCCGGCCCCGAACGCAGACCAGTATTTCCGCATTCAGCAAAAGCATGGGCTGATAGGAGTGTTGCGCGCGGAGCCACATGGGGCGGCCATTTCCGGCGAAACGCGAGCGGCGCTGGAGTTTTTGTGTGAACAGTTGCCGGGGGCGCTGGATTTGTGCCGGTTGATCGAGGAGAAGCTGCGGTTGGAACGGGAGCTGGCGGAGCGGGAACGGCTGGCCGTTCTTGGGCAGATGGCGGCGAGCATTTCGCACAACTTGAAAAACCCGCTGGGGTCGATCAAGACGATTTTGCAGGTGCAGCTGGAAAATCCGGAGTTGCCGAAATCAATTCGCGGCGAAACAAAGATGGTGCTGGAGGAAGTATCGCGGCTGTCCGCAAAGCTGAACCAGTTGTTGCAGTTCAGCCGGCCGGCGGTGCGCGGCGGTGCTGTCGCGGCGACATGCGATGCGCGAACCATAGCAGACGAAGTCATCGGAGTATTGCGGCACGAGGCCGAGCGTCGCGGCGTCGGGCTCGCGGTCGATGTCGAGACAGAGGGAGCGAGGCTTTCGGCAAGTTCGGAAGCAGTGAGCGAAATTTTGTCGAATCTCGTTGTGAATGCGTTGGAAGCGACTTCACGCGGTGGGCATGTGAAAGTGAGCGGGAATGTGAATGGCGAGGGATTTTTGTTCTCGGTGGAAGATGATGGCCCGGGAATTCCGGAAAACGCGCGGGAAAGAATTTTGCAGCCTTTTTTTACGACGAAAACGCAGGGCACGGGACTCGGCCTGGCTATTGTCGCCAGGCGCGTTGCGGAGTTTGGCGGATCTCTGGATTGGGATAGCCCGGTAAAGGACGCCAAAGGGACGCGGTTTAAAGTGACGATGCCGGTGAAGGAAGAGAAGCAGTAGCGGAGTAAATAAGCAAGGAAAAAACATGAAAACGATATTAATTGTCGATGACGAGCCGGCGGCGCGGTACGGATTGCGGCGGGCGCTGGAAGCGAAATACCGGATCGCGGAAGCAGATACGGCGGAAGCGGCGCGGGAGGCCTTGAATACGGAAAAGCCTGATCTTGTGCTATTGGACGTGGTGTTGCCCGGACAGAGTGGGCTGGATTTTCTGCGCTGGATGCGCAAGCAGGGAAGCGAATTGCCGGTGCTGATGGTTTCGGCGCTGGATACCGCTAAGACAGCGGTGGAAGCGTTGCAGCTTGGCGCGGCCGATTATCTGGTGAAGGGATTCGAACTGGAAGAGCTGCGACAGCGCGTGGCGAATCTGTTGAAGCTCGCGTCACTGGAAAAAGAAAATGATTCGTTGCGGCGGCGGATGGCGACGGAGGGCCAATTCGGCCAGATGATTGGCCGGACGGCGGAAATGCGGCGAGCGTTTGAAATGGCGGATCGCGTGGCAGCGGCGGATTCGACCGTGCTGATTCTCGGCGAGAGTGGGACGGGAAAAGATTTGATGGCGCAGGAGATTCACGCGCGCTCGCCGCGGGCAGGGATGGCGTTTGTGGCCGTGAATTGCGCGGCGCTGCCGGAGACTTTGATTGAATCGGAGTTGTTTGGATATGAGCGTGGAGCGTTTACAGGCGCGGCCCAGCAGAAGAAGGGAAAGTTCGAATTGGCGTCGGGCGGGACGCTGTTTCTCGATGAGATCGGCGACATGAATCCGGTGACACAAGCCAAAGTGCTTCGCGTGCTGGAAAATCGCACCATCGAGCGGCTTGGCGGGACGCAGCCGATCCCTGTGGATGTGCGGGTGATCAGTGCAACGCACCGAGATCTTGCAGCGGAAATTCGCGCTGGAAGATTTCGTGAGGATTTGTATTACCGGCTGCGTGTGGTGACCATCGAGCTGCCGCCAGTGCGCGCGCATAAAGCGGATATTCCAGTGTTGGCGGAAGCGTTTTTGCAAATGCACGCCATTCGCCTTGGGCGTACGGCACGGCTCACACGCGAAGCCGCCGCGGCCATCGAACGCTACGACTGGCCGGGAAATGTACGTGAGCTAAAGAATGCACTGGAACGCAGTCTAGTGCTGTGCCGGGGCGAAGAGATCGGCGTGGAGGATTTGCCGCAGGAAGTGGTGAGCGGGGAAACTGCGCTCCACAAGAAATGCGACGGTTCGAACGAGAATGGATTTGATGAAAAAGATTTTCGCGAAGCCAAGCGGAAATTTGAAGTGGCCTACATTACAAAACAGCTTATGGATCATCGTTGGAATGTTTCGCGGACGGCGGCGACGATTGGATTGCACCGGCAAAGCTTGCAAGAAAAACTCCGGGAGCTGGGAATCCGCCGGCCGGGGCGAGAACCGCTCGAAGAGAGTGAGTCGTGACTGGTGACTTGTGATTCGTGACGCAGGTTCCACCATCGCTCATAAAATTGCGGGGTATGTGCTCGCGGGAGGCGGCAGCACGCGATTTGGAAGCGATAAAGCGCTTGCTGAGTTTGCGGGAAAGCCCATGCTGGCGCGAATAATTGAATTGATGCGGGGAGTCACAAAGGAAGTGAAGGTCGTTGCGGCGCCCGGAAAATATGCTGAGTTCGGAGCGAAAGTTGTGGAGGATCGCTGGCCGGGCGAAGGACCCTTAGGCGGAATCGTGACCGCTTTGCTGCACACACAGAACACCGAGCCAGGTTGTGTGTGGAACTTGATCTTGAGCTGCGACCTGCCGTTCTTAACCGCGGACTGGATGACGTTTCTGGCGAAGCGAGCGGCGGAAAGCTCTGCCCAGGTGGTCCTTCCTCATTCTTCGCAAGGACCTGAGCCGCTGTGTGCGGTTTGGCAGACGGACGCGCGCGCAGCTATCGAGGATCAGTTCGAGAAAGGCGTGCGCAAAGTTACTGCGGCGATAGGAAAGTTGAAGTCGGAAGTTCTTGACGAGCAGGACTGGAAACGATTTGATAGCGCTGGACGGCTCTTCTGGAACATGAATACGGCGGCGGACTTCGAAGAAGCACGACGGATTGTGCAAGCGGAACAGCGATAGCCGATGCCGGGCAAGTGAATGCAGAGGCAACTTGTGCAGGGATGGACGGACGAAGACGATGACGGATTTTATGGCAACAAAAAATAGCGGCGAGCCACACGCGGAGAACTTCTTCGAGTTTCGTGAGGTATGCAAGTCCTTTGACGAAAACGAGGTGCTGAAAAACGTCAGCTTCACGGTGAAGCGCGCCGAGACCTGCGTGATCATGGGACGCAGCGGCGTGGGCAAGTCTGTTTCGCTGAAGCACATCATGGGTTTTATGAAAGCGGATTCCGGGCGCATCTTTGTGGACGGCGAAGATGTGACGAATTTTAGCGAGCAGCAATTCGAAGAGGTGCGCCGCAAGGTGACCATGGTGTTTCAGTCTGGCGCGCTGTTTGATTCGCTTACTGTCGCCGAGAACATCGCATTTCCGTTGGAAAAACAGCCGGGACTCGAATACGAAGACGTCGACGCATATGTAGACAAACTCGCGAAAATGCTGGAAGTGGAAGAGGTGCTCGACAAACTGCCGGGCGAACTATCGACTGGCATGCGTCGTGCAGTAGCGATGGCTCGGGCGTTTGCGCAAAATCCCGACGCCATTTTGTTTGACGAGCCTACAACCATGGTGGACCCCATCATGGCGGGGCACATGGGCGACCTGATTCTCCGGCTGAAGGACGCGTTTCACCGCACATCGATTGTGGTGACGCACGACACGCACCTCGCGAAAAAGCTTGCCGATACCGTGGTATTTCTTCAGGACGGGCGCGTGGCGTTTTTCGGGCCCTGGGACGATTTTGAAAACTCGAAAGATCCGTTTCTCCACAACTTCCGCATGCAGGATGCTTTGATCCCCGCTCTGGATGTGACCCTGTGAGCCAGGCGGCCGGGGTCGCTGCCGATCCAATCAAACAATTGCCCAAGGCCATGGGTTTTTGGGATGTATTGCTGTTCAACATTGCTACCGTCTTGGGCCCGCGATGGGTTGCCGCCGCCGCGCATAACGGGACATCGTCGATCAGCTTGTGGGTCATCGCCGCGGTCTTGTTTTTTATTCCCTCCGCGATGGTGATTAACGAGCTCTCGTCTCGTTTTCCGGAAGAGGGCGGACTTTATGTCTGGACGAAAGAAGCCTTCGGCGACTTTCACGGTTTCATCGCCGGGTGGAATTATTGGGCTTACACCGTTTTTTATTTTCCCGGCCTGTTGCTCGCCAGCGCGGCGATGAGCGCATACATCGTGGGCGGACGAGGCGCAACGCTGGAGCACGACCGCACCTTTTTGCTCCTCCTTTCCGTTGGATACCTGATCGTGGCCGTAGGGCTGAACATCATTGGTTTGAACATCGGCAAGTGGCTGCAGAACGTGGGCGGGGTGTCCACGTACTTGCCGCTGATGGCGGTTGTGGGCGTCGCGGCGATCATCGCGATGAAGCATGGCGCTGTGACGCAATTCACGTGGCATAACATTTTGCCGACGTGGAACTGGGACACCGTGAATTTCTGGTCGCAGATTGCCTTCGCCTTCAGCGGGCTGGAACTGGTTTCCGCGATGAGCCAGGAAGTCCGCAACCCGCGCCGGACTTTGCCGCGCGCGCTCTATGCAGCCGCGGGTTTGATTGCGGCGATGTACATCCTGGCGACTGTGGCCGTGCTGGTGCTCGTGCCCGCGGCGGACGTTTCGAATACCAGCGGTGTGTTTCACGCGATCACCGTGGGATCGATCGCTTTACGAATTGGATTTTTGGGGATCGTAGCGGCGATTGTCGTGACCCTTGGCAACGCGGGCGGCGTAGGAAGTACGGTGGCAGGAATCGCACGCGTACCGTTCGTCGTGGGAATCGACCGCTACTTGCCGGAAGCGTTTGGCAAAATACATCCGCGCTGGAAGACGCCTTACGTTTCGATTCTTGTGCAGGCGGGGCTCTCGTGCGCGATTCTATTGATCAGCCAGATCAACGAGTCCACGCGGGGCGCGTACGACTTTCTTGTCAGCGCGACAAACATTCTTTACTTCATTCCATTTCTCTATATGTTTGCAGCAGCCATTCGGCTTTTTTCACGCAAGGATCGCACGCAGAATTCAGAGGCAATTCTGATCCCGGGCGGAAAAGCGGGGGTGTGGGCCGTTTCCGGCACTGGCTTTCTCATTGTGCTAATCGGCATTTTCGTTTCGCTGGTTCCTCCGGGAGATTCGGCGAACAAACTTGGGTTTGAACTGAAGCTGGTTATCGGAACCGTGGCCACCATCTTTATCGGCCTGTTCCTTTATTGGCGCGGCGCGCGCGCAAAAGCGCGGGAGGCGCTGAGCTGAACCGGCCGAAAACTTCAAATCAATAAACCGGCCACATTCCGGGCGTGGCGAGCTCAAGAAGATTACCGTCAGGATCGCGGAAATAAATGCTAGTGCCGCCGCGCGGCCACTTCACGCGGCTCTCCAAGGCAACGCGATGATCGGTCAACTGCTCTTCCCAGGCAGGCAATTCCGCCGCGGGAATGGCCAAGGCGAAGTGATTCTGTCCAGTGCCGTCGTGCGGCGGAATGACGCCAGATGGAGTCTGAACTGGTTGGGCGGTAGCGCCGCGCTTGAACAGCAGCAGCACGTCGCGATCGGCGACGCTGTAGGCACGAAATCGGTCGTCACCCGCTATTCTTCGGAGCTCTAGAACTTCTTCATAAAATTTCGACGCGCGGTCGATATCTTCGACGTAAATCGCTGTCTCAACTACTCCGGTGAGGGCGGGCATGAGCGTCTCCGAAAAGGTCAGAAGCCTTCCTCCAGCAAACGAGACATCGTGATCGAAGGAGCGGAGGCGACACTCCGCGTTTCGAGATAGCGCTCGACATACTTGCCTAGAACGTCGCCTTCGAGATTTACAGCGTCGCCGGGTCTGCGGTCGCGAAGATTGGTGTGCTCGCAGGTGTAAGGGATTACCGCGATTTCCGCGATACGCGTCATGTTGCTCCACCGCGCGACGGTAAGGCTGATGCCGTCGACGGTGATCGAACCTTTCGGCACGATGTAGCACGCAAACTCCCGGGGAACTTCCACACCCAACCACCAATTTTCTCCTTCAGGCGCCAGGCGACTCACCCGGCCCACCGTGTCGACATGCCCCTGGACGAAGTGGCCACCAAATTCTTTGCCCGCTGTGAGAGGCCGCTCTAAATTCACGCGCGAGCCCTTTCTCATTCCGCGATCTTTTGCACCGAAGGATGTTTTTTCGATGGTTTCGCCGGAAAGGTCGGCGGAGAAGCTTTCTTTGCCGAGCGCCACTATAGTGAGGCAGCACCCGTTCACCGCGATACTATCGGAAACGGCGAGATTTGGCACGACGCCAGGCGCGTGGATTGTGACGCGGCCGCCGCCAGTCGCCAGGTCAAGAGCCTCGATGGTCCCGAGATGTTCGATGATTCCGGTAAACAAAGTTTTCCCGCTCTCCTCAGTCCGGCGGATTCACATCCAGTTCTTTCCGAGTGTACAGCATTTCGTGGCACAAGCAGAAAGCACTACACTAAGGCGGAATGCATCACGAATGCACTTGAGGGCGCATCATGAAAGCCTGCTTGCTCAACGCTCCAGCGCGGATTGAAACGAATCCACTGCAACTTACAGATGTGCCGGTGCCAAAGCCTAGCGCGGGCGAAGTTCTAGTTCGCGTGCGCGCCTGCGGGGTGTGCCGCACGGATTTGCACGTCATCGAAGGCGAATTGCCGCCGCGAATATCGCCGCTCATCCCAGGACATCAGGTTGTCGGCGTCGTCGAAAAACAGGGACAAGACTCGCGGCGTTTTGCACTCGGCGCGCGCGTCGGCGTTGCGTGGCTGCACCACACGGATGGCGTGTGCGAGTATTGCCGTCGTGGTGAGGAAAATCTTTGCGACAATCCGTCGTACACCGGCTACAGCGTCGACGGCGGCTACGCGGAATACGTCGTCGCGCCAGAAGATTTCGTTTACGCAATTCCCGAAGGATTTTCTGACGAGCAAGCCGCGCCATTGCTCTGCGCCGGCATTATCGGATTCCGCTGCTTACGCCTTTCGGGAATCAAACCAGGCGGGCGGCTGGGATTTTATGGTTTTGGCGCAGCGGCGCACGTAGCGATTCAGGTGGCGAGGCATTGGAACGTGAAGGTGTATGCCTCGACGCGTGACGCGCGGCACCAGAAATTGGCGCTCGAGCTGGGCGCGGCGTGGGTCGGCGGAACATTCGATGCGCCTCCAGAAAAGCTGGATGCCGCGATTGTCTTCGCGCCGGCGGGAGAAATTGTGCCCGCGGCGCTTGCCGCGTTGCGCAAAGGCGGCGTGCTGGTGCTCGGCGGAATTCACATGAGCCCGATTCCGTCGTTCAGCTACGATTTGCTTTATCAGGAGCGGATGATTCGTAGCGTGGCGAATAATACACGGAAGGATGGCGTGGATTTTTTGCGTGTTGCGGCGGAAATTCCGGTTCGCATGCACACGCGGGTTTTTCCGCTCAGTGAAGCCAATCGCGCGTTGAATGCGTTGAAGAACGACGCGATCGAAGGCGCGGCGGTACTTCGCGCCAGCGAGTGACACGGAGCCGTGGAGCGCGGGCACCGGGCTCTCGCCTTCGGGGTCCACGCTGAGGTGACGCCGCAAACGCGGCAGCAAGGCTGCCGCACTCCAAACCTAGCGGTATACGCTTTCCAGGTATCCTTCGATGGCGACGTCCGGGCCGAACGCGTGCGTGCGAATTCTTTGCAGTGGCGGGAGGTTCAGATTCGGCGCGATGGCGAAGGGGACGCGCGTTTCGCCTGCTATTTTCGGCGCGTAAAAGAGAAACAATTTGTGAACGATTCCCGCCGCGAGGGCCGCGCCATTCAGCGTGGGGCCAGCTTCGAGAAGGACGCTGAGAATCTCTCGGCGGCCGAGTTCGGCGAGAACGGCTCCAAGATCGATCCGTCCCATCCGCGAAACTCCCCGGACGACCTCGACGCCAGCTTTTTCCAGAGCTCGAACTCTCCGCGTATGGGCATTCTGTTGCGAAATGACGAGAAGATCATTCTTCACCGACTGCACAATCCGGGTATGCGGCGAGATCGTCAGCCCCCAATCCAGAACAACTCGTAATAGCGGCCGCCGCCGCGGTAATCCACTGCGATCCGTCAGAAGCGGGTCGTCAATCTTGATCGTGCCGATACCGGTCAGAAGAGCATCCGCCGCGTGGCGCATTCTGTGGACTTCCGCGCGGGATTCTTCCGAGCTGATCCAGTTCGCCCGTTTCTCTTTGCTCAGCCTCTTGTGCAAGGTGCGCCGCTCGCGGGGAAGTGCGAGTTGGCCATCGAGCGTGAGCGCGGACTTTAATGTGACGAGCGGCTTGCCGGTGCGTATCCAGCAAGCGAATGCTTCGTTCAGACGGCGAGCTTCTTCTTCGCATACGCCTGGTTCGACTTCGATTCCGGCAGTTCGCAGCCGATCGAAGCCGCGGCTGGAGTTGATGGGATTGGGGTCTTCCGTCGCCGCAACAACGCGTTGAACGCCCGCCGCGATGATTGCTTCGGTGCAAGGTCCGGTGCGGCCGGTGTGATTGCACGGTTCCAGCGTGACGTACATCGTTGAGCCGCGCGCTTTTCCTCCGGCGGATTTCAGCGCGACGATTTCCGCGTGATCACGCTTTTCGTATTCGTGAAATCCTTCGCCTACAATTTGTCCTTGGTGCACGAGGATGCAGCCCACGGTGGGATTGGGACTCGCCAGGCCGATGCCTTTGCGGGCCAACTCCAGAGCATGTTCCATGAAGCGAGTGGCGTGAGCGTCCATGATTTAGTCAGAAGGTTTAATCGAAAAGAGAGTTCGCGTAGGTTTCCGCGTCGAAGGGTACCATGTCGTTGATTTGCTCGCCGGTGCCCACGAATCGGATGGGCAAAGCGAGTTCGCGCGCGATCGCAACTACGATGCCGCCTTTGGCCGTGCCATCGAGCTTCGTGAGAATGATGCCTGTGACGGTAACAGCCGACGTAAACTCGCGCGCCTGAGCAAGGCCGTTCTGGCCCGTGGTAGCGTCGAGCACAAGCAACACATCGTGGGGTGCGCCAGGAATAACTTTCGCCGCTGTACGCTTCATTTTTTCCAGCTCCGCCATCAGATTGGATTTCGTATGAAGGCGGCCCGCGGTGTCCACAATCACGGCGTCGGCGCCGCGCGCTTTGGCCGCAGTGACCGCATCGAAGACGACAGCGGCCGGATCAGCGCCGGACTTTTGTTTGATCACGTCAATGCCGTTGCGCTGCGCCCAGATTTCGAGCTGCTCGACCGCCGCAGCGCGAAAAGTATCGGCAGCGCATAGCACAACGCTGAGGCCTTCCTTCCGCAGGCGATTCGCGAGTTTGCCGATACTTGTGGTTTTGCCGGCGCCGTTCACGCCAACGATAAAAATGACGCGTGGGCCGCTGCCGTTGGGTGAGGTGGCAAGCGTTTTGCCGTCAGAGTTCGCTGTGCTGCCGGCCGCAGTATCGCCAACATTGCCTTCACTCATGGCAAGGATGCGAATGATGTGAGACTTGATCTCGCGCTTAAGCTGGCTGGCATCGGAGAGCGCGTTCCGGTCCAGCTTCTCCCGTACGGAATCCAGGATCTCGCGTGTCGGTTTCACGCCCAAGTCGGCGGAAAGCAGCGCGGTTTCGAGCTTCTTAAGAATCGCGGGGTCAATCTTGCGTTCACCGAGGAAAATATTTTCTACAGACTCGGATAGGGCCGCCTTCGTCTTGCTGACTGAGGCTTTAAGCCGTTCGAGCAGCGACGGTTCGACTTTTTCCGGTTTGCCAAATAGCGAAATCATGCAGTAGAGCGCTTTGCATGCAGCGCAACCTGAAATTGTAGCAGAAGCACCCGAAGTGAGCCTGCGGCTCCGCTAACGAGCTCCTCAGACCGAGACTCGGGAATTGTGGGGCGTTAAACGGTAACTTCGACGGCGCTTAGGCGGAGCTTTCCGGCGTTGATGGCGGATTCGAGAGCGGTGACCACGACAGCGTCAAACTTGGAGCCAGTCAGAGACTTGATGCGGCTCAGCGCGAAATCGATATCCATGGCGGACTGATAAGGGCGATTCGTGGTCATGGCATCGAGAGTGTCCGCCACGCCGATGATGCGCGCCATCATCGGAATTTGCAGGCCCTGCAAGCCGTACGGATAACCGCGGCCATCGATATGTTCGTGATGCAGCTCGATGCCCGGCAACATTTCTTTCAATTGCGAAACCGGGCGCATGATGTTCGCACCCTTCACGGTGTGCTGCTTCATCAAATCAAATTCTTCCGGCGTCAGAGCGCCCGGCTTTTTCAGGACGCGGTCTTCGACTCCGATTTTACCCACGTCATGGAGCAGGGCCGCAACGCGCAGCTTGTCCAGCTCTTCGGGAGAAAGCCCAAGCTCCCGCCCGATCAGCGTTGAATATTTCGCCACGCGTCCGGAGTGACCGCGCGTGTACGGATCCTTTTCGTCGATGGCCGCGGCGAGCATGCGAATCGAGCCGATAAAGAGCTCGCGGTTTTCTTCCGCGGCTTCCTTCAGCTTTTCAATGTACTCCTCAATGTCGCTGGCCATTTTGTTAAAGTTTTCGGCAAGCTCACTGATTTCCGTGGCGCCCCGGACCGGCGAGCGTTGATGGAATTCGCCGCGGCTGATGGCGCGCGTGGAAGCGGCGAGACCGCGAATCGGCTCGCTGATGCCAACGGCAAAAAAGTAGCCGAAGAGGATGGCTACGAGAACCACCACCGTGACGAAGGCCAGTGCCTGTTGGTTAAGTTCCGTCACGCCGGCGTCGGCACGCGCCTGGTCCAGGCTGCGCTCGGCGACAACCGCCCAGTTGACTTCGGGCAGAGTGCTGTAAGTCCCAATCATTTCGACGGGATGCTTGGGCCCGCCTTCCACAAAGCGAATCGTCTCCGTATTGCGGAGATCCTGTGGCAGCGCGCGAATCTGGTCGACGAGCTTTCCGCTGGCTTCGGCGCCGGGCACGAAATTTTTGGTGTCGGGATGGGCGACGATGTGCCCGGAGTGGTCCACCACGAATACCGTGCGGTGTCGCACGCTGGCGTCTCTCAAGCGGTGCGATATGGGCTCGAGGGAAACGACGGCCGCCAGCATACCTGTAAAATTGTCGTGCAAATCCGTGAGTGGCACGGCCACCACATAGGCCGGCTGGTTGTTCGGCGCGAGCGCCAGCGGATCGCTGCGAAACTTAACGGTGTGCAACTCTTCGGATTGCATGCAGGTCACAAACGCACGCTGCAGCGCTTTGGCGACGAAGGGATCCTGTTCCGCCTGGAAGTTACCCTGAGAAGCTTTGGTGCCTTTGCCGGTTTTATCTACCGCGGTCAGATACACAAATGTGTCGCGATTGCTTTCGACAAAGTCTTCGAGGAGCCGTGTGACCTTGGGCTCGGAGGCTGGGTCTTCCACATTGTCAATCAGTCCCGTCAAAGTCAGAATCTGGCGCTCGCTGAAGAGCTGCTGGGTTTGATTGGCCTCGAAAAGCTGAATTTCCTGGGCCAGGGACCGCGTCAGGTCGGACTGTTGTACGCGTTCGGTGTCCACCAGCTTGTCCTGGCTAAGCTGCAGCACTTGCCGGTGGTAAAGCCCTAAGGGCAGGACGCTGACGAGCAGCAGCGCGCCCAGGACGAGCCACAAAATGCGCACACGTCCCTTGCGCAGGCGCTGCCACATGGATGAGCCGGGTTCTGACATCACAAGTCTCAATTTTAGGGCAATAGCCGGCGCAACGGGGGCCGCGATTGCCGCGGCGTCGCGCATCTGCAACTGGAACCTTGGTACTAGTGGAAGAAGCGGCAGATTCTCGAAAAGGTTACTATTTCAGCCGTTTTATTCTCGCTTAAGGGGGCGCTCCATGATGCTCCGGATGGCATCGCGGGGCGATCTCCCATGGTGCAGGATGGCGTCAACTTGCTCTGTGATAGGTAGTTCTATTCCGGCCTCGCGGGCCAGTGCTAGCAGGGCTCCCGCAGTTCCCACGCCTTCGGCAACCATTTTCATGCCTTCCAGGATATCCGCCAGCTTACGGTCCTTGCCCAGCTCAATGCCGACGTGGCGATTGCGGCTAAGCGCACCTGTGCAGGTCAGCACCAGGTCGCCGAGACCTGCGAGACCACTGAGCGTCTCCGGGCGGGCGCCCAGGGTTATGGCGAGACGCGTCATCTCCGCGAGGCCGCGCGTGATCAACGCGGCCAGCGGATTCGAGCCAAGTCCGATGCCCTGGCAAGCGCCCGCCGCAATCGCGATGACATTTTTCATCGCACCGGCGAGCTCGACGCCGAGCACGTCGTTGTTGGTGTATAAGCGAAAATTCGGCGCGGCGAATTCCTCCTGAAGTTCATTCGCGAGAGCGATGTCGCTCGATGCGAGAACAACTGCCGTGGGCTGGCCGGCCGCCGCTTCCGTTGCGAACGACGGTCCAGAAAGAATCGCGATACGCCGCGCTAATTCCGGCGGCAGGACTTGGGTAATGACTTCGCTCATGCGCTTGTGGGTCGTGGGTTCCAGCCCCTTCGTGGCGGTGACGACTGCCGCGCTCTCTGCGGCGTGATGCCGGGCCGCGGAATAGACTTCGCGCGCATGCGCCGACGGCACGGCGCCCAGGATAATTCCGGCGTCCACAAGGGCTTGCCCAATTTCATGCGTGACTTGGACTGTTTCGGGAAGTTTGTGCCCCGGCAGATACAACTTATTCTCGCGCGTATGACGTATGGATTCGGCCAGCGCGGCGTCGCGAACCCAAAGAGCGATCTCGTGCGCCCGATGCGTTCGGGAGAGAACAACGGCAAGCGCCGTACCCCAGCTACCGCCGCCAAGTATGGCGATGCGCCTCACGGCGTGTTCTCTTTGTTTTTGCGGAACGAGAATCTTGGCTCGTCGCCTTGCACCAGCCGCTGAATATTCGTGTCGTGCTTGTAGACGATCAGCAATGCCGCGGCCAGCGAGCCAAACGTGACCGCGTATGGCGGGGCGTGGTGCGGCGCCCAGAAGAGATAAATCAACAGAGGCATCGCGGCTGCGGCGGAGATCGAGCCGAGCGACACAAAGCGCCAGTAAATCACGACGAGTACAAATAGAATTACGGCGCCGAGAAACGCGGTCGGGCACAACACCAGAAAAGCGCCCGCAGCCGTGGCCACGCCTTTACCTCCACGGAATCCCAGCCAGATCGGGAAACAATGTCCCACGAGAACGCAAAGGGCGGCGATCATCATCCAAGTCGCGCTTTCGTGTGAGAACCGCGCTGCCAGAAAGACGGCAAATGCGCCTTTGCCGGCGTCCAGCAGGAGCGTCAGGATCCCCGCGAGCGGCCCGGCGACGCGCGCGACGTTGGTTGCGCCGATATTGCCGCTGCCCATCCTGCGGATATCAGCCGCGCCAAAAAGTTTGCCCAGCAGCAGCCCGAAGGGGATCGAGCCAAGAAGATAGGCGGTCGGGGGAATCGAGATCAGAGTTTCGTTCAGCTCGGCCATCGAGCGCTACTCCTCCCTCGTGAAGGGAAAAGTTGCAAGGGTAGTGTACGCGGCGCCCGAAGGCTTCAGTTTGCTTTCGACGAGATGGAATTCGCGTGCTTGAAAGGAACCGAACTCGCGCTCGCCGTTCTGTAAGATGGCTGCGCGCAGCTTTTCGTGGAGGCCTGGCGGCTCGAACCTCGCGAGCGTCAGATGTGGGGTGAATGCGCGCCGTTCCCGCGCAATTCCTTGCGCCTCGAGCGCGCTGTCTATGTCTGCCGCGAGCAATGGCAAATTCGGTGTGGCCCCTAGTCCCGTCCATAGCACACGCGGAATGTCCTCGCTGGGGAAAAACCCGAGTCCGCGGAAGCGCAAATCGACGGGTTCATTCGAGCGAACCGCCGATAGCACGCCCCGAACGCCGTCAAGTTTGGCGGGAGCCACTTCTCCAATGAATTTGAGCGTCACGTGAAGATTCTCCAGAAGCACCCAGCGCGGCCGTTTGTCCGCCAGACGCGACGACAAACTGCGGAGGTCCCGCATCAGCGCCGCCAGATTGTCTCGCACGGCGGCGGGAATCTCCAGCGCGACGAAGAGGCGCACGTTCAGGCTCGCTTTGTACGTTGTTTGCCGTTATAGAGAAAGTGGATGCGGACCATGTCCAGTGCGGCCTGGGATGCCTGCCATCGAATTGACTCGCGGTCGCCGGGGAATCGCACGCCCCGCTCTTTTACCCCAGCCGCATGCGCGAGCGCGATATGCACCGTTCCTACCGGTTTTTCATCCGAACCCCCGCCCGGTCCCGCAATCCCCGTGATGCCGACGCCAAACGTGCTGCCTACGCGGCGACGGATTCCTTCGGCAAGTGCCGCGGCGACTTCCGCGCTGACTGCGCCCTTTGCCTGAATTAATTCCGCAGGCACGCCCGCCCATGCCGTCTTCAACTCGTTGCTGTAGCACACAACCCCGCCGAGAAAATAAGAAGAGCTGCCCGCGATGCTCGTCAGCCGCTGCGCCAGCAAGCCGCCCGTGCAGCTTTCGGCCGCGGAGATCGTGGCGTTATGCAACGTCAGCTCGGCTGCAATCACCTCTTCGAGCGGCGATCCATCCTGGCTGAAGATGCGGTCTGTCAGAGCGATCTCAAAGCCCTTCACGATTTCGTCGAGCGTTTTCTTGGCGTGCTCCGCGTGATCCGTCCAGAGGCGCAGGTGGACCTGCGTCTCGCCGGGCGCGGCCAGGACAGTCGTGTTCACCTCCGGAAAGCGTTTGTAAATGCCCAGGATGCGCTGTTCGACGAGAGATTCGCCAAGCCCTGTGACGCGAATCTCCCTGTGGAACATACGCACGCCGGACGCGCGGCGCTCCAAACGCGGGAGAACCTGTTCGCGGAACAGCGGCTTCAACTCCCGCGGCGGGCCCGGCAGAAGAACAATCGAGCGCCCCGCGTCCTCCAGCCACAAGCCCGGTGCCGTGCCGCGCGGATTTTCCAGAATTTCCGCGCCCTCGGGAATCATCGCCTGGCGCACATTCACTTCAGGCATCTCGCGGCCGAGCGAGCGGAAGCGGCCTTCGATGTAGCGAAGAATATCGTCGTTGCGGCGGAGCTTGCGGCCGAGAAGCTCGGCCACGGTTTCGCGCGTGAGGTCGTCTTCCGTCGGGCCAAGTCCGCCCGAGGCGATGATCAGCGGCACGCGATTCAGCGCGTCGCGAAACGCCTCGCTCAGCAGTTCGCGGTTGTCGCCCACGATCGTCTTTCTTACGACCTCGATGCCAATTTTATTCAGCTCTTCCGTCAAGAAGAGCGAATTGGTGTCCAGGCGGTCCGGCGTGAGCAGCTCCGAACCCACTGCAATGATTTCTGCTTTCAAGCTACGGCAGCCTCGCGATTCCAGGGATTTTCTTCCACTCGTCCGCCGCTACCGCGTAAAGTGCAAACTGTCTGGGGTTTCCGTCCAGAAATGCCGTTGCGAAGTTCTGCAAGTCATAAGCGAGATCATGAAACGCAGCCAACGGATCTTCTGAAAAACCCGGGTACCTGTTTCCTCTCTTGTCTCCGAGAACGGCACGCATGTAGGACTCATGGTCAATACACGAGTCTCCGAAGTGGTAGGTCACGAGTCCCAGCGCGAAACGATAGTGAATTTCCAGCTTCCTGTCTGCGTTTACATAGACCCCCCCGGCAAATGGGCCGCCGCTGCTGCGACCTGCAGCGCCTTCAATAAAGGAGAATCCGTGCTCGTTCATCACAGGATCGAGTATTGCGCGCCCTTCACGTAGTATCTCGATCGGTGGCCTCTTCATGCTTCATCCCAGCAGTGGCAAGCCGCGGACATCCCAGTCCAGCGTAAAGAGGGCGCCGGTGGTGGCAAGAATCGCGCGACCCGAGGATTGCAGCGCCATGCCAACAAGACCGGAGCCGCTGAGGATGACATCCGCATGGGCCTGCGGCGTGATGCGAACTATGCCGCGCCGTCCTCCATAGGATGCAGCGACGTAAAGATTGCTCTCGCGATCAAACGCCAGCCCCTGCGGACGCCCTAGGCCGCGAAAGAACGTAGTGACCTCCCCGCCCTGCGTAATGCGGTAGACGCGATCATAGCTGGAAGTCGTTGGCCCGGTGACATACAGGTCGCCGTTCGGATGAAACGCCAGGTGATACGCGGCGATTGATGGCTCGATCGTAGCGAAAACAAAAATTTCCCGGCTCACGCTAATTTTAAATATCGTTCCACTGCGATCCCCCACGTATAGGTTGTCAGCGCGGTCGAACGCGATGCCTGTGGCGACGCCCATTCCTTCGATCCATAGCTCGGCGCGGCCCTCGGGCGTAATCCGGTGAATCGTTCCGTCGTTGCGGCAAGAAACAAAGAGATTCCCGGCGCGGTCCAACGCCAGGCCGCTGGGGTTCACCAGCGAAGTCACGAAAGGCTTTACGCTGTAGTTCGCCGTAATTTTATAAAGCGAAACCGGTACGCGCTCCCCGCGGTTGCCCGAAAACGTAACGTACGTGTTGCCGTAGGAATCGACCGCCGGATTTGCTATGGGATGCAGATTATCCGCGATTTGCACGCCGATGGAGACGGGATGCGGCTGGCTTTCGTTGGCGGCGCTGCACACGCGGACTGTGCCGCCGCTCGCGCCTTCGGGGACTCGCGCAATCAGCCGCTGTTCGCTGGCCAGGGCCAGGCTCGCTTCCGCTTCGCCAAAACGCACCACAGGCCGCGGGTGGGCGCGAGAAGCGAATCCGCTGCCATGAATGACGAGCTCGCCGCCGGGAATGGCAGCTGCAGGCGCAACTCTATCAATGCGGGGAATGCCGTTCTTTTCTGCCGATGACCCAAAGCCAAATTTCATACCTAGCCAAGCAAACCAAAGTGTAATGCGACTCGCAACAGAATAGCAGCGTAGATGCCCGCCATCCAGTCATCCGCCATGATGCCCCAGCCGCGGGGCAGTCTTTCGAGTTGCCGGACCGGGAAGGGCTTCCAAATATCGAATAACCGGAAAAGCAGGAATCCCAGCAGCAGATATTTCCAATTCGCCAGACTTAACGTAAAAAAGATCGCATAAACGGAAAAATCGAAGTGCTCCGTCAGATGCGGCAGCCCGATGGGAATCAACGGCAGTATCAAAGTGAGGTGCTGTCCCGCGACTTCATCAATCACCACGAACTGCGGATCTTTGATCCCAGAAAATTCCGCCGTTCGCGAGGCGCTCCATACGCCGATGGCACCGAGCAGGATGAGAAGACCCAGGGCGCACACCAGCGGCAGCGCCAGCGTGGAGTTGTGAATGTCGCTGCCGGGAACCAGAAAATGATTGTCGTAGAAGA
This sequence comes from Candidatus Acidiferrum sp., assembly GCA_035576885.1. Taxonomy (GTDB): domain Bacteria; phylum Acidobacteriota; class Terriglobia; order Acidiferrales; family UBA7541; genus Acidiferrum. The sequence goes on along the minus strand of DATLVZ010000086.1, from coordinate 17,066 downwards.
CTGCATCGCTAAGCGGATGCAAACTGAACAAACTTCGAACTGATGCAGGCCGCAGAAAAAATGCTGCCGACAGAACCGCTGTCGCAACTCCCACAAGCGAACCAAACGTGCCCGGCGCTTTCGGGATGTACCCGACGCCGAGCGCGGTGGCGATGGCCAGCGCCAACCGCGGCTTTTTTTGGGAAGCTGCCGCGCCTCCGGGGTTTTCAGTGGATGGTGTCATCGGGCTTTGGGAACCCCTTAAAATCTTCGTCTTCGTCCACCGCTTTGCGGTCGTCAGGATTCTTATCCGGCTCGAGCTCGCTCATATCAAACACCGGTTCGGACACCACGTACTTCTCGCTTGCCCAGTTGCCCAGGTCGCGCTCCCGGCAGCGCTCGCTGCAAAAAGGAAAGTCCGCGTTGATTTCGGAGTCGGTCGGCGTTTTGCAAATCGGGCAGCGATGTTTCATCGGGGTCCTGCACCCTTCGCTCTGAGTTATGAAATCCGTTCGCTGCTGCCGTCTGCCCCGGCGTTAGGCTTGAGCTCGTACAAACCTCAAGTGCCTGCGGTCTGGACACCGGCCGTGCAGCATTTAGGAAAGTTATCTTACCCCAAGACGCGGAGCGGCGCTCCGGTAGCTATGCGATGGAGCTTTTCGGCCGGCGGAACGTGCGGGACGGACGGCGCAGGAGCGATCCCGCGCCCGATGTGCCGGGGCAGAACTTCGACGACGCGCCCAATCAGGTCGTAGGCATCAGCCTTGCTAATCTCGACGCGCACCACGTCGCCTGACTCGGCGGTTTCGCCGTTGGGCAATTCGATATCGGTCAAATAGAGCTTGCCATCGATATCCGGCGCCATGCCTTCGAGGCGTGCTTCCCACACCAGCGGATTGTCTTTCGACGGGCCTTCCACAAGCGCCGTGGCCGTGCGGCCCTTCCAGGCGCGCAACTTCTCCCGCGAAATTTTCTTCTGAATGGCCATCAGCCGGTTGCGGCGATCGGTAATCGTTTCCGCGTCGACTTTTTCATCCAAGGTGTAGCTGCTGGCGTTGTCCACATCGGAATACTCAAAGACGCCCATCCAATCCAGATTGGCGGCGCGCACAAAATCGCAAAGTTCGTCAAAGTCCGCTTCGGTTTCGCCCGGGAACCCCGTGATAAATGAAGTGCGCAGCGAGACGCCCGGAATCGTCGTGCGGATGCGCTCGAGTAGTTTCAGGAAAGCGTCGCCGTGCGAGCCGCGCTTCATGCGCGCCAGAACGCTGCGGCTGGCGTGCTGCAGCGGCATGTCCATGTACTTGGCGAGCCGCGGGTGCGCCGCAAGCGTATCCAGCAATTTCTGCGTCACGCGATTCGGATACGCATACAGGAAGCGAACCCACAGCAAGTCTTCGACCTGCGCTAGTCGCTCAAGCAGTTGGGCGAGGCCATCGCGAAGGCCCAGATCTTCGCCGTAAGAAGTGGTGTCCTGCCCGATGAGGGTGATTTCTCTTGCGCCTGCGGCGGCAAGATTCTCCGCTTCGCGAACGACGGATTCAAACCGTCGGCTGCGGAATGCTCCCCGAAGTTGCGGAATAATGCAAAACGTGCAGGGATGGTCGCAGCCTTCGGCGATCTTAATGTACGCGGCGTGGTGCGGTGTGGTGATGACGCGCGGGGTCAGGTCGTGATAGAGAAACGCCGGCGGAGTCGCGGGTAGCACACGCAGATCTCCGTCGACCGCTTCGAGGATGCGCTCGACTTCGCCGGTTCCCACCACGGCATCCACTTCCGGAATTTGCTCTAGAATCTGGTCGCGGAATCGTTCGACAAGACATCCGGCGACAATGAGCTTTCTTGCCGCACCAAATTTTTTGTGCTCGGCCATCTCCAAAATCGCATCGACGGACTCTTTTTGCGCGGACTCGATGAAGCTGCACGTGTTGACGACGAGGATCTCCGCTTCACCCGCGCGCGGCGTAAGCTCGTACCCTCCGCGCGTAAGAATACCCATCATCACCTCGCTATCGACGAGGTTCTTCGGGCAACCCAAGCTGACGAATCCGACCTTAGTCATAGGCAGCAATTCAGCGCCTTTTCTCAATTTTTCATTGTAACACGCGGCAGAGGACGGGGACCGAACTCACTTGGCTCAACGGCAGGCAACAAACCACAAAAATTCAGACAAAAAGCCGGAATCTTAGTGTGCAGCAAAGGACGAGCGGATTTGCTCAAGCAGCGTGCGGAGGCGAATCGAGTCGCAGGGCAGGCCGCCAAATCGTGCTTGCGTGTAACACTGTGTGAATTCGCGCAGGGCAAGCGCCAATCGGGGCTGTGAAACCGCCGCAGCGAACTCGAAAGGTGTCTGTGTGGGCTGCCGCACGAAGCCGCGTCGCTCGAGCAAATACAGGAGTTCGCCGTAGAACCTGGAAGCAAGCTGCGGATTGGACCGCGCGATCTCCGGCGAACGAAGCTGCCAAGACAGCCACATGCGCCGCACGAGAGAAGCAACCAGGTCGAAGCGCAGCGCCAGCAAAAACAGTGCGATGGCCAAAGGAAGGAGCAAACGAAGTCCACCGTTCCAGGACCTCATCCATCTTCGCCCTCTGTCCTGCTGGTTTTGGAACCAGGCCCTCGCAATCTCCGTCCACGTGCGTGTACTACGCTGCATGTTTTGCGCAAGAAGCACTTGATGAACGAAGTCGTAGTTGATGACCCATTCGTTCCAGGAAAGCTCGAACCAGTCCAGGTACTTGCCCAAGCGCGAGAAGAGGCCGTCGGCGGGTCCGGCACCCGGCGGCGTGGGATCGAAAGTCATCCAGCCTGTTCCCGGAAAATAGACTTCCACCCAGCTGTGCGCGTCGCTGGCGCGAACGATGTAGTCGCCTCCGAGGTCGTTGTACTCGCCCGGCAGGAATCCATTCACTTCCCGCGTGGGAATCCCCAGCGTGCGAAGCATGATGGCCATTGCCGAAGCGAAATACTCGCAGTGGCCTGCACGCGTCTCGAAGAGGAAATGCGCCAGTGCGTCGTTCCCGGGTTTTCCGGTGAGATTGAGCGTGTACGTGAAGCGGCTGCGCAAATAGTTTTCCACGGTGATGGTTTTGTCAAAGGGCGTCTCGGAGCGTTCCGTGATCAACTTCGCCAATACAGGAATGCGCGGATCGAGCCGTGGGAGCTGGAGGTAGGTCGCGCGAATTTCTTCGGGGTACTCTGCGGAGGCGGCGCGCAACCTGGCCGCATTCACCGCGGGCAGAAGCGAAAACCCCTCGTAGCGAAGGGTGCCGAAATTGTGAAAAGGATTAAAGAGGGAGTCTGTCTTATCCCGGAGGATGTAACTGTGTCGCGCTCCGGAATCCTGATTGGAACCCTCCCCGGAAAGGTTTCCGCGTACGGAGATGGCGTTTGCAGGGGCGAAAATCGTATCGGTCGCGACTGGTTGAAGCAGCACGGTAAAGCGCAGGATCGTCGCCGATCGATCCTGCTCCCCGGGCCGATTCTGAATGTTTATCCAACCACCGGGTCCGGCGGGAATGGGGAGATCTTCGCGACCGGGCGTATACCAGCGTTTCCCATCAAATGCAGTGAGCGCGATGCCGCGCCAGCGCAGAGCGGGATAGCCCACCGGGTTTCCCGTGCGCACACGCATGACAACTTCAGAATTTTTCTTGATCTCTCCAATTTGACCCAACTCGACGTCGTTGCTGAAGCCGGACATCAGTGTCGGCCGCAGGCTGGTGCGGCCCAGGTAACCAGCGCTGAACCGCGGAAAGAAGAAAAACAGCATGCCTCCGATGATCATGGCACCGAGAGCGACACTAAGTGCCGCGAGGATCAGCGCCCGGGTGAGGCGGCGCTCCTGCTGAGGCTGCGCATCAATCTGCGGCGCTATCGCTCCATTCGAGCCACGCCTCATTTCCAAACCGACGAAAGTGGCCACGCCAAAGAGGAGAAACAAAAAGAAAAGGCCGAGAAACGTGGTATCGATGGTGAGAACGGCGGAGGCCAGAATCGCGGCGAACGAGAGCATCGTCAAGAAAAGCGCGTCGCGATCGGTCGTGGCGCTGTAGAGACGGATGAGCATCACGAACAGGAGAAAATGAACAGCGCCGAGAAGCGCGGCGTACAGCCCGGGGTTGGACGAGCCCGAAACAAAGGCACGCGAGAGGAAGAATACGTCCAGCGGGAAAACGAACAGATAGGTAACGACCAGACGGGTCGCGAGCCGCGGGGGAATTTCCGCAGGACAACGGCGCCACCACCGCACTCCTTTGTATAGAACGGCCGAGGGCGCCACTATCAGCGTGAGCAGGTCGAGTTTTCCAGTGCTAACAAGAGTGGCGACGGCGGTCGCCAAGAGGAGAAAAAGAGAAGCACGAAAGAAGCGCTCGGCGGGGAGCGCGGGGACACTCGTTACTGATGCAGAGGCTGCCATTGGAGACTATTTCATCCTAGCACTACGGCGAGCTACGGCGGTGAAGGCAGAGTGAAACGATAACGTTTACGAACCCGCGGATGCTTTCGAAATCGCGGCGCGAGCGATCTTGCGGGTGAGATTCGAGACAGGCAGCGCGGAGAAATCCTCAAGATGGAGGCTTCTTGCGCCCCGAACGCGAGGTAACTTTGCGACGCGGATGCAGAAGGGTAGAACCGTGACGTTGCGGTAGGTCACGGCGTGACGGACTCGAGCGAGAGGCTCGAAGTGAAGCGCGCCATTCTTCGCAGGCAGAAAGCCCGCGAGAAAATTCCGCAGTTCCTCTAATGGATCATTGCGAACCGCGACCGTCGGGAAATGCCAAAGTCGTGAAACCAACGCGGCTACGTCGTCAGCGGCAGGGTTTTTTTCGCCTTTTATTTCCGGTGGAGGCAGAAGAAGCGTTTGGCCACGCGGACTGGAAAGTACCGCTGCAGCAAGAACAATTTGAACCGCCTCTCGTTTTTTGCGTTTTTCAGGAAATGACTCGGGGTTGCCCAATTGCCGTGCGCGGCAGAACTTTGCTACTGGACACAGCAGACACTGGGGCGAGCGCGGTGTGCAAACCATGGCGCCCAACTCCATCACCGCCTGATTCCAGTCTCCAACTGATCTCGGATCCATAAGTTCATCAGCGGTCTCTTGCAGCGATTGCCAGCGCCGCGATTCTCTCAAGTCGCCGTGAAGAGCCCCCAGCCTGGCAAGGACGCGCGCGACATTGCCATCGAGGACGGCATGTCTTGTGCCGAACGCGATGCTGAGAATCGCAGCACCTGTGTAACGACCGATGCCGGGAAGCGCGAGAATGGCCGCTTCCTCGCGCGGAAATTCTCCCTCATGCTTTGCCACGATTTGTTGCGCCGCCTTTTGCAGATTGCGCGCGCGGCTGTAGTAGCCGAGGCCGGACCATAGCCGCAGCACCTCTTCTTGCGGGGCATCCGCCAGCGCGCGCACGTTGGGAAAGTGCGCCAGAAATCGTTCGTAGTAGGGGATCACTGCGGCGACGCGCGTCTGCTGCAGCATAATCTCCGAAATCCAGATTCGGTAGGGGTCCTTCGTGCGCCGCCACGGCAGGTCGCGCTGAAACTGCCGAAACCAATCCAGCAATTGCTTGCGAAAAGTAGAGCGCGCGCGGCCGCTGAGCATGATCACCGCGTATTCTCGCACAGCTGGCGCAGCAGCCCGCTCGAGAAGAAGGGGAGTGCTCTCAGGCAACCAGATCTTCGAGAAAGATGACCCACGAACGGTTCCAGATGTCGGAGGGGATGGAGCCGCGCGATTCGCTCGTGACGATCACACGGAAAGTCTCCGGCGAGCTGGACAGGTCCGTGAGAAGCGTACGCTGGGGATCCGGGGGACATGGTTTTGCCGTGGCCAGATGTTCCAAGATATCGAAAACAATTTTGTCGGCTTCGACGAGTGGCGTTTCAAAGCCCGCAGTGCGAAATTGCAAGACGGTATTGCTTTCGTAAAAATGCCAGGCCAGCGCGGCACACATCGTTACGGCGCGGTCGAACCGGGTCTCCGTTTCCTTCACATCGAGGCTGGCGGGCATGTGCGGGTCCAGGACCAGAATGACACGGCAATCGTCCTCGCGAGTGAACTCGCGGACCATTAACGAGCCCAGCCGCGCGGAAGCTTTCCAATGCACATGGCGCGAACTGTCGCGAGGCTGGTAGTCCCGCAGCGCATATAAATCCTGTCCACGGCCTTTGGCAAGACTTTCGAGGGCTCCTTGCATGCCGGGGAGAATCTCGAAAAATTCCCGCGTAGGTTCTACCGAAGGATAGACCAGCGCCTCGGATTTCAAATCGATGCGCCGCGCTTTTTGCAAAAATCCAAACGGAAATCTGGTAACGATGCGAAAGGCTTCCTGGCTGTAGATACCGCGACGGGGAAATGTCACCGGCAGATGTTGCTGCACGCGGTCGTTTTTGGGAATGTATGGAAAATAGACGGGTGTTTCCAGCATGGCTGCATTCGAGAAGTTTTTTCCACGGACAGCTTCCACGCGCAGCGAAAACGACGGAAGCGTCATCTTTTCATTTTGCAGTTCGAGGAGAGTGCGGACTGGCTGGCCCGCGAAGATGTGCTCGGGCAATTGCAGGCGCATCTCGACCCCGGAGAGAGTGATGGAGGAAAGAATGCCCGACATCAAAATGATGGCAATCAGAGTGGCGAGTATGAGGAAGAGCAGATTGTTCCCGGTGTTCAGCGCCGCGATGGCCACCAAAAAGATTCCCAGAATGTAGATCCAGCCTTCGCGGGAAACCCGATACTCCATCTTGTAACCAATCCAGCGAAGGGGAGTGCGCTTGGCAAGAACCGGGACAAGGGTGATGGCCACCCACGCCGCGACCAGCAGCGCACCGAGCCCGGCGGCAGTCGCGAGAGCTAGGTGGCCCATCTCGCCCGCCGCGCCGGAGTAGAGCGCGAGGAGCAAAGCAACAGTCAGGGCGGCGATGGAAACGAAAAAAGCGCGCACTGCGGTGCGATCGGCTTTGGCCCAGAGTTCCGCGGTTTTCGAGAACAGGCTCACAGAGGTACGCGAACGGAGTCGACGATCTCCCGGAGGACGGATTCGGTCGTCTCCGATTTTTTCTGCAGTGAAGCGTGGCGGGAGTTGGCGACGACGCGATGCGAAAAAACGGCAACGGCAAGCTGTTTGAAGTCATCCGGCAGGCAATAATCGCGGCCATCGAGAAAGGCGCGGGCCTGAGCGGCGCGCTGGAGCATGAGCGTGCCTCGAGGGCTGACACCTAAAGCGAGCTGCTCGGTTTTGCGAGTGCGATTGACGATCTCGAGGGCGTAATCGTGAAGGCTCGAATCCACCTTCACGCGGGCGACGGATTCCTGCATTTCGAGGACGTCGCCAACGTCAGCAACGGGCTCGAGCGCCGCCAGCGAGTCGTCGTGGATGTGCTTGCGCAAAATCTCGCGCTCGGTTTCGTGCGAAGGATAGCCCATCTTAATGCGCATCAAGAAGCGGTCGAGCTGCGATTCAGGCAGAGGGTAGGTGCCGTGGTGCTCGACGGGATTTTGCGTGGCGATAACGAGAAAGGGATGCGGCAATTGCAGCGTTTTTCCGTCCACCGTGACCTGCGCCTCGTTCATCGCTTCGAGCAGCGCCGACTGCGTGCGCGGGGTGGTGCGATTGATTTCATCGGCGAGAACGACGTTGGCGAAAATCGGGCCAGGACGAAACTCGAACTCGCGCGATTCAGGGTTGTAGACGCTGACGCCGAGGACGTCGCTGGGCAAAAGGTCGGAAGTGAACTGAATGCGCTGAAAGGTGCAGTGAAAAGATTTTGCGAGAGCTTGCGCGAGAGTCGTCTTGCCGACACCGGGCACGTCTTCAATGAGCAGATGGCCGCGAGCCAGAAGGGTAATCAGCGCGAGCTGAATGGCTTCTTCCTTACCGTAGATCGCGCGAGCAATGGAGCGCTGAAGTTGCGAAACGATCTGCGAGGTGGCCGTGGACATCGGTTGAAAACCCAGGTCCTTCCTGTTACAAATAGATGACGCTACCGAGCGTCGCGGCTGTGCTAAACGGGCGACTAGCTCAGTTGGTTAGAGCGCTCCCCTCACACGGGAGAGGTCAAAGGTTCAAGTCCTTTGTCGCCCACCATTTTTACTTTTACGCCTGAAGATATTCTATCGGAAAACTCTAATGTCTACTCTCTTCCGTACAATTGAGTTTCTATGCGTTAGCTTTTGGCTCGGAAGCGACGTGTTTCTGAGCTTTGTGGTGGCGCCGGGGGCGTTTGGGATACTTGCGAGCCGGGACCAAGCCGGGGCCATGGTGGGATATTCATTGACGCGCATGCATCTTGGCGGCATCGCTCTGGGTATCGTGTTCTTGCTTGTGCGGCTGGCGCGGACGCGAACGTTCGCCAGCTTTGTGACTCCCGCGGCGCTTTGCGTGGCGTTGATGATTGTGCTGACTGCGGTTTCGCAGTGCACGGTCAGCGCGAGAATGGCAGTGTTGCGGACGCAAATGGGATCGATCCAGGGTACGGTGGCGGACAGCCCGCTGCTGGCGGAGTTCAGCCGGTTACATCGCGTTTCGGTCTCCCTTGAGAGCGGTGTTTTGTTGGCGGGGATCGCCGCTATGTATTTCCTGGTGCGCGAACTAGCGACGACGCGGTGACAAAGGCGCCTGGCGGTGTGTTGATCAGCGATAAAGCTGCCGCTACCCCTCCTGCCCCATGTACCCCTCCCCCGGTTTTTTGTAAGTGTTGCATCTAAAGGGCTTATCTGCGCCATAAGTCCTTTAGAAACAACATTTACAGGCGCCTGTTAAATATTGATTCTAAAGGAATTAGAGTAGGAATCGGAGCCTGCAGACGGAGGAGGTCTGTCTCTGTAGCCGTCCGCATAGACCCAAACCTGCAGCCCCAGAAACAAAAAAGGCTACGGCAAGTTAGCCGCAGCCTGTAATTCTCCAGCGATGATCGTAGCAAAGAGGTGAGGAGTTTGTCCATCAGAATCTGGAATGGGGGTGGTCCATCTCCCGCCAGCAGGCGGGCATTTGCCTCACGTACGCCCGATAGAAGATTATCGCGGGGATTTTTTGTGCAGACGCTTGCTGATGCGCTTGCGTCGAACTTTGGCGGGGCGGATTTTGCGCATGGCGGCGTTGCCGGCGCGGTGGCAGGCGCGCCACATGTACCAACTGGCGACGGTGCGGTAGGGGCGCCAGCGCTCGCCGAAGGCCAGGAGTTCTTTGGGCTTGGGCTTGTGTTTTTTGCCGTAGGTGATGGACCAGCCTTTTTGTACGCCGAGGTCGTGGATGGGGAGAACGTCGGGGCGGCCGAGGCGAAAAATCAAAAACATTTCAACGGTCCAGGCGCCGATGCCGCGAACGGAGGTTAGGCGTTCGACGAGTTCCTCGTCGGAGAGTTTTCGTGCGTCTTCGAGCGTGGGGACTACGCCTTCGATTGTTTTTTTGGCGAGATCTTTCATGGCGAGGACTTTTGCGCCGGAGAGGCCGGCTTTGCGCAGGGCTTGTTTGCGGAGCTTGAGCATTTCTTGCGGCGTGGGAGCGCGGCCGGTGGAACTGAGTGCTTTTATGCGGCCGAAAATGGTAGCGGCGGCTTTGCCGGAGATGGATTGGTAGGCGATGGCTTCGAGGAGAGCTTCGTAGGGGCTTTGAAGGTGGTCGGAGTCCATTTGAAAAGATTGGGTTTCGGAGATCAGGAATTTCAATTTTTCATCGCGGGCGGCGAGAGATTTCATGGCTTCCGCGAGATCGAAGGGTGGGGTCGGCTGTGCGGCGGTCACATGAGCTCCATTCTGGAAACGGGAGAATAGATTAGCAAGTTTCGTCGAAGAGGCAAGACATGGGCATAGGAAAAGCTGCGGCGATTCGATATGCTCGACCCCGCATGGATGAGGAATTTTGTGCGCTGATGGCAGGACGCTCAGCAAATGCAGTGAACACTACGATGAGGGGGAGTTGTGGCCATGAATTTTGAGATTCGCTGGGGATGGTCTGTGATTGTGCGAGGTGCGCTGGCTGCGATCGCTCACGGAAGGGGGATTGCGCTCGCCGCTCTTTTCTTCGCGGTGGCGTGGAGCGCTTCGGCACAGAGCGGCGCCATTTCGCTTACGGTGGATGCGACGCAGACGCCGCTGAAGATCATACGGACGCAGGAAACGATTCCGGTGAAGCCGGGGCCGTTGACGCTTTACTATCCGAAGTGGATTCCGGGCGAGCACGGACCGGATGGGCCGATCGGCAACGTTACGGGACTGAAATTTACGGCCAATGGAACGACGATTCCCTGGCAACGCGATCTTTCGGACGTGTTCACGTTTCACGTCGAAATTCCGGCAGGCGCCAATGAACTGCATGTGGCGTTCGACTATCTGGAGCCGAGCGGAGGCGGGTTCGCGACGTCAGCGATGTCGTCTACAGACAAACTCATCGTGATTGAATGGAACCAAAACGTGTTTTACCCAGCGGGACGACCGGCGAGCGAGATTATGTTTCATCCAAAACTGGTGCTGCCGGAAGGTTGGAAGTTCGGAACTCCGCAGCACGTCGAGAGCCAAGCGGGAAACGAAGTCTCGTTCGCGCCGCTTTCCCTGGAACGACTGGTGGATTCGCCGGTGATTGCGGGGCAGTATTACCGGGCGATCGATTTGACGCCACCAGGCGAGCCCATTCACCACGAGATTGACATGGTGGCGGATAGCGAAGCGGCGCTGAATATGAGTCCGGGTATTCAGAAGGGACTGACAAACCTGGTGGCCGAAGCCGGGAAACTTTTCGGTTCGCGGCACTACCACGAATACCATTTTCTGCTGACGCTCAGCGATCACGTGGCGCACTTCGGACTGGAACACAACGAGTGCAATGACAGCAGGCTGCCGGAACGAATTCTGCTCGGTCCGGAAGCAGGCCTTGCAATTGGAGGCCTTCTGGCGCACGAGTACGCGCATTCCTGGAGCGGCAAATTCCGCCGGCCCGCGGACCTGGCCACTCCGGAGTACGAAACACCGATGCGCGACGACTTGCTGTGGGATTACGAAGGATTTACGGAGTTTGCTGGGCCGCTGCTGGCGGCGCGCAGCGGATTGTGGACTCCCGAGGACTACGGCAATAATCTGGCAAATATTTCCGCCGCGTTGGGCGTGGGAAGGCCGGGACGAACGTGGCGTCCGCTGCTCGACACGGCAGTAGCCGTGCCGGGCGAGGGATTCGCGCGGGGATGGGTGAACTGGCGGCGCGGCACGGATTATTACGATGAAGGCGACTTGATGTGGCTCGAAGCGGCGACGATCATTCATCAGCAAACGCATGGCGGAAAAAGCATCGATGATTTCTGTCACGCGTTTTATGGGGGGCCGAACAACGGTCCGGAAATCAAGCCCTACAAGTTCGAAGACATCGTTCGCGGGCTGAACGCCATCGCGCCGTACGACTGGGCAAAGTTTCTGCACGAACGCCTGAATTCGACGTCGCCGAATCCACCGCTCGGCGGGATCGAAAATGGCGGCTGGAAATTCTTATTCAACGAGGAGGCGCCAAAACACGAGACGCGACACGGCGACGTGGGAGATGTCTACACGATTGGCTTGCATACGGGCGATGACGGCACGGTGATCGACTCAATCGTCGGCGGCCCTGCCTTCCAAGCGGGAATCAGCTCGGGGATGAAAGTTGTCGGGGTGAATGGGCGCGTTTACGACCATGATTTGCTGGCCGATGCGATTGCCGGATCAAAGCAGAGCTCCGAGCCGATTTCATTGCTGGTAGTGATTGACGGCTATTACAGAACGTGCAGCGTGGACTACCACGGCGGGAAGCGCTACCCGCATCTCGCGCGCGACGAGAGCAAGCCGGATTATCTGGACGAATTAGCTAGCCCCCACGTGGCGGTGCATTAAGACGCCGCTTCTCATTACAAGCTCAGTTTTTATTTCGCGTTGCATCTCCCGAACAAAACTCGCCGGAAGTTACCGCGCTCCGTCCATTTTTGGTTAATCGAGAACCACTGACCGTCGGTGTTGCGCCTGAAGAAATTCAGGAGGAACTGGACGCAATTTGGCGGGAGGCTTGTTTGAGATGAAGAGCCTTTTGGCGCGAGTGACGGGCACGCAGGATGCTGGTTACGAGGATTACGAGGGCGCAGATTTCTACGAAGACCTTGCCGCCGTCAAACCAGTCGACTGGGTGATGCTGAAGGTCGGGGTCGGTGAAGAGGGAGTGGTAGAAGAGGGCGACGGCGCCGAGATAGATGGTGAAGTGGAAGGCTTTCCAGGTGCGGCGGCCTAGTTGAATCCGGAAGTAGGAAGTGATGACCATGAGGGCGAAGATGTAGAGAGCGATGGCGCCGATGGTGTTTTCGAGAGGTTGTTGCGGCGAGTGGACGGGATAGACGATGTCGAGAAGGCGGAATTTCGGCGCTCGGTTGAGGAGCAGCGGGAGCGGATGGAGAATCGTGACGACTAAGGCGATGTAGCCGGTCCAGTTGTGAAGGCGGAAATAGTTGAAGCGGTGATGCGGCCAATTGCGGACGGGGCTGTAGCGGAAGGCCATCATGACGCCGAGGAGCATGTTGATGGTGATGGCGCCTACGGCGGTCAGGCCGATGTATGCGGAGAGATCTAGGAAAGTGATGGTCATCGCGTGACCGCGAGGCGGCGGCAAGTTTCTGGTGTGCGGATCATTTGCTTATCCAGACGAGACGGCCCTCGATTCGAAAGCATCGGATGTTGTTTAGATGCTGGAGGATGAGACTGGTCGAGGCGCGCGGGCGTTTCACAAAAATAAGCTGGGCGGCAAGTTTAGGGCATGCGAGCAGGAGAGGCACGATGTATCGTGCTCCTACAAAGGCTGCGACGATGGTGTGCTAGGATTGTGAGTTTCTGTTGCGAGAACAGAGGCAGTGGAGGGAAGTGAGACTTGCAGACTGGAATTATTGGACTACCACAGGTCGGGAAGACGACGCTGTTTAGGATTTTGACGAAGGCGAACGTCGAGGGAAAGGGGGGCGGGTCGGCTACGCATGTTGGCGTGGCGAAGGTGCCGGAGCCTCGGCTGTTGGAGCTGGCGAAGCTTTATAACCCGAAGAAGATAACGTATGCGACGGTGCAGTACGTGGATTTGGGCGGAATGCAGAAGGAGAAGAACCGCGATGCGCTGGCGCCCTTGCGTGAAGTGGACACGATTGCGCACGTGATTCGCGTGTTTGACGATCCGTCGGTGCCCCACGCGGCAGGGAGCATTGATCCTTTGCGCGATGCGACCAATCTGGAATTGGAATTGATTCTTTCCGATCACGACCAGATTTTGCGGCGGCTGGAGAGGCTCGAAAAGGATTTGAAGAAGAAGAGCGATCCGGTTTTGCTGGCGGAGAAAACGGTTTTGGAAAAGTGCAAGGCGCATTTGGAATCGGAGAAGCCTTTGCGGGAGTTGGAGTTGACGGCGGAAGAGAAAAAACCGATTGGGGGATTTTTGTTTTTGTCGGCCCGGCCGGTTTTGTATGTGCTGAATTTGGGTGACGACGAAGCGGACAAGATGGATACGGCAGTGGAGCGGCACAAGTTGAGCTCGCTCGCAGAACGGCCGAATTCGGCGGTGGTGGCGATTTGCGGGCGGCTCGAGGCCGAGCTTGCGGAGATGGACGAGAAAGAAGCGGCGGAACTTTTGGCGTCGTATGGATTGAAAGAGCCGGGGTTGAATCGCTTGATTCGCGCGACGTATGACTTGATGGGATTGATTCAGTTTTTTACGGCGGGAGAGCCGGAAGTACGGGCATGGACGATTCGTAAGGGTTCGACAGCGCAAAAGGCGGCGGGAGCGATTCACAGCGATATCGAAAAGGGTTTTATTCGGGCGGAAGTGGTGAAGTGGAGCGATCTGCTGGCGGCGGGGAGCATTGCGGCCGCGCGGGAGAAGGCGCAGGTGCGGCTGGAGGGGAAGGAATATATTGTTTTAGAGGGGGATGTGATTCTGTTTAGACACAGTGGATAGTGCGGCTTCGTGCAAAAGGTAATTTCAACACAGAGTTCGCAGGGAGCACAGAGAAGAATGTCACGAGAATGCTGAACAGATCACGCGCGGCGCGGGGATGGGGTAACGAACGCACAGGCTGAAGCCTGTGCCACTGCACATGGCACACGATTTAGCATTTCGGACGGGGCTGGCGGCGGGGCTGGGGCTGGTTGCCGCGGCGGGGAATTTGATCGGAGGGTATTTCGTGGTGCGGCGGGATTGGCCGCGGCGATACCTGCAGTATTTTCTCGCGCTGGGCGCCGGGTACATGGTGGCGGTGGCGTTTGTCGATGTGATTCCCGAGTCGATCAAGTTGGGGGGCGAGCAGTCGCTGCAGTTTGTGCTGATCGGGTTTTTCCTCGTGCATTTGTTTGAGCACACCATTGCGCCGCATTTTCATTTCGGAGAAGAGACCCACAGCGAAGAGGTGAGCCATCATCACGCGCGAAACACTGTGCTGCTAGGATTGACGATTCACACGTTTTTCGACGGCGTGGCGATTGCGGCAGGATTTCTAGTTTCGGTATGGCTGGGGTCGATGATTTTCGTCGCGGTCTTTCTGCACAAGTTGCCGGAGGGATTCACGGTGGCGTCGTTGGTGCTTGCTAGCGGGCAGGGACGGCGCAACGCGATTCTTGCGGCGGGATTGCTGGGAGCAGCAACCCTGTTGGGAGTTTTGCTGACGAGCGTGTTGCAGAGCCAATTGAAATACGCGTTGCCGATTTCCGGAGGCGTGACGGTTTACGTGGCGGCTACGGATTTGCTGCCGGAGGTGAACCGGGAGCCGAACTGGAGGATGGCCATGCTGGTTTTTGTGGGCGTGGCTACGGTGTTGATAATGCAGAATTTATTCCACGTTTAGATTCGCCCTACCTTCGCCTTAACGCCAGATAAATATTTGCAACTTTAAGAGTCTGCTGGGGTTCGATAGAATGTGGCGGCCATGGCCAGGTCGGACGTCCAACTGATGCTGGACGTGAAGGCGGGCGACGAACGGTCGTTCGAACTTCTCCTCCAGCGCTACAGGACACCCCTAGTCAACTTTCTCTACCGCATGGTTCGGGCGCGGGAAGAGGCGGAAGACTTGGCGCAAGAAGTGTTTTTGAGAGTGTATCGGGCACGGAAAGATTATGTGCCGAGCGCCAAATTCACGACGTGGCTTTTCCGGATCGCGACAAACTTGGCGCTGAATTCGGTGCGGGACAACCGTTATCAGCGGATGGAAATTTCACTGGACGCGCCGGTGACGGTGGATGCGGAAGACGGGGATGAGAAGGCGCTGGACATCGCCGAGAAGCACCCGAACATCGAGCAGTACCTGGTGGAAGAGGCGCGAAAGAAGATGATCCGGCACGCGATTGATAAGCTGCCGGAAAAGCAGCGAGCAGCGGTGCTCCTGCACAAGTACCAGGAGCTGGACTACGGAGATATTGCAAAGATTCTCGAATGTTCAGAGAGTGCGCTGAAATCATTGCTCTTTCGGGCGTACGAAACGCTGCGGGTGGAACTAGCTCCCCTCGTGGCGAGGCAAGGGAAGTAGAACTAGGCCTGGGGATAGAAAAGGAAGGTAGTTATGAGCTGTGGGCGAATGGAACACAAAATTGTGGGCTACCTGGACGGGCGCTTGAAAGAGAGCGAACGTCTGGACGTGGAGAAGCATCTCGCCGGATGCGCTGCGTGCCAACTGCGCGTGAACGAGTTTCGCGCGGTGACAGGATTGCTGGATGAGCTGCCCGAAATCGAGCCGTCGGCGGCATTTGACGTACGAGTGCGCGCACGGGTGGCGGCGGAGCCGGTGAAGCAGGGCTGGTGGGCGTGGTTTACGCCCTCGCCGCGCGTGGCGTTTGCGGCGTCGCTGCTGTTGCTGGCGACCGTGTGGGTCGCTTCGCGGCCCGCTGAACATCCACTGACAGCGGCGGACGAAGCGCAGATTAATCAGGAGTTGCCAGCGCTGGAAAACTTTGACGTGCTCTCCGATTTCGGAGCGCTGACCGACCTGCCGCAGCCAGTGCAGCCGGACGATACCGGTGACAGTAATCCAGATCAAGACCAGAACCAGAATCAGAAGCAGGATCAGAATTCGAACTCCACGATGTAATTCATGAGACTTCGACTCCAACTCGCAGGATGCTTGCTCGCGACGGGGCTAAGTGCGGTGCTAGCTGCGCCCATCGCGGCGCAGCGCGGGCGCGCGAGCGAGGCGCAGCAGCAGAGGCCGCCTAGAGCCCAGGAGCGTAGACAGGAAAGGCAGCAGCCTCGTCAGCAGCCGCGGATTCCGGCGAGAGGAGCCCAAGCGGAGAGGCGACAGAATGGAGGAGCGAGCAATACTCAAGGAAACAGAGTGAACCGGCCGAATTACGTGCCGCGCCCCAACGCCAATCCGAACCGACTCTATAACGTGCCGCGTCCCAACGCTAATCCGAATCGGCCGGATAACGTGCCGCGCCCCAACATTAATCCGAACCGGCCGCCGTCTGCATACATTTCGCCGCAGCCGCAGCAAAGATTCAATGATCTGCCGCCTCAGGAGAAGCAAAGAGTCATTGAGAACTACAACCGGATGAACAGGATGCCGCCGGCGCAAAGGCAGGAGTTGCAGGACAGGATTGCGACCTGGAACAGGCTGACGCCGCAACAAAAGAATCACATCAGGACCGACGTGTTGCCAAAGTGGAAGCAGATGCCGACGGAGCGACGGCAGGCGATCCGGCAGAGGCTGCGCGTGCTACAAAACATGCCGGAGTTCGCGCGGAACCAGCGACTGAATGATCCTGAATTCACGCGGGGCATGAACGAAGAGGACAGAGCGACTTTAAGGGATTTGAGCCATTTGCATGTCGGCGGGGCGCCTGATCCGCCGAATGAATGAGGCCTCGAGCGGTGTCCCATATGCTGTGTTGCAATCGCATTTCAAGTTAGCGCATTCCCATTCCTCGGAATTTCTCATCCGACAAATTGGCCGCAGTAAAATCAGCGGCGGCATAGGGAAGCCTACCCACATCGTATCCCCCTGAGTTGTCGAGGTAATAATCCAGAAACACGGGTGGAAGCAAGCAGAGTTCGAGCGGGGAACGAGGTGCGAGGCGCTCGATGATTTGCCATGGAGTGAGGTTTTCCTTGTGA
>DATLVZ010000085.1:0-15033 GCA_035576885.1 Candidatus Acidiferrum sp. | reverse complement strand
CTGTCACGGCAGAGGTCGCGAGTTCGAGTCTCGTCGTCCCCGCCATTTCTTTTCAAACACTTACAGATTAGGCTCCATCCTCGCGCAGGCACAAGAAGGGACCAAGAAGGCATAGGCTACTGGGCCCTGCCCGTTTATTTGCGTTTAGATTTCGCGACGAAGAGTCTAACGACAGCTGTCTGCGCAGATCGCTTTTCTGTGGTGACCGCTTGAGTGTAGGTGTCTAAGGTGACGCGGATTGTTGAATGCCGCATCAATTCCTGCATCACCTTCAGCTCCGCACCCGTTGCACGAAGAAGTGTCGAGTAGGTTCAGCGAAATGTGTGCCAACCAATGCGCTTTGTAACGCCCAGCATTTGCGCCGCGGGGCGGATGTGGTGACGAAGAAGTTGTTGTCCCCAATATGGGGTTTTTCCTCGTTTCTTGGGACTGGCGAACACCCAACTCTCCGGCGTTCGAAATGGTGTTCTGCGATGCCAGCCCCTTAGGGCACTGATCAGATAATCGTGGAGCGGTACGGGTTTTTGTGAAGCCTCGGTTTTGCAGTTGCCAACGACCTGCTGCACAATCGATCGAGTAACCCAGAGTTGTCTATTCTTGAAGTCAACGTCCTTCCACTTAAGAGCGAATAATTCGCTTTGCCTCAATCCCGTTGCCACGTCCAACAACACCATCATTCGCTCTCGCGGCTTCAGCGCTGTCAGCAGCTTCCGGACTTCGTTACTCGTGAGCACCTCGGGAGTACTGCGGCGCTTTGCACTTTGGCGCACCCATTGAATTGGGTTGCGGTCGTAGAGATCGTACCGACGGGCGTGGTTGAACAGAACGCTCATCACGTTCCGGATTTTGCAACAAGTCCCCGCGGCCCTTTCCAAATTTCTAAGCCACAACTCCACCTCAACGGCCTTGATGTTCGGAAGGAGGTAACCTCCCCAACGCGGAACAATCCACTTGTTAAGGTAGCCTTGATAGGCCCTCTTGGCGGAGTACGAGATTCGTCAGTTCGGCCGGCCAAGTTCTCGCTGGTGAAAGTGGTCAGCCAACTGCGCCAGCGTCATTGATATTCCTGCTGGACGGATGTCGGTAGTGTTGATTTCCCGCACCAATCCGAAAGTAAGCTGCCGAGCCGATGCTGCGTCGCGCATTTGCTCGGCAGTTCCCAAGACGATTCGGCGGTGCACTCTGTTACCGTTCGGTCTTGCTTCCCACCATCGGAAGCACCACACATCTGGACCTAGTTTTCGATGTTCTCGAATCACACTTCCCTGCTGCAGGCCATTCGTTTTCCCCTCGTCTGAGATATTGAATTCGCGGCGCGCTTGATGGTACGCGCTCCAGCTCATGGCGAGGGACTGAGTATTGAGTTCTGCGAGTTCAGGGACACAAGGCAACGTCTGGCAACTGCCGCGGCAAAGCAGTGACAGCGAATCGTAGCATCGTGTTTCTCGTCCTATGCTATTTCCGGGAGTTGACAACGAACTTTCGCCGGAGGCAGCCACGCCACTGGAGGTCGTCTTCGATTCATTCTCCGTGCGGGCCATGAGTTTGAGTGCCTGGGGGCCTTCCGTTGGGGTTACCTCCTATTGACACGAACCGTCGTCCACAACTTGATTCGACGACGCCGTCGACGCTAGCGATTGCCAGCACGTCAACAGCTTCTGATCCAGCGGGTCGCTATTCAACGCGTCAGGCGCCAGATAGTCTCTACTCGCGGCGATTTTCAAATATTTGTCCGTCAACGCCTCCATCGTATTGAACTCATTGGTCAGCAGCGGAAGGGCCCTTTGGTCCATGTCGGTTCTGGCCGCTGCTTCCGTCTGCTTCAAGCTAGATTGAATCTGCCGCCTGAAGTGGCCGAACCATACATCCGATAACGGATATCCGCGCTCAATCCCATTCTTCAACGCAGCGTGCCATTCAAGAATTTCCCTAATCGTCTCGATCCCCGCGCTGAGGAATGGCCTGGAGAGGGCGGCCGCAGGTGCGGACTGGTCCGTGTGAGGTGTTACGTTGGCGCCGCCGGGCAAAGTCAAAATGATTTGATTCCCCGCGAAGCGCAGCGATCCTCCTGTGATTCGCGCTAGCCCTTCGACTTCTACATAGTTCTTGCCTTGCACCTGAATTACTCTTGCCTGCCCCTGTTGGCCTTCGATTAGGAGAGCACTCGTCTCCTGCGCAACGAGAACCAGCAGAGGTAGCACCAGGATCGTCACCAGCATTACCGATGTTCGAATCGTGTTCCGCATGTCTTCTCTCCTAATGCGAATGGCAGTCCCCTAGCAAGGGGCACGCGCCTTGCCAAACCGAAATAACGAATCGGACCGCACAATCCGTGTGCTTTCATGGTTTTGGCCCCTACACAACTTCCAAAGGCCTTCTCACGCTAAGAGTAAGGTTGCCCGCATTCGGGCAACGTGCCCGGCGGGTTGGGCAACGAGGCCCCAGGCACAAGGTTACGACGGACTGACCGAGGGAACTTTCCAGACTCCGACTACCTGAGCATGTCTCGATATGGAAGAACAGTTCTCGTAGTGCTAGTCTGATGCCCATGCCGGAAGATCATGACGGCTTGGCGCCCGCCCATAGCAGATATCGAGCCTTGCTCGATGTGTCCGCCGCGATGGGCGAGCAACCGACGGTAAAAGCCGTCCTCCACAGCCTGCGCGACGTTTTGTCCAGTAGCGTTCGTCTTCATGGCACTGACCTATACCTCCTGGACAGTGGTCAAGAGACTTTGCATCTTCTCGAGTTTGATCGAGAAGCGGACGCGCCCGCCATTAGAATTGGCACCAAAATTTCGCGGATTGGTGCGGCAGCACAAGCTCTGGAGCAACAAGAACCAGTTTTCCTGCCTGACATATCACCGGAAATGTTGAAACACCCCGAGTTGGCTCCGTTTGCAGCCCAATCTGTTGGCAGAAGCGCTTACATTTTCCCTGTGATTACCTCCCAACAAAAATACGGACTTTTGGTTGCGACTAAGGAGCGGGGTCAGGAGTTTGTGCGCGAAGATGTCGAACTACTCCGCTCTCTGACCTCCCACGTTGCGATTGCGCTAGAATGCGCGCTGGCTAGGGATAGTGCAGAACAATATCAGCGGGAACTTTCTACCGAGCGCGACCGCCTTCGGCTACTTCTCGAGATCAACAATCACGTCGTTTCAAAACTGAATATGGAAGATCTTTTTCGATCGGCTTCAACTTCGATTCGTTCGTATTTCGACAATCATCTGACGGGATTCTGGCTTCTCGAAAAGGACTCACATCGCCTTCAAAGTGTGGTGCTGGATTTTCCTGACGGCAAAGGGTTGCTGGCGGAGATGGGCTCAACAAATCTGACTGAAACGGAGTGCGAGAAACTTCGCGCCCGCAGGTCCGACATATTGTCAGTCGGTGATATCGAGAGACTTCCGACGACCATTGCCGACAACTTGCGAGCCGAATCCATAGCCTCGGTTGCCGTTGCTCCGCTCGCGACCGGGAGCGGACCGCTGGGTCTGTTGGCGATCGGCAGCCGGAAGCCAGACGCTTTCGGGCAAGAAGACCTGGGTTTGCTAACGCAGATTAGTATTCAGATCTCCCTCGCGCTGGACAATGCGCTTGCGTACGGGCGTCTGAACGCATCGGCAGCTCGTCTGGAAGAGGAACGCCTTTACCTTGAATCCGAAATTCGCGCGGAACACAACTTCGAGGACATCGTCGGGAAGAGTGCCGCGCTACGCAGAGTGCTAGATCAAATTGCGATTGTCGCTCCAACAAGCTCGACCGTGCTGTTGCATGGCGAAACGGGGACCGGGAAGGAACTGCTTGCGCGGGCCATTCACAACCGCAGTCCGCGTCGCGAGCGTACCTTCGTTCGACTGAACTGTGCCGCCATTCCTTCCGGACTGGTGGAAAGCGAACTCTTTGGGCATGAAAAGGGAGCGTTCACTGGCGCGCTCATGCAGAAACGAGGTCGGTTCGAGTTGGCCGATCGCGGCACACTTTTCCTGGATGAAATCGGGGATATCAGTCTTGACCTGCAACCAAAGCTCTTACGCGCTCTGCAGGAACGCGAGTTTGAACGTTTGGGGAGTACGAAGACTATCCGAGTTGACGTTCGCTTGATTGCCGCAACCCACCGCGATCTGCAGGGCATGATACGCAACAACCAATTTCGGGAAGACCTTTTTTACAGATTGAATGTCTGCCCGATTGAGATCCCTCCGCTTCGAGAGAGGCGCGAAGACATTCCTCTCCTAGTTCATTACTTCGTTTTGCGCTTGTCCCGCCAAATGCAAAAGCGCATTAGGTCTGTTCCGAAGGAGGCCATGGAGGCGTTGGTGAATCACGACTGGCCTGGAAACATTCGGGAGCTTGAGAACTACATCGAGCGCTGCGTGATCTTCACGCAGGGGGACGAGCTGAAAGTTCCTCACGACCAGCTAAAGAGGACGGCTAGCCGCAGCGCTGGATCACCATCATCGACATTCGAGCAAGCGGAGCGGCAGGTAATTATCGACGCGTTGAAGGCCGCGTCCGGAAGGATATCGGGCAAAGGTGGAGCGTCAGAGCGCCTCGGACTGAAACGAACGACGCTCCAAAACAAGATGCGCAAGCTAAACATTACTCGCGCTGAATATTCCAGCACATAATGATTCGGGGCTCGCGTCGTGAGCAGGACCGGGAAGGCGATCAATCATCTTGTGTGTGATGTGATTCCAGCGTCTGTTTTATCGTCGCGAGGACCCGTCCGAGCGAAGATCGGGCTTTGTCTACGGCCACCTTGCGCACAATGCTTCCTTTTAGTCCGGTAAGGCCGGCCTGCTTCGACCCTTTGACGGTAATGATGTAGAAGCCGGGGCGTTGTGCATCTCTGACGCAGACCGTGAGATCAAGCGCCGTTTCAAAGTAGTGGCTTGCGTAGAGCTGTTTCTCGGCTAAGGCGTAAACAGGGTTCCCTGGGCTTGTCCCCCGATACACGACCTTCTGCACGATCCGAAACGTGGGCTTCAATCCGAAGTTAACTTCCTCCCAGTAGAAACCAGCTTGCACTTTTTCGGTCTTAGCTTTCGGATATTCGAGAAGATATTCGTTGAGCTCGGGAAGGTACACCGGAAGTGCGCTCAATCGTGTTATCAGCGTCTCAAAGGATTCCGCCACCGCGGCGGGATGGTTCTTATCACGATAAACTCCGAGGGCTGTATTGCCCCCATTCATGTAGTTGAGTAGCGCCTGCAACGCCATTTGACGAGCCAGGTGATTCACCCTGTCGGCCACGTCCGGTGCGGACCAATCGATGGACTGCTTAAAGCTCTCCATCGCCTCGGTTGGCAGTTGAACCTCGCAATGCCCCACCTTGCAGTTTTTCAGTTCGTCGATGTCTTGCTTTTCAAGGGTGAAACCCTCAAGGTCCGAAAGCTGTGGCGGATCGCTGAAGCTTTGAATTGCCAGATAGCCTGGGAGCTTGCGCAACGCGTTGACGTCCGAGGCAAGCTTGAGGTAGCTCTCTGGACCCGCCTCTACGTATACCGAGCCGAAGACGAACACCTCGTCAGGAGTGCGCGACTCAACAAGCTTCGCAACCGCCTTCCCGGAGCGGATCGCCCCTATCTGGTCTTCACTCAAGCCGACAAACTCTCGGAAGAATCTATACGGCTCGTCCGGGCCTTGAGCCTTAGTGACACGTGCTATCAGCAGGAACGCGACTGCAAGCGCGATGCAAAATCTGGTCCTCATCATTGCCTTTCACCTCCATTGTGCTTGTCGACCGGCCTCTCTTCATCACTGTCATCCAGGTGGCTCCGACTGCTGCCCAGAAGATGGCCCGCGCCCGCCGGCACAAAGCCAACGTCAATCCTGCGGTACCCGTCACACCAAACATATTTGCAATGAGCATATTTCCACCTTCGTAGGACCCGAGGTTACCCGGACTTAACGTGCCAACAAGATCGATCACCTTGGTCAAACCTTCCAGTGCAATTGCGCTGACCAGGCCAACGCCTGCTCCCATAAATCGCAGGATTAGGTACACCTCCAAGACTGCCATCGCGTGCCAAAGGAGATTGAGCATCAGACTCGCCCAGAACGCGACAGGCTCGTCGCGATAAAAGGTGAGCAGGTTGTGTTCGGCCGAATCAATGACCGACAACTTGCCGTTGACTAACTTGTGAAGCCGTGGCAATCGCCCAATCTTTCTGGCGGCGTTTCCCATCAGCTGCCACCCACTTGCAACAGCCACAGCTGAAATGGCCACTATGGCGATGAGAACGGAAGCGAGCAGACATGTGTAAATTCGCCAACGACCATCAAGAGGAGCGAGCAACAGAGTCG
The DNA here is from genome assembly GCA_035576885.1 of Candidatus Acidiferrum sp. GTDB lineage: Bacteria > Acidobacteriota > Terriglobia > Acidiferrales > UBA7541 > Acidiferrum. Next base: position 8,722 of record DATLVZ010000085.1, on the reverse strand, counting down.
CGGTAATCCCCAATACTGTGACCACCACCGCTGTGAAGGCATGCAATCCTCCATCAATCGCGGAAGACGATATTCCATGGGCCAGCGGCACGGCAGAATCCAGCATAGATACGCGCAGGCCCTCGCCAAGCAACTTCCCGGCAATACCAAGTTGCCCGACCGCATCGGAGACGAGTTGCGCTCCAAAACTGCGCGACCAGGAGAGGGCGCTGATATCGCATGCAAAAGTCTGTCTCCATGCACATGTCTTAATCAACTGAGAAAGGCCTCCCAGAATGATGATCAAAGCCAGACCCCAGCCGACAGCCTGGACTTGCTTCCAAACAGCCCCGGGACCCGTTCGATGCAGCATGTACGCCAGCAGGCTGACCCCAAGGACTAGAACGAAGGACCGAAAAACAAATCGAGGGAGATAACGGAAGTTAGGCACCGCACACCTCACCAACGGCTGGTACATCCTCCCTTATTGGAACGGAATGGTTCGCATCGTCCGGGGAATCTGCTGGAACTCGGATGGGAACGAGAAAACTACTTGCGAGAAGATAGGCGTAAAGGTGTTCGAGAGGAGGCGTGAAACGCAGCTGTTCAGCGGAGACCCAACCTTTCGTTTCATTCCATTCCAGGTCGATAGCCGAAAAGACTTTGATCGCTTCCTGTAGATCTATTGCAGTCATCGGATAAGCATAGATGCGTACGTTCTGAGCCAGGAGACGCGCGAGGGCTTCAAGAAGCCTGCCTTCGAGATTGAAATAGGGATCATCGAAGGCCCGGATCAAAAGTGAAAGTCCGACGATGAAACGCAGCGGAGCTTTTGTATAGCGATTCGCGAGCGCCGTCATGTTGTATAGCTCGCGTTCGCGGAATAAGAGGACATGGGCGCCTTGTGCCACAAGTGCATTAATCCGAGTCAGCAGGTCGGAGATTTCTGGGGCTGACTCTTGTGCTGCGATTGGACCCGCTGACACGCAAAAGCAGCCGATAGGAGCAGAAGTGGATTCTCCCAATTCCCTACGAAGCTCTTGAATGCCGGCGGCCAGCATTTGCGTATGGATTTGCGCGTGAACGGGATCCACATGGCCGAAGTATCCCGGTGCAAGCACAACAGCTTTGTTGTGCAGGAATTCATTAGGAGGCAGAGCTGCGCCCGAAGGCGAAAAGCACACGGCCTCGGCAAGTCCCGCATGCACCAAATAGGCCTGGAGCGTGGGGCGATCCCAACTCGCAAAAGCCGGACCTCGAAAATCGATGCAATCAATCTCTATCCGTTCCCTTACGACGTCGTGAGCGAGCCCTTCGAAAAACGATTCTTTTGTCTGTAACTGATAGAAAGCAGCGTAGAGGAGATTGACGCCCAGAATACCGATGGCTTCTTGCTGGAGAACATTGGAAGAATCCCGCATGTTGATGTGCAGGAGAATGTCGCTAGGTTCTCCGCCAGAACGAGACTGGAACCGAAGTCCAAGCCAGCCATGTGGCTCGTTTGTTCCGGCGTAATTTCGCGCCGACATGGTATCGACAAAAGCGAAGAAGCGCTTGTCCTTGCCGCGAGTCTTGTCTAACTGGCCGAGCAACTGAGTCCACTCGGTTTCCAGCATGGCCTCCAGCCGCTCCCTGGAGACATAGCGAGAACCGGTCCCGTAGAGACTGTCACTGACCTCCTTGTCGTAGGCGGAAATGCTTTTCGCAACCGTGCCAGAGGCACCGCCGACGAAAAGGAACCACCGGACAACTTCCTGCCCCGCACCGATTTCGGCAAAAGAGCCGAATGTGGAGGCATCGAGATTTACAGTCAGCGCTTTGCGATGAGTATCAAGTCTTTCAGTGGACGGCATATGCAGGCTCCGATGTAGTTACCCTTTCCGAGGTTTGGATCTGTTGGCACCAGATCGGTCGCCGTTTGCAGGAGGCTCCCCCAACGCATTCAGATAGGAGCTGCCGTTTGGGACCACACGCAAATTCAGACGCTCACATACATCGAGCGCATAAGAATTGGGGGCAACGAACTCGGCTCCGAGCTGGCCAAGGAAAGACAGCACTTCCTCTCCCACCGCGTCAATGAATACGACCTCCGTCAGATCGACGAAAAGCCTACCGCGCGCGGCGAAGCGCGCCCCCAGCGTCCGAGTGTGTTCAGCATCATCACCGGTGAATCGGCCTTCAAGTCTTAAGATCAAAGTGCCAGCCGAATCGCATATTTCGACGCGGAGCATCGCGTCTCCTTAGCATGTGATTAGCCGGAACACTCACCGGCCATGCCCGTTTCAATGGGCGTCTCCCTACGAACTAACGTCCCATCAAACAGCAGGTCTCGTGCCAGAAGGCGGCCGGGGCAAGTCATTCGAATCAATAGATATTGCGGAATGCATTTGGATAAAAGGCGCCCCAATGCGGGCAAAGCCGCGATGTGGGCACGGCATTGTCCTTTTCCAAAGAGCAAGAAGGCCAAGCTGCTAACTATTTTTTAGAGGCGGCAGGCAGCGGCAAACTAGCCAGTCAACAGTTCCAGCTTCCGCAGCAGATCAGCCTTGCGACTGCTATGTCCCGGTTCTGAACAGAGTCGGACGAGGTCTCGCGATTGTGCCTGCGAGCATCGCTCACGCGGCAGCGTTGCCCGCATTCGGGCACGTCAGCGGGTGGACCGATACATCAGCCCCTAATAAATCCAATAACTTGCGAGCCGCGAAGGTTGGCATGGTGTCTGCATTACTCACAAACAGGAACGCAAAATGAACCCACTGACCTCAAGAAACAAAACCACACAGGGCCCGACAGAAACTCGGACGCCAAAAACATTTCTATACCGCGTGTCTCTGATTCTGTGGCTCCAGCTCACACTCTTTTCGGTTGCTTGGGCACAAACGCCGAATCCCGATACCACCACTGCGCCGCTATTGACCTTGGACGAAGCGATCCGGATTGCAAGCGGCACTAACCGAGACATCCAGATCAGCAAAATTGAAATTATCAAGGCGCAAGAGATAGTCGCGCAGGTCAAAACAAATTACCTCCCGAAGCTGGATACGAACGTTCTTGCGGGAGCGCCGCTCCGGCCGCTGAATTCTAGAGTTCCCGCTGGCAGCTTCGGCACCTATCCAGCCACTGGTCCTATTCCAGCGACCGATTCCAACATTCACTCACCGGTGCGGTTCGCCGCGTTTGTGAATGCCTCCGCAACGCAACCGCTCACACAACTTTTCAAAGTAAATCTTGCTGTAAAGCAGGCCCGACTCGGAATCAACCTCGCGAAGGAAGGAGTGCGTGCTCAAAGTCAAGACACAGTGCGACAGGTGAAGGAAGTCTACTACCAAGTGGCGGAGTTACAGGCGCAAGTCATCAGTGCAAGAGCAGCTGTTCGGTCGCTGAGCGAGCTGTCCACGTTAACGGAACGGCGGCTCGGACAGGAAACCGTGCTGCTCTCCGACTCCCTCACGGTAAAGGCCAAGTTAAAACAACAACGCTATCAGTTGCTTACTGCGGAAGACGCCTTTGAGCTACAGAAGCAGAACCTGAATCGTCTTCTTGGGCGCGACCTGCACACCTCTTTCTCGGTGGAAATGCTCCCGTTCGGCGAACTTGTTGAATGGGATCTGGATACGGCTCGAAAGCAGGCACTCGAGCAGCGGCCCGAACTGCGTGGAGCCCGGCTGCAGACCAAGATTGCCGAACTGGATGTGCGGCGCGAGCATGCCAAATACATTCCTGATCTGAGTCTTCAGGTCAGCTACCTCGGATTCCAAAACGTCAATTTCCTTCCGCAGAGAACCGGCGCTGTCGGATTCGCCTTTCAATGGCAGCCCTTCGATTGGGGATACAAGAAGCACCGGATCGCAGAATTGAAGGCTACGGCAGAGCAGAAGGCAACAACGGAAAGCGACATTGAACAGCGCATTCTGCTGGACGTTGAAGAAAAGTTTCGCAAGCTGGAGGAAGCACGCATTCTGCTGGACGCGTTAGCGGACCAGCGTGAGGCAGAACAGACGAAGCTTGGCGAAGTGACAAACCGCTACAACCAGAAAGCAGCCCTTCTGTCCGATCTCATGCAGCAACAAGCCGCGGTGTCGCAGGCAGAGGCGCAGTACCAGCAAGCAATCGCGGGATTTTGGACGGCACGGGCCAACTTCGAAAAAGCGATGGGAGTGGAGTAAAGACATGAAAAACAAATCAAGCATAGGACTATGGAAAGCAGCCGCCGCACTATTGGTGCTAATCGCAGGGGTAAGCGGATGTCACCAACCGACGCAGGTAGCGGCGAAGTCTGCAACGCCTGTTCGCGTAGTGGATGTTGCGCTCAACTCTTCTTCAGAAGGCCTACGCTACTCGGCTTCAGTGTTGCCGCTGGCGCAGGCGGCGCTGTCCTTCAAATCCGCGGGATACGTGACCGAGATCAAACAGGTCATAGGCGCAGATGGAAGACGCCGTGAGATTGGACCCGGGGACTATGTAGCTCGCGGCGCATTGCTGGCGCAGATTCGTCACCAGGACTTAAAGAACCAGCTTGACCAGGCCGCAGCGGCAGTCACGCAAGCCGAGGCACAACATCTCCAAGCTTCTCAGGATTACGAACGCGCTAAGGCGCTTTACTCCACCCACAGCCTGACGAAGCCAGAATTTGACCAAACTCAAGCGCGATTCGATTCAAGCCGAGGTGCTGTGGACCAGGCAAAGGCCAGCTTGCGACAGTCGCAATTGGCTTTGGCCGACGCGGATTTGGGCGCGCCATTTTCCGGCTTCATCCTGGCTCGCAATGTCGAACTCGGAAATCTGGCGTCGCCCGGAACTGTCGCGTTCACTATCGCTGACACCAGCGCGGTCAAAGTGAGTTTCGGTGTTCCCGAGTACGCCGTAAAGCAGCTCCGCCTGGGCCAGGAATTCAACATTAACTTGCAAGACGACCCGAAACAGTACCAAGGCAAGGTGACAAGTATTGCCGCGGGCGCTGACGAGAAAAATCGTGTTTTCGCAGTCGAAGTGACCGTGCCCAATCCCAAGAGTTATTTGAAGCCGGGAATGATTGCTTCGCTCACTCTCTCTGGCGTTGAAAAGGCTCCGGCACTATCCGTGCCTTTGGCAGCTGTTGTGGCTGACCCGTCCGCATCTGGGCGCTATGGCGTTTTCGTCGCCAGCGAAGCGAGCGGCAAATGGACCGCACATTTGCGAGCGGTGACGTTAGGTGAGACCCACGACAGTGACGTGGCAGTGGAAGGTGTTAAACCAGGGGAAAAAATCGTCGTAGTTGGAGTCGCCGATTTGAAGGATGGCGATTTAGTTCAAGTTCTCCGATAGAGGCATAAAAAATGGCACACGAAAAAAAACAAGACATCAGCAATCGTCGCAGTATCACTCGGTTCTTTGTTGAGCACCCACACATTTCCTGGATGATGCTCGTCGCAGTGCTCGTTTGGGGCTGGTTCGGTTACACATCCATGCCGCAGCGAAAAGACCCGGAGATCCCCGTGCGTGTCGCCGTGGCGGCTTGTCCTTGGCCCGGAGCGACAGCAGCGCAGGTCGAACAGTTCGTTACGCGGCGCATTGAAGACGTTGCCGCAGAGAACAAAACGATTCATCCCGGAACGGACGCAGACTATGGCGTCAAATCCATCTCTCTCCCCGGCTATTCGTTTGTGTACCTACAGCTGGACGAGAGTGTGAAGGATACGAAGCGCCAATTCAGCGATATCAATCTCAAGCTCAATGCGCTTAATGCTCAATTACCGCAAGGCGCGGGCCCCATCGTTTTCCAAAGCGATTTCGGAGACACCGCCGCGTTGATGCTAACCGTTGCGAGCCCGAAAGCGGACGACATTGAAATAGCAGCGCGCGCCAATTCCGTTGAAGCGGCACTTCGCAAAGCCCGTAGTTCAAAACAGCAGAATGGAACGGGCCAGCACGTCACGATCGTGGATTCGTTTCCGCAATCCATTTCGGCGCGGGAAGTTTTGGACACTGGATATTTATTTCAACAGCAAGCCCAGAGCGCTGGGATTATTCGAGACTCGGAAATCGTTCAGGGTAGTGGTTTTATCGGTTTAGATGGAATTTCCGAAGCCGATGACAGTGCGATTCGGGCCTTCATCCAACGTTTTTTGTCGGACCGGCTGAAACGATCCGAGCTGCATCCGGATGCATGGGAGCTCGCGATCATCCGCGATCCCAGCGAAACAAGAGAGAAACTCGCCCGCGTTGCCGGCGACAAATACAGTTACGCCGACCTTGATAACTTTTCCGACTTGATCGGCCGTACGCTTCAGGGCGCTGCCGAGGTCTCGAAAGTCGAGACCCGGGGTGTTTTGCCGCAAGCCGTCTATTTAGACTATTCGCAGGATCGGCTAGCAGCTTATGGATTGCGCCCCGCCGATCTATCCAAAGTACTATCCGCACGGAACATTATTGCGCCTGGGGGAAATATAGAAACGGCCGACCGCAAAGTCGCGCTTATCCCTTCGGGACAATTTGATTCGGCGAAGAGCATCGGTGATCTCGCGGTTTCGACTACATCGGAAGGTGCCCCGGTGTATCTGCGAGATCTCGTCCAGATCAGCCGCGGCTATCAAGCCCCTGCACAATATCTGAACTACTACACCTGGCAGGACAAGAGTGGGCGTTGGCAGCGCAGCCGCGCCGTTACGTTGGCAGTCTACATGCGCGACAAAAAGCAAATCGCGAGCTTCGGTGGGTCGGTAAACGAAAAGCTATCGCAGCTTCATCACATTCTTCCTGCGGACCTCATTTTGGCGCACACGTCGGATCAACCCCTTCAGGTCAAGGAGAACATCCATCTATTTATCCGGGCACTCCTGGAAGCCATAGTCCTCGTCGTGATTATTGCGCTGCTCGGCTTCTGGGAATGGCGCCTGGCCTTGATCATGGCGCTGGCGATACCAATTACGCTGGCGATGACATTCGGAATCGTTTATGTGCTGGGAATTGATCTTCAGCAGGTTTCGATTGCGACACTCATCATCGCATTGGGGCTTCTCGTGGACGTGCCGGTGGTGGCGGGAGACGGCATCAAGCGCGAGCTGGCGGAAGGCTCGCCCCGCAAGATTGCTTCCTGGCTCGGTCCAACCAAGCTTGCGACTGCGATTTTCTACGCGACGATTACGAACATCATTGCGTACCTGCCGTTCCTGATGCTGACCGGAAATACAGGCGAGTTCTTGAAGAGTCTGCCGATCGTCATGACGGCCTCGCTGCTGTCCGCGCTATTCGCTGCCATGACGTTCGTCCCATTCTTGGGCTACTACATTCAACGTGCCCCGGCAAAGCCAGAACCTACCATCGAGGAAAGACGCGAACGAGGCTTCTACGGCTTCTATAACCGGCTTGTCCAAAGAGCCATAAGACATCGTTGGGCTGTTCTTGCCGGATCTCTTGTTTTTCTCATCGGTGGAGGACTTTTCGGTTCTCGCTTGAAGACTCAATTCTTCCCTGAGGATGTTCAGTATTGGTTTTATCTCGACGTTTGGCTGCCAAATGACACGCCTTTGAGTGCAACCAACGATGCCGCAGTCCAGGCTGAAGAAGTGGTTCGGAAAGTGATCGAGACTTCGCCCGAGCTTGGATCGAAGGACGAGCGTGGCCATCTTCTCAAATCGCTGACAACCTTTACGGGCGGGGGCGGACCGCGTTTCTGGTTTTCCGTCTCACCGGAAATGCCGCAAACGAACTACGCGCAAATCATTGTTGAAGTAACGGACAAGGAAGCCACTCCGAAGCTGAAACGCCCGATACAAGACGCACTTGCAAAACAGATCCCAGGCGCATGGATCACTGTGCGGCAGCTGCAAACAAACCCGGTCGAGAATCCCGTAGAGCTGATGATCTCCGGCCAGGCGGACGTGGATGCGAAAAACGAAGCTGACGATATCCGTACGTTGCGAACGATCGCTCGCCAAGCCCAGGAGATCGTGGCCCAGGCCCCGGGCATTTCCGTTCTTCGGGATGACTGGTTTCCGGACAATCTTCAGCTCCAGGTTCAAATCGACGCTGACCGCGCGAACGTCGTGGGCCTCACCAACGCCGATGTCGCAAGCGCGTCAAGCGCGGCAATGAGTGGAACCCAAGTAGGCGTGTTCAAGGAGGGGAACAAGAACATTCCTGTTGTGGCGCGCCTTCGCATGCAGGAGCGCGGTCAGCTTGCCGACATCAAGAACCTTTATGTGTACAGCTCACAGACGAATAACCGCGTGCCTCTACTGTCGGTCGCAAATTTGGAGCATCTCCTGCAAACCGGTCGTATCGCGCGGCGAGAACACTTTCGCACCATTTCCATCTTGTGTTATCCACAGCCTGGAGTTCTCGCATCGGAAATAATCGATCCGATTATTCCGAAATTGCAGGAGTTCCAGAAGAATCTTCCGCCCGGATATCAGCTGCGGATTGGTGGTGAAAGGGCCAAGCAATTAGACGGCTTCGCAAATCTCAAAATCGTTCTGCTGATTTCTTTGATTGGGATTTACTTGGCCTTGCTCGTTCAATTCAATAACGCCGTCAAACCTCTTTTGGTATTCGCTGCTGCTCCTTATGGCGTGATCGGCTCTCTGATCGCCCTCGCGATCATGCATACGCCGTTCGGGTTCATGGCTTTTCTCGGCATCGCCAGCCTGATAGGCGTGATTGTCAGCCACGTCATCGTGCTGTTCGACTTCATCGAGGAAATGCACGCAAAGGGCGAGCCACTGGTCCAAGCGCTGGCCGATGCGGGCATCCAGCGAATTCGCCC
>DATLVZ010000084.1:0-133494 GCA_035576885.1 Candidatus Acidiferrum sp. | reverse complement strand
ATCGTGACATGGTCCCCTCCACTCGAAGTGCCTCGATTGGAGGATTGCAAGCCGTAGACCAGGCGGGCCCAGGGGGAGCGGCAGCCTCAAGTGCCCAATATTCAGTTGCTTAGCATGGGAGGCCGACGCGGCCTGGATGGTCGACGCGTGTTGGGGCGCCCACAATTGTGGGAACGTGGCGACAAAGCGTCTGACTTACTTGATTCGGTTCGACGGAGTTGCTTGCGTTATTCGGGGGTCAGACCAAACCAAAGTGAATTCTTACGGCGGCTCCAGCTGCAAGAGTCAGGATGATGGGTTCTCGTTTACTCACGCGTGTAGTTTAGGAAGCGTCTTACCGTGGAGTTCTCCACTTCCCGTCTTTCTCGTTGCTCTCTCGAACACGGAACGCGGTGATCCTTCGGATCAGCGGCAATGGTAGCGGCTTATCCAGCGGAAACTGGATCGACCCGCTAGCCGTGGCAAATTTCGAAAGCTCCTTTGCGAAGGCTCTGACCGCGGAAGGCGTAGGATAGAAGCCGATGTGACTTTTGTGTGCGGCGAAAGTGACCAGTATCCTCTCATACGAAAAGGCGGGCATCCCCCACTTCAGGCTTTCTTTGGCTCGGGGTGCCGATGTGCGGATGCACGCACGCATTTCCCGCAGTTTTTTCCGCGCCTCTTTGGGGGCGGCACCGATGTACTCGGAGATGCTTTTGGGTCGCGCTTTCTTTGGAGTCATGATTTTATTTTATCGACTCACCGCCGATACTCCAATTGCTTTTGCTAGACGACCCACCGCAGCTGATGCTGAGACTGCCCCGCGGATCCGAAGCTAAGCAAATCAAGCTACGCTGTCTCCCAATGTCCCTGTACTGTACAGGACATTATTGCTACCGGGTTGAGAGCAGCATGGGTGTACCCCAATGTAATTCTTCTCGCCGTCATCGGGTTCCATTGGGAGTACGCGATGCCTACAGTTAGCAGCGCCGCTGTCGTTCTGTTACTTCTTATGTCTCCGGCACTCGTTCGGCCGCAGACACCAGATCCGGAGAAGCAGAGCGCCCCTGCGTCCCAGCAGCAGACCCAGCAATCGGGAAGCGGCGAAGTTACCGCGACGCAACCGGAAGCCGCCACCCAATCAAAGCCCGAAACGCCGGCACCGACTACGGGGCTACTTCCAACCCGAGTCGAACGCAGGAAAGATGATCCCGAAGGCCAGCAAACCAACCGTATGTTTGGGGTCATTCCAAATTTTGCGGCCGTTAGCGCCTACACACAGCTTCCTCCGCTTACCGCCAAGGGGAAATTCTGGCTTGCAACACAGGATAGCGTGGATTATTCGTCGTTCGTTTGGGCGGGAATGCAAGCTGGCCAAAGCATGGCTCTGAATTCATATCCGGAGTTGGGCCACGGAGCCGCGGGGTACAGCCGCTATTATTGGCGGGCTTTTGCGGATCAAGCCTCTGGTGCTTATTTCACGGAAGCAATTGTTCCCGCGCTGACGCACGAAGACCCCCGTTACTATACCCTCGGCCATGGAGGTTTTTTTCGCCGCGCAGGGTACGCGTTATCTCAGGTGGTCCGTACTAAAATGGATTCGGGGGGCACGGGCGTTAACTACTCGGAGATTCTAGGGAATGGAATGGAAGCGGGGTTAGCCAACCTTTACTACCCGCCCCAGGAGCGCAGTTTGCACAATACGATGGTGAACTGGGCATCGCAACTGGAAGCTGCCAGCCTCAATAACCTCGTCCGGGAGTTCTGGCCGGATATCCGCCATAAGTTTCTTCGGCAGAAATAGTCAGGCCGTCCTAGTCCGCAAATTGGCTGCAAGTGATCGTTTTCGCCAGTTTTGAGAGCGAGAGCGCGCCTTTCTCAACTTTGGTTCGAAGCTGAGAATTTGGGGGACCACCAGGATCTTCGTTTACAGTGCCTCCGGGGAACTGTCCATAAAGGGGCTTGTCAGCAAAATCGATACATTGAACTCGCCGGGCTGATCGGAAACCTTGCCGCCGCCTGATCTTCCTCAAGGCGCGGCGGCGAACGAGCGCCTCAGACTTGAAGATTGCGTAGATATGGGACGCTGGCTCTCATCATGTCGAGATTCATTTCTACGAAATAGTTTTTTACGCCGCCGGTTTTTGCGGCGGTGAAGATTCTTTTCCAGTCAAGCGTGCCCTGTCCCACGGGCATGATTTTTTTGGTGGTGGCGGACCAGCCTTGGACGTGCATGGAGAAGAACCGGCCGGGATATTTCATGAAATATTCGGCGGCGTCGAACCCTTCGCTGATCGTGGAGATTTGGAACTGGAAATTGACGAATTTTGGATCCAGAAGACCGATCAGGATGTCGTAGGTGCGTTTGCCGTCCACGGAAGAAGTTTCGAAGTTTTCGTTGTGGAGACCCTGCCGGATGCCGGCGGCGGCGGCCTTTTCACCCATCTTGTTGTATTCATCGGCGGCGCGTTTCACATCGTCCATAGTTGGCTTTTTTGGGCCACCAAGGCTGGCGACGAGCATCTGTTGGAGGCCAAGGTCCTTGGCCCAGGCGATGCGGCCGTCCTGATTTTTTCTGAGTTCGTCCATGCCAAAGTGCGAGCTGATGCAAGCGACGCCCAAATCGCCGAGCATTTTGCGCAGCTCGGAGCCTTTGTATTTGGCGAGGCCGCCGAAGCCGGAGTCGGCGTAGCCCACCGGCGAGCAAAGTTCGATGTTTTGAAACCCAGCAACGGCCAGTTGCTTGATCGTGCCGGGGAAGTCCTTGGCGATGCCGTCTCTTACTGGCCATGTCTGGCAGCCGATGGGCAGGCCCAGGGGATTGGCGCGGAGCTCGAATGGGCTGGCGCAAAGGAGACTAGCGGCGGCGGCGGTCGTCGCAGCATCTTTCAGGAACACTCTTCTTGAAATCGAGGGCATCGACGTCTCCTTCGTGCTTCCAATTCTGATTGTTACTCTAGCGAACTGCTACTTTTCCTCGCCGAACAGTTTGATGTCTTCAGGGCCTTCCTGAAGAGGGCCGCTGACGCGTCCCTGCACAAGTTCGCGAATCTGCGCGACGATATCCGGATTGGCAAGGGTGGTGATGTCGCCGGTGTCCATGTGATTGGAGATGGCGGCGAGGACGCGGCGCATAATTTTTCCGGAACGCGTTTTCGGCATGTCCGGAACGACATGTATGCGCTTCGGCCGCGCGATTTTGCCGATGATCGTTTCGATGGTGGAAATGACTTTGTCTTTGACGGCTTTCGTCGGGAGAACGCCGGGCTTGAGAGAAATGTAAACTTCGGGGACGCGGCCTTTGATTTCGTCAACGACAGGAACGACAGCGGCTTCCGCGATTTCTGGAATGCTAAGACAGGCCGATTCAACTTCTTTCGTCCCGAGGCGGTGGCCGGCGACGTTGATGACATCATCGACGCGGCCGAGGATGCGATAATAACCGTCCGCGGGAAGAACGGCGCCGTCGGCGGCGTAGTAGGGCCAATCGCGCCAGTCTTTACTTTTGGGATTTTTGCAATATTTTGCGTAATACTGGTTGACGAAGCGCTCCGAGCTGCCCCAGATGGTTTGCATGATTCCCGGCCAGGGATTGCGAATGCAGATGTTTCCGGCTTTGCCCGAGCCGGGTTTGACCTCTTCACCGTTCTCATCCCAGATGACGGGATAAATGCCGAGGACGGCCGGACCTGCGCTGCCGGGCTTCATCGGATCAAGAGCGGGCTTCGTGCTGCAGAGAAAACCGCCAGTTTCGGTTTGCCACCAAGTGTCGACGATGACCGCTTCGCCCTTGCCCACCGTTTCGTAATACCAGCGCCAAACTTCCGGCTCGATCGGCTCGCCCACAGTAGTCATGTGTTTGAAGTGATAGTTGTATTTTTTTGGTTCGTCGCCGCCCGCTTTGCGGAGCATGCGGATGGCGGTCGGCGAAGTATGAAAAATGTTGACGTCGAGCCGCTCGGCGATGCGCCAAGGACGCGCGGCATCGGGGTATTGCGGGACGCCTTCATAGAGGACGCTGGTGGCGCCGAGGGCGAGCGGGCCGTAGACGATGTAAGAGTGGCCGGTGATCCAGCCGATGTCGGCCATGCACCAGTAAACGTCACCCGGATGAATGTCCTGGTAAAACTTTGAAGTGCCCGCAGCATAGGCCAGATAGCCGCCAGTGCGATGCTGGCAGCCTTTGGGCTTGCCGGTGGTGCCGCTGGTATACATGAGGAAGAGCGGTGCTTCTGCGTCCTGGGAGACGGGCTCGACAATTTGGCCGCGGTAGTCTTTGAGGACATCTTCGACGAAGAAGTCGCGGTCAATGATCATCGGGGATTCGGATCGATAGTGGCCGTGGTAGCGCCGCCAGAAGAGGACTTTGTCCACGACCTGGCCCTCTTTTTTTGCGACTTCGACGGCGATGTCCGCGCTCGGCTTGTGATCGACCCACTTACCGTTGCGATGGTAGCCGTCGGCGTAGATGAGCACGCGGCTGCCTGAATCGGCGGCGCGCAGGCCGCAGGCTTCTCCGCTGAAACCGCCGAAAACGACGGAGTGAATGACGCCGAGGCGCGCGCACGCGAGCATGGTGATAGGCAGCTCGGGGATCATCGGCATGTGAATGGTGACGCGGTCGCCGGCCTTGAGGCCGGCGAAATCGCGCAGCATCGCGGCGACTTCGTTCACGCGCTTGTAGAGTTCCTGATAGGTGATGACGGCGGCGGGTTCGCCTTCGGGCTCAGGGACGAAGATTAGAGCGGCTTTGTTTTTGTGTTCGGCGAGATGGCGGTCGACGCAGTTGTAACAGGCGTTGAGTTTTCCGCCGACGAACCATTTCCAGAAAGGAGGATTGGAGGTGTCGAGCGTTTTGCGCCAGGGCTTGTCCCAATCGAGGAGATTGGCATAAATGTCGAAACATTTCGGAAAATTCTTTTCGTTGAATTTTTTTACGAAGGCGGGATCTGAGAGATTGGCCTGGGTTTTGAATTTTTTGGAAGGATAAAAATAGCCCTCTTCCTTCCAATGAACGGCGATTTGCGCTTCGTTGACACTCTTGGCCGAGCGTGAGGAGGCGGACTTGCGCTTGCCTGATTTCTTTACCTGGGCATTGGCCACGGTGGTAGCTCCCATGGGTGTGTAGTTTGGGCAAATCAAGATACAACGAAATGGGGACGGGTTGAAACAACCAGCAAGAAGTTGCGCGAGACGGCAACGCCTACGGCGTGAAAACTGGAGCGGAAACGGGAATCATGATAGAAAGCGGGCTTGACTATTGCACACGCCATTTTTCTGTTTTTCGCGGGCGCCTTGGGCGGCGCGATCAATGCCGTCGCCGGCGGCGGAAGTTTTGTGGCGTTTCCCGCCCTGCTGTTTACCGGGGTGCCGCCAGTATCTGCGAACGCCACGAACACGCTGGCGCTGTGGGTGGGCGTAACGGCCAGCGGAGGCGCTTACAGAAGTCGATTAAGTCTTTCGCGGCGCGTGATGCTTCCGTTGATCGTCGCCAGCGTGATTGGCGGGCTTGCGGGGGCGCTGCTTCTGATCAAGACGCCCGGGCAGACTTTCTTGAGGGTTTTGCCGTGGCTACTACTGGGAGCGACGCTCTTGTTTGCATTCGGGAAAAACCTGACCGGACGCATTTCCGCGAGTATCTCTCACGATGCAAGCAACGCGGCATTGGCGGGCGCGGCGATATTCGAACTGGCGGTGGCCGTTTATGGCGGATATTTCGGCGGAGGAATCGGCATCATGAATCTGGCGATGCTGGCGGCGCTGGGCATGACAGATATTCACGCCATGAACGCGCTGAAAGTAGTGTTGGGCGGCGTGATTAACGGAGTCGCGACGATCACGTTTGTAATTAGCGGAGCAATCGTCTGGCCGCAGGCTATCGTGATGATCATGGGAGCGATTCTGGGCGGTTATTTCGCGGCGCACTTTGCGCAGAAACTGCCGCAAGCGTGGATCAGAGGTTTTGTCATTTTGGTGGGTGCAGGAATGACAGTGTACTTTTTTGCGCGGGCCTATCGGTGAACAAGATTGACATGGAGTTGCGAACGAGGAGGAAACGATGAAAACGAATTATGCGGCGGTGGTGGTCTCGGCGGTCGTGTATTGGCTGCTTGGCGCGGTGTGGTATGGATTCTTGTTCAGCAAGCCGTGGATGGCTCTCGAGCAGATGACCGAAGCGCAGGCGAAGTCGATGAACCCGGTCTTGCCGTACATCATTACATTTGCTTTGAATCTGCTGATTGCGTTTGTGCTGGCGCAGATTTGCGCGTGGCGGAACGCGAACACCGCGGCACGAGGGGCGGCAGTGGGAATTTTGTTGTGGATCGGTTTCATCGGGCCGGTGAATTACACGACATACATGTACGAGATGCGGCCGATGAAGCTGTTTGCCATCAATGAGTTTTATTCGCTGGTCGGGCTGTTCGTGATGGGGCTAATCCTTGGAGCGTGGACGAAGAAGGCGGCGTAGATTTGGCGGCGGTGAAAAAGGGAATTGTTGGAACGCTACAATCCCTAGACGGGCAAGACAGATCGTGCCCCTACAACGGCTTGCCGCGGATGGAAGCGTCGAGAACTTGGATCGTGTGATGGACGGGAGTGTTGCGGCCAAGACGAGCCAAAGCGGATTGCAGCTGTAAGAGACAACCCGGGTTGCCAGTAGCGATGGCTTCGACGTTGAGAGAGGCGATGAGTTTAGCTTTGCGATCGCCGAGGGCATTGGCGGCGTCGGGCTGGACGAGATTGTAGATGCCTGCGGAGCCGCAGCAGATGACGTTTTCTGGGATTTCGCTAAGTTCGAGCTCGGGAATATTTGCGAGCAATTGGCGAGGTTGCGTGCGGACGCCTTGGGCGTGCTGGAGGTGGCAGGAATCGTGGAACGCTACGCGGAGAGGAAGGGGATTTCTTGCGGCGCGAGACGGCAGCTCGGTCAGAACTTCAGTGATGTCCTTGCATTTTGCGCCGAAGGCTTTGGCGCGATCGGCGTAGTTGCGGTCGTCACGGAGCAGATGGCCGTATTCCTTCACATTTGAGCCGCAGCCTGCCGCGTTTGTAACGATGGTGTCGACGTTGGCGCGCTCGAAGACGTCGATGGTCTTTCTTGCCAGCGCGAGTGCGCCTTCTTCCTCTCCGGCATGAACCAATAGTGCCCCGCAACACAGTTGGTCTTGCGGCGCGACGACTTCGCAGCCTTCGGCGGCTAATACGCGAGCGGTGGCGGCGTTGACCTGAGGAAAGAATTCGCGTTGGACACAGCCTAGCAAGAGGCCGACGCGACGTCGTTTTGCGCCTTGCGCGGGCGTGATTTCCGGGACATGCTCGTCCGGTCCAAGTTCCGGCATAAGCGCTTCCATGGATTGCAGGCGCTTGGGGAAAAGCTTCAGGAGGCCAACGCCACGAACGAGCGATTGCAGACCCGATTTTTGGTATGCGAGGAGCGGCCAGCGAAGGAGGCGGAGTCGATCGGGGCGCGTGAAGACGGCGAAAAGAAAACGGCGATGGAGTTTTTCGCCGAGAGTGCGTGGATGATGGCGTTCGATTTGTGCGCGAGTAGCTTCGATAAGTTTTCCGTAGTCGACGCCGGAGGGACAGGCGGTCATGCAGGCCATGCAGCCTAGGCAGGAGTCGAAGTGGCTGACCCACTGAGGGTTCATGGTCGCGGCGCCTTCGCTGGCTATCTTCATGAGATAAATGCGGCCGCGCGGCGAATCCATTTCTTCGTTCCAGAGAACGTAGGTGGGGCAGACGGGGAGACAGAAGCCGCAGTGAACACATGTATCAATGATTTCGGACGAAGGCGCGTGGTGCGCGTCGAAGGCGCTTGATGGAGGAGCTGTGACCGGAGATTCGGGCATCAGATGCCTCCCACAAAGCGGCCGGGATTCAGAATGTTTTTTGGATCGAGCTGATTTTTTACGGCGCGCATGAGGGGCAGGGCGTCTCCGGGTTTTCCCCAGGCGTCGAAAGACGACATGCCGGCAGGATGATGGAATGCCGCGAGCGAGCCGCCGCTAGCTTCAAGCTTGAAACGAAGATCCGAAAGCACGGCGTGGAGATTTTCAGGCGTGGCATCCAAGCGCAGCCAGCCGATGCCGGTGGCTTGCATCGTCAGCAGCCAGTGCGTCTTGCGGGAGCTTGCCGCGCGTCGCACGGTTTCGACGGTGTGCGCGATGGAGGCTGGGAGCGTGGTGATTCTTGCCAGCGCGGCGGAATTCGATGTGTTCCAGAGTTCGTGCGAGGCTGTCCAAACTGTGGGAGCCGCTTCAATAACGGAGACGGAACCGGCGATTGCCTGCAGTTGCGATTGTTGCGCGGCGATGCCAGCTTCCGTGCCTTCAAAGAGCGTGTCCACGACGGGCTCGGCATCTTGCGCGATGCGCGTTTGAAGAGCGGTGTGCGCCAGTTGGGAATCCTGCAAGGCGAGGATGAGTTGCTGCATTTTTTCTAGAGTGCCAGCAGAGATGGAAAGAGTTCGGGTGTTTCGCGGGAGGGGATGGACGCGGAAGACGGCGCGGGTGATGACACCTAGCGTGCCGAGAGCGCCGGTGACGAGCTTGGGGAGATCGTAGCCGGCGACATTCTTGACGACTTTGCCGCCACTGGAGGCGAGAGTGCCATCGGGAAGAGCGATGGTCACGCCGATGATGAGATCGCGGAGCGGGCCGAAACGGAGGCGCAGCGAACCGCTGTCGTTTGTTGCGAGCACGCCGCCGATGGTGGCTTGAGCTGGCCAGAGAGGATCGAGGGCGAGGCGCTGGCCGTGCTGAGCAAGTGCGGACTGCAATTTCTGCACGGTGCAGCCAGCCTGGACGCTGACAGTGAGGTCGGCCCAGACATGCTCTAAGATTTTGTCGAGACGGGCCGTCGAGAGAATTATATCCGCTCGCTGCGGCGGATTGCCCCAGGTGAGTTTGGTGCCGCCGCCACGAGGGATGACGGCGAGATTTGCATCATTTGCGAGACGGAGGGCAGAGGCAAGTTGTTGTTCGTTGGCGGGTTCGAGGACCAGGCGCGGTTGAGCGGCGCAAACTTCGTCGGCCGGAGTGGCAGCGCGGATGGAATCCGGGGACAGGATTGCGCGGAATTCGTTTTCGATGTCCAGCGGAGTTGTCGGCATATTAGGGACTCAGTACATTACAACGATAGCGCGGCGTCAAGGCGCGTGGCGTGACCGGTGTTCCGTGAAAGCGTGGCCCGCGGTGGAGAGAAGCCGCCAGGAGGCGATGTTCTTAGTTGGGAAATCTGGTTAACCATAACTGCCTCCCCCTCCCCTAGTTTTTCGTAAGTGTTGATTCTAAATAATTTAGCATTTCTGTAAATTATTTGTAATCAACAGTTGCGAGGGATTTCTGCAAGTGTTGATTCTAAATGGATTAAAGTTTTACAAAAATTGTGAATTTTTGCGGCTGAAGAGGCTGCCAGTCACCCGCAATTGCCCATAGGCACGGGCAGAATTGTGTGGGCTGGCGTTGCGATGACCGGAAACGGAGCATAGGCTCCCGACCGAGTCGGGATAAATTCCGCATGTGCTACGCAAAAACAAAAACGCCAATCAGGAGATTGGCGTTCCGGGGGCAACGCGCGATATTACCTAATAAGTATTATAAAAAGCGAAGTTATCAATTGTCAAGGAGGAAATGGGAAAATTTGATTCGCGGTAGAGACTTGTGCAAATTGTGGGTAGAAAATATTACGTGGGAGACGGAAAGCGTGAATAGTCCAAGGCTAGGAGGTTTAAAGCGTTGGAACAATGAGGGAAGGTTTCGAAAATCATGCTAAACAAGAAATTCAGGGCGAAATTGCAGAAGAGTCAAAAGAAGGGTGGATGGACTTATGTGATGTGGCCGGGTTCGGTGAAGTTTTTTGGGACGCGCGGGCTAGTAAAAATCAGAGGCAAAATCGACGGCCATCCTTTTCGGAGTTCGTTTATGGCGATGGGCGGCGGCGTGCATATGCTGCCAGTAAGGGCAGACATACGCCAGGCGATTGGGAAAGAAGCAGGCGAGACTGTGACCGTGCTATTGGAAGAGCGCATCGGCAAGCGCTAGGGAGAGGAACCTCCAGCCTCGTACTCTAGGCTGGGGCGCTCGCGCGTGTAAGCGTCCGAGGCAAGAATTTATAGAATGCCGCCGGTGACGCGGAGGGTTTCGCCAGTCAGATATTTGGAGTCCGTGGAGGCCAGATAGACGGCGGTCGGAGAGATGTCGTCGGTCTGGCCGATACGGCCCAGCGAAGATTGCGACTCGATCCACTTGCGGAAATCGCTTTCCGCGAAGCCGGCGGAATGAACGCCCTCGGTTTCGATCATGCCGGGGTTGATGGAGTTGACGCGAATCTTGCGCGGCCCCAATTCCTTTGAGAGCACGACAGTGATGGCATCGACAGCGGCCTTCGTCGCGGAATACGTGGAAGAGTTGGGCGGAAGAATGGTGCTGGCGCCGGAGCCGATGTTGATGATGCTGCCGCCCTCGGAGCCGATCAGTTTGACGGCCTCCTTTGTGGTGAGCAACAGACCGAGGACGTTGAGGTTGAACTGTTTGTGAAAAAATTCCTCGGAGAGCGCTTCAAGAGGCGCGAATTCATATACGCCGGCATTGTTAACCAGGATGTTGAGCTTGCCGAAGGCTTTTTTCGTTTCGACGAAGAGCCGGGTGATGTCGGCTTGTTTTGAAACATCGCCCTGGACGGCGACGGCTTTTCCTCCCTTAGCGGTGATTTCCTGAACGACGCGATCCGCGCCTTCCTTGCTGGAGGAGTAGTTGACGACGACGGAGGCGCCCTCGGCGGCGAGCGCCTTGGCGATTCCGGCGCCTATGCCTTTCGAAGCTCCGGTAACAACCGCGACCTGATTCGTAAGCTTACCCATGATGTTCTCCATTTCCTTGGCCCAGTGGTTTTGGATATTTAGATAGCCGTCTAATTGATGATACAGGGGTGCGGTTGGTTGCAGAAAAGTTCAGAGATTTGGGCGGGGGCCGGGATGGAAGAGCGGTGCAAATGGGAGCGTTCACCCTCAGGAGGCCATCCCCCCGGCTGACATCCCCTGCGCGGTCACCCCCGGCTGACATCGCTCAGGCGGTCATCCTCAGAAGGATGACCTACACGGTCCGGGAGCGAAGCATGCTGAGGACCATGGCGATTTGGCCGGAGTGGTAGATGACGTGTTCGGCGGCGCCGCGGAAGAGGAATTCGTAAGGGTAGTCGCGGCCGGGGACTTGCTTGGGGAGGTCTTCGACAGGGAACTTGCGGATGCGATCTTCGAGCTGGTCACGGCTTTGGTTCCAGCGAGGGACGAGTTCGCTCCAAGGGATGGCAGGCTCGGCCCATTCCTTATCTGCTTCCCATTTGGGCATGGGATGAGTGGTGGACGTGAGGCGGATCCGCTCGTTCCACAACAGCAGGTGTTGCAGCAGGGTAGAAATGGAGTGGGCGTTGGGAAGGGGAGGGGTCATTGCGAACCCCACGGATGTTTTGGAGATAAGCTCGGCGAGGGACGGGCCATACCAGGCATCTTTGAGGGTTGCCGCGCGGTAGGAGTCTGCGATTTGGTGAGTCGCTGTCATGGGTTTAGGGCAGCCATTTTATCGTTTGTACCTTGACCAGTTTAGCTCAAAAACAAATCGGCGTTTCAGGCAGACGCGATGTGGACCGTGATTTTTATCATTTTTCTTTCGACAGCTCGGCGAGCTGGCTTTTCGCCCAATCGTCGTCCGGATGCTGCTCGAACACTTTGCAATAGTCGGCCAAGGCTTCTTTGAACTTCTTCGAGCATGACGCTGGTCCGCTCGAAATGACGGTGTGGGCGCCGTCGAGCGAAGGAGCGGTCCGCCTCGGAAGGCGGACCCTACATGAAAAATGCTTCAGAAGCGGTCGGCGGCGCCGGAGAGTTCCAGGGGATGAGGAGTGTATTCGCCGGGTTTTTCGCCGCAGAGGCGCGGAGTGGGGAAAACTTTGGTGGGATTGGAGAGCTGGAGCGGGTCGAAGGCGCAGCGGACGCGGTGCATGGTGGCGAGGTCGGGTTCGGCAAACATTTTGGACATCATTAATTTTTTGTCTTCGCCGACGCCGTGCTCGCCAGTGATGGAGCCGCCGGCGGCGATGCAAATTTCGAGGATGAGATTGGAGAGGGCTTCGGCGGCGTGCTCCTGGCCGGGGATGCGACGGTCGTAGAGGACCATGGGATGGAGATTGCCGTCACCGGCGTGGAAGACGTTGGCGACGCGGAGGCCTTTTTCCTTGCTCAACTGGTCGATTTGGCTCATGACGCGGGGCAAAGCGGTGCGGGGAATGACACCGTCTTGGACGATGTAGTTGGGGGAGATGCGGGCCATGGCGGCGAAGGCGGCTTTGCGGCCTTTCCAGACTAGGGCACGCTCGGCTTCGGATTGGGCTACGCGGATTTCTGAGGCGGCGTGGGCGCGGCAGATTTTGTTGACATCGGCCATGAGGGCGGCGACTTCGGCGACGGGGCCATCGAGCTCGACGAGGAGGAGCGCGCCGCACATCGGATAGTTGGCGTGGACGGCGGCTTCGGAGGCTTGGATGGCGAGCGAGTCCATCATTTCGATGGCGGCGGGGAGCATGCCAGCGGCGATCATGCTGCTGACGGCGGCGCCGGCTTCGTTGGTGCTCGGGAAGGCGGCGAGGAGGGTTTGCACGGATTCGGGGCGCTTGACGATGCGAAGAATCATTTTCGTGGCGATGCCGAGCGTGCCTTCGGAGCCGACGAAAACGCCGAGGAGATCGTAGCCGGGAGAGTCGAGGGTTTTTCCGCCGAGGTGGACGAGAGAGCCGTCGGGGAGAACGACTTCGAGGCCGAGGACGTGCGTGGTGGTGAAGCCGTATTTGAGGCAATGCGCGCCGCCGGAATTTTCCGCGACGTTGCCGCCGATGCTGCAGGCCGATTGCGAAGAGGGATCAGGGGCGTAGAAATAGCCTTGCGGGAGGACACGCGTGGTGACGTCGAGATTGAGGACGCCGGGCTCGACGACGACGCGGGCGTTGGGGAGATCGACTTCGAGGATGCGGTTCATGCGCGTGAGGCTTATGACGATGCCGTTTTCTACGGGGAGCGCGCCGCCGCTGAGGCCGGTGCCGGAGCCGCGGGCTACGAAGGGGATGCGTTCGCGATGGCAGAGGCGGAGGATGGCTTGGACTTCGGCGGTGGAGTCTGGGAGGAGGACGGCGCGGGGCATGGTGCGGAAATAAGTGAGGGCATCGCATTCGTAAGTGTGGAGTTCATCCGGCGAAGTGATGAGGCTGCGGGGGCCGACGATGGAGCGGAGTTCGGAGAGGAGGGAGGCGTTCATGTTCGGCTGGGGAAAGGATACTACGGCGGGGAACGGTTGGGGAGTTAGCCTGCCGCTGTCAGGGCGAATCAAGTGGAGAGGAAGAGATTTCTCGACACACCTCGCTTGATGAAGAAATAGCGGTCTTACCCGTCCAAAACAAATGTCAGCAATGACTTATTTATCTTGATTTTACGGTTGTGGTACTCGATGAAGCCCAGCTTTCTGAATTTGTTCATGAAAAAATTCACGCGAGAGCGCGTGGTGCCGATGATTTCCGATAAAGTCTCTTGGGAAACAATGGGCAGTTCGTCGTCCGGCTGGTGCTGCACTCTTCCATAACGGCCGAGCGCGAGTAACGCTCGGGCGAGCCGCTTCTCGGAGGAATTGAAGAGTTGATCGATCAAAGCTTCCTCGACGCGATTTTTATGAGTGAGCATGAACCCGACAAAAGAGTCCGATAATTTGTCTTGCGTACGGAGCATGCGAAGCAATTCGTTCTTGTCGATGGCAAGAAGAGTTGTCGCCGTAATCGCAGTAGCTGTACCGATGCGGAGAGGCTGACCCGCCATGCAGCCCTCGCCAAAAAAATCGCTCGGACCAAGCATTGCGACCACAGCCACCTTGCCCGACGCGTTAACCACGGAGAATTTTACGTTGCCCTTTTGGATGTACATGACGCTCTGGGCCGCGTCGCCTTGACCGTAAATCTGCTCGTCTTTGCGAAATTCAGAAACCTTCCTTGCCATTCCCGAAGCATGGAGAAAGGTCTGCGGTTCGAGCGATTCCGTGTTGGATTTCTTGATTTTCATGCGGGATCTTCATTTCACAAGAGACTGGAAAGTCCGAGCTTCCTTCCAGGAACCGGAAGGCCGGGGTCCGTTGCAGAATCTCGACCTGCTGTCGCTAAGCCTAGACATCGACAATATTTGGCATTAAGTTAACTCAATGATAAACATGTTCAATTGTTTGCTTCCTTCTTTCCGGCGAGCGCTGCTGGCAGGAAGCAGAGGATCTGCTGCTTCAATTGCGCATCTACTTCGTCCGCGATAGTCACAACGTCGGGAAGCAACTTGCTGAATATCACGCGATGCTCATTCTTGTGCAGCGTCGAGAAAATGCTGACCTGCAGAATGCGGGATTCATCCACGACCATGGCGGCGGTGTAGCCTTGCTTTCTTCGCAGCTCTCCGTGATGACTCGCCGCGACCGAAACCGGAGCTTTTGTTCCTTTGTCAAGGCGCAGCCTGGCAATCACGTCATGGAGGAGTTTCGGAAGATGGCCAGTGCGTTCCTGGAAGTTCAGGCGGATGCGGGCGAGCTCCGGCTCTTTCTCCACCAGCCCCATCCACTCCTGAATCGTAGGGTCGAGTTGCTGTTCGAGAATGTCGGCGACGGACTCCGTGCCTGTAGACGCCGGAAAGGACTGGTTGCCGCCCACAGCTGAAACTGAAGTTTTCGTCAAAGTAACCTCGTCTTAATCCAGATTTAGTGTGCCAGCCTGGCAGCGGTGGGTCTGTCCTATAAGGGATACGTACTAAATGGGACATGCGAGCTTCGGGAAAAGCGATTCCGCGAAAAACGTCAGATACATTCGGAGGGCACTGTGAAATGGAATGGTCAGCTAACGAAACTGGCAGTGAATTGGTTGTAGCCACGCTCCGGACTGGCGCCTGGGCTGCGGGCGACGAACGGAATTTGTTCGCGATGGCAGAGGCGGAGAATGGCTTGGACTTCAGCGGTGGAGTTTGGGAGAAGGACGGCACGAGGCATGGCGCGGAAGTTGGTTAGGGCGTCGGAGTCGTAGGTGTGGAGTTCTTCGGGGGAAGTAATTAGGTTGCGGGGACCGACGATGTGGCGGAGTTCGGAGAGGAGGGAGGAGTTCATGGTGGATGCGGAAAGGATACTACGGTGGGGGAAGGATGGGGAGTTGGGAGCGATGGGTCGGATTCCGATCATCCGCCCAAGTGGCCGGCGCTCTAAACGTGGTTCAAGTCCTCGATAGCCCAGTACCAGTCCACTTCTGGTGATCCAAACGGCCTACCTCGATGTTCCCAGTGATAGTAGGCGTGTACCGCAATTTCTTTATGGCTCATAAGGTGACTCGTTGAGTGCCCCGCTTCGGGCGGCAGAATGCTGGCGTAGACCGTCATCGTCTCCCACATCACGAGTTCATACAATAGGCTGAGGGGATCGTCTTGGGCGCCGCCTCTTCGTATTCTTAATCCCGGCCCCAAGTGGACGGGGCCAAAAGCAAACGCAGCCATAATTTTATCAACGAGCTCGGTAGTTTCACTCGGGAAGACAACTTCTATTTCGTAAGGAGGGTCAACAATCCTTCCACCAGCGAGCCAATATTCGCATCCACGAACGATCTTTTTGACGACAGCCTGAATGCTTTTTTCCTCCATGGTGATTACTCGCTGCGAACTAACGGGCGCCTCGGGATGCGGGCCCAGTCCAGGAATTATGTGCGGTAGTACCTCGGACGAATATGGTTGCGCCTCAATCAAGAGCTTGCGCCGTCGTGCCTCTCGGTGTCCTTTTTCTTCATCGGATAGACCCTCTACTCCGATGCCCATGGTTCGTCGCACGCGTTCATATAACCCTCGCGCAGCAGCTTTTTGGGGATTGATGCAGCATGCCAAAAATACTAGCAGTTCCTTCTCCAGGCGCCCGAACTGACCATTGCAGCGTTCACAACTTGGGGCGGTCCATCGCTGGATCTCATCCGGGGTCGTGTCTGGATACCAGGAATTGGGAAACACATGGTCTTTGGTTGTTTTAGTGAGAGCTTCTCGGCAATGAATACACCTGCCGTCACTCTTCGGGCGTCTAATAATCGCTTGGCGTCGCACGTTAGTAGGATGCACTGTTTTGCGATAATTTGAAATTATGACTGGCGCTTCAGTCTGAGTCTGTAAAGTCTCCCGACCAGTAATGCAGCGACAATTATTCCTAGAGTTAGGAATATCAGTGGGAAGCTGAAAACGCGTTTAAGGTCAAATGTCGCGACAAGGCCGAACAGGAGGGACCCAAGGGCATAGAATAGGATCACGGGCTTCGTAATCTTTCCTTCCATGCGTCTGAACAGCAGCATGCCGCCACCCCAAAGGATTGCTGCGAACAGAACTTCACTCCATTCTTTCGGTGTGCCCATGATTTTCCGCGAAGCTACTTGAACTACATACTACAACTAGGCCTTGATTTCCAAGAATCCGGCGAAGAACGGCACGCTAATGGATGAAAGTGAGGCCGTTGGGGATGAATTGGGGGAAGACGTAGGCGTAGAGCATGACGATGACGCCGACGATGGCGGCGAGCGAGACGGAGTGCCAGAAAACGAAGCGGAAGATGGAGCCTTCCTGACCGACCTGATTGGTGGCGGCGGTGGCGATGCAGATGGATTGCGCGTCGATCATTTTGCCCATAACCCCGCCGGCGGAGTTGGTGGCGGCCATGAGGACGGGGCTGAGACCAAGCTGCTGCGCGGTGATTTTTTGCAGGCCGCCGAAGAGGACGTTCGAGGAAGTGTCGCTGCCGGTGAGAGCGACCCCGAGCCAGCCGATGAAGGCGCCGAAGAAGGGGAAGAACCAGCCGGTGCGCGTGAAGGCCAGGCCGAGGACGGCGTCCATGCCGGAGTAGCGCGTGACGTAGCCGAGGCCGAGCATGCAGGTCATGGCAATGATGGCGAAGCGGAGGCGGTGGAGAGTGCGGCCGAAGATTTGGAAAAGTCTGGGCGGCTTGAGGCCGAGAAGCAGGCCGGAGATTAAGGCGGCGAGGAAGCAGGCGGAGCCGGTGGCGGTGAGCCAGTTGAAATCAAACTTGGCGGCTTCGGCGGTGGGCTGCGCGACGACTGGCTCGGCGCGGTAGACGGCTTTGTGGAGATAGGGAACTTCCCAGCCTCCGGATTGAAAGGCGGGAGTCGTGGCTTTGCCCATGGCGTTTTTAATCGAGGGAATCCCCCAGAACAAAACAAGAACAGAAAGAATGGCGAAGGGGAGCCAGGATCGCGCGATCTGGGAGGCGGAGTAGCGCACACCGGCAAGCGATTTTTGGCGGATCTGCCATTCGTCGCCCATGGTGTCCGTGACGGCAGTTTGGGTCGCGGCGTGGATGGCGTCGGCTTCGCGCTCTTCGGGGAAGCGCCAGATGCGCTTGGGCTGCCAGACGCGGAGAAAAAGGAGCGTGGCGACGAGGGAGACGATGCCGGCGGCGATGTCCACGAGATTGCTGTCCATATAGTTGGACCAGAAGAATTGCGTCGCGGCGAAAGAAACGCCCACGACGAGGATGGCGGGAAGCACTTCGAGAGTCTCCGACCAACTGACCATGGCGCGAACGAGCCAGAAGGGAAGGATGACCGCGGTGATGGGAAGAATGCGGCCGATCATGGCGCTGACGTCGCTTTCGGGGAGAGCCGTGACGGAAACGAGGGCGTGGATGGGAATGCCGATGGCGCCGAAAGCGACGGGAGCGGTGTTGGCGATGAGGTTGAGCGCAGCGGCCTGAAAGGGTTTGAAGCCGAGGCCGATCATGAACGCGCCTGCGATGGCGACAGGAGCCCCGAAACCCGCGCAGCCCTCGATGAAAGCGCCGAAACAGAAGGCGACGAGGAGAAGTTGGAGGCGGCGGTCGGGAGTGATGGCGGCGACGGACTGCTTCATGATTTCGAATTGTCCGGTTTCGACAGAGATGTCGTAGAGAAAGACGGCGGCGATGACGATCCAGACGATTTTAAGGAGGCCGTAGGCGGAGCCGTAGAGAAAGCTGGCAATGGCGAGCGGCGAGGGCATGTGGAAGACGAAGATGGCGCAAAGAACTGCGGTAGCGGCGCCGGCGATGGCGCAGAGGTGGGGGCGGACTTTAAAGCCCGCGAGCAAACCGAGAAGGACAACGACAGGCAGGGAAGCAACGAGAGTGGAGAGCCACCAATGGTGGAGGGGGTCGTAGATTTGAGTCCAGGTCAAGGAAAGGCCTCCAGGGAAGTAGCGGAGTTACCTTCTTGGTGCGCTGATGTCAAGTGAATCGTCGGTGAAAGCGGAAGGAGAAGGGTGAGGAGTGTGGATAGACCGCATCTGCGATGGCACTTATACTCTGTGCATGAGTAGCGGGGAAGAGTTGCGGGCGGCGCTGCGGCAATACTGGGGCTACGATGCATTCCGGCCTTTGCAAGAAAACATTGTTAAGAGCTTGCTTGGAGGGCGCGACACGTGCGTGGTAATGCCGACGGGAGGCGGAAAATCGCTTTGCTATCAGTTGCCGGCGGCGATTTTGGCGGAGAAGACGGTGGTGGTGGTATCGCCGCTGATTGCGCTGATGCAAGACCAAGTGGCGCAGCTGACGCAGATGGGGATTCCGTCCGCGTTCCTGAATAGTTTTCTTGCGGCGGATGTGCAGTCGTGGGTGTTGCATAAGGCGATTGAGGGGGCGTACCGGCTTTTGTATTTGTCGCCGGAACGGATCGCGCGGGAGGACACATTTGGGTGGCTGAGCCGCGTGCCTGTTTCGTTCTTTGTGATTGACGAAGCGCACTGCATTTCGGAGTGGGGACACGAGTTCAGGCCGGAGTACCGGCAGTTGAGCCGATTGCGGGAGCAATTCCCGGAGCTGCCGATTGCGGGGTTTACGGCGAGCGCGACACGGCGTGTGCGGCACGACATCCTCTCGCAACTGAAGTTGCGCGATCCGGATAAATATATTGCGAGCTTCCACCGGCCAAATTTGCAGTACATCGTGAAGGAATGCGCAGGGCGAACGCAGGAAGAGCTTTTGATTCGGGCGTTGCGGAAATATGCGGAGAGCAACGTGATTGTGTACGCGCCGACGATCGCGCGGGTGGAAGAGACGGTGGATTTTTTGGAGGAGCAGGGAATTTCCGCAGTTGGCTATCACGGCAAGATGGATAGCGAGACGCGGCGGAGGAATCAAGAACGCTGGATGTCCGACGAAGTGCGCGTGCTAGTAGGGACGATTGCGTTTGGTTTGGGAATCAACAAAGCGGCGGTGCGCGCGGTGATTCACCTCTCGTTGCCGAAATCGATCGAGCAGTATTACCAGGAGGCGGGGCGGGCGGGACGAGACGGAGAAGCGGCGGAGTGCCTCCTGCTGTGGCAGAAGCGCGATGTGGGATTGCTGACGTATTTCGTGCAGCAGCTGAGCGATGAGGAGGAGAAGGCGCAGGCGTGGCAGCGGTACCGCGATATTCGCAGGTTCGTGGAAGCGAAGGTATGCCGGCATCATCAGATTTGTTCGCACTTCGGGGAAGAGCGCAAATGGAAGTCTTGCGGGGCTTGCGATGTGTGCGTTGGGGAGCCGGAGTGGCTGGCGGCGGCTGCGCCAGCGAAGAAAACAAAGAAGCGCAAGGCGGCAGCGGCGGCAACGGGAGCGACTGGCGGCAGTGCCTTTCCGGCAAAGGAAGCTGGGAGAGAGCCGGGCCGAATTTCGGCAGGGGACTCGAGCGTAAGCGGCCTTGCCGCCGGGATCGACTCTGAGCTACGCGAGTATCTTCGGGAGTGGCGCCGGACGGCCGCGAGGGAACGTGGCATGGCGGCTTTCATAGTGATGCATGACACGTCGCTTAACGAACTTTGCAGAGTGCGGCCGCGTTCGTTGAGCGAGCTGCGGAGAATTTCAGGGTTCGGGGAACGCAAGACGGAATTGTATGGCAAAGAGATACTGGGTGCGCTTGAGGAGTTTGTGCGCGGGGCGCGCGCGGCAAGGCAGGAGGAGGAAAAAGCGAAGCCCGCGGAAGAGACGATGAGATTGCTGGCGGAGGGGCGCACGTTTGAGGAGATTGCCAAGGTGCGCGGGAGGCAAGTGGGAAGTGTGGTGGAGCTGGTTGTGAGGCTGATGGAAAAAGGAGAATTGGAGTTCCAGCCGAGCTGGGTTGACGCGGAGAAGCAAGCGCAGATCGAAGAGGCATGCACCCGGTTTGGATTCGAACGGCTCAAGCCGTTGAAGGTTGCTCTCCCGGCGGCAATAAGTTATGAGGAGATCAGACTTGTTGCGGCGCACCTAAAGTTGGAGCAAGAAGCGCAACCCGGTGAGCCGAGTAACGCAGGGGGCAAGGCCTGAAAGGATGGTCTGCGTGCTCTGGCGAGGCTACTCGGCGGTGTAGGTTATTTCGAGCCGATGGATGAGGAAGCAGGAGAGAACAAGGATAGCGACAGTAAGGCACAGCAAGCCGAAGACGGCAAGGAATGGAGAGACGGGTTCGGCCACGATGGTGAAAATTGCGAGAGGGCCATCGGCGGGAAGGCTGACGGGACAGAGATGCTTCAAATAGAAAGTGACGCTCAGCCTCTGGGCCCAGGAAGGAAAGATCGGAGCGACGGCCTCCCATCCCATCAACATAACTCCAGGGATGATCGGATTCCTGAAGAGCAGGCTGAGAGCGAGAAAGACCGCGCCATAGCCGAGGCAAGCGAGAGCCGTGACGAGGAGATAGGATCCTAGCTGACCGAGTCCCGGCCCGTCAAAGACGTAGGATCTGCCCGCTGAACCGAGGCGGCTATACGTGAGGAAGAAGCAAGCAAAGACCGCTGTTTCGAAGAGTGCGATGGAAATAATCGCACCAGCAAGAAACTTTCCGACTACCAAAATTTCTTTTCTGACGGGAACGAGAAACTGATAGTGGAGCGTGCGTTCGACCATTTCGCCGCGGAAAAGCCAAGTAAAGATGCCCATGCAGGCGAAGAAAATGCCCAGCCGAAAATAGTAGAGCTGAACAATTCCGGCGAGGACCATGGTGTCCGTCTCAATCTGGTCGGCACCCCTGTTCCTGTCCAAGATATAGTGGATGGCGACGATGATGACCGGTATCAAGGCGAGCAGGTAGACCCAAATCCTGCGGCGAGTGAAAAGGTTGCGGCGAACTTCGTTGCGCACAAGGACAGAAATCTGGCTGGCGTAGAGCCGCCAAGGCTGTTCTTTCGACCACTTTTGAGCTTGCGTAACCAAATCTTGGGCGTTCATGCTGGGCCCCCATCCGATCCGATGAGATATTGATAGATGGAATTGACGTCGTCGTCGGCGGGGGCGACGGCATCGACTTCGACTAAACCCCCGGAAACGACTTGGTTCAGCAGCAGATAGAACTGCTCGGCATCGCGAGTACGAACGAGGACGCTCTGTCCATCACTGAGAATTTTTGCTTCGACGACGTGATCGAGTTCGAATGCCGCGGACGCCAGCTTTGCTGCATTCGAGCAGCGAACGAGTATTTGCATGGGATGATCGCGGACTTCGCGACGGACCTCACGAATCTGGCCCTCGGCAACAACATAGCCGCTGCTCATAAGGACGACACGGTCAGAAATGCGATCGACTTCTTCCAAGATGTGGCTGGAGATGATGACGTGCATTCCCTGTTTGGCAATGGCCTGGAATAGAGCGATCGATTCGGAACGAGCCATGGGATCAAGGCCGTTGAGAGGTTCGTCGAGAACCAGAACGGATGGATGATGTGCAATGGCCTGGGCCAAGCGGATGCGCTGGCGCATGCCCTTGCTATAGCCCGCGACTTTGCGCCGGGCGACTTGCGCCATGCCGGCGCGCTCAAGGGCTTCGTTGGTGAGTTTGGCGGCCTGATCGTCGCCAAAACCGTGAAGACGCAGGGGCCAATAGATGAAGTCGTAGCCGTTCGTGCCGGGAGGGAAGGAGTCGAACTGTGTGCAATAGCCAACTTGACGGAAGAACTCGACCGGCTGGTGCGTGGTGAGGCCGAGGACGTAAATCGTACCTTGTGAAGGCTTGATCAGGCCGGTCAGCAAGTTCATCAAAGTGGTTTTGCCGGAGCCGTTGGGGCCGACGAGACTGGTAATGCCCGGTTCAAGGGAGAAGCTTACTTTGTTCACACCGAGAACTTCTCCGTAAAACTTGGAGACGTTGTCGAAAACGATTTGCCGAGCGTCGGTGGTCATCCGCGCACCGTTTCTCGTGCGCGCAAGCGCGCATTGAGAATGACAAGAGAAAGCAGGCAAACGAGAATCAACATTCCCCAGGCCGCCGGAAGAGGAACTTCGATCCAGTCCACCGAACCTAGGAATCCGGATTGTTCACGAAATCCTCTAGCCAGGATGAGCCGGAACATATACGAAAAATTAAGGAGGTGGCCCCAATACGTTCCCATGATGGCGTTGAACATTTCGCCGAAGCCAGCGGGAATGAAAAATGTGATGAAGATTACCCCGGTGGCAACGATTCGCAATTTTACCCACGCGGATACAGCCAGAGAAATGAGGGAAAGCATCAGAATCCAAATCGCGGAGCACAACACGATGGGGACAATCATCCACAAGTGGGACCATATCCAGCCATTTCTAGCGAGTCCGGACTGCAGGCTGAACAAGAGCAAGCAGGGAACCCAAGTGACCGCGGAAAGGAGCAGCCCGAGGACGGCAAGTTTTCCGAGCACGTAGTCAGACCTGCTGAACGGCCGGCTCAGAAAAAGAGGAAGGGCGCCGTTGGTAAGGTCTCCAGAGATCAGGACCGGGCCGACCCAGCAGTTCAAGAGAAAGGCAGCCTGCGTCTGAACCATCAGGATGATGGTGAAATATTGGGTATCCACCGAGAACAAATCCGCAGAGCGCAACTGCATCAGCAATTGGACGGTCTTGTTGTTGGCGATGAAAATGTAGCCGGCAAAAAAGAGGCAGGGAATGATAGAAAGAATCAGCAGGAGCACGAAGGAGCGGGATTTGAAGAGGTCTGCGAATGCATAGCGAGTCAGGACAAAAAAGCGCGACCACTCCGGAGTAAGAGAGCCAGCGTAGGAATTGTATCTGCGCTTATAGACGGCCATCAGCCGCTCCCGTCTGCTCCATGGCGTTAAGGAAGATGTCTTCGAGAGAATCGCGGCGGTGATTCATGCGGCGAATTTGCACGCCGCGATCGGCCGCGACCTTAAACACCTCCCTGATTTCCACGGTATCAGGCATGACCACCTTGATGCGGCCGTTGCTGAAAACCGCGCACTCGCAGCCTAGGCTCTCGAGCGAGGAGGTAAAGGTTGCCTCAGCGCCGAATGTTTCGAGTTCGAGGAACTTGCGATTGGCGCGGCGTTCCTCAACGAGATTGCAGATGGAGGCGATTTTGCCGTTACGGAGGATAAGGACCTCATCGCAGGTTTCTTCCACGTCGCGCAGAAGATGCGAGGAGAGAAGCAGGCAGATATCGCTAGCTTCGCGGATCTCGCGGATGAGTTCGATCAAGCGTTTGCGCGCGGGCGGGTCCATGCCGTTGGTGGGTTCATCCAGAATGAGAACCTTGGGGCCATGTGCAATGGCCTGGGCCAGCTTCGCCAGTTGTTTCATGCCGAGAGAATAGGTGCCCACGGGGCGATAACGCGCTTCGCCTAAGCCGACATAAACGAAGGCTTCGTGCGCGCGCTCCATTGCCTGATCCGGAGGGAGGCCAGAGATCTCCGCCATATAGCGAACGAAGCGGACCCCGGACATTTTTGAAATGAAAGCGTCGTTCTCCGGCATGTAGCCAACAAGAGAGCGAAGCGCCTTGCCAGAAGTGTGAGAGTCAAGGCCGAGCATACGGGCGCTCCCCTTGGAGGGAATGTGAAAACCCAAGAGGGTATTGATAAGCGTCGATTTGCCGGCGCCGTTAGGCCCAAGCAAACCAATGGCGCGACTCTTCAGAACGCCTGTAAGACCATGGAGAATCGTTCGGCTGCCGAGTTGTACTTCGAGCCCGTCGAGCTCGATGGTTGGGTTGATCATCTACAAATCAGTACGGATTTGGAATGCGCGAAGTTCCATGCTCCGAAACACCCAGCAAATGGAACAATGTCAGAACACTCGGATTCAAGTCAAACAGCTTGCCACTACTGGCCACCTCGATGCGGTCACTTTCTCCGTAGGCGCAGAATACGCTGGGCTTGGCATCCGCAGCCAATTGCTGAAGGACCGCCAACTGGCCGGAGTTGAGTTGAGAAGCGAGTGGTTTCAGGATCGGGCTGAGATTTTGATAGAGCATCGCGGAGAAATTCGCGTGATTGTCAGTGGGAAGGAGCGAATGAAACGAGACGGAGTGAGCAAGCGAACTACCGTCTGCATGGGTTTGCAACGCCGCGAGGAGGAGCGCTCGAGAGGGGGCCACAATCATATACCCGTCCGCGAAGGTGTAGTCGTACTCGGTGGAAAGCCCCACACTTTGCAATTGGATGGTGTAGAACGTTCGGCCGCCAACTTGAGTTTGGTTAAGTGTCATGCCGGGACGGTTGGCTCTTTCCGCTTCCCGATTGAGGCCCTGTACCAGCTTTTCGATGGCCAACTGGAGGCTTCCCGAATCATTGACCTCAATGATTGCCTTCCAGGAAGGCGTGGGAAGAACAGGCCCATCGAGAGCAAGGGTCATCTCTCCGCCGAGCGCGCTCGCCAAGTCGTTGCGAAGATCCAGACCAAGCTCGGAATTTGTTTTGGCCAGATTTTGGCTGAAGTTAGGATCGTTTGCGCCGATGGTGCTGAACAGGTCGTCGAGCATAAGCGCAGGCTGCTTCGCAACGAAAGAGACCGCGGCACCAGCATTTGAGGAAACATAGTCGAGGGAGCCCATGGGCGCCGGAGGGGCCAGCCAGGAGGCGATACCGTGACGCGGGCCGTTAAATTCGAACGTAATCCGGTTGTCGCCTTGACTGGAAGGCTCGCCGCGAGACGCGATCAGGTATTTTATGTCGTTGAAGCCGCTGTTCCGAAGAGCCGTTGAATCTGCATGCTGGGTGTGAGTGGAGTTTAGGAGCTGCCCAAGATTCGCGGCAACCAGAGTTTCGGTACCGTGACTGTAGACGTTGGCGATGCGCTTGCCAAAATCCGTCCCAGAGAAGGATGAAGCTCCGGCGTCGATTTGCGCGCTCATGTGTTGAACAGATGCAGCGTCACCGCCGACGATGAGCATGTCTGGCCGGACGAGCATGATCATCCCACGCTGACCTCCAGCAAGAGCTGAGAGCGACTGCGGGTCCACAACATGCAAATCGGAAGCGCCTCGATGATTAGCTAACGTATCAGCCAGATTATTCTGCAAGAAATCCTTCAAGCCAGGCTGACGAATCTCGGCCAAAAGAACCGGGCCATTTTCCATCGCGATCGAGCTTCCCCTGAATGTAATCACCACTTCGTCGCCTAAATATTGGCTCATAGTGCGGATTTGCTCGATCAACTCCTCCGGAGTGGGATGCTGGTTCGAGTTGCCGCTCTTGTTCCACCAATCTTGCAGAACCTTGCTTTGCGACAGCTGCTGCTGAAAGATTTGATTTGCCTGTTGAAGGGCGTCTCCAAGATTGGGGATGCCGATATACAAGACGGTATCCGCGGGCATAAAGGGAAGAATTTTGCTGGCATAGCGCGGACCAGGCGTCTGGATTTCATTCAATTTGGCGCGAAGCTTTGAAAATTCCGCAAGCAGAGCAAGCTGATGATCCAAATCGCTGCTCCAGGCAATTTCCTCGCGGACGGGGACGAGGCCGACGCTCTGTGTTGTCGCCACCTCATCGCCCGAGTGCAGAATGGATTCCCGTCCGGAGTGCTTAACGCGAACTTCCCCTTCGATCACTGCCACACGGGAGCCTTTGGTACCGGAGTTCACAGAGAAGACCGTCCCGGTGACGGAGACGGTGCAATCCGGAGCGCTCACGTACAAGTGGCCGGTATGTCGCTTTGCGGCCTGCACGATGATATTGCCTTGATCGAGATGGATTGTTGTGTTGCGGCGATTCGCGCTGACTGCCAATTGGGCACGCTGATTCATTTCCACTTCGGAGCCATCGAAGAGACGCACCTTGGCGTGGGAATTAGCGGCGGTACGAATGAAATCGCCTTGGCCAACTTCGTCTCCGGGCTTGAGGGAATGCTCGCCAGACATGCCGACGAGATACGCCTGACCTTCGATGGAGTCGACTCGTGCGCGGCTCCCAGGAGGGCCGGCGACGTACCAAGTGCGGCCAGTCCAGGCAACTGCAGCCAAGAGAATCACTGTTGCTGAAGCGAAGGCCAGTTTGGCAAAACTCCACTGGAAACCGCGAGATGAGGATTCCAAACGCCAGTGGAGACTTGTACTGCCATCAACCCGACGACCGTGAGCGAAGGAACGGCACGAGACACACTCCCGCAGGTGATCTTCCACGATCAGCGCGCGAGCCGGAGGCAGTTCATGGCGATGAAAAGCTGGAACAAGAGAACGAATATCGGCGCAGCCGCGGATAGGCTGCAGGGAGCTCGCTGCGGCTTCCGCGCCTTCCGCTGCTTGCAACTTCTGCCACACGCGTTCGGCTGACGCAGTTAGCGTTTTTGAATCAAGTTCTTCTCCGCGAAGGTGGGAGATGGCTTGATCAAGGTTAGCGTCTTGCTTCGATCGAAAAAATTTCATGATGCACCTTTCAAAATGCCACGAAGGCTCTTCTTCAGCCGTGCGCGAGTCCGATGCAGAGTGACAGCAACTACAGCCTGGGAGGTGTTCATCATCCTCGCAATTTCGGGGTTATCCAGGCCCTCGATATAGCGCAACGTGAACATCTCAGCGGTGCGGGGACTCAGCTGGGCAAGCTCTTTGCGAAGCCAATTTTTGATTTCAGTCGAAGAGTGCGAACGTTCTGGCGTGAGGCAGGGATTGGCTGGCAGCGCGTCGGCGGCCTCGACGGGCACGACCTCACAATGGCCTCTCGCGCGAATCAGATCGAGTGCAGCATTGACCGCGGACTTGTGCAAGTAACTCTGAAGATTGGCGATGCGGCTGTGGTCGATGTTCCCGCGGGCCAGCCGGAGGAAGACAGACTGTGCGACGTCCTCGGCGTCCGCGAGGCTGCCGGTTACTCTGTAAGCGGCCTTAAGGACAGTCGATTGGTGTGCACGAAAAACATCCTCAAGCTCCGCGTGTGCCTGCGTCACCATGATGTTTTCTATCGCGGCTGCCAAGCATCCCTCCTCGGCTCGTCTATAGGGTAAGACGCGATAGCTAGAAACTTCTTAACATACATTATTGAGGCAAGCGAAGTTTGCCCGCCCTGCGTAACTCGGTTGGTACCGGCCCGATTCGCGGGCCATGCCAATCGCAACTCGATGAGGATACACGCCCGGGGCGGTCACCCTCTTACGAGTGCTACCGGAGCTGTGAAACAAGCTGAGAGGAGCAGCAATTTAGGGCGATTCGCACTGGCCGTAAGTACAGGTTTGTCGCGGGAAATGGGGACTTTCTAAGGATTTTTTGCGGCAAAATTATTGGAAACCCCATGGGAGGGATTACAGAACTATTACAGAAGTCCTCTGACCCAGGTGCTAAGTTTGGAGTCATGAACCTCATTGAGCGCGACAAAACATTTTCGGAACCCGTCAATTGGACCACTTCGGCCTTCATGATTGCATTTCATATCGGCGCCATCGTGGCATTGTTTTTCTTTACTTGGAAAGGCCTCGCTTTGGCGGTTTTTCTTTTGTGGGTCGCCGGAAGTCCCGGCATTGGAATGGGGTACCACCGTTTGCTGACTCACCGCGGATACAAGACACCGAAGTGGATGGAGTATTTCCTGACAGTCTGCGGGACGCTGGCCCTTGAAGGCGGACCAATCGCTTGGGTCGCCACTCACCGCGTCCATCATCAGAACACAGACAAGGAGGGCGATCCGCACTCACCGCGCGACGGCGGCCTGTGGGCGCACATGGGTTGGATTCTGACAGGGAAGACCATGCACAACAATGCCAAGGAGCTTTGGGCTTTCGTTCCCGATCTGCGTAAGGACAAGTTTCATGTTTGGATCACCGCGTGGCATTGGGTACCGCTCACGCTCCTGGGAGCAGGGCTCTTCACGATAGGCGGCTGGCCGTTCCTTTTGTGGGGGATCTTCTTGCGAACAGTGGTCGGCCTGCACTCGACTTGGCTCGTAAACTCCGCGACGCACATGTGGGGCTCGCGCCGTTTCCTGACGGACGATACGTCTAAGAACAGTTTTTGGGTTGCCCTGCTGACCTTTGGAGAAGGGTGGCACAACAATCACCACGCTGTTCCGCAATCAGCGCGCCATGGCCTTGCGTGGTATGAAATCGACCTGAACTGGTACGGCATCTGCGTTCTAAGAGCCCTCGGGCTTGCGCGAGACATCAAGCGTCACAAGCTGGGACAGCGCGTGCAAGAAGGAACCCGGCCGAGCGCCATTGCCGCCGAGGCTTCACGAGTGGCGGCTCCAGCGGCAATTTCTAGCGGCGACTGAATCAAGTCCC
The DNA here is from genome assembly GCA_035576885.1 of Candidatus Acidiferrum sp. Taxonomy (GTDB): domain Bacteria; phylum Acidobacteriota; class Terriglobia; order Acidiferrales; family UBA7541; genus Acidiferrum. Next base: position 105,008 of record DATLVZ010000084.1, on the reverse strand, counting down.
TAGGGAATGGCACCCAGGATCCGGGCGGCACAAACCGTCCTCCATGTTCCATCTCCAGTGCTACTGAATCGGCCTTGGCGTAAACTACAAGTTCATGCGCATCACCCGGCGCACCAAAGCGATCGCGTTCTTCACCGCGTTCGGAGTGTGTCTAGTCGCCCTGGCAATTTTCCTTAACGTAAGCTGGATCATCTATCATTGGCGTCAAGTTGTTCCCCTTGTTATCGGCATCATCTTCTTTGGGTTGCTTATTGCGGGCCTGGTGGTCAACACGATCTTTCTCGTCCGAGAGATCCGGCGAAATGAGCAACAAGACAGCTTTCTCAATGCCGTCACCCACGAACTAAAGACGCCGATTGCTTCCCTGCGGCTGTATTTGGAAACACTGGCAAGCCGGAATTTGGATGAAGCAAAACGCGGAGAGTTCTATCGCATCATGCTGGAAGACACCGACCGGCTTCTTGGCACAGTCGAACAAGTGTTGAAGGCGGGGGAAGTCCGGCATGGAAGTGCGCGAAGAAACTGGCAGGAGGTGCATTTTTCCAGGATGGTGCGCGAAGTAGTGGGCCTTGCGCGTTTACGGCAGAATTTATCTACAGACGCATTGAGCATCGGAACGACGCCTCCGGACGAGATTACGATTCTCGGAAACCCCGAGGAACTCCGTACCGCTGTGCTCAATCTGCTCGATAACGCCATTAAGTACTCTGGGGACAGGAAGAATATTGTTGTGGACTTGCTTACCCCCGGTCTAGACACTGTTTTGCTGCGTGTAAAGGACCGAGGCATCGGCATTCCGCGAAAAGAAGAGAAACGAATCTTCAAACGATTCTACCGCGCCTCAAATTTCAAGACCGACAAGGTGAAGGGCACTGGTCTCGGCCTGTTCATAGTGCGCTCGATTGCCCGCCGTCACGGAGGGGATGCTTTTGCCGAGAGTGAGGGGGAAGGGCGGGGAAGCACATTCAGTATCCGGCTGCCCAGGGTCTACCAGGCATGAGCCGGATCCTCATCGTTGAAGATGAAGCGCACCTCGCGGAAGGGCTTCGCTTCAATCTTGAAGCGGAAGGCCATACCGTGCAAATAAGTGACAATGGCGAAGATGCCTTGAAGCGGCTGCTAAAGGAGGACGAAAGCTTTGACGCTCTGGTCCTGGATGTGATGCTGCCCGGCAAGGACGGATTTATGGTCGCGCGGGAGCTGCGCAAAGCGCAGAATTACACGCCGCTACTGATGCTAACGGCCCGCAGCCGGCCAGAGGATGTGCTCAAGGGATTTGAATCCGGGGCGGATGACTACCTATCCAAACCCTTTAATCTGGCCATATTGATTGCTCGGATCGAAAGTCTTTTGCGACGGAAGCACTGGCTCGGCTCGAGCAAGGCTGAATCCGTGCAAAATCCTCAGCCAGGTGCAAGCGAGCCTACCCCGGACATTTTTCGCTTCGATGACAAGGTCGTGGACTTTCAAAATCTGCAATTGCGTGCCGGCAAGCAGGTTATTCCACTGACCATGATGGAATCAGACCTGCTGCTCTGCCTAGTCAGAAACATCGGGCATCCCGTCTCTCGCAAGCAGATATTGCAGGAAGTCTGGAATCTGCACGAAGACACCGACACGCGAGCCATCGATAACTTCATCGTGCGATTGCGGCGATATATCGAACCCGAGCCGGCGAAACCGCGCTATCTGCTAACGGTTCGCGGCGTCGGTTACCGATTCATGCCAAATTCAGTTCCGAAGAAGTCGCGGGGGTAGACTTTTCCGCTTAGTTGGACTGCACACCCGCCCGGCTGACGGTTTGTGTTCAGCAGATGACAGATACTGCCTCCTCCAGCTGGTCGCTGCTCGTCCAACCAATAGCCTCGTGGACTCACCAAAATGCAGTTAGATGAAGGCTCTCAGCAATCGATCGATTTCTTGATCTGTCGAAACGGTCCGATCAAGTATCCAAGAGATTGGAATCTCGATTTATAGTTCGCCAGAATTCTTCTTTGAATTTGCCGCCAACGTGATCTCCCAACTTCTGGGTACCGCCGCTCCGAGGGCAATATTCTTCGACTCAAGAATTAGGTGCAGGGGAATCGGGCCTCGGTCGCCCCTGCCTAAAGGGCCGTTACCTGTTGCGTAAACGGAGACCTGGATTGGCCAGTCCGAACGTTGGAGTACCACATCCAGCGTTGTTTCGGTTGAGTCGAGTCGATAGGTTCGAGCGCCATTTGACTCCAAAGTTTCTAGATGATTCTCGCGGCTTGGAATCGCAAGCCAGAGACGACGGACCCTCAGACCCTTTGATGAAGACAGCGTTTCGACCCTATGCAAAGTATCTCCTCGGAGGGACCAGGTAACCTCTGAAACGAGGTCTGGATCAACAGTCTCTCCAGCCTTGGTTCCCACCAGTGCCCAATGCTTCCAGACAGCGGTGACAGTCTTCCCGTCCTCTGCCGGGCTAATGTCATCCGCGCCGTCCACTGGGGCGATGATCCGGCCGTCTTCCAATTCGAGAAAAGCAACCAGACACGGATAAATTTGCTCGACGGGCACCGCGAAACCGGGGAATCCATACGGTGCCGGCTCATAATCGGATGTGGCAGCTTTTGGTCCCGTAACGAATGGCATCGCAAACTGAATACTTCCCTGCCGAACAATCCAAACTCCAAATTTGCGACCGGTTCCATTTCGGAAGTACTCGAAGCGCGCGACGTTGGAGAGGTTGGGACGGGATGCAAAGGTTTTCACTCCCTCTTTTTCAAGTACGCTCATGAACATTTGGTGAGCGCTGATCAGCTTTCCAAAGAATGTCGTAGTCTGCTGCCACTCGCGCTCTTTTGTGATGTATCCGTAGTCTCCTCGACCAAAGGCGAAGATGGACAACAGGTGGGTTTGATCGTTGTAGTCGCTTCGCAGCCAGGTCCATGCGGCAAAGTAAGCGGAAGCAAGGTCGGAGAGAGGGGCCGGCCGAAACTCCGGGTGCTTCCCAAGAAATGCCGAGATCTCCATGGTGTCCATGTAACTGATCGCGCCGAGGCTCCGTCCCCAGGAATACCCGTAGCCATCGGGCGACAGCAAATCCCACCACAGTTTCATCTGATCCTTAAGCGAAGGCGAGAGGGCCTTGATGAGATCGAGCCGCCCCGCGAGTTCGGCGGCATCGTAGAGCGCTCGGACGTACTCGTTGGAATAGCGGTCGAAACGGCCGGTTGGCAGGGCGTCATCTGCAAAAAGGGCTCCCGCGGTGAACTGTTTCGCAGCTTGATTCAACAAATCGTCCAAGGAAGCGCGGTCCCTGTGTAGGCCCAATTCGTAGTCAATCGCCGCAATGCGCGCCGCAACGCCAAAATAATTTTCGGGGAGATGGAGGAGTACGTGATTCTTTGCATCGTAGAATCGTCCCGGATCAAGTAACGCGAGGTATGTCTTCCGTTCTTCGGAAGTTAATCCCTGCCACAGGGCATTGTGATTCAAATCTTTTCCGAAGCTCTCGAGCGCCATCGCAGCATACAGCTGGGCCCATGTTTTCCCACCGTGGTCCAACTCGATCTTTGCCATGCTTCCGATCATGCGTGAGACATCCCGGCCGGCGATTGTCGTCGTTCCCGCAAATTCCGAATACGAGCCAAGCGTCCGCATAAACGTACCCCAGGAAAACTCACCGATTGTCAGCGCGCCCACCACGCGTTCAGGCGGAGGGTCGAGAGTCTTGATATCGGCGACGTGGGCTGTTATCTCCTTATGGAGAAAATCTTTAATTCGACGATCGAGTACTGATGTTTGGACTTGCAGTGTCGCGACGGAAGTTTGTGCAAACGAAACGCAACTTAAGCCAAGAACCCCGGCGAAAACAAATCCGATCAGTGCAAGTCTAAGAAATCTTGCTTTTGGCAACGGGCAAGCTCTAATCATGGCCGTTGGTCGCGGACAAGCTCGTTCTGATCAGTGTGATTGTTTGTGCTGTTCGAGCCAAAGCAGGTCCTCCAGCAAGTAATATTGTCCGTAGATCAGCATTGCGTCATTGGGCCGAACGCCGCTTCCGTGGCGCAAAACTCCCGGCGGTGTGTGATCGTCGCTTCCGACAGGAGTCAGGTAGCGATCGATGAGCGATTGCACGATACGATCGCCGACGTCCCGATAGGTCTTGGCGCGAGTGGAGTCTGTGGTGATGACGGAGAGACGGAAAAGTCCACCGGCAAGGATGGCTGCCGCAGACGAGTCTCTGTTGCGAAAGTGAACGCCCGCATCGTCGAAGTCGTACCAAGGCACAGAATCACTGGGCAGATTTGCGATTGCAAAATCAGCGGTTCGTTGCGCCGTCGTAAGGAACAGCGGATCGTGCGTCTCGGCGGATGCGACGGAGAAACCATAGAGCGCCCAGCCAAGCCCGCGCGACCAGGTTGTGTCTGGCCCGTAGCCTTGATGGGTATGCTTGAAAACCCAATCACCCGGAGCGGCAGTATTTTCGAGCTTGAGTTCCGTGTCCTTCGGCGAGCCGCCATGCAATTGGAAGTCCTGCAGGTCGGTTCCCGGATTGTAGTGCACGGATTGAAACACAGATCCATCAGCGCGCACAAACCATTCGGCGGTACGCAGCGCATGCTTCTTGCCGATGTCCCGCCACTTTTCGTCTCCGCTTCTGTCGCTTGCCCACCAGAGAAGTTGCAGGTTCATCATGGTGTCTACGATCGTGTCGTCTCCATCGACATTCCAGGATGCGATCAGTTGCGTCTTCGGATTGAACAACTGTTGCAGGCGCTCGGCTCCGCGCATGGCACTGGCTTTTAGCGCCTCATCGTGCGTCAAGTCGTATCCAAGGGCCGATGAGTAATAATTCAAAAAACCTGCGTCATGGTTTTCCAGGGATTCCTGGCCGATGAGCTTCGAACCCCAAAGCTCCGCCCACACCCGATATTTCTCGTCGTGAGTCGCAGCATAGAGCTGCCAAAGCTCTCCGACCCAGAAGCTGCCGGTCCAGAAGTAGCCGTTCTGCTTTTGCCATTCCCCGGAGCTATTGTCCGCCTCCGTAAAAAACCCCTGCCCCGCTTTTGGGGTAATGGGTTCCGGTGTAGCGCGAAGAACGCGTTCCCAAATGGCCGCTGTGCGATCAATCGCTTGGCGCAACAGGGCCAAGGCTTGTTCTACTGACTTCGCGTTGTGCGGAACGAGAGTGTCTGCGGGGGCCTGCTCAGCGCTCGCTGAGCTCGACAAGATATGAAATTGAGCAGGCATTTCCAGACGGCCGGACTCTTCCTTGACGGCTTGAAGAAATTTCTCGCGGTTCGTAATACCATCGGGAGGAAGGACGAATGACTGACGCGCGTCCGCGCCATTTTCAGTTCGCGGGACGATCTTACGATTGGAACCCTCCTGATCCCATGCCGCCAAGGCGTACCAAGCTGCGGACCCGCTTCTTAAATTGAACCGAATGAGGTGATTTTGAGCATCATTTTCGAATCGCGCTCCGGGAGCGGAGGTAAGAACCGCGAGGCCAAGATTTTGTCCCGGGATTTCTTCCGTCGCCGTTGAGCCGGGAGCGACAACCTGCTGGCCCCAAGTGGCGATCCATGTGACCCGTGAATCCTTTTCCGAATTCACCGGAGAGATCCCTGGCTTGTAAGGCAAGCCGGTGACGAACGTAAAGTTGTCGCCGCAGTCCGCTGAAATGGCGTGTTCAAACCCGCGCTCTCCCGCCCACATCGTGATTCGTGATTGAAGGTGAATGAGCTTCCCTGCGGGGTTCCAGCCGGCGTACTCAAGTTCGGTAACGGAGCGTACCGGCCCACTGGCCAGAATCCGCCACTTGCGATCTTTCACATCGGCCACCTTGATCAACTTTCCGTCAACTAAAGCCGCTACTGCTCCAATTCCGATCGCATCGCCCACTCTGAAGATATCGCGGCCTTCCGGCGATTCGTCGTGGTAGATGTAATCCGGTGATGCATACATAGAAAGCTGCAACGTGGGACGACGCTTTCCGTAAATGTCGATGGCATTTCTGTGATCGAAATAGATACGAAACGCCACGCGTTCCGATTCCCAGCCGAGGCCTTCGATCTTGCGGCTGAAAAGCGCCGCGGTTCTTTCTTTGTAGTCGCTGCGCAATCGCCAAATGCGGTTCTCGTCGCCATAGGAAATCGAAACGACCCGAGTCTGTAGCGGCGCGAGGTCAATTTGAAAGGCCAGCACGTCTGCTTTCCCGTCGCCATTCAGGTCATCCACTTGGGAGGGGAGTTCTTCTGTCTGCAGGACGGACGCATCTTGCTCCAAGGTGGTTGCGTCACTCGCCGTCACGATTTCGGCACCGGGCTTGAAATCAGGCGCGACTCTCCGTATGTCGGCGATAGGAACGACGATGTCAGCCGAGTTTCGAGCCGTCGAACTGGGATTTGAGATGGCCAGTTTGATGCTCTTAATCTGCTGGGCTCCCGATGCTGATGCAGCACAGAGAATCGGGAGCAGCCACAGGATCCGAAAACGAACTTTGCGCATAGAGTTCTGATCTCGCTTAGGAATGAAGATAAAGTTTGCTAGAAATGAGCTCAAGTAACGTAGTCCTCGCGGCACGGCGTGAAAACATCGATCACCAGCGATTCTTCGATTGCTGATGCGCCATGTTCCACGCCGCCACGAACCACGAATGTACCACCCGTGCGAACATCGAAGGTTTTCCCCTGGCACGTAACCCGGATATGCCCATGCATGACGTAAACAATTTGATCGTGCGGATGGCTGTGCATCGCACCGGCCCAACCCTTCACCATTTCGTGCTCCGCTAGAAACAGTTTTTCATTATAGGCGAGCACGCGCCGTTTCAGGCCGCGCTCGGGCTCAGACTCCTTGCCATCCTCGTGGGCTACCACCACGAGGTCCGGAATGCGCTTGGCTAGTGTTTCCATTTGCTTTCTCCAATTCGTCTGGATTGCTCTAGACTCGCCGGTCTACTACCATTTGTCGTCGCCGGAAAAAGAGATGCGTCAACGCGCCAACCAACCCCCATCCACGGCAAGAACATGTCCGTGTACATAGTCGCTGGCGGCAGAGCACAGGAATATCGCAGCGCCCACGATATCATCCGGCTGACCCCACCGGGCCGCGGGAATCCTATCCAAGATTTGCTTGCTGCGGATCGGATCGCTTCTTAATGCTGTAGTGTTGTCCGTGGCCATATACCCAGGGGCGATCGCGTTTACATTGATCCCTTTTGCTGCCCATTCATTCGCCAGCGCCTTCGTTAGCTGGGCGACTCCACCCTTCGCCGCGGCGTACGCGGGGACCAGGATTCCCCCTTGAAAGGAGAGCAGGGAAGCGATGTTCAAGATCTTGCCGCCTTTGCCTCTTCGCAGCATGTTTCGGGCAGCAAGCTGCGAAAGATGAAACACGGCCGTAAGGTTTACGGCGATCAGCTCATCCCAGAATTCCGCGGGATATTCCTCGGCGGGTGCCCTTCGAATCGTTCCCGCGTTGTTCACGAGAATGTCGATGGATCCAAATTCCAAGATGGTTTTCTCGACTAACTCGGAACACGCGGTCGAGTCCGCCAAGTCCGCCGAAATGTAGAATGTCTTGCGGCCCGCTGTCCGAATCTCATCACAGGAGGAACCTGGATTCGGATCGCGTCCATGGCATCCGACATTCGCGCCCGCTCTTGCCAGGGCCACGGCGATTGCAGCGCCAAGCCCCCGGTGCGAACCAGTCACCAATGCATTCTTGCCGCTAATTTGAAATGCTTCGAGATTCATCGGCTCACGCAGTCCGAACTGCTGCAGGCACTGGGCGGATTCTCCTCGAGAATATGACCCTTTTTTCTTGGTTCGGTCGGTTACTTGCGGCCAACATCCAAGCCCGATCCGCCTTGTTGAAATCCCGGCTGAATATTCACGATACCAAACTGCCTGTCCACCACTTCGCGATGAGCAGCCATCGCCCAGAGGAAAGCAATCCGGTGGCCTGGAACGGAAACGTTTGGGTGGTATCCACTCGGCATCAAGACTGCGTCGCCGTCGCGAACGGCCGTGATCAATTCCGGATATTCCGTGTTGTTGTAGACCAATTGAATGCCGTACGCGGGTTCCGGCATGTCGAAGTATACGTAAATCTCTTCCAGCATCTTTGCATGCTCGTGCGGTGGCCAGCTCGTCCAATTGCCCGGATCGGAATGCGTGAATCCCGCTACCAGCCGTCCCGCTTCGACGTTTTTTGCAATGACCATGTTTAACTCGCGGGAAGATCCCGGTCCACCGGCGTTGAAGGTCAGCCCCGGGTCTTTGGAAGTTTCCGCGTAGCGCACCACTTGAATCGGATAAGTCCGCTCGACATCGGAGGAAAACTCGGCGATATCAACCTCGCCTTTTGTGGATATTTCGATCTTGGAGTCCCTGGGAATATAGATCGCGTCGTATTTTCCGAGTTCCACTTCTTTTCCTTCCGTGCTTACGGCTGCCATGCCGGACAAAACGATCAGACCAGTTTCGCGATTACCATTCCCGAAAGATGCGTTTGGAACCGATGCATCCAGTCGAATTCTCCCATACGCCAAATGCCGCATGGCGCTGTTTTCTGGCGTAACCGCGACGTGTCTCCCCGTTCGGTTGTTTGTCCTTCGAAACACCATTTTGTCCACGGCAACTTCAGCCTGCGTGCTCACTAGCGACACCTCCAGTGTACTTTTTAATTTCCCGCGCCGCGCGTGAGTTCAACCGCAATGGCGCTCATCCAGCCGCCGCGCCGCAGCGAAGAAAAAGTACTCCTCGCGGCCGGCGCTAGCCGGCAAAAGTCTGGCAGAACAGAAAAATCTCAAAATCTCAAACGAAGACCAAGCTGAAGTTGCCGCATGGATCCCGCGCCCGAGATTTGTCCGAACGTGCTGTTGCCCACCGTGCTGTTTGGCGCGTTAAGATTCACCATGTTTAATGTGTTGGTGGCTTCCGCTCGAATCTCCATTCCGAATCTTTCGCGGAATCTAAATTCACGGAAAACGGCCAAATCCACCGTTTTAAAGCCGGGCTGGTCCAGCAGATTGCGTGGGGCATTCCCGTCAACGGACGCGCCCGTGACTACCGGGTTGCGAGCGAACGCGTTGACGTTAAACCATTCCAGCGAGCTCTTGTTCGACAGGCCTGGATCGCCAATCAGACTCGCGCGGTCGTTATTTGTCCCATCCAGATTTGCATCTACTCCATTGGAAACCGTAAACGGAAGTCCGCTGTGCCATCTCACGATGGGAGAAATCGACCAGCCATTCAGCACTCCTTTTACGATGGCATTGCCGCCGTATGAGTACACAGGCTGCCACACCGCCGAAACCGAAACGACTTGGCGTTGATCGATGTCAGCGCGGCCGCGTTCCTCGCTCAGGTTCGACATGTTTTGCGCCCCGCCCTGCGTCTGATTGTTGTCCAATTGCACGCTGTTCAGGTTCTTGCTGAAGGTGTAAAACGCGTTGATGAGCAGGTGATGTGTCATCCGCTTCGTCACGGTCGCTTGCATCGCGTGGTACGACGCACCTTGGTTGGACTGCACCAGCAAGACTGCCCCAAACAAGGGATTGGGTCTCCGCTGCAGCACGTTCCCGGTCGAAGGCACAGGAGTCGTAGTTATCTGAGGATAGTTCACGTCTTGCGCGAACGGCAAATCGTGCGCCAGGCTGCCCACGTAAGCCACCGACACGCTCAAGTCGCTCGTCAGCTGCCGTTGCACGGAAAGATTCATCTGGTAAGTGTAAGGCCACTGGAAATTCGTGGCGATGCCCAGGATTCCGCCGCCGGTTGTGTAAGCTCCCTGATAGGGGAATGGATCTCCTCCAGTGAGTCCTCGGTAGGGGTTCGTCAAGCTGCCTCCGGTCGCAAATTTCCCAGAACCGGTGTTTGTGAAGGTTAATCGGGTAGCAAACGGTTGGAAGTTCGAAGGTTGGTTCCAGTTATTTCCGGAGAGAGTGCCATAGAAGACCCCGAACCCTGCCCGCACCGACGTTTTTCCGTCACCAAACGGATCCCACGCAAGGCCGATTCTAGGCGACAAGTGGTGCCAGCGTACCGGCACGACTCCGCGCGTCACGCCGGGATCTCCCGGGAATAGCTGGCCCACGGGAGCGTTCGGATTCACGATGGATTGCACTCCCGCTTCGTATGTGCCTTCGCGATTCTGCGGATCAGTGGGTGGTGTCTGGATGTCCCAGCGCAGCCCCAGGTTGAGCGTCAGGCGAGGAAGTACTCGGAAGTCATCCTGGACAAACATCGCCGGCAGCCAGCTGTTCGTCAGCGCGCGGATCGGCGCATCTTGCGTGATGTTATTCGGGATGCCCAGCAGAAAGTCCGCCAGGGCGTTACCGGGAATCTTTGGCGTAACACTGCTGTTTGCCGTCGCGCTCCCGTTAAAGCTGTATGTTCCGTAGTTATTGAGCAGCGTGTCTTGCACGTCCTTTTGCAGCGTACCCTCTCCGCCAAACTTTAATGCGTGTTTTCCCCGTGTATAGCTGAACGTGTCTCGTAGCGTATAGAAATTGCTCCCAGCCGTCGGTCCTCCGATCGCGTTCGTCAAGCTGAAATATCCCGTCAGGCTGATGTTGGCAAGTGAGGGCGTCCCTTGCACCGTGATCAACGATCCAAAATCGGCAAGCGAAGCATTCGACGCGATTCCTAGCGCAGGGTTTGACAGATTCAGCCGTCCTCCAAAATAGCGAGTGAAGCTCAGCCATACCTGATTGATTTTGTTCGGGCTGATCACCCACGTGTCGTTAACGTTCGCGTTGTGCTGGCGCCACTGGAATTTCTGAGTGGCCCAGTCAAGATTCCCGCTTCCCGCGCGGACGATATTGTCTCCCGCCGTTGTGTAGTAGCCGGCACTCAGGCGGTGATCCCCCTGGTTGCGATCCACCTTGGCCAAGTATTCGTCTGTATCGAATGGATTCGGAATCACACCTTGCCACCCGTTCTGGATTTGGACTCCGCCGACTGTATTCGACTTGTTTGGCAACGGAATGACTTGGCTCAGGATGTTTGCCGCCGTTGGATCGAAATAACTTGGGCAAATCACGTTGTTCGTTTGCGTGCCTCCCGTTGGCAACCCGGTCGTCAGGTCGCAGTGAAACGGTGTTCCGGGCGTCTGGTTTGGATAAACGGCTGCAGTCCCCGCGGGAACTGCGAACTTTGCTCCCACCGATTGCGAGAAATTGCCGCTCCTCTCCGCCGGTGTGGGGACGATCGCGTTGTTCATGAACGTGCTCTGGATCTGCCGCAGTCCTCCGTAAGAACCGAAGAAAAACGTCTTGTCTTTCTGAATTGGTCCACCAACCGTTCCGCCAAACTGATTGCGGTGCAGCGGGGAGTCGGCAGGGTTGTTCCAATCGTGGGCATTCAGGGCGTTGTTGCGCCAGAATTCAAATAAGGAGCCATGAAACTCGTTCGTGCCGGATTTCGTCAGCACACTGATGACGCCCCCTGCAAAGCGGCCATATTCGGCGTTGTAACTGTTCGTTTGCACGCGAAACTCTTGTACTGCGTCCGGATTTGGCGTTGCATTGCCGGTGTTGCGGAGCCCGGCCATGTTTGGTCCGCCGTCCAGAAAATAATTCACGGATCCCGCGCCGCCGTCTGTTCCGCCATTGATCAGCGTGCGCTGTTCCGGGTAACCCAGCACGATGCTGTTGTCATTGCGCTGTACGCCCGGCGTGATGTCCAGAAGTGAGTACACGTTTCTGTTCACCAGCGGCAAATTGATGATCTCCGTGTTCTCCACCGTGCGCCCGATCTCCGGATTGCTGGTATTCACCAGCGGAACTTCCGACGTCACGTTTACAGTTTCTGTGACGTCCCCGATCTCCAATTTCACGTCCACCCGCGCCTCCGCGTTGAGCTGCAGGACGATGTCTTTGTGAGTCGCCTTCTTGAATCCAGGCGCCGACACCTGCAACTCATACGTCCCCGTCGGCAAGAAGTCCATGCGATAGTCGCCCAGCTCGTTGGTGGTCGTTTCGCGAGTTAAATTCGTCTGCGTGTTGCGGGCAACCACTTGGGCACCTGGGACCGTCTTGTCGAGCTTGTCGGTCACGCTCCCGAGTAGCGATGCAGTAGTACCTTGTGCCAGGGTGGAGTTCGCAGCAAAGCCAAACAAAAGCAGTTTTACAGCTATCATCGATACTTTGATCCGAAGACCACTCGCGACCCCAGCGATAGTGGTTTGATTCATTGTGTCACCTCCGAGGACGTCTTCCAGCAGAATGGCCGGGCTACGATCCAGTATAGTCGTACCGTATTATGAGACAGCATCCCATTTCTGAACCAGGGCAAAAAAAAGGCCCGACACTCGCCGGGACCTCCCACCTCCGTTAACTGGCCGCGCGCCGCGTCGGCTCCACCGCGATGGCTTGGTACCCCAACTCGGCGGAAAGACTACTGGCGGCCTCCATCAGCGCCCGGCCAATCTCAGGAACCCTCTCTTTGGTCATGCGGAATGCCGGGCCAGATATGCTCACGGCTGCAGCCAGCTTTCCGGAATGTGAACGCACGGCAGCTCCGATGCACCGCAGGCCTTCTTCTTTTTCTTCATCATCGATCGCAAAGCCTCGCGCCCGGACAGCCTTTAGCTCGGCCTTCAGCGCGCCAGCCGTGGTGATGGTATTTGGGGTGATCGACGTGAGCCCCCAGCGTTGCACGATTTTGCTCACCTCCGCTTCCGGAAGCTCCGCAAGCATTGCCTTCCCAACCGCGGTGCAATAAGCTGGCGCTCGACTGCCTACCGTACACGCCGTGCGTACGCTGCGCTGTGACTCGACCTTCTCCACGTAAAAAACTTGCCCCTCGTCCAGAATGCAGAAGAACACTGTCTCCCCAAATTCGTCTTGGAGCCGGTTCAAATATGGCCGCGCACGGCCGCGCAGGTCCAGGCCATCGATCGCCCTGGATCCCAGCTCGTAAAGCCTCAACCCTAAGCGGTACCGCCCCGTTTCCGGATTCTTCACCACCAGCCGGTGCTGCTCCAGCACCATCATCAGCCGGTGTACCGTGCTCTTGTGCAGCTTCAGCGCGGGGCACAATTCCGCCAGGCTGCAATCGCTCGAGCTCTTTGCCAAGATCGCAAGCGCCGCCAAAGCGCGGTCAAGAACTTGCACTTTGTAGGGCGAAACGGTTGTCTTAGATTGTGGCACGCGTGCCATATTATGGAATTGCATCTCATTGTCAAGCAGAAAATTCGATACCTCGCATCGAAAAGTCTTGGGCAGGCGACTGTCGGAATTTTCAGGAATCGGGTGGTGACAAATACGACGAGAGCACCGAGTGCTATAGAGGCGAGTTGGATTAGTTGGAAGTTACTTGGCGGGAGGTGTTGGGATTAGCGGAGAGGGACCAACGGTAGAAGCGAAAGTCGCAGTTTTCGCAGCGAAAGGGTCGGACGCACACCATAGTCAGAAAGCTTCTTTCGATGATCCCTCTGCGTCTTGATGGATAAATTCGTTTACTTTGGCAAAACGGACAATTCACCATTGCGATTCTCCTGAAGGGGTGTCGGGACGCAAATTGAGCATCCAGTTTGCACCGGGGAAAAACCAATCAATGTACCATTTTGAACAGTGGCATCTAAGAGGTGCAATTGAGGAGGCATGTCCAAGGCTAGCTTTCTTCGGTTACTAACATTGACTTTTTGGCGCGGGCCGAGTGAAAGGTGTTCAATATGAGACAGACTAACGACCCATGACGGGCTAGTTTGAGCACGAAGGAGTCTAGCTACTAGGCGAGCATCCGGATGCTCGTGGACGGCTCCCGTAATCCACGCAGGGTTCTATGGCAAATCTGGCTCACAGCGAAAGACAGTCTAATATGGCGATCACTCGATCGGAAAGCACAACTTCTCACCGGCGCCGCCCGATCCGCGTCCTTTTCGTCCACCGCGATGCAGAGATAATAGAGAACTGCCTTGACGAGCTGAAAAAGGCACAGTTCATCGTGAGCGCCGATTTCGTTTTGAACTTGGTTCAATGCGTCGAACAGCTTCGCTCCCAATCGTACGATGTGGTGGTTGCTGAGTACCCGCACCCGAGTTTGAAGGGCTCGCAGGCACTGCAAATCCTCCATCAAGACTTGCAGAATATCCCCCTGTTGTTCGTGGCCAGCGCCATGGCAAGTGACTCCGTTGCGCAACTAGCTGCTGACGGTGCATTTGACTACGTTGAGAGAGACCGCATTGCTCAGTTGCCCATGGCGGTCGGTCAAGCCCTAAACGAAAGGAAGCTCCGAGAAGAGTTGGATACGGCCCGAAGGGCATTGCGGCACACGCAATCACTGTATCGCGCGCTGGTGGATAATCCGGTCTACGGAGTATATCGGTGCAACGCGGAAGGAGAAACCATCGACGCAAATCAAGCCCTGGTAACCATGCTTGGTTACGAGAGCAAGGAAGAACTCCTGGCGGCTAATCACCCGGTGGGTATGCTTTCTAACCTCGGGAAGGACACACCGTGGGTGAGGCGTTTCCCGGAGGCCAATCAAAACGAGTCAGTTGAAACAGAGTGGCGACGAAAGGACGGATCGACCCTCAGAGCCAGGTTGAGCGGCCGAGGGGTTTACGACGAGCATGGAAACTTGGCTGGCCATGAAGTGATCGCCGTCGATGTCACAGAACAGCGGACGCTAGAGGAGCAACTGCGCCAGCAAGCTTCGAGCGATTCGCTTACCGGCCTGGGCAATCATCGCCGCCTTTTCGAGGTGCTACAGGCCGAGATCGGCCGATCCAACCGGACCACTCGGGAATTTTCCCTGGTATTGCTGGATCTCGATGGATTGAAAGGGATTAACGATCAATTTGGCCACGTGGCGGGCGACCGGGCGCTATGTAGGCTTGCCCAGATCTTGAGAGATTGCTGCCGGTCCATAGATGTAGCGGCACGACACGGAGGCGACGAGTTTGCGCTAGTCCTGCCGGAGACAGGCATGGCCGCTGCCACCTTGGTGGCCCAGCGAATTTGCGAATTGCTTGAGAAAGAAGCCGAAAAGCCAGGACTTTCGGTGAGTATAGGAATAGCCAGTCATCCTAAGGACGCGGAATCCATCGGAACCTTATTGTATGCAGCAGACAAGGCTCTATATGCGATGAAGGACAAGCGGCCGAGAGCCGTTCGGGGCGCGGAAGGGTGTGAACCGCGCCTTGCAGCATCGAACGGCGGAATTGCTCGAAGTCGATACTAAAGCTGAATACTCGAAGGAAGTGTGCGGTATAGAACATCTTCTACGCGAATGCAAGTAGATACTCTTAGCTCGCCGAAATATCCGAGCAGGAAGTCTCGATCCAGAAGGAAGATGACATGCAGGGTGGACTCCAATATTTTCTCAGTTCGCTTTTTCTTACTGCAGCCCTTGCTGTGCCGGCCGCACTGAACGCTACGGCCAAGCCGCAAGACGAAAGAAGCCAAGAAGAAAATCATCGAGACGATAAGGATCACAAGAGGGTCTATGACCGCGACCACAAGGACTATCACAATTGGAATGACAACGAAGACCGTTCCTTCCGTATATATCTCGGCGAAAGGCACAGAGAGTATCGGCCCTTTGCGGAATTGAGAGAGAAAGAACAACGAGCGTATTGGAATTGGCGGCACAGCCATCCCGACCATGACCGCGACGGAAATTGATGGGCGAGTGCGGCAAGGAACAAAGAAAGTCCGAATGGATTGGCAGAGGGGGCGGGCATGAAGAAAGCGCTCCTGCAAGCTGGCCGGATAGTGGCCAAGTTCAAATTGATCTGTAGACGAACTGGGAAGGCTGGAGACCATGGATGAATACGGTTTTGACTCACGCGGCAGGCCACAAAAACGCAAAGCGCAAGGTAATCCTGATAACAAGATTCAGTCTTTGTTGAACACCGAAGAGCAACTACTTCAACAGATCTCCAGTCGTGCGCCGGTTCCGGGAGTGCTGAATGGAATCTGCATCGCCCTCGATTGTCAGATTGGCAACGTTGTTTCGCTGATTTCCCTGTCAGAAGACCGTGCCGGCGAGTTGGGCGCAATTGCCACGAACGCAGCACTTTTTGGTTTGTTTACTTTCTGTTCCGAAGGCATAGTTACCGAGGATGACGAACTGCTTGGAACCTTGGAAATGTACTGTAGCGATCGACGCAGCCCATCTGCCGCCGAATCTCAATTAATTGAACGGGCAAAGTGCCTGGCTGCAATTGCGATCAAGTTTGACAAGGCGCCAGACCTTCGGAGTAGTTTTGTCATTCCTAGGAATCGGCCGGTGCGAGCCCCTGTTCTCCAATGGCCAGTTTCGTTCAACTAAACTTTAACCTCGCAGATACCTCGCTCAACATCTAATAAGCGACAATAGATTTCAGACGCGGCGTCAAAAACCAGGTAGCACGCATCATGCGAGTACAATGACGGCTTGGCGAGGGGTGTTGATGTGAAGACCGCCATCGTACTTGATTGAACTGAGTTTCCTGAGCTTGTTCACAACAAATTGACGCGAGTGGCGCTGAGCTGATCAGCTCATTGAACGCTTCATGCAATACTTTGGGAAGTGCGGCGCGATGGCCTGTCCTCATCGCCGTAACGGGCAGCCGCTATCTGGGTACAGCCGAGGCGTTGCTCGCTGCTGTTGAACAGCGGAACTACAAAACTTTTTCGACGCGAATATGCTGGACAAGCATGGAACCGATGAACTAGCCGGAGTGGTCGTGCTGTTCGCGAGGAAATCTGGACACTTCGTTCTTCTCCTTTCCAAGAGCAAGCCGGGAACTTGTACATAAGTGAACAGACATGTGCGCTGTCGAGGTCTAGGATGGGTTTGCGTTAAGTGGATTGCAGTGAGGGCCCATCCATCTTCTTCAGCCTAATCTCCACGACCCGTACGATTGCTGAGGACATCGAACAACACGTTGCTCGCAGGGCATGTCCGGGTCGATGGGTCAGTCCATAGTTGAATGGAAGCGGTTCAACTCTTTCGTCGCACCAAGCACTGCCGCCCGCAATCCTTGGGAGTGTGGGGGAGTGTCTCTCAGCACAGACAGAAAGGTAAAAACGTATGCCTCTCATTCAAATCTTCGTAGCCCTCATCGTGGTGGGCATTCTACTGTGGTTGGTGAATCGCTTCATCCCCATGGCAAGTAGTATCAAGTCAATCTTGAACGCAGTCGTAGTGATTGTCGTCGTCTTGTGGCTTCTCAATGTATTTGGATTGTTCCACTCGCTATCGCGCATCCACGTCGGGATGTAGGCACATTCGGATCTTTGGCAGATGCGAGAGTTGCAATCCACGGATAGGAACCAAGAATCGGAAACAATAGGCGCACCATGTGGGACGAGTGACGAGCGCATCAATATTATGTAATCGAGGCAACATCATGAATGCAATTCGAGTTCTACGCACATCGGTATTTTTTGTCCTGCTGGGATTCACCGCCTCAGCTAACGCGCATCAGGATAAACAAGACGAAAAGGCTAGGCCCGAGCGACATCAGCAACAGCAGGCCAAAGGACAAGAGCAGCAACAACAGCGTCAACAGCAACAAGCCAGAGGGCAGCAAGATCAGCAGCGCCAACAACGCCAGCAACAGCAGGCGAGAGGGCAGCAGCAACAACAGCAGCGCCAACAACAGGCCGACGGGTCCGCTCAACGACGGAGCCCTGCACAGATACACCAACAGCAGGTTGCTTGGCAGGGGGATCGTGCACATAACTGGCAATCTGAGCACCGAACCTGGCAGCAACGCGGCGGCTACCGTGGCTACCGTGTGCCGGATGATCGTTTCCGCAGCTACTACGGCCAAGATCATGGCTTCCGTATCTACAGCCTGCCCGTGATGTATTTTGGCGGGCATCGCCGCTTCCGGTACGGCGGCTATTGGTTTGGCCTAAATGACCCGTGGCCAGAATATTGGTCAAACAATTGGTACGACGACGATGACGTATACGTGGACTATTACGATGGCGGCTATTATCTGTACAACCGCAGCTATCCCGGCGATCGAATCGCCATCAGCTTCTACCTGAACTAGACGCTCACGGAGCGCGACGATGCAAATGCAGCTCAAGCCCCGGCGAGGAATTCTGTAGAGAAAATGAAATGCCGCTGGGGCAGGGAACGTAGATTTCGTTGATAGGAGTTAACTGAAAAGAGGAAAACAGTGCTTGGAACGATCTTAATTATCTTATTGATCTTGGTGCTTTTTGGCGCTCTTCCGAGATGGTCACACAGCAAACAATGGGGCTATATGCCGACCGGAGGTGTGAGCCTCATCCTCGTTATCGTTGTGATTCTCGTTCTTCTAGGGCGTATTTAAGGTTTGCCAAGTTCCATGGGGGTTAGCGATGGATGAGTCCAGGCAGCACGCAGTTGAGTTTCTGAAGAAAGAGATCAAGACGTACTTAGCGCTTTCTTTGTTCTTGTCGAAGAAAGGCATCAAAGAACATGTGCGAGTAGGAGCGAAAAAGGTTCTTATCAGCCCTGCGTTTTACAAAGACAGAGTGAGAGAAGCGAAAAAACTCGTGCATGAACTCCGAAAACCTAATTAACAAACGATGTACCCCGAGGGCTGCCATTGGCCGCTGGTGTAGATGCTGCTTTCGCGTAGCGGCATTTCTCCTCAGCGCGGTCATGCTCGGCAGTGTTGCGTGCGCCTACTCCGTTCTGACGCATGAAGAAATTGTTGACTTGCTTTGGACCAGTGAAATTCGGCCGCTCCTCCTCAAGCGCTTTCCGGAACTGACCGAAGCTCAAATTACCGAAGCGCATGCATATGCTTACGGCGGCGCCGTTATCCAGGACCTTGGCTACTACCCCTTTGGGAGCGTGGAATTCAGCAACTTGGTGCACTACGTCCGTAGCGGTGACTTTGTCCGAGAGCTGTTGCTGCAGAGTCAAGATGCGGACGAGTACGCCTTCGCATTGGGGGCACTCGCACACTACGCGTCGGATATCTCCGGCCACCCGGCCGTGAACCAGGCTGTCGCCATTCAATATCCCAAGCTGCGAGCCAAGTACGGCAATTCCGTGAGATATGCGGAGGATCACACCGCGCACTTGAAGACGGAGTTCGGCTTCGACATGGTGCAAATTGCGAAGAATCGGTATGCCTCGCAGCAGTATCATGACTTCATCGGATTTCAGGTATCCAAACCATTGCTCGAACGGACTTTCCCAATCGTCTATGGAGTGGAGTTAAAAGAAGTGCTGACGCATGAGGATCTTGCCGTCGGCTCGTATCGCTTTGCAGTCAGCCGCATGATCCCGCAAATGACCCAGATCGCACTCCGCACCCACAAAAAAGACATAATGAAAGAGACGCCAAATTTTGCGAAAAAGAAATTCCTCTACCGGTTATCGCGCTCGGAATATGAAAAAGAGTGGGGAAAAGATTACACAAAGCCCGATTTCGGCACTCGGGTGTGGTCGGTACTCTTGCGCTATATGCCGAAGATTGGCCCCTTCAGGGCGTTGGCGTTCAACAACCCCACGACACAGACGGAGGACATGTATTTCAAAAGCATCAATACGACCGTGGACCAATACCGCATTTATTTGCACCAAGTTGGTGCAGGTTCGCTCGAACTTTCAAATAGCGATTTTGACACTGGCAAGGAAACGCGCCCAGCCGAGTACTCTTTGACCGATGAGACCTATGCAAAGCTGGTGGGCCAGTTGGCGGCGCGCAAGTTCGATCTGACTTCGGCCGACCTGCGAGAGAACATCCTTAAGTTTTATTCGGACCTCTCACTCCCTTTGGAGCCCAAGAAGGACAGCGCTCAATGGCAAAGGGTGCTAGCGTCGTTGGATCAATTGAAGTTCGTAACTCCAAATGCGAGTGTTGTACCCACAATTTCCCAGCAAACGCCTAGATAAGGCTACCAAGCCAAGGGGATGAATTGTCCATACAGAAAATCAGCAGGCGCACCTGTGGGCTGGCCGCCATGATCGTATTGTTTGATCAGCATTCTTATTACGTACGCGAACTTCTGGTTTCCTTGGCGCTTTTTAGCGTCGGTTTTCTTTTCCTGGCTCTGCTAGTTTTTGCGGCGGTCCTTCTTTGGTGGGCAAGCGAACAGCTGGCAGACAGGTCTAGGCCTGCGTCGCGCAAGGTGATCGCCTACTCCCGCCGTCTAATCGCCGCGAATGCAAAACCTTGAGTCTCGAACAAGTCTCTCATCGAAAAAAGTGGCTGTACACGGCCACGCGACTGGTTGGCCAACCAAGCTTCTTGCTTCGCGCCCAAAACACTTTTGTTTTATCCAATGGTCTCCGTCTCTTCGACGAGCCTGCAAATAAACAACGAGAGTGTGCTTAAGTGCACAGACTCTGAATACGCCCCGTACTAAAATGTGGTCTCCAGACTCAATCCGATTCTTAAACTCTTGGGAGGAAATGGAAATGAAGTTCGTAAAGACAATTTTCGCGGTGTTAACATTTGCACTGCTCGGCGCCACGTTGGCTTTCGGCGCTCGGGCGGATACATGGAACAAAAAGACCGTGGTCACCTTCAGTCAAGCTGTGGAAGTTCCCGGCAAGGTTCTCCCTGCCGGAACTTACACATTCCGACTTTTAGATTCTCCTTCTGACCGTCATATCGTTCAGATCTTTAATGCAGACGGAAGCCAGCTCATCACCACCATCCTAGCCATCAATGACTATCGCCTGCAGCCGACCGGAGATACCGTCATGAAATTCAATGAACGCCCGGCCGATGCTCCAGAAGCTCTCCGTGCTTGGTTCTATCCCGGCGACAATTTCGGGCAAGAATTCGTCTATCCAAAGGTTCGCGCAATTCAGCTGGCGCAGGCGGAGAAAATCGCCGTTCCTGCCGTCGAAGTCGAGAAGCTAGATGACGACGCAATCAAGACAGTCCCGATCGTTGCCATTACGCCCGACGAAAAAGAAGTGGAAGTAGTCACGGTCATTCAGACCACACCGCCGGCCGCCGCAGTCGAAACCCCAGCGCCCGTTGCAGCTGCAGCTCCGGCGCAAGCCGAAGAACTGCCGCATACTGCCAGCTACATGCCGCTGATTGCACTGCTTGGTGGCTTGGCCATCAGTCTTGCCATCGGCCTGAAGTTTGTCCTCAAGCTCGCTTCTTAAGCGAATGTAACCCGCCGCGCCGCGGACGTGATCTCATCCAGGTCACGTCCGCGGCGCGAGAAGGCCTCTTCGTGATCTTCATTCCAAGCCGGCGCAGCCAGATTCCGGGCAAGGGACACTTGTTCCTTTTTCCGTTTTTGATTTTGCTGGGCATTTTCGGCTTTTCTCCCTCTCTCTCGACGCAGCGCTCCGATAGCAGGGAGGGCCAGGCGAAAATTGCAGTTAACACCAGCCTCGTCCTGCTTCCCGTCAATGTGACTGACTCGCGTGGGGCATTTGTTCCTGGCCTTAAGCCGGAAAACTTTCGCGTGTTTGAAAACGGACAGCTGCAAAAGGTCACGGTTTTCGACGAGAGAGATACTCCCGTTACGGTCGGGCTCATCGTTGACCATAGCAGAAGTATGGGGGCCAAACTCGCCGATGTCGTTGCCGCGGTGAATTACTTCGTACACTCGAGCAATTCCCGCGACGAAATGTTTGTCGTGGATTTCAACGATGATGTTTCTGTCGAACTTATGGGAGGCAAAGCATTTTCGAACGATCCCAAGGATCTAGAGGAAGCACTTTCGGCCGTCTCCGCGCGGGGACGCACCGCGCTCTACGATGCCGTTAGCGAAGGCCTCCTTCATCTGCAGTACGGGCACTTAGACAAAAAGGCGCTCATTATCATCAGCGACGGTGGAGACAATGCCAGCCATCTCAAGTATTCTCAGGTGCTGGCAGCCGCTCGCCAATCACAGGCCTTAATTTACGCGATCGCCCTACTGGGTTCAAATCTCGAGGAAGAAAATCCGAGTCTTCTCCGGCGTCTCTGCAAAGATACGGGAGGAATCGCCTATTTCCCGCGCGAGGGCGAATCCGCCGCAAGCGCATCGAAGGAAATAGCTCGCGATCTTCGCGAGCAGTACATGCTTGGATATGCGCCGCAGAATCTGAACCGTCCCGGTGTTTTCAGAAAGGTAGAAGTAAAGGTCACTGAGGCGGACCGTGGCCGGTTACGGGTGCGGACCCGGCCGGGTTACACGCCTGCCGGGGAGAGTCAGCCGACCGCGCAGCTGGGGTCTGGGGCAAGATGAGTCCGGTTTCTCAATCAACAACGAAGGCGTCCTCGTCCTGGCGAATGAAGATACTCCGTGGTGCTTGCCATTTGTTGTTTGCATTCGGCATTTTTGCACTTGGCTATGCCGGAATCGTCTTCGCCGATTCACATATCTATCAGGCTGTTGAGATGAAGAAATTCGAACGTACTAGCCCTCCCCCAAGTCCGCGCATCCTGGTCGACGGCGATATGCTGGGCGAACTTCAAGTACCTCGATTGGGACTCAATGCCATAGTTGTTCAGGGCGACTCCACTGCTGACTTACGCCGGGCCGTCGGCCACCTTTCAAACTCGCCGATGCCAGGCGAGTGGGGCAACGTCGCCTTGGCTGGTCACCGGGACACTTTTTTTCGTCCTCTCCGCGATGTTCTGCTGGGCGATGAAATCAGATTCCAAACTACGGAGCGCAGCTTTGCATATGTTGTTGAGTCGATTGAGGTCGTTGCCCCAACGGACATTCGCGTTCTGCAATCGTCGACGGGGCACTACCTGACTTTGCTCACCTGTTTTCCGTTCCACTATGTGGGTCCCGCGCCGAAACGCTTTGTTGTGCGCGCGCGGGAAGTTGATACAGGGCGATAGGCGTGCCTCGTCATGCGGAGAAAGTCAACTGTGTGCGCAAGTGAACAGACATCTGATTGCATAGCACCTATTATGGGTGGAGTCGAAAGAAGCGAAGCCATCTCCAGCTAAGGCACAAGCTCTATAGACGTCTGTATCATTTGATATTTGAACCGTAATCCTGCGGATAATTTTTGCGGTGTAGTGTGTGTCTTTGCTTCCAGGCATAGCTGCATTGGAGACATTCAGGGATTCGTAATCATCCTCCTTATCGTGGCTTTGACCATCCTCGTAACTAAATTCATTTGGGGAGCGAGGCAGATGTTTTGTTGCGAAAGCGAAGAACATGAAACCGATCACTTGGATTGGAATTCTCTTAGTTGTTTTAGGCAGTCTGGCCCTTGCCTATCATGGGTTCAATTACACCCATCGTGAACACGTAATGGACGTGGGGCCCATGCACGTGACGACGGAGACTCAAGACACACTTCCCATTCCACCGATCCTTGGCGGTCTCGCGCTTGTCGGAGGGATTGCCCTGCTAGTCGTTGGTGCGCGCAAAAAGTCTTAACTTGCCATAACGAAAGCATCCCGCCTGAGAGTCGGGTGACGCATATCCCTCTCTAAACTCGAATCGTGTTGAAGGTCCTTCAGCCATAGAAGTAGTGGAAGCAAAAGTCAGCTAGCTAAGTTTTGACCGGGAGGTCAGCGATGAAGAAATTGTTAGTTACGGCAGCATGTCTTTCGCTGTTAGCAGGCGCCGTCTATGCCAGGAAGCTCAACAAGGAACAAAAACGGCTCGAAGATTGTGGCGTTGTCATGCAGGAAGTGCTCAACGTCCCGGAAAACATTCCCCATGAGCTCTTGGAGAAGGCCGAGTGCGTCATTGTGATTCCCTCCGTCAAAAAACTGGCTTTCGGAATCGGCGCGGACTATGGACGCGGAGCAATGGTTTGCAGAACGGGCGAACACTTCCGCGGACGTTGGGGAGCCCCAGCGATGTACGCGCTGGAAGGTGGCAGCGTGGGCTTCCAAATTGGCGGAGAAGCGACCGACTTGATCCTTCTGGTCATGAATGACCGCGGTATGAATTCTATTCTCAGTAGCAAGGTTAAGCTGGGCGCCGACGCTTCCGTTGCTGGAGGGCCCAAGGGACGTGATGCTTCCGCAAATACCGACGCTTGGATGCGAGCCGAAATTCTCAGCTATTCGAGGTCACGTGGCGTATTTGCAGGCATTTCTCTCGAAGGCTCCACGATTCGCCCAGACGATGACGCCAGCGCGGACGTGTATGGCCGCCCCATGAAGGCAAGTGAGATCGTGCGCGGCGAGCATACCGGTGTGCCTGACACGGGCCGTCGCCTCGTAAACGCCCTCCAGAAGAGTGCTCCACGCAACGAATCAGAGCGCGCTTCGAATCAGTAATTGAAAATGACCGGTTTGCCGGGATTTATCTCATCCCAGCGAAGCGGTCAACCTTCAGAAAAGTTGTTCGGCGGAGTACGTACCTGAATTTAGTACAGAGGCTATCTGCAAGGGGCGCGTTATCTGAACCACCCCTTGTAGCTTGGCCGCTTGCATTTTCGGATCATCAAGCGCGAGCGATCCGCTTCGCATAAATGAATGCGACTTGTGGTTGCATGTGACGACGATTCTGTGGCCTTGCAACTAGCGGGTCATTTGTGGCGACGGTCGCTTCCGTGTTCTGAATGGCCATTGGCATCCAGCCAGGCCAAGAGTGCGCGAATGCTTCCATGAGCCAAGGCAATGCTTGAATCAGCAGCGCCGTAGTAAAGATTGATTGTGTCGCCGTCCGCTGCCACGGTATAGCCGCAGGGGAATACGACGTCCTGGACGTCTCCGTGGCGTTCGTAATCTGCCTCCGGCGCGAACATCCAGGAATCCCCCCGGATCAGACATTTATCCGGCTCTTCAATACTGAAGAGAGCCAAACCCAGTCGATAGATCGAGCTGGAAGGCGTCCTTCGCACGCCGTGATAGATCATCAGCCAGCCTTTTGAAGTTTCTATCGGCGGCGGCGACATCCCGATCTTGTTGGCATCCCACCACGCGCCACGGCGAGCTTCCAGCATGAGTTTGTGATTTCCCCAATGGCGCAGATCGGGAGAGAACGAAATCCAGACGTGGGCTCCAAGTGGCGTCATGGGCCGATGGATGAGCGCCCAGAATCCGCCAATCCTTCGTGGCAGAAGCGCCGCGTCCTTGTCGTCTGGCACCATGACTACGCCAAAACGCTCGAAGCGTCGAAAATCCTCGGTGAGTGCCAAAGAAACTCCAGGCCCGCCGCGGGAATAGGAAGTGTAAGCCACTACATATTTCTTGAGTTCGGGGACGTAAGTGATGCGCGGATCCTCAATGCCCCAGATTTCCTCGGGATACTCATCCGGCTTGGGCGAGAAGGTCGGTTCGCGATCGATCTGCCAGCCATCTACCCCGTTCATCGAACGGGCAGCGCAAAGGTGTGAGAGCCCGCGGCGATCTTCCACCCTGCAAAGCAGCAGCGTGGAACCATCCGGCAGGAGTGTTGCGCCGGCGTTGAAAACGCTATTGATGGAATAGGGCCAATCCTTTCCCGTCAAGATCGGATTGCCGGCGTGCCGGTGAAATAGAGTTTCGTATTGAATCATCGTGGCCTTCATGGGGAATCTCACTGCGTTTATGGAAACGATTTTGCGACCCTCTGCTTAGGTTATGGAGCGACAGCCTGGCACCTCAGAGCTTTTTTCCCGTGCCATCGTATTCTTCCACCTGGCGCATTTCCAATAGCGCCAACAGGAAAGACAGCGTAGATTCAGCTCCTTGATTTTCATTGGCACGGTCAGGATGCAGGCCGTCTCGGCATCCGCCGGTCATCGGATCATATAGAGCGATCTGAAGATCGTTGTCCCCCAAGAACCAATTGAACGCGGACCACGCTTCCTTGCGCCAGCGTCCCTTCCCCGTGGCCCGATAGGCTTGCAGAGTTGCCGAAACGACAGCGCTCGCTTCCACAGGTTGCTGGTCGAATCGGGCCTTCTCGTTTCCCTTCGTGTAAAAACCCTCTGAACCGATAGGCACGAAATGGCCTTTTGTGTCACAACGCTGGAGCGTGGCCAGCCAGTCCAACGCCTCAAGCCCTGCCGATACCATCTCTTCGTTTGCCGCGCGCATCCCCGCTCGAATCAAAGCTTGCGGCAATCGCGCATTTGAATAGGCCAGCCCATTCTCAAACCACTTCCAGTCATCGGTTCGGTGAGACCGGTATGAGCTTAACAGTCGGTTGGCCAAGGCATCAGAGGCACTCAGGGCTGCGCGGTCCCCGGAGAAGGAGTCGAGATATTCTTGTAGTCCCAGCAAAGCAAATGCGCAGGCGCGGGGACTCTTAAATTCAACAGCTGCTGGAACAGCCAGTTCAAACATTCGCCCTGCCGCTCCTCGCAATCCCGCATTCTTGGATCTTCCGAGGACGGTTCCCAAGCCCCATAGAGCTCGCCCGTGACTGTCTTCCGAACCTTCCGCCTCATGCCATGAACATTCATAACTCAGGGAGTTTCGGAAGCGCTTGGTGGTGGGATCAAAAGCATGCCACAAGAAAGCTAGGTACCGAGACGCCAGATCAACCGAGTTTACTGGCGCGTGGACTCCAAGCTCTTCCAACAGAGTTGTTACGATCAATGCGCGGGCGTTGTCATCGGTTGAATAACCTTCGGGATAGTTCGGAACCACGAAAACTGCATGCTCCACGATTCCCCTGTGATCGGTCATTCGATATAAGTGATCCAACTTTAGTACGGGAAGCCGGTCGAGGCTTTTTTCCGTGTTTTGCGCCGAAAAAGTGGCGCGCGGGCTACGCAACCGCTCGTTGTAAATGCGTTCAAAACTCTTCATATACTTTTGCGCCACGCGACTCCAAATCATGTCTCTCGCGTACAGATAAGCGCGTTTCCGCATGGCATGTCTAGCGGTGCCATTATCAAGTAGTTCTACCGTTTTTGCGGCTATCGCCCGGTGATCATCAAAAGGAACAAGCACCCCGCGCTCATTGTCTAACAGCTCGATTGCATGCAGGTAGGGGGTCGAAATGATTGCCTTGCCAGCGCTCAAGGCGTACGCGAGCGTGCCCGAAACGACCTGCGCTCTATGTTTATAAGGCGTGATGTAAATGTCGGCCGCACCAATCAACTCCACCATCTCTTGCGGGGTCACGAAACGATTGCGGAAGATGACGCTGGCTTCCACGCCAAGATCGCGCGCCAGGCTTTGCAAGTACTCCCGGTATTTGTCGCCTTCGCGCCGCAGAATATGCGGATGAGTCACACCAGAAACCATGTAGACAACGTTATTGTGACGCCCCAGAATTGCCGGCATGGCTTTAATGACGTTTTCTATCCCTTTATTCGGCGAGAGCAGTCCGAAGGTAAGCAAAACCTCCTTTCCTTCCGTTCCAAACCCGTCCTTGTAAAAACTCGGATCGGTGAAGGGCAAATCGGGGATGCCATGCGGAATCAGGTCAATCTTGCCGGCCGGAACCTGAAAAACCTCTTGCAGGATTTCCGCTGACTGCCTACTCATGACAATCAAGCGATCCGAAAGGTTCGCGATTTCCTCCATTACCGCGCGTTGGTCGGGACTTGGTTCGCGCAGTACCGTGTGCAATGTCGTTGCGAAGGGCATTCGCAAGCGCCGCAGTAGCTCCAGGATATGCGCGCCGGCTCGGCCTCCAAAGATTCCGTACTCGTGCTGCAGGCATACCAGATCGATATTACTGAAGTTGAGAAAGTCCGCGGCCTGCCGGTACGAAGCCAGGTTATCCTCGGACAACTCGAACCGCACTCTCGCTGGATATGCATAACCGTCTTCCGTATCGTTCACAGGAAGCGCCAGCAACTCTGTCGTGCCGTACGCTGCGTGGATGGCGTCACATAAATCCGTTGTGAACGTCGCAATCCCGCAACGCCTCGGGAGATAATTCCCAACCACGGCGATTCGATTGGGGAGAACTAAGCGCGGGGCTACAGGGGTCAGCGCAATTGGCTTCTCTTCCAGCAGGAGGGACTGAACTTCTATGGGTTCTGAGGCTTCTTCGAGAGGCATTATTCTCGGCAGGGACATTCGATTTCCTGTGAATTCACCGCTTGCGACAGAATCACCGCTTGACCGCCCAAGTAGCGATTTCCATGCGTGCGAAATAAGCCTCGGATGTTGCTGCCGAATCCTGAATCGCGTTCTGGTTGCCGGAGTGCGACTTATCGATTTACTCGTGCAAGACCACTGTCAACAAAGACTTATTGACCTTAATCTTGCCGTTATATTCGATAAAACCCAGTTTCCTGAATTTGTTCATGAAGAAATTCACGCGCGACCGCGTTGTTCCGATCATGCTGGCCAAGGTCTCCTGGGACACTTTCGGCAATATGCGGATAGGTTGATCCTGTTTTCCGTACCGGGCCAGAAGCAAAAGCGTCCGCGCAAGACGTTTTTCACTCGAGTTGAACAGCTGATCGACCAGATCCTCTTCGACTCGGATGTTATGCGCGAGCATGTATCGGATGAAATGGTCGGATAACTCATGCTGTGAATGGAGCACTCGAAGCAGTTCGGCCTTCTCCATAACCAGAATTGTGGTCGGTGTAATTGCTGTCGCTGTGCCCATCCGCACCGTTTGGCCAGCCATGCAGCCCTCGCCAAAAAAATCACTCGGACCAAACATCGCGACCACCGCTTCTTTTCCGGACCCATTCACAACGGAGAATTTCACGCCGCCCTGCTGAACGTACATGACGCTATCAGCGGCGTCCCCTTGCGCGAAAACCGACTCGCCCCTCCGATATTCAGTAATTTTTCGCGAAATTCCTGCTGTATCGAGAAAAACCTGAGGGTCGAACAAGCCGTTCTTGCTATTTTTCTTGTCGATATTTGGTTTCATATTCAAATGTGATCGTCAGCGCTGCGTGTTCACTCCACGGCCAATCGCAGGATACCAATGAGATCTCTCTCAAGACTGTGCAAAAGCGAACAGTTAACCGCCTATCTGCGTGGTTGTCCTCGGTGTGCAATTCAGTACAGACGGCAAGACCCAGACAGAAGAACATGTGAAAGGTGGTGGCGGATCGGTCCCTACCTAATGCAGCTAATAAAACGAGTAGTTCTGTTCGTCTCGAGTCGCCTTCGAGAAGTGTAGAGGGTCTTGTAACTGGGTGAAGAGGAGAAGCTGATGCGTAATTCGAATTTCAGAAAGTTTTGGATTCCGGCGTTCCTGTTGGTAGCCATGGTCGCAGGGTGTGGCGACCCGGACGCAGGTAAAGCGGGGACGACCTCCCCCCTGTCTCCGCCCACGGTGGCCTCCGTAACACCGCCGAACGGCGCTGCTCTCGTTTGCCCCAACAATGCGCCACTTATTACCGCAACATTCAGCAAGGCGATGGACTCTAGGACGATCACAACCTCCACATTTACTCTGACCTCTGGCGGGGCTAGCGTGTCTGGGGGAGTTAGCTACGCTGCGGCCACCAATGTCGCCACCTTTACACCCTCGGGCCCTCTTGCACCAAGCACGCTTTTTACTGCCACGATTACCACCGGGGTGCAGGATACGATTGGCAATTCGCTGGCGGCCAATTTCGTGTGGACGTTCACGACCCCCTCTACATGTGGGACGCCTCCGCCGATCATAGCGTTGGGAGCGGCCTGCGGTTTCGGAATTCTGGGTGCCACCCCCGTCGTCAGCAATGTCGGCCCAACAATCGTTACGGGAGATGTAGGGATATGGCCGGCTCTCTCGATCACTGGTTTCCCCCCCGGGGTACTGACGGGAGCAACACACGCCGGCGATACGATTGCCATGACTGCCCAGGGCGACTTGACTACGGCGTATAACTTGGCTGCCGGGACAGCAGGCGGCGCCGCCCTCACCGCGGATATCGGCGGCCAAACTCTCCCCTCGGGTGTTTATAAGGCCACGACCACGCTGGGAATAACCGGGATTCTCACTCTTGATGGTGGAGGCAATCCGAATGCTTCCTGGATCTTCCAGGTAGGGTCCGCGCTGACGACCGCAGCCGGGGGCGTGGGCACTCCTGCGAGCCAAGTCAAGCTGATCGGTAGCGCCTCGGCTCATAACGTTTTCTGGGAGACCGGGAGTGCAGCGACCCTTGGAACCAATTCAATATTCGCAGGAACTATTATGGCTCAGTCATCCATTACTCTTGGCACCGGCGCGACGCTAAATGGTAGAGCGCTGGCGCGGACTGGCGCTGTCACACTGGACAGCAATCCGGTGAACGTACCTCCATGTCCATGAAGCATTCGGTAGTGAGACTAGCTTTAAGCTCGTTCACTAACCGAAAGGGTGGAAAAGCACGATCTCAGGTTATTGAAGTTCGGAGGAATATTCGCATGTCATCTCAATCTAAGAGCCTTCGTGGTTGGGTTTTAGCAATGCTGCCGGCACTGATTGCTGTCTTGTGCACCTTTGCCCCCCTCGCCGCGGCTCAGGACCAGCCTGTTCCCAAGTGGGAGCTCTACGGCGGATACTCCTTCTTTCAACCCGGCGGGGACGTGCACGGCCAGCTTATTCCAACGGCATTGCAGCCGGTGAGCAGTCGAATGGAAGCGAATCCGCGTGGCGCCGGCGCCAGCCTTACCTATAATTTCAACAATTGGTTCGGACTCACGCTCGATACCAGCACTCATTGGGGAAGCCGTGAAACGGGGCTCGTGAAAAGAATTGATGACGCCGCTTTCTCCAACCTCTCATTCGGTCCAAAGATCACTTTTCGCCATAATCGTTTTTCGCCATTTCTTGAGGTCTTAGTGGGCGATCATCGCCTTATGCCTGATGCCTTCCATGATGTCGACAAATTGGGTTTCATGTTCGGCGGTGGTCTGGATATCAATCTGTCCAGGCACGTTGCCCTGCGGCTGATCCGGGCCGACTTTGTATATTCAAATTACCAGTATGGTGCTGCGACTGTGGCGCCGCGCACGGAAATCCGGGGCCTCAGAGCACAGACTGGACTCGTGTTTATGTTCGGTGGCGGAGCGCCTCCGCTGCCACCCACGGCAGCTTGCTCAGTGCAGCCAACCGAAGTTTTCGCGGGCGAAACTGTGACCGCGACAGCCACGGGCTCCAATTTCAATCCCAGGCGCACCGTCACGTACAACTGGAACGGAACCGGAGTGAAGGTTTCTGGCAGCGATTCCTCTGCGCAGATTGACACCACGGGCCTGGAGCCGCGCTCCTATGAAGTCACCGCCAATTTGAGTGATGGCAGAAAAAATGGTTCTACTTCCTGCAGTGCCAGGTTCACCGTGAAACAGCCTCGTCCACCGGTGATTTCATGCTCGGCAGATCCTGCGAGCGTGCAACCGGGTGGGTCCTCAACCATCACTTCGAACGCCAGCAGTCCCGATGGCCGTCGACTCATATACAGTTACACTGCCACTGCGGGCGAGGTCTCCGGTACTGGTGCCACCACCACATTGAGTACACAAGGAGCGCAACCAGGGCGTATCACCGTCACCTGCAATGTGAACGATGATCGCAATCCGGCGCTCTCTGCCTCTTCCACCACCATGGTGGACGTGGAAGCTCCGCCGCCACCTCCTCCTCCCGCTCCTGCCCCTGAGATCAAGCAATTGGAAGCCAAGCTGGCTCTCCACAGCATTTATTTCCAAACCGCTCGGCCCACTGCCGAGCATCCCGAGGGTGGCCTGCTCGATAGCCAGGCAGACATCCTAAAAGTCCTCGCCCAGGACTATCTGAATTATCTGAAGTATATGCCCGACGCTCACTTGATCCTCAGTGGCCATGCCGACCCGCGCGGCACACCGGAATATAACCAGCATCTTACCGAGCGCCGCGTCGAACGCACTAAGTCTTTCCTGGTGGAACACGGCGTCCCTGCGAACCACTTTGAGCTGAAGGCGCTTGGTGAAGAGGACCAACTCACCGCTGACCAAATCAAGGGACAACTGGCGGACAATCCCGACTTGACTCCCGCCGATCGCCAAAAAATGCTGCGCAATCTCCGGGTCCTCGTTCTGGCCAACAATCGCCGCGTGGATGTCACCTTGAGCACCACCGGACAACAGTCCGTTCGTCGTTACCCGTTCAATGCCAAAGATTTCTTGGCTCTGATCAGCATCAAGGGCGGAGAAAAAAAGCCGCCAGTCAAGAAAAATCCCTAGAGGTAGAAGTGTTACGCGGCTTGACCTGACTAGGTCATCGACCAGGACACAGAGAATTCGGGGCACTGTCGTGCCCCCCTGTTTCTCATTCGATTCTGATGTAAGGCGTCTTTGCGCACTCCCGCAAACCGAGCTCTCATTTTTCATCATTAGCGTCCGAAAAAAGGAAATCTCGAACGCTGTCACTCATCCTTGCCCGCGACACCAGGCGAAGCAACGCGGCCCAGTGGACGTCAGTCTCGCGCTGCTCTCATGGGATTCATACTGGCCACTTGTGTACAGAGTTGCGGTTCGAGATAAAAAGTCCCGGCGTGCGGAGATTATGATCGCAGGGCCACGGGCCTTGACAAATACAGTCTCGCGGGCCCATTAAGACAATTTCCCCAAAGGACTGTCTTATAGAGTACAGCAATTCATTTTGGGAGGAGCTACGATATTGGCGTACAGGGCGAGAAGGACCGATATTGGCCGTTATCCACGGCTGGCACGGGCGGTATCCCTCCCCTCCTCGTTCTGCTCAGCCGTTGGAAGTCGTCCCTTTCGTACAGGTCGGCAGGAAGCCCAGGAGAGACTCATGTTTGCACGCAAAGTGACTGCGCTTCTAAAGCCGAATAGCATTTCCAGATTCGGCCTTCTGATGGAACGAGAAGTCATTCCCATGCTTCGCAACCAGAATGGGTTTCAGGACGTACTCACGTTCTTTGCCCGTGGGCAGGATGCGGTAACAGCAATAAGCCTGTGGGACTCAGCTTCCAACGCAGAAATCTACAGCCGCGCAACGTATCACGAAGTACTGAAAAGACTAGCGGCACTTCTCGAGGGTACTCCGAAGGTCGATACCTACGACGTAGTGAATTCTACTTTTCATAATATAGCCGGTTCCCCCGCCTAACGGCCACAAGACTTTTGTTAGAAACAAGCTTTCCACTTCTTGTTTCCTTAGGTTCGGGAAAGCCCATAATGTCAGCCAAAACCACATCGGGGGCCATCCTTATTAAGCAAGGCACCCTCTTGCCTGGGGGAAATTGGATTGAGACGGAAGAAATCTTGCCGGCCCGGAATGTGGTCAACTATCTTGATCGCCGTGGCTTGGACCGAAAAATCGAGAAAGCGAACTGGAATTTCTTCTCTGTGGCTGGGCCCAATAGAGTAACGGTCATTGGCCGCGATAGGCCGGCCGCTCTTCGCCGTGCAATCAAGCGCGCTCTGGCGAAGCGCGAAGGACAAAACTCTAATTCCCTGCAGACCACAAGAATTGCTTCGAAACGATTCCTCGGCGTTCCCTTCTTAAACATTGCCGCTCATTCAAGGCATCTCCAAGAAGGAATGAGTTCGGTTTCCGCAACGGATTTTGTCTTGCGCACGCAAATCACGACCCAAGGGAAACAGGTTGCCACAGAAGAGTTCGCTGCCGTGAGTTCCAGTTGCTAGTGATTTGAAGGAGATAAGAAATGAAGAAACTCGCTTGCTCGCTACTTATCCTCGGCGCCCTGCTTTCTATGACCGCCGCGCTCCAGGCGCAAGATTTTTCCAAGTATCGGAGTTTTTCCCTCGGGGCGAGCCTTCCCACGGTGCTGAAACAGACGGATCAGAAGTTGGCAGATGTCAATGTCGCTCACGGTGTTCCCTCACTAATTCAAGAAGTGACTTGGTGGCCCCCGAACCTTCCCGGGACATCTTTCCGATCGGACAGCGTGGAACAGATTCTCTTCTCCTTTTACAATGGCACACTTTACAAAATGTCTGTGACTTACGACCAAGCGTCTACGGAAGGTCTCAATGCTGCTGACATGATCAAGTCCATTTCAATCAAATACGGACCTTCCACAAGCGTTGCGCCAGACCTTGATCCCGCGTCGAAAGACAACTACGATGCGAAGGGAAAACTCGTAGCTTCATGGGAGGATACAGAATACTCCTTCAACCTCGTCCGATCTTTTTTTACCGGCCGTTTTGGACTCATCATGTACTCCAAGCGGGCCAATGTCGAAGCGGAGCTTGCGATCGTGGAAGCCCTTAGACTCGAAAAGCAAAACGGCCCCAAGAAAGCGGCCGAGCGTGAGAAAAAACAATCAGATGACCTCGAGGCAGCTCGGCAGAGGAACAAGGACGCTTTTCGCCCCTAGCCGTGAACCCCACTCACCTCATCTCGCCACCAAGCAAGTTTTGAATACAAGCAATACTGGAAGAAGGCAAACGACTTTATTTTCCTTTCGCTGCGGACGAGCTCAGAAAGAAGTCACTCCGCACCGCGTGCAAACGAACTGATCGGCATCCAATCGATGGGTGCATGCCTTGTTTCACGCGCGGTAGGCTGTCGCGCTTCCAAGGAATGCCGTTCAAAGTTGCACAGGCTCAGCTCGGGCTTCTCCGCAACGCGACGATGTCAGAGGTGGATAAGTACGCGAGGGCAATTGGCCCGGACTTGAATGAGAGTCAAGAAACGACGAAGGAAGAAAATCAGTTGCACGAGAAAGTCAGTGGTCGGGGCGCCGAGATTTGAACTCGGGACCTCCTGCGCCCAAGGCAGATGCAAAAAATCTATCTTGTTGGTCCGTCTAGCTTTGTTCTACGTCATGGTACACGGTTTTGGACCTAATTTGGCAGTACTTGGACCCAAGTTGGTCCCAAGTTTTTCTTAACAATCAGGCAGACGGCAGGCAGGCGCGGCCTATGCTCGCTTAGCCTTCACGTCTGCTACGCGGATGATGACCCGTTTGCCGAGCACCCGTGCCACCCGAGCGATCGTATCGAGTGTCACCGAGACATTGCGAGGGTCAAGCAGGCGATCCAGTTGTGACCGGCTCGTGTGAAGCTGTTTTGCCATAGCTTGTTTCGTTTTTTGCTGTTCTTGCATGGCCTGTGAAAGCTGCCAAGCAAGTACCCGCTTGATGGCGACTGCTTCGACTTCCTCCCGGATTCCTTCCTCTTCGAGAAAGCTATCGAAGGTCGAACCACTGTGGTCTCTTACCTTATGGTTTTTTCTTACTTTCATTTTAGTCCCCTTTGATGCTTGCTCTTGTTGCTCCGTGCAAGCTCCAAATCCTCATCCGGGGTCTTCTGCGTCTTCTTGATGAATCCATGCAACAGGACCATCCGGCCCTTCTTGTCGACGTAGAAAAGCGTCCTGGCGATGCGGTTCTGGGTTAAGGTCGTCCGCACCTCGTAGATGCCATCGCCCAGTGGCCTACAAACGGGCATCCCAATGGGCCAGCCGAATTCCACGGCTTTGATGTCCTCACCGATGCGTTTCCGATCCTGGGATGAGGGGAGCCCTTTCAGCCAGTCCCGCACCGGCTCGCCGCCCGCCTCCGTGCGATAGAAAATCGCTGGAACGCGTTTCCCCTGTCGTTCGAGCGGTTCAGGCTGGGCACCTATGCCCGTCGGGGATTTGGGGTTCTTACCCACAGAAACAGTGTACCATATAGGGTACATGCGGACAAGCAAGTTATTCGAGTTTGAAATTTGAATGGGGGAGTGGAATGGTTTGGGAACATTAAGTCTGAGGTGGTGTCTTACACTGTAAGAGAACGGGATCGTGCTACCCTCAGTCTCAATGCGCGTAAGCCTTTTCGAGTGGAGACCCTGTCGCCCAGGTTTTAGGCGTGTCGTAGTTGCGCTCGGCTTGGTTGGTCTATCCCTGATCGCCACGCAGTGTGGAAAGAGCCCTAGCGAAGAGGAAGTTCAGAAAAGAGCACAGAGCGCGCCGCACATTCTCTTGCAAGAAGCGTTCGAGAAGGCAAATCAAGAGCACAACCTAGATTTGCTGGAAAGAGTTGCGTTCGCGCAAGCGCGCACTGGGGATGTCTCTTCGGCGCTACAAACCATCCAAAGCGCTGGCGGCGACGGATTTCGTGCTCGACGGTTTGTAGATATCAGCAAGGAATTGTCCGCCCGAGGCGATATTGATGGAGCCATTCAGGCGGCCTCGGCGATCGATGCCGGTTCGTCGGCTAAGAAAGAGGCCCTTTCGGACATCGCTCAGGCACAAGCAAACGCGGGAGAAATCGGCGACGCGCTAAGAACTTCCGGCGAACTGTCTGGCTACTTAAGAGCGGACGTGCTTCAGGCCGTTGCGCTCAGACAAATCCAAAACAACAACATCCAGGATGCATTCAAGACTCTTAGCTCAATCGATGTGCCGGGCGACGTGATTCATCGGTCGCGGATTCTCATTGCAATTGCCACCAAGCAGTCTGATACAAACCGCTTGACCGATGCGCTCAACACCGTGGCACTCGTTGAAGACGGCAAATGGAAAGCGTCGGCCCTCAGCGAGGTTGCACAGTCTTTGGCCCACCGAAAGCAATTCATTCTTGCGACCAAGACCGCAGACAATATTGAAGATCCGTATACGAAGGCAATGACGTTCACCAAGTTGGCGCAGACGCGCGAGCTGCTAGGCGACCAGTCGGGAGCGGAGAAGAGTCGGGAGCATGCCGTCGAGCTTGCATCCAGCATCCCTGATGCCGAATACAAGAATCTTGCCCTTCGGGCAATAGCGGAATCGGCGGCGGGATCTCATGATTGGGCCACAGCATTGAAGGTCACATCTCAGATTAGTGATATGTCACACCGGATAATCGCTCTTACTTCGATAGCCGTGGCGCAAAGAGCTTCTGGGGCCATAGACGCTAGCTCAATGACTCTTGCTTCGGCCACTGAAGTTATCCCCTCAATTCAAGACTCGACGAAGCGAGACAACGCCTATTTTCAGATTGTGGTCATGTATGCCCGAGTGGGCGACTTTCAAGCGGCAATGGCGGCGGCTTCGCATCTGGCTGATTCGCAAAACATAAGCCAGTGCCTCGCTTTTTCTGAGCTAGCCATCGCTCAAGGTGGAGCGGGAGATGCTACAAGCTCGGTGAGATCTCTTGAATCGATTCAAGTTGAGAACGCGAACGGCCTTATGAGTTGTACAAAGGAGGGAAGTCGATTAGCTGCGGTAGAGGCTGCAGTAAGCGCAAGCCATCTCGATGCTGCTGTGAAGATAGCTAGAGCGGGTCCTGAACAGTGTGACTTGGACAAGGACATCGCATCGGGCTTTGCCCGCGTTCGGGACCTTCACAGTGCGGCGCGATGGACGTACACCAGGGGCTCCGATGTGTTGGAGGGCTGTGCCTTGCTCGGCATGGCTGAGGGAGCCGTGAATAGAAATGTTGGCCAGGAGCATTGAAACATGCCAGCCATTTGTTAGAGAACGGCGTACTCTTCCGCTCCAAGTCCTCGCAAACTAGGGCCTCGAAGGTTTTGTAAGAAGAATGAAATAGCGGAAAACCGTGCTGAACTCGGTTTTCCTTACGGTTTTCTGGTCGGTTTTCCGCCCTCGATTCTGTAACTCTTGACCGCACAAACCGATACGAAGTCAGGACTGCAAAACCGGTACGCGGGCAAGTACGTCAAAAGGGCGGGAGCGACCCCATCTTTTCGCCCGGCCTGCGGCCCGAAAAGCAACACGGGGTCGCTCCCGCCCTTTCTTATCTTGTAATGCTCTTTGCACTCGCCCGCGTTGGATGAGCACTGCTGCCAGCAAGTACAAACTCAACCGAACAGTCCACCGATCCCCGAGAAATATTGTTCAAGTCGGGCGGGCATTTTTTCTTTGTAGGATTTTGCCGACTTCTTGCCCATTAGTAGAGATAGAGAGTGACTTTTCCTCAAGGACACCAACGCCAGTTTCCAAAAACCGTAGGGAGAAATCGAAAAGCGGGGACCTCTCATTCGAATCGAAGCATGAAGAAGGCCAAATCCCACTTTTCGAGACAAAGAAAAGTTAATTTTCCTCCTCACATTTTCCCCTTTTTCTGACTCTTTATAGATAGGGGACACTCTCGCCGGTTTTTTTTAATTTGTCCGGTGAGGTTTGGCCGATTTGTCGCCTCTATATAGTAGGGGAGCTTTGTCGATGCGTGGTTCGGCAGATATGGCTGGGATGCCCGATGTCAGGAGTCGGGCTTTCTTTCGCTTTGAAATTGCGCGTCACCCTCAGCCAATGGAAATGAAGCTTGAATCTTCTCCCGACTTTTCCCATTCAGAAATGCGTGCGCCTCGCGGCTCATCTTTCGGCATGAGGTTCGGACACATTTTCTCTCTGGCGTTTCTCAGCTTTTCTTCTGTGGCCGAGTTCCGTGGCCCTACTTCCGGCAGCAGAAATGAAGTGTATTTTGCGACCTCGCAACATGCACCCGAAATCGTAGCGCCAGAAGCATCCCATTCTCGTGCATCCTTTCTAAACATCCGCCTGGATTCTTCTACCGAGGGTGAACGGTGCATGAAAGACACAAATCACCCTGTCGTTCACCTTTCGGTTCACCTTAGGATTTTCGGAAGAGCCGAAAGCAGAGGAAATTGCGGATGTGACGACGATCAATTTGGGCGCGGACAAAACACCGGATTGGGCTGGAGCGACCCCACATTTGTGCACGTTTCCGTGCCCAAAGTAATTCGTGGGGTCGCTCCAGCCCAACTGCGCGGTGACCGCGCAGAGTATTTTGTCCGCGCAAGATTTCGCAGCAGGGGGCCACAATGATGAACAACGGAGACGAGAAACACACCGAACTTCTAACGGTTCAGGAGACTGCCAAACTCTTGAAGGTGCCAGTTTCTTGGGTTTACGGACACACGCGAAAGCGTTCGATTGATCCCTTGCCAGGATATCGGCTCGGCAAGTATTGGCGCTTCCGAGAGGACGAAGTGCTTGCTTGGGTCGTGCGTCAGCGAACGGGCCGCCAGGCCGCTTGACATGCGGACTACACTAAAAAGCGACGAAGAACAAGCTGGGCGGGCCATCGAGATCCCAAGGAAGGGAGAAACGATGGCTCGAAGAGGTTTCCAGCAAGGATCGCTTTTCCAGCGCGGCACCCGGAGAAAGCTTTGGGTGGCACGCTGGTGGGAGGATGTAATTCAAGCAGACGGCACGCTCGGCAGACTGAGGCGATCCGAGGTGATCGGGACCGTCGCAGAATTTCCAACGCGCCGCCTGGCTATGCAGGTTCTGTCTCAGAGGTTAGGGTCGATCAACAATGGTAAGGCACGACCGCAGTCGGTCCGTACATTTGGCGATTTTGTCAAAGGCGATTGGACGCCTGTAGTTTTGCCAACACTCAAATACGCGACCCAGAAGCACTATCGGTACATGCTCGACGTGCATCTCAATCCAGCTTTCGGCCAGAGACAGCTTCGTGAACTCACGCGAGAAGAGTTGCAAAGCTTTCTCAGCCGAAAACTCAGCAACGGGCTATCGTGGGAAACCGTTCACCACTTCAAGTGTGGTATGAGCAAGATTCTCGGAGCAGCAGAGGAATGGGGCTACATAACCGAGAACGTCGCTCAGAAGACGAAACTCCCGCGAAGGCAGCACGGAACGGAGCGAGTTGTCCTCACTCCGATCCAGGTGCGAGATATAGCTGCCGTACTGAATGAGCCCGCACGCTCGGTCACGTTGCTGCTGGTGCTGACAGGATTGCGAGTAGGGGAGTTGCTTGCGCTTCGCTGGGGGAGTATTGATTTGAAGGCTCGTTTGCTCCGCGTAGTCGAGACGGTGTATGACGGGCACTTCGATCAACCGAAAACGAAACGCAGTGCGCGAACCATCCCGATTGGGGCTGAGACGGCAGTAATTCTCGCCGGCATCTGTCCCACCGCTGTTGACCCAAAGGCGCTGGTATTCGCCACACGCCAGGGATTGCCGTTAGATCGCTGGAATCTTTTGCGCAAGCACCTGAAGCCTGCCGCGAGGAAATTAGGGCTTCTTGGCGTCACGTGGCATCTTCTGAGGCATAGCCACGCAACGATGCTCGACTCCGTGGGCACGCCGATAGGAACGATGCAATCGCTTCTAGGCCATTCCACGCCGGACATCACGCGCGAGATTTATTTGCACGCGATCCCGGAAGAACAGCGTCGTGCAGTGGAAAGCGTCGAGCGGCTTGTATTTGGACCCAAATGGACCCAAGTTCAGGCTCCGACGCAGACTACGTCAGGCAGAGTAAATTGAAAACAAAGAAGTAAGTGGTCGGGGCGTCCGGATTTGAACCGGAGGCCTCCTGCGCCCAAGGCAGGCGCGCTACCAGGCTGCGCTACGCCCCGACAATTAATACGATTTGATTCTACTTTATCCGTGAACTCTATTCCTAGTTTTGATTGCCATGCCTTCTTACAAATCATGTCCCGATTTCGCTCTGTTGAACGGCCTGTCCGATCCACCGGCGACAAAGACTGCGGTCCAGCTCGCTTTGCAGAAGTTCGTCGAAGTTGTCCGAAAGCGCGCATTGGCTGCATCAAGGTAATCGAAGTCTGGTACTCAATCTCGCGATCACTCAAGACCCTTTGCCCAAGCATTTGCGACGAACGCCTGGGCAATCTGCGGGTTTGACACTTCCATGCGCACCAGTATACTTCTCGGACTGAGCACGGGAATTTGCCAATCGATATTTTCTCTGGTTTCAAGAGGACGCTCATGGCCCTCACTCTGGACAACGGAATGCAGCACCTAAGCAGCCCCTTCTCGGTTCCTGAAACTCTTATGCGTGTTAAATCCTTGTTGCTGGAGCGAGGCCTGACGATATTCTGCATTATCGATCACAGCAGCGAAGCTGAAAAGGTCGGTTTGAAAATGCCCCCCTACTCAGCTCATCCTTTCTGGCAGTCCCAAGGGAGGACGCCCGTCACGCTCGCCGCTCCTACGATTGCCATTGATCTGGCATTAAAAGCCTTGATCTGGGAGGACGCTGGCGGCAAAGTGTGGGTCTCTTTCAACAGCCCGGAATATCTTCGGCAAAGACACAACGTTCCTGCCGATTTCCTAAAGAACATCAGCGCGGCCGGGCCGATCCTTCAGCAAGCTCTGGAATAGTCGGGACCAATAATTCCAAATCCTAGAGCCGGCAAATTAGCAGCTCTCTTTCGTAAACCATTTCTTTCGGCAAGTGGTCATGAAGCGTGATGAAGAGCTCCTCGTGCTCGATCACTTCCTTGCGCCATGCTTCCCGGTCAAACTTCTGCAGCTCGTCAAATCTCTCCTTGGATAGATCCATGCCCTTCCACTCCATGTCTTCGTGCCGTGGCATCCAACCGATAGGTGTCTCACGAGCAAGCGCTCTGCCCTTCGTCCGGTCCACAATCCATTTTAGAACGCGCATATTCTCCGAAAAACCGGGCCACATGAATTTTCCATCTCCGTCCTTGCGGAACCAGTTCACGTGGAAAATTCGCGGCGTGAGCGTCAGCGACCTCTGCATTTTGATCCAATGGCGGAAGTAGTCGCCCATGTGATAGCCACAGAAAGGAAGCATGGCCATCGGATCTCGGCGCACCTTTCCAACCGCACCTGCCGCTGCCGCCGTCGTTTCCGATCCCATCGTCGCTCCGATGTACACGCCGGAACTCCAGTTGAATGCCTGGAATACGAGAGGCATCGTGGTCGCCCGGCGCCCGCCAAAAATAATCGCGCTGATGGGAACGCCGCTAGGATCTTCCCACGCTGGATCGATCGTCGGGCATTGTGAGGCCGGGGCCGTAAAGCGTGCGTTTGGATGTGCCGCCTTCGCGCCCGTTTCTTTCGCAATCTCGGGAGTCCACTTCTGCCCCTTCCAATCGAGGCATTCCGCCGGCGGCTTATCCGTCATGCCTTCCCACCAAATGCCGCCGTCCGGAGTAAGCGCGACATTCGTAAAAATGGAATTCGTAGCGAGCGTGGCCATGGCATTGCGATTTGTCTTAACCGAAGTTCCCGGCGCCACTCCAAAAAATCCCGCTTCCGGGTTTATAGCTCGGAGCAGGCCGCGTTCGTCCGGTCGAATCCAGGCAATGTCGTCTCCCACGGTCCAGACTTTCCATCCGTCAAATCCCTTGGGCGGAATGAGCATCGCGAAATTCGTTTTCCCGCACGCGCTTGGAAACGCCGCTGCCACATACGTTTTTTCGCCTGTCGGATTTTCCACGCCAAGAATCAGCATGTGCTCTGCCATCCAACCCTCATCGCGCGCAATATTGGAGGCGATTCGCAATCCGAAGCATTTTTTGCCGAGCAGCGCGTTTCCGCCGTAGCCGGAGCCGTACGACCATATCTCGCGCGTCTCCGGAAAATGAACAATATACTTCTCCCTATTGCACGGCCACGGCACATCTTTCTGGCCTTCCGCCAGCGGTGCGCCAACGGAATGGACGCACGGCACAACGCGGGGTATCCCCGTGTCGATCTGCTCAAACACCTGCACTCCGATGCGCGCCATAATGCGCATATTAACGAGTACGTAAGGAGAGTCCGTCAGTTGTACCCCAATCTGAGACATAGGCGAACCGACGGGGCCCATGCTATAAGGCAACACGTACATCGTCCGCCCGCGCATCGCGCCGTTAAAAACACTCTTCAACTTTTTCCGCATCTCGTAAGGGTTTTCCCAATTATTTGTTGGACCCGCACTGTCTTTCGAGAGCGAACAAATGAACGTTCGATCCTCCACTCGCGCGACGTCGTTTGCGTCCGATCTGGCGTAATAGCAACCGGGCCACAGCTTTTCATTCAGCTTTGTGAGTGTCCCCGACGCAACCATCTCCCGAAGCAGTAGCTCGTTTTCTTCCTGCGAGCCATCGACCCAATGGATTCGAGCCGGTTTCGCGAGTTCCGCCATTTTATCCACCCAGCGCAACAGGTGCTCATTCTTACTGAGTGGCACAGCTGGATTTCGGCCAAGCATGCTTGTGTTGTCCTTCAGCGCTGTCTTGTGCATGAAAATAAATGATCCTCACCATCAACTTTACTAGGACAGTCAAGGAAAGGGAACTCCGACTGCAGCGTCATGTGAATTCGGGCCTGCGCCCTCTAGACTACTTCCGCCCGCACAATTTCAGAACTTGTCCGGGGGCGCAGGAAGTAGTGGATCGCCGGCGTAAACACCAAAGACAAAATCATAGAGCTGAGGATTCCGCCGATAACGGCGATCGCCAGCGGCTGAAGCATCTGAGAACCTGCGCCGATGGCAAACGCCAAAGGCAACATCCCCGCAATGGTTGCGAGAGCCGTCATCATAATTGGGCGAAGACGTCGCCGCCCGGACTGAATCATAGCTTCTTCCGCAGAGAAGCCTAAGTCTCGAAAACGATCTTCGGCATCCAGGAGCAGAATTCCGTTCTTGGCCACGATTCCGATCACCATAATCATGCCCATGAAAGAAGCGACATTGAATGTCGTCCGTGTTATGAGCAGCGCGAGGAGGCCACCAAACAACGAGAGCAATGCAGAGGCAAGAATGGCGGCGGGCGCGGAAAATGTCCTGAATTCGAAAAGTAGCACTGCAAACAAAAGCAGGAGCGCCAGGAGCAGAACGATTAAGAGATCGTGGAAAGATTTTTGTTGCTCTTGGTAAAGGCCACCGTATTCCACGCGAATGGACGAGGAAAGCTGGAGATCGTTGACGGCTTTCTGTACGGCAGCAATGCCGCTACTGAGGCCCACGCCTTCCAAACGAGCAGTGACTTCTACGAGGCGCTGCAGATTTTCGCGGCGAATTTCCGTCTGGCCGGGCTCCATGCTGACAGTAGCCAGAGAACCGAGAGTCGCGGTGCGGCCCGTGGGGCTGACGAGCAGGGTGTTAGTCATGCGGTCGAGCGAAGAACGGTTCTGCTCCGGAAATCGGACGCGAATGGGATAGGAACGATCATTCAGGATTACGGGCGTTGCAGCAGGTTCGCCTTCCAGAATCGCGGCTGCATCCAAGGCAATCTCCTCGGGAGTGAACCCCCCACGTGCAGCAACCGCGGCGTTGACTTGATAAGTCACCGCTGGGCCGCTCGTGGTGTTTTCGATGCCGTCGAGGACGTCCACTACCGGGTGAGCGCTGCCAATTTGAATTTTGCCGATGGCATCCGCGACGCGCGGCGCTGTTTCCTCAAGAAGCTTCGCATCCGGTGAGAACAGCTTGATGACGATGGGCTCGGGCTGGCTGGTCAGGTCCCCGATCATGTCCTGCAACACTTGAATGAACTCAGCCTTGACGGTGGGCTCGGTCTGTTCGATCTTCCCCCGTACATCCGAGATGATCTCCTCGATATCCCTGCTGCGATGACGCTTCAGCTTCACCGTAAAATCACCTCTATTTGCCTCTGTTACGGCGGCCAGTCCAAGCTGTAATCCCGTGCGGCGCGAAGTATTTTCGACTTCTGGGACGCTACCAAGAATTTTCTCGATGTGGAAAAGGATGCGATCGGTTTCCGCTAGCGAGCTTCCAGGCGGCGTGTCGTAGTCCAGGATGAACCCGCCTTCGTCCATACCCGGTAGCAAGTCGCTTTCAAGTGCCGTGTAGCACCCGATCGCGAGCACGATAATCACGACAGAGCTAACGGCCAGGATCCAAGGGCGTTTCAACACCCCCCTCATCACTCGCGCGTAAAACGAGACAATGCGCCCGAAGAAGCCGGAGAGATGTGCTTCCTCAGCGACGAGCAGCGAAGCAACGTCTTTCCCCTCCTCGGAGGACTTAGCAGTGGC
This sequence comes from Candidatus Acidiferrum sp., assembly GCA_035576885.1. Classification (GTDB taxonomy): domain Bacteria; phylum Acidobacteriota; class Terriglobia; order Acidiferrales; family UBA7541; genus Acidiferrum. Next base: position 60,619 of record DATLVZ010000084.1, on the reverse strand, counting down.
CTGAACAGTTTCTTTTCGGCGCACAAGGTATAGGCTGAGAGTCGGCGTCCAGGTCAGGGCTAGCAGGAGCGACGTGAAGAGCGAAACGGTCATGGTGACCGCCAGGGCGCGGAAGAAGCTGCCTGTGACGCCGGTAGTGGAAATGAGGGGCAAGAAAACGACGATGGGTGTGATCGTCGAACCTATGAGAGGCACTGTCAATTCGCGCAGCGCGCTCTGGATTGCCTCGAAGCGGCTCTGGCCCGCATCGCGGTGCAAAACTATATTTTCAAGAACAACGATTGCGTCGTCAATGACTAGGCCTACAGCGGCGGCAAGGCCGCCCAGGGTCATCAAATTGAAGCTCTGGCCGGTAACTTTAAGGACGATAAACGTAATCAGAAGCGTCGCTGGTATCACAAGTCCTGCGACGAGCGATGATCCCCAATCTCGCAGAAAAAGAACAAGGACAATCGAGGCGAGCACCAGTCCTACGAGAACGGCGTCGCGGACGCTCGCGATGGAATCGTGGACGATTGTCGACTGGTCATAAAAGGGCTCTAGGTGAACTCCCGGAGGAAGCGTTTGTGAAAGCTCCCGGATTTGCGCGTGGACTTCGTGTGCGACCTGAAGCGTGTTGCTGTCTGGCTGCCGGTTCACGTTCAGAAGCACAGCCGGCTTACCATTCGCCGTCACGATCGTGTAGACAGGCGCAACCGATGGTGCAATCGCGGCGATGTCGCCCAGCCGAATCGGTACGCCTGCCACCGAATTCTTGACGACAATCTGGCCAATTTGCTCCGGAGTGCGAACCTGGCCGCTGACGAGACCGAGCGTGAGTTGATGGTCGTGTTCAATAAGGCCGGGAGAATCAATCAAATTTGTGCGACGAATAGTTTCCAGGATGTCCGTAACCGTGACCCCAGCCGTCAGCAGACGCGCGGGGTCTGGCGATACTTGAAATTCCGGAACTTGGCCGCCTTGAATGATGACCGATGCCACGCCGTCCAAGCGGTTGATGCGCGGTTTCAAGTCATACGTCGCGATTTCCCAGAGTTTGTTCTGCGGAACGGTGTCCGAAGTCATGCTGTAACCAAGGATGGGAAACACGGCAAAGGTGAGGCGATGGGTTTCCATCTTTGCAGCGGGCGGAAGTTCGGCCTGCAAGCGCGCGGCGACGGCATCGACTCGCTGGAGCGTGAGAATCATGTCAACCTTCCAATCGAAGAAGAGATCGACTTCGGCGGAGCCGCGGCTGGTGATGGACTGAACTTTCTGCAGGCCGGGAACGCTGTTGACGGCTTCCTCGATGGGTCGCGTAATCGTCACCAACATTTGATCGATCGGCATGACCCCATTGTCCACACCGATTACGATTCGCGGAAAATCCGTGCTGGGAAAAACTGAAACTGGAATCGAAAAGGCGAAGTAAGCGCCAACCAGCGCGAGGCTCACGATCAAGAATAGGATGGGGCTTGATAAACGCTGAAACCAGGGCAACTCTTGCTTCTCAGATTTTGTAGCTTTCTGCGATCCGGACCGGGGCTCCATACGCGGCTATTCCTTGTCCTTGTCATCAGGTTTCGCGGAGTCTCGTGCTTTGCCGGGCTGATCGCCTGCCTCAGTATTGGCCGGAGCAGGCGCTTCGATCTTTACCTGCGTCTTGTCCGGCAATGCATACCCGCCGGAAGTAATGACCGGATCCCCGGCGTTGATGCCACTGACGATCTGCGCAAAGCCGCCATTGCGAATACCGACTTGGACGATTTTCTGGTGCGCGAGATGGTCCGACCCAGCAAGGAGCACGTAGTCGGCACCAACCGTACTCTTGAATAAGGCGGAAGTTGGTACGAGGGTTGCATCTTTTACTGTTTTCGCCGTCAAGGAAACTTGGATAGTCATGCCTGGTTTTAACGCCGGGTCGGGTTTAGTTGCTTCGGCCCACACCTCGATGGTCGTACTCCCCGGATCAAGTGCGGGGCTGACCAGCGTGACGCGGGCCTGGATGGGTTCGTCCGCGCCGGGAACTTTCAGCTCGGCTGGGTTTCCAACTTTTAGCGCCGCGGCTTCGGCTTGCACAATGTGTGCTTTCGCTATAAGCCTGGAAAGGTTCATCACCGTAAGAATTGGCTGATTGGCGGTCGCGGGATCCCCTTCATAGAGAGGCCGATCGGTCACGACGCCGTCAATGGGGCTGCGGATTTCTGAATAGCTAAGCTGCGCCGCGGCACCGCGATATTTACCTTCGGCCGACAGACGGGAGCCTTCCGCGGACTTCAGCGCCTGCTGTTTCCCGAGGCGCTGGAAATCCGCAAGTTGTTTTTGTGCCTGTTCATTCTGGCTACGGGCTTGCGTTAGAGCGACTTCTGCCGCATCCAGCTCGCGCCTCGGAATCGCGCCCTGCTGAAAAAGTTCTTTGCGGCTATCAAAGATCTTTAGTTGAGCGTCGAACGAGGATTGGGCAGTCTGCGCGTCGAGCTGCGCCTTCTGGATCTGTTGCGGCAAGCTCGCCCCGATTGTCGTGTTATACGCTGCGTCGGCCTGCTCGAAGTCGCCTTTGCTGGCCTCCGTCGCCGCGGCCAAGTCCGCATTCTCAAGAACCACCAACAACTGTCCCTTTTTTACTCGCGTGCCGCGCTGCACGTAGAATTTCTTTACGGTGGAAGTGATCTTCGGCGCCACCGTGGCTTGTTCGAGCGGATATACTACCGCCTCCGAAGTGATCACTTGAGAGATGGGACCGCGTTGGGCAGGCATAACCTGCACGGAGACCACCGGTTCCTGCATTTTCTCGGCTTGACCGCAGCCGCACAAGAGCAGCGCACCGAAGACGGCATAAGCAGCCGACCTCGCGAGAATAGACTGCCGCGGAGGACACTTTTTCGTCAGTTTCATGGAGTTGCCAGCACTCCCGTCAGAGTTTGCAGATTGGCTAGGGCCACGCGGTAACGCACCGCCCCGTCCTGATACATGCCGCTTGCTTGCGCCGCAGTGGTCTGCGCATCGACGACTTCGAGCACGGTGGCCTCGCCATTCTTGTAGCGCAGCGTAGTCAGCCGGAGGCCTTCCGCAGCAAGTTCAGCCGAGCGGCTTAGGCCTGCAAGCTCGTTCAGGGACGTCTCAGCTTCCGCGTAGAGCGATTGGATTTCCGCCAGCAGCCTGCGCTGCGCGAATGACAGCTCGCGCTTCGCTTGTGCGCGGCGCAGTTCGGCTTGCTTCACCCGGCTTTGCGTCGCGCCCCAATTCCAAATAGGGACGTTGAGCGTCGCGCTGATAGAAGAGCCCAGATTTGAAAATGTTTGGCCATTGAGCTTCGTCGGAAAGTTCACTCCGAAGTTCTCGGCGTCTATGCCGTACCAGTAGTCGAGCCCGAGTGACGGCAGATAACCGGCGCGAACGGCAGTAACCTCGTCTCCAGCTGCGCGGGTTGCTTCTAGTGCGGCGCGTACATCCGGATTTTCCTGAGCGGCGCGCTGCTTAACTTCATCCAGCGTCGGCAGCGCGATGTTCGCATGCAAATCGTCAGCAAGCTCGAAATTATCGTTGAAGTCAGCAAAAATCAGAACGGCGAGTCCCAGCTTGGCGTTCAGGAAAGCCAGTTGAGCTTCCTGGAACTGTCTGCGGCGATCCTGGGATTGCAAGTCGGCTTTTATGACGTCGGCATGCGCAACTTCTCCGCCCTTTTCGAGATCCTGAGTCAGCTTTAGAAAACTGTCGCCTTCCTCGGCGGCTTTGCGCGCCGTCTCCATTTTGTGTTGCGCGGCGGCCACGGTGTAGTAGCTCTGAACGACAGTGACCACCAGACCGCGCGAGGCAATCTCCGCGCGAGCCCGCGCCAGTGCCGCCAAGGCCGACGCGCGACGAAAGCCGGCAATCCCTGCTAGGTCGATTGTCTCGTGCACATTGGCCTGGCTGACATATTCGTGAACCGCGTTATTTGCAATGTACAGCACGGGAACAAGGGTCTTCTCGGCAACCGCTGCCGGGGCAGCTTGGCTGTAAAGCACCTGGTTGTTATACGTCACGCTAGGCAGCAAAGCGGCTCCAGCTTGGAACCGATCTTGACGCGCAAGGGCAGCATCCGTCTGTGCAGCCTGAAACTGCGTGCTATTCATTCGAGCGCGGTTCAACGCATTCTGGAGTGTCAGCTGCAATGGAGCCTTCGCTTGAGGATTGCCAGCTTGCTGTTCGGACTGAGTGTTCAACCCGGCGGAAGTCGACGAGGTCAGCTTCGGGACCGGATTAGCGGGCTGCTGACCAGCAGCCGGAAAGGAGCAAATGAAGAGTGCAATAAGCGCAAATGGCACAGGTCGGTTCGATAGAAAGCGTGTTTTCATGGGAGTTCTTTTCGCTGCCTTTAAGCTCTACGGACTCTATTCCGAATTTAGCGGCCCGGAGATAAACAGACGATTAATCTGCCCCTGTAGATGCAGCCGTGTGTCCCGGCAGGTAAGCAGCAAAATGACTCCCTCCTGCATCGGAGCGGACTAGTTCGAGCCGTCCGTGATGCGCCTGGGCTATCCAGAGTGCTATCGACAGCCCCAGCCCGGCGCCGCCTTCGCGCCCCGAGCGCGAACGTGCAGGATCGGCCCGAAAGAATCGCTCGAATATGCGAGCCTGCAGCTCCGACGGTATTCCCTGACCTGTGTCGGTGACGTCTACTTCGCAACCCATCTTGGTCGCCCGACAGGCAATCTCCACTCGTCCGCCCTCGGCCGTGTACTTGATGGCGTTGTCCAAAAGATTCAAAATCATCCGCCGCAGAAGAATCTGGTCCCCGCGCACCAGGCACTCCGAGGACGCTTCCACACGCAATTCAATATTTTTTTCGCGCGCTAGTGTTCTTGCGGAATGCGCGCAGTCCGCCACCACTTCCTCGAGGTATACATCCTGTGGCGATAGGGAGTACTGACCCGAGTCGGCCCGCGTCAGCGTGAATAGGTCCTCCACGATTTTAGTGAGCCGCGCTGTTTCCTCTTGCAGAATCCCCAGCGATTCGAGGTAGTCTTCCGCGGTTCGGCCAGGCTGCGACATGGCAACCTCGGCCTCTCCACGCAGAATCGCCAGCGGAGTCCGAAGCTCGTGAGAAGCATCCGCGATAAACCGGCGCTGGCGCTCGAAGGATTGGTCGAGCCGATCCAGTAGATCATTAAAGATCATGGCTAGTTGACCTAGTTCATCGTTTGCATTGAGCACGGGAAGCCGCTCATGCAGATTTGTTGCTCCGATCCGCCGTGCGTGTGCCCCCATCGCCACCACCGGCTCAAGACTCTTTCTTGCCAGGAAGTAGCCGCCCGTTCCTGCCAGCAGAAGACCTAGAAGAATCATCCACGCAAACGTCAGCCGTATGGTCTCGAGCATCTCATTTTGCGACTGCAACGAATGGAGAATGATGAGGACGTAATCTTGACCCCTAGCACTGAAAGGACGCGAGTAGGCGCGTAATCGCGTGCGCTCCACGCGAATTGTTTCTAGTTTCGCTTCCTTGTGCCCGCTTCTTTTTCCAAAATTCTGAATTGCACTAGTGTCCATCGCGCGCGCCACGGAAGTGTCCGGGTTCGTGCCCGCAGGGATGAGGCCGTCTGAAGTCGTAACTATTTCATCCCCCGGACCCAACACCACGAATGCATCGCTGTTCGAGTGATGTTCAATCATGGACTGGCGTACTGCCGATAGAATTGCCGCGGCCCCGGTCTCTGAAGCGTCCTCAAGCTCAGCATGAACGGTCACTAGGAACGAATCCGCCAAAACCTCTAAATCCGAATCTGTCCGCTGCATGGATGCCTTCCGGACGATCAGATACGTGGTTGCAGTCACCAGCACCAACACCACGGCGAGGACCCCCGAATACCATACCGTCAGCCGCGCACGAACGGAATCAAGCATGTTTCTTGCGGTCCGGAACATTCGCTTTGCCTTGCCCGCTCGCCGGCTGTGCGCGCCCTCCCGCGTCGGATTCATCGCCAGACCTCAAGATGTAACCAGCGCCCCGCCGTGTCTGTAATAGTCCAGAGCGTCCATCCGGATCGATCTTTCTGCGAAGCCTGTTGATGTAAACCTCAATCAAATTTGAGAAAGGATCGAAACTCTCATCCCAAACATGCTCGGCAATCTCCGCTCGGCTTACCACTCGCCCCGCGTTTCGCACGAGGTACTCCAGCAGCGCATATTCCTTGTGTGTCAGCGAAATCGCCTCCCCGCCACGCGTTGCATTCTGTGCGGCCGTATCCAGCACCAGCTCTCCAACGCTCAGCCTTGGCGGATGCAATTCTGTTGAACGTCGCAGCAGTGCTCTCAGCCGGGCAAGCAATTCGCGAAACTCGAACGGTTTCGTCAGGTAATCGTCCGCTCCACGGTCGAGTCCGCTCACACGGTCCTCGACGGCGTCTCGAGCGGTCAGCATTAGAATAGGCATTTGCTTCTCAGATTTGCGGAGCCTTCGGCAGACTTCGAATCCGTCGGGGCTAGGAATCATGATATCAAGTATGACCAGGTCATACTCATTGATCTCCGCCTGATACAACGCCTCTTCGCCCGTGGCGGCCGTGTCCACAGCGTACGCTTGTTCGCGCAGACCTTTGACCACGAACCGGCGTACTCCCGGGTCGTCTTCGACCAGCAAAATCCGCATCCTTGAATCATACGTGAAAGCGTAACCTTCAGGATGTCTGATGATGTGGGTTAACGTAGAGCTATCCTTCCACTGGTAAATAAAGTGTCTCCGGGCTCCTTTTTCAAATTCGCTCCCACCCCAATTTCACATTTCATTCAACCTCGATTCATCCCCCATTCGCACTGCTCGCGCCAAATAGCTGCCGCGACTCCGATGGCCGCCGCCCAGGCGACCTCAGGTCTTTCGCCCAAATTCTGACCAATGTCTCAAGGTCTTGGACTTCAAGAGAGATAACATGAACCTCCAACTCTGCAGAAACGTCGCCATTCGTGCATTTCTAAGTGCTCTCATCATTTTGCTTTGTGTCTCAACCGTGTTGCCGCAAGCGAATACAGGTTCCATCGCTGGCCGGGTCACGGACAGTTCCGGCGCGGTCCTTCAGGGCGCAAAAATCAGCGTTCAACCGGCCGGCGTGAATGTAGTCTCCAATGCCTTGGGTCAGTTCTTGATCAACGATCTCAGCCCCGGAGATTACACAATCTCCATCAGCTACGTGGGCTTCGCCAACTTTTCAAACTCCGCGACGGTGGTAGCCGGCCAAACCGCTAATCTGGATGCCAAGCTCTCTCTTTCTTCGCAGAATCTGCAGGTCCTTGTGACGGCGGAGCGTCCCGCCGCCGAAGCTGAAGCCATCAATCGTGAACGCTCCGCGGATAACATTCTTCAGGTGCTCCCTGCGGAAGTAATCCGAAGCTTGCCGAACGCCAACATGGCCGACGCTCTCGGTCGTTTGCCAAGCGTGACAATCGAACGCGACGAAGGGGAGGGGAAGTACGTACAGGTTCGCGGCACAGAGCCCCGGCTAACCAATACGACGATCGACGGTATCAATGTTCCCTCGCCAGAATCTGGCGTCAGGGAAATCAAGTTCGATGCCATCCCCGCCGACATCGTCGAGTCCGTTGAAGTCAATAAGACGCTGCAAGCCAACATGGATGGTGATGGAATCGGCGGTTCTGTGAATTTGGTCACCAAGACTGCTGGAGAACGTCCCACAATCAACGTGGGTGGAATGGGCGGCTACACGCCGATACTGGGAGGTCGGGGCCTCATCGAGACATCCGGCACAGTCGGAGAACGCTTTGGCTCCGACAAGAAACTGGGCGTGCTTATCGGGGGCTCCTATGATTGGAATGGACGCGGCATTGATGACATCGAGCCTGTACCGGACCTCTCGACCGCGGGCGGGCAGCAGGTCCGAACCTTCGATTCCATGGATATTCGTGAATACAAATACTACCGCAGCCGCTGGGGGCTGGCCGGCAGTTCTGACTACAAACTCAGAGACGGATCTGACATCTATATTCGCGGACTTTACTCGGATTTTCACAATTACGGCGATCGCTGGGTTTATTCCATCAATGACAATCTTTTCGTTAACGGTGGACCGCCGAGCTTTAATGGCCAGATTCGCCGGCCCGATTATGCGATTGGCAGCGTCCTGATTGGCGGCAAGCATGTGCTGTCCACCACCTGGTATGCCTGGGATATGTCCGTGTCGCGTTCTCGGCAAATTGGCCAAGTCGGCGACCGTACGGCTTCCTTCAGTTCGGCCTTGCCCACCAGCTCATGTCAATTTGATTTGGCGAACACAAAATTCCTCTATCTCCCTCAGTGGACGCCATCCTGCTTCACGGAAGCCTACACGAACCAGAGCACTCTTCCGCTGAGCCGCATGCAGATCAATCACGGGCTGACGGCACAACTCAATCTGCAATTCACGGGAGCAGTAGCCAAGAATTATCACCTTGGCTCGCGCTTGGCCTCCATCGAAGTCGGCGGGAAGTTTCGCAACGCCCACAAATTTGCCAACACCTTTACGGACAACTATTCCCCCAGCGGAACTGGTATGCCACTTACGCTGGCGGACTTCCCGAATAGTTTTTCGAACAGCGGCTACTACCAAGGCGCTTACAGATTGGGACCCAACCCGAACTTCCAAACTATCAACAAGGCCTTTAGCGCTGATCTCGCTGCAAATCCGGCCAATTACACGATGTCCGAAGACATTTCGAGCCAGTTCGACCTGATTGAAAAGGTCAGCGCGGGATATTTGATGAACACGATTGATTTCAGCAAGGTCCGCGTGGTCGCCGGCGTTAGGTTTGAGGGCACAAATCTAGACACCGCCGCCCCTATACTTGATGCCGATGGGAACTTCCTCGGAATCAGCAAGAGCAACGGTTCTTATGTGAAAGTGTTGCCCAGCGCATCCCTGAAAATTGCTCTGACAAACGACACCAATCTGCGTTTGGTTTACAGCAGGGGATTTTCACGTCCCGACCCGCAAGATATTGCTCAGGCTCTCAGTTTTGACAACACGGCTAACCCCATTCTCGTAAGCCTGGGAAACCCAAATCTCAAGGCGGAGACTGCGGATAACGTCGATGTGCTCGTGGAGCACTTCATAAATCCGTTTGGAATTATCACGGCTGGATATTTCTATAAGAACCTAACAGACCCCATCGTTTTCCACCAATCTATCCTGACTTCGGGAACGTTTGGTACTGCAACCTGCACCCAGACGGTCACTTGCAGGGTGACCCAACCACTTAATGCCGGAAGCGCCTGGATAAACGGTTTTGAAGCTGCCTATCTTCAGCATTTGTCATTTCTTCCCGGCGTATTTCGCGGCCTTGGATTTTCCGCGAATTATGGCTACACGGCGTCTCGCGCATCGTTGGGTCCGGATTTTGGGCGCTCCGATCATCCGCGGCTGTTGCGCAATGCACCCAATACCTGGAACATTAGTCCGACCTATGACCGAGGTCGCGTCTCCGTTCGCGTCGGCCTCTCTTACAACGGCGCGAACATTGCCGCGTACCAGTTCGCGGACGGCGTCACGGGAGGAATCAAAGGGCCCTTCGGCGACAACTATTTCTACGCGCACCTGCAAGTCGACGCGCAAGGCAGCATCCGACTGCCTTCTGGGTTAAGCTTTGTGATGTATGGACTCAACCTCACCAATGAAGTCTTCGGCTTTTACAACGGAAGTCCCCAGTACATGGTCCAGCGCGAGTATTACCGGCCGACCGTGGCTGCCGGTCTCCGCTGGTCGCCGTTGCACGAAAAGTGAGTGGCTGGGGAGTTTTGCCATGTTAAAAAACAAGAATGACATAAAGGCATGAGAACCAGAGTCGCAAGTGCAGCTTGTGCGTTGGGAGCGATTTCTTTGGTGTTTGCCACGAGCGCTTCCCTTCCTTCGTCCCGCGCCGCAGATTCCACAAACGTATCAGCCATCCTGGTCGGCGCGGGCGACATCGCTGATTGCAGAGAACTCGCTGGAGCCGAAGCTACCGGAAGACTGCTTGACCAAATCCCCGGCACCGTGATGGCTGTCGGCGACCTCGCTGATCCGAATGGCAGCAAGGAAGATTTTGTCTGCTACGACAAAGCTTGGGGACGCGCGAAATCCCACACGAAGCCCGCCACGGGGAATCACGAATATCATTCTTCTGGGGCAACACCCTATTTCGATTATTTCGGTGCTACTGCAGGCGACCCTAAAAATGGCTATTACAGCTACCAACTTGGTACCTGGCATATCATCGTGCTGAATAGCGAATGCAAGGAAGTCGGCGGTTGCGAGCCCGGATCACGCCAGGAGAAATGGCTGCGTGCGGACCTCGCCGCGCATCCCGCGGCTTGTACCCTCGCATATTGGCACATACCGCTTTTTAGCTCCGGGGCCACGCATGGCAACGATCCCGAATTGCGGCCAATCTGGCAGGCCCTCTACGAAGCAAATGCCGAGCTCGTTGTCAACGGTCACGACCATGACTATGAGCGCTTCGCTCCGCAATCTCCAGATGGCTCCGCCGATCCCGCCCGAGGCATCCGAGAATTTGTTGCCGGCACGGGAGGCAGACACGAGCGCCCCTTCGGTGCGCCCGAACCGAACAGTGAATTGCGCAATGCCGATACCTTCGGTGTCTTGAAGCTAACTCTCAAGCCGAATAGTTACGATTGGCAATTTATTCCCGTAGCAGGAAAAACCTTCACCGATTCCGGCAGCGCAACCTGTCACTGAGCTAGAATAACGGCGCAGCCAAACGCTGCACGAATCGACCGCATATCTCATAGGCTCCTTGATCAGATCGTCTTGTCTTTCGAATAGCAGATTGTCTCGAGGTTGCATTCCATGCATTTCGGTTTGCGCGCTTGGCATACGCGCCGTCCGTGCCAAATGACTTGGTGCGAGAACTTAATCCATTTGTCCTTGGGAATGATCTGCATCAAATCCTGCTCGATTTTTTTTGGGTCTTCGTTCCGCGTCAAGTCCAGACGGTTGGAAATGCGAATCACATGCGTGTCTACAACGACTCCGCTGGCGATTCCGTATGTCGTGCCTAGCACAACATTCGCCGTTTTCCGCGCCGCTCCCGGCAGCGTAAGCATCTCTTCCATCGTCCGCGGAACTTGCCCGCCAAATCTTTCGAGGATCGCGTGGCTCGCTCCCATGATCGATTTCGTCTTATTCCGAAAAAAACCCGTTGGCCGGATGTCCTGCTCCAATTCAGCTGGATTCGCATGCGCGAACGCTTCGGGCGTCGGGTATTTCTTGTAGAGCGTTTCTGCCACCTGATTCACGCGCACATCCGTGCATTGCGCGGAAAGAATCGTCGAAATGAGGAGCTGGAAAGCATTCTCGTGCTTCAGTTCGCATGTCGCGTCCGGAAAAGCCTCATCCAACCGAGCCAGAATCGCCGCCACACGTTTTGGGTCAGTCCCTGCCGCCGCTTTTCTCGTAATTCCTGCACGTTTCTCAAGTCGTGCAGCCCGCCCCCTTCCAGTTCTTCCAGGCGGTGCTCTTTTCTTTTTCGTTTTTGCTTTTTTTGTCGTCATGGAGCGCAAGAATACCACACACGGTGGGACAGACATCTTTGCCTGTCCTCCTGTTCCTGCAATATCTCCCCGTGTCCCTTCAAAAGTTTGGCGGGTCACGCCACTGCTAGGAAATCCTGAAGGTGGCGAGCAACTTCCGAAACGCCTTTCCCCGATGACTTTGCTGATTTTTTTCTTCCGGCAAAAGCTCCGCAAAGCTCTTCTTCAGGGCAGCGAGGTAAAACACCGGATCATACCCAAATCCGCCGGCCCCGCGGGGCGCATCCAGAATCTCACCTTCGACCCGCCCCGTCACGATGGCGCTCACCTTTCCACGTCCCGCCATAGCGATCGCGCACACAAAATAAGCCGCCCGCTCCGTTCCTGTCTTTCCGCGAAGTTCGCTCAGCAATTTCGCAATCCGCTCGGCGTCCGTCGCGTCTGCTCCTGCATATCGCGCTGAGTGCACTCCGGGCGCTCCGCCGAGCGCCGGAACCACCAAGCCGGAATCGTCCGCAAACACAAGTCCTTCTCCAAGTCGCGAATAGTGCAGCGCCTTTCCGGCAGCATTCTCGGCAAACGTCCGCGCGTTCTCTTCGAATGATGGCATTTCATCGAATCCCGGCAGCAACTCGATCTCCACACCTTCACCAGGCGTGCCTCCTTCACCCTCTCCAGCAGCTGCGGCTAGAGCGCGATACTCTCCAAGTTTTCCCGGATTGGAGGACGCCAGATAGAGCTTAACGCGCGCGCGCACTGAATTTAACCGGCAGCACCGCGCGCTGTTCTTCCGTCAGCCGCCGTATCCCAGCCGCGGCCAGCGCCAAGAGGTCCTGCATTTCGCTACCGCTAAACGGCCGCCCCTCCGCCGTAGCCTGAATCTCGACGAAATGTCCGCTCCCCGTCATCACCACGTTCATGTCCACTTCCGCGCGCGAATCCTCTTCATAAGCCAAATCGAGCAGGGCGCGGTCGTCCACGATTCCCACGCTCGTCGCCGCCACCGTGTCGATCAGCGGCGAACTCTTCAAAATCCCTGCCGCCACAAGCCGCTCGAACGCCAGCGCCAGCGCCACGAACGCTCCCGTTATCGAAGCCGTCCTCGTCCCGCCGTCCGCCTGAATCACGTCGCAATCGATCCACACGGTGCGCTCTCCAAGCGCTTCCTGATCCGTCACCGCTCGCAGCGACCGTCCAATTAAACGTTGAATCTCCAGCGTGCGCCCGGACTGTTTCCCTCTCGTCGCCTCGCGCGGAGTCCTTTCCTCCGTCGCCCTCGGCAGCATCCCATATTCGCTCGTTACCCAGCCTTTTCCGCTCCCTTTCAAGAATCCCGGAACGCCATCGTCCACCGTCGCCGTACAAATCACCCGCGTGCTCCCAAGCTCGATCAGCACGCTTCCTTCCGCCGTCGAAATAAAATCCGGTGTCATCTTCAACGGGCGCATCTGGTCCGGGCCACGTCCATCAACTCGCACTCTTCCTCCTGCTGCAATTGCTTTCGAACTCAAATTACTTTCGCTTTCCGCTCGGGTTGCGCCAGTTTGTCGCTGCCGTTATCAGGTGTCAATGTTCCTGCGCCTGTGGGGGAGCCAGGTTTGGTCGCGGGTGCCGGAGTCTCCGCGGGCTTGTCCGAGCTCGGTGGAGTTGTCGGCGTCGCCCCTGCGGGCGCTACCTGCAACCCACTCGTGTTGACCAAGAACGTGCCCGTCAGATCCAAATGCCCTGCGAGCGTTTCCACTTCCTGCCCATGAATCAAAATCTTTAACCGTTGCACCTTCGGCACATTCGCTTCCAGCGTTCGCGCAATCGAATCCACCGCCATTTGTTCGCTCTGAATTCCTGAAGGGGTCTCCGTCGCCAATGCCTCGGAAAAATCCGCAATGGCCGTTCCATTAGGCAACAAATAAAACGCCAGCAGCACCGCGTCCGGCGGCAGCGTGCGCAGTTCCGTATCCACTGGTCCCGCCAGTAGTGTGTTCAGCACCTGCTTCGAACGCAAGACCGGGTCGCTCGAAAGCGGAAGTTCGACCGTCGCGTTCGTCAGCGTCCCATCCCCATTTCCCGAAGCCCAAAATAATTTCGTCTTCACCCGCGGCTCGCCCGGACTTATGGGAATCGTCTGCGTTAATTCTCTCCGCGCCTGCTCTGCAGTTTGCTGCTGCAGCTTTGCTGCGAGTTGTAACCGTCGCCGAAGAATCGGAAGGTAAATCGCGCCCACGATGACTGCGAGGGCCAGTCCAGCCAGTAGCCATGTGCGCCACTTCGCCGTCACGGCGTTCCTCCCGCCGGTGTCGGCACCACGTATGAAGGCCGGAACGTCGCGACAGCCGTAGCGATGGCATCCGCAACTCCCGGTGCCATTCGATCCAGGTCCGCGCGGTTTTCCACAACGACGCTCGATATTTCCACGGCAATTGCCGGTGCCGCCGTTGTTCGCAACTGCCTTACCGCAGCCGTCTGCGCCGCGCTCGGTGATCCCTTGAACCGCTGCGCCAACAACCCCTGCACCAGATCGCCCAATTTCCTGCTCAATCCTTGAAAGGGCGTCTGCGCTCGTTCCCAAGGAATCAATCCATTCGCGTCGCTGGACACTGGCAAATCGGAATTGACGTAAACACGCGCCGTTCCCGGCAACCCCGTCGAAGCAACATGCAGCGTTACGAAAACTCCTCCGCTCTGCGCATTCGCAATCGCGGATCGGTCATCAAAGGAAGGATTTTCATCGCCCTGGCGCGTCTGCACAACTTGAAATCCCTGCAACTCCAGCGCCTTGCGCACCTGTGTCGCAAAATCCAGCACGATTTCGCTCTCGCGCATTCCGCCTGCTCCCCGTGCGCCGGGATCAGTTCCGCCGTGCGCCGGATCAAGTACCACGATGTTGAGCCCCGCGCGTGGAATTGCCGCCGGCACGGCCTGTGGAAGCCCTTGCGGTGTTGTTGTCACGGGTGTTGTCGGCGGGGCTTGTGGCGCTGCGGATTGCGCTGCAAGAGTAGCTGGCGCTTGCTGCGAACTTGCTTGCGAGGAAAAACTTAGCGCAACGGCTCCGAAAATAACCACGAAAAAAGGCGCGCAAATCCGAATATATTTTCGAACCAAAGCGCGCTGGCTTATTCGATCGATTTGTCCCACGTCGAGCAGCATACCAAATCTAATGGCTAATCCGCGCTGCCCGAATCCTTCGCTCTACGAAAAAGGGACGGTCCGTCGGACCGCCCCTCTTCGCGAAACGCTTGCCGCCTTGCCTCTGCCGATTGCCTGTTTCTTCTTATCACCCGGACCGCTCCAGCGAACCTGCCCCAACTACCCCTGCGGCTGGGTTTGTGGCGGTTGTTGTTTCCGCTGTTCTCGGCGAGACGCGCGCAAACCACGCACATTGGCTCGCATCTGCTCCCGCTGTTCCGGCGTCAAGAGCTTCGCCATTTGCATGCGAGCGCTGTGACGCAGCTCATGAATCTTCGCCTCTTTTTGATCCGCCGTCAGCGTTTCATCTTTCTTCACGCCATCCATCTCCGCTTTCGTGGACTCGTGAATCTTCTTCATCGCCGCTTTTTGATCGTCTGTTAGGTTCAGTCCTTTCATCGCACCATGCATTCTTCCTTCGTGCTTTGCTGGTGCGGCAGGCGTTGCCTGGCTCTGATCCTGCGCCGGTGGCTGCGCACTGTCCTGTGCGCGGCTGATTCCCGGCGCAAAAGTCAGCGCCAGAAATCCGGCGGCAACGGCAATTTGTTTCGTAATGCTATTCCTATTCATGGAGGGTCCTCTTCTGGGCTGGTGTTCCTTCCTCTTACCCTCATATAACCCGCGTCCCGCCCAAATGTCGCGTTCGCCTCCGCCGCTCATTTCTTCAACGTTTAGGCTTCTCATTCTCCCCTGTCTTCAGGGGCTGCAAATGCGCCTTCTCCAGCAGAGCATTCGCGTGCTGCAACTCTATCGTCTGAATTGCCTCCCACCGCGCCAGCGAGGACTTTCCAGCCGCTTCCCATTTCTCGCTCGCCGCTGAGGCATCCCCCGTAGGGGCCGTATCCGCGCTCTCGATTATCCCCATCAGCGCCCCAAAGGCCGTTGACACTTGTCTCAGCGTCGTCGGCTCCTTCCCCGGCACGGCAAATCCAAAATATCCATAACCGCCGCCCGCTCCCGAACCTGCGGCTGCGCTTACCTTCTTCTCCAACTCTGCCAGTGCCGCGGCCACTTCCGCGTTTCCCGCTGCCTCTTTGCTTCGCGCCGCAATCTGCTTCTGCAGATCGTCGGCCTGCTGCACGGCCGCCGAAACCTCCCCAATTCCCGCCGCCAGCTTCGCAGCTAACTGGAACTGCCGCTCCAAATCCGCAGTGCTCGTCTTGACGCGAGGATCCATCTTCACAACGAGTGGCACAGACATCGTCTTTCCCCCCGCAGTCAGCTTCGCGCTGTATCGCCCCGGCACCACCAGCGGCCCGCCTCCTCCCCGTCGAGACCGTCGTCTGCCGCCTCCCTCAAACGCATACCGCATGTCCCACACGAACCGGTGCATCCCTGCCTCCGCCGAAAGCGGTTCCCCGTCATGTATCCAGTACATAGGAATGTCAATCGCATCTGGATTAGTTCTCTGCGCCACATCCGTGCTCGCAAATCCCCGCACTAGTTTTCCCGCCGCATCGAAAATTTCCAGCTTGACGGCTTCCGTCTGCTTCTCCTTTAGGTAGTAGTCCAGCACCGCCCCCGTCGGCGGGTTATCCGCTTGAGGTTCATCCAGCGGGAATGGCGTCCCCTCATCCGAGCCAGCCCGCACTCGATACTCCGTCTGAGGTTCGAACAGCCACGCATCCGCGCCCGTCACTTTCGCGTTCCACTGCCGCAGCGGCGTCACATCATCCAGCACCCAGAACGCCCGTCCAAACGTCGCGATCACCAGATCTTCCCCGTGTACCACCAAATCGCGCACCGAGGTCATCGGCAAATTGAACTGCAACGGCGCCCAGTTGTCGCCATCATCAAAGGAAACGTACACACCTTTTTCCGTGCACGCATACAGCAGTCCCGCGACTTTCGGATCATCCCGCACGCAATTTAGAAAGCTTCCATCTGGAATCCCATTCGAAATGCGCTGCCACGTCTGCCCAAAATTCTTTGTCCGGAATAAATACGGCTGCAAATCTTCCAGCCGGTGCCGATCCACTGCCGCGTACGCTTCACCATCTTCGAAATGCGACGCCACCATATGCGTCACCTTGCTCCACGCCGTCACTTGCGGCGGCGTCACGTCCTTCCACGTCTTCCCTTCGTCCCGCGTCAGTTGCACCAACCCGTCATCCGTTCCCACCCAAATCTCGCCCGCGCGCTTCGGCGATGGCGCAATCGTATATATCACTCCTCGCCGCTTCCCGGCTGGAGCATCCGATGCCGTCGCCGCATCGAGATTCGCCGGTACGCCTGGATCCGCCCGCGTCAAATCCGGACTGATCCTCTGCCACGAATTTCCCCCGTCCGCCGTTCGAAACAAAACCTGCGCGCTGAAGTACAACACGTGCGGCTCAATCTCCGAAAACACCAGCGGCACCGTCCACGTCTTGCGGTACTCCCCGGGGTACATCAGTGTCGGCGGCATCTGCTGCACCTGCTCGTTTTGAAAATCCTGCCGCGCCACTGTTCCGCCGTAAATAATTTCCGGATTCACTGGATCGGGCGCCGTGTAATCGCTCTCGCCTCCAGCCTCCATCGGCCGCCAGTCCATAAAATTAAGCGCCCGCCAATTGCTTCGGCTCGCCGTCGCTGCCGCCCCGCTATCCTGCTGCGCACCGTATACCCAATAGGGAAATCGGTTGTCCGTCGCCACGTGATAAAACTGCCCCGTCGGCTGGTTGTACCAGGAGCTCCACGTCTCCCCGCCGTTCCGCGTCACGATTACGCCTTGATCGCATCCCAAAATCATTCGCTGGGGATCGTCCGGATCGATCCACAATTGGTGATAATCGTCGCCGCCAGGCGCGCCTTTGATTGCCGTAAACGTTTTTCCGCCGTCCCGCGATCGGTACATCGAAGTATTCGGAACATACACCGTATCCTCATCTTTTGAATCCACGCTCACTTCGCAGAAATACCACCCACGACCCCAGATCCGCGCATCTTTCGAAACGCGCTCCCAATTTTCCCCGCCATCGTCCGAGCAATACAGCCCGCCCTCCTTAGCATCCGCGATCAAATAAATCCGCTTAGGGTTGCTCCGCGCAAATGCAATCCCCATCCGCCCCAGTTCTTCCGATGGCAATCCGTGTCCGGTCAACTGCTCCCAGTGTCCCCCGCCATCCTTCGACCGATAGAGCCCCGTCCCCGGCCCTTTCGACGGCGCATAAATACTCCACGGCGGCCTGCGCGATTGCAGCAGAGCTGCGTACATGACTCTCGGATTTCCCGGCTCCATCGCCAGGTCGATCGCCCCGGTATTCTCGTCCTTAAACAGAACCTGCTCCCACGTCTTCCCGCCATCGTTCGAACGAAAGACGCCACGCTCCTTGTTCGGTCCGTACGCGTGTCCCAGCGCTGCCACAAAAACTTTCTCCGGGTTGTCCGGATCCACCACAATCCGCGCGATCTGCCGCGTATCTTCCAGCCCAATGTGCTCCCACGTTTTTCCCGCGTCCGTAGACTTATACATCCCGTTCCCGGACGAAATGCTCGAGCGCATGTCCGCCTCACCCGACCCCACGTAAATCACATTCGCGTTCGATGCCGCCACTGCAATCGCCCCAATCGATCCGACCGGCTCCGCATCAAAAATCGGATTCCATGTCCGCCCTGCGTCGTTCGTCTTCCAAACTCCTCCATTCACCGAACCAAAATAGTAGACGTCCGCCTGCCCGCGCACGCCTGTCACAGCCAGCGACCGCCCCGCCCGGAACGGCCCGATCATCCGCCAGTGCATTCCGCCAAACATTTTTTGTTCGAATCGCGGCTCCGCATCCGGCGACGCCGCCCCCGTCGCGTGCACACACACAGCCACAGCAGCCGTAAGCAGGAAAGGTAGGGAACGCCGCAGGTTTTTCAATTCAGGTCTCCTGGTGAAAAAAGTATGGGAATGAACTGCGGAGTATATCAGCAGCACGCCCGCCGCGTCGTAGCTTAGTCGCTCAATGCCGCATTCGGCGTAGCGACAGGCGCAATCACCGATCGCCGCAGAGGTTTAGTCGCCCAATATAAAACAATTCCAGCGCCGATAATAATCCCGCCAAACGCCATTCCGTTGATCCCGAGAACTGTTTCACTCCCGCTTTTCACCATCGCCAGGCTCATCAGCAACAAAGGAAACACGCCCGCCATGACCGCCCCGGTCAGCCCACCAGGCACCCGAAATCCGCGCTTCAGCTCCGGCTCGCGGATCTGCAAGACTACCAGCGTCACGAACTCCAGCATCAAGCTCGCTCCATACAGCATAATGTCCAGCGTTACGAGCTTCTCGAATTTCAAACCCAGGCATAGCGCCCAGCATCCCGCGCAAACCAGAATCGCCACCCACGGCGTCTGCGTCTTCGCACTCGTCTTTGCAAAGATTCTTGGCAGCATCCCATCCCGTGCCATCGCCAGCGGTAGCCTCGAGTAACTCATCACCAGCGCGTTGAACATCCCGAACGCGCTCATCATCCCGCCCAGCACGATCAAGAATCGCAGCCATTCGAATCCCAACCACTTTCCGCCCATCAACCCCGCCACCGTCGCCCACGATCCGTCCGCTCCAAATGCCGACGACGGAATCCCCGTGAAATATACAGCTGCGAACGGCACCACGTATGTCAGCGAAACCAAAACCACCGCCGCGATCATGGCCTTCGGATACGTCTTCTGCGGCCGTTCCACCTCTTGCGCAATCGTCGACGCGTTATCCCACCCCATGTAATTCCACATCGCCACGAGCACGCCGCCCACCAGCCCCAATCCCGTCGACTCCGCCGCCCCATGGCCGCTCGCAAAAGCTCCCACCTTAAACGGCGCCATCACCACAATCACCGCAAACGGCGCCGATAACAGAAAGAACAGCCACAACGAAGTGATTCCCACCACGCGAATGCCTGCGACATTCAAAATCGCGCACGTCACCACCACAAACAGCCCCGCCAATACGCCATGCCAGTCCGTGCCAAACCACGGCGACAGCTGTTTCAAATAAAAAACGAACAAAGTTGGATAAATAGCCATGTCGAAAATGCTCGCCGCCAGCGACAGCCAGGCCTCCTGAAACCCCCAGAAATTTCCCAGGCCTCGCCGCACCCATTCGTAGTACCCGCCCTCGGCTGGCAGCGCGCTCGAAAGCTCCCCGATCATGAACGCTGTCGGCAAGCACCACAGCACCGGCAAGAACAACAAGACCAAAATTCCACGCCCGTATCCCGCTGCATGCACGATCTCTTCCGTCCCATACGTCCCTCCAGACACCATAAAAAAAGTCGCCGCCACAAGCGGCCAGAACGTCAGCTTTCCGACTCTTTTTTTCGCTGTCGAAATTGCAGGGGAAGAAATCCTGGCAGGAAGGGATAAAGAACTCAATTTTTACTCTCGTCCTCCTTGGCGATTCTCATTCTCGCGCTCCGTGAAGTGAGTTCGCCTTCGCAGAATACAAGCTTCGTCCTGGTATGCAACAAGAAAACGCACTCGCACTCACATTTCTTCATCTCACTCGTGTAGGGTCATCCTTCCTAGGATGACCGCTCTTCTCTCAACCTCTTCACTCCTCTGCCGTTCCCCGTCCTTTCCCTTTCCACGGTGGCGTCCACTCCTCCTCACTCCAACTCGCCGGCATCTTCCATCCGGTGAACGATCCCGCAAACTGATACTCTTGTGCCCTCGATACCAATCCTTTCCTCACCGGGTTCAACCACACATACCACGCCACCAATTCCGCTGCATCGCCGGCCCGCAAAATGGGCTTGTAATACCCGCGCTGCCACAAAATGCCGCCGTTCTCCAGCGCGAATTTTCTGCTGCTCTTGATCCGGAAACTCGTCACCAACCGCAAGAGGTCGACGTCCGGCTCTACTCCCTCGCATGGAAAATGCAAATGATCGGGCATTACGCAATATGCATTCACCACGAATCCGCGCCCGGCACATTCCGATCGCAACAGCTCCAGAATTTTTTGCACTGCCCGGCATCTACGAAAATCTTTCGCTGCTCGTAACAGCACAAGGTCACAAAATAGAGCCGAAGCCCAACATAATTCTCTGCCGCAAGCCTCACATATCTACGAACAGGTAAGTCCATCTGCAGTACTCAGCGCCCACCCTACCACACCTCCCATTTTCTCGCCATGTAGGGCCATCCTTCTGAGGATGACCGCTCTTGTCTTCCACGCAAACTACATTCCGGCTTGCATTTCTGTGAGGTATAATCCCCCCCCCATGCCGAACATCAATCCGCTCGCCGGCGTCGTTCCGCAAGTCGTCCATCCCGTAAACGACGGCGAAACCACCATCTCCGAATACGTCGAGAAGATCGAAGGCGAAGTCGCCCTCGACACCTACGTCAAGGCGCAGATCTCTGCGCCCGAAGTCGTGAAGCGCATCACAGAATTGGAGAACTCCTTGCAGCGTCTCGCCAGCGCCGTTATGACTTCCATCGACGGCCATAAGCATCCCGAATTGCGCGCTGCCGCCGAGGAAGCAAAATTCGTTCTCAAGAATCGCCTCGAAATCGACGAAAGCAAGCATCGCTTCCACACCGAACTAGGAAAAATCGCCGAGTAGTTTAGCGTGCAGGGTCATCCTGGCGTTTACCCCGACCCTGTCGGGGCGGATGACCGCTCCTGATTGAGTCCCGAACTTCTAGACTATTTCAAACGACTGTCGGAGAACACGGAACTTCCTTACCGGAAGTTGATCGATCTCTATGCTCTCGCGCGAGGAAGCACAAGAAACTGACCATGAGGTGGGTGGCGTGGCCCAAAAGTCAACAGTGAGTTCTTGGGACATCCGCGGCTTGGATTGAGCTATCCTTCGTTTTTGATCAATTGGCCAGGTTGGATGGATTCGATGCGCGCGAGGCAAGCGGGCACAAGCGGCAACAGGTTTTTCAGAGGGTTCGACTTCGTGCGAAAAACGAGGATTGCGATCTTTCGGCCGGCTAGATTTTGCTGGTATTCAATCCCTTGATCCACGGTAAGGAAAACGTCAAATTTACCTGTTTCCGCGGCGGTGAGGAGCTCGCCATTTTCTAACCCAGCTAGCCCAGCATATCGCGCGGTTTGGCAATCGTGGCCCGGAAACGACTTCCGGAAGCGCTCATCGATACATTCGTCAATCAGAATGCGCATTTAGGAACGTGCGAGCAAGAGCTGCTTTGCTTCTTCGAGGGCGGCGACAGCGGCTTCACGCGAGACCGTTGGAAACCCCTTGAGAAAGTCTTCGAGCGTCTCTCCGCCCTCGAGGTAGTCGAAGAGCGTCTGGATGGGCACCCGCGTTCCGCGAAACACTGGAGTTCCGCCAAGGACTTCGGGATTTTTAACGATCACTCCCATGTCGCGATTGTATCACGCGCAGTTGCAGCCGTCGCTTTGCTCTATATAACGATGTTCGCTACTGCGTCCGCGAGTAGGGTCGTCCTGGCGTTTACACCGACCCTGTCGGGGAGGAAGACCGCGGGTGCCCCAGACGCCGGGTTTGCGTCTGGGAGTTTTGATTCTTTCTTCCCCCTCCATCGTCGCCGTTCCCTCCTCCTAACAGCCATTCAACCCTCCTTTTCGACCATTCCCTGTAAATACCTTTACTCCCTCGCCAATCCCGTGCTACCATTCCCCGTGTTCTGCTCGCCCATCGCGCCGCAGCCATCCCGTTCGCACGGTTTTTCTCCAACTTCCAACCCTTCCAGCCTTCCCGCGTCCCTCGGCCCTATCTCCTTCAGAATCCGCACTTACGAAAAACACGCTCCTAACCCGTTTAGAATCCGCACTTCCAAAACACCGGACTTAAAACCGTTTAGAATGAACACTTACGAGAAAACCGGGGGGGGGATCCCTCCCAATCCTGAAACGCACTTCGTCTCTGTGCCGTCACACCACATGCATACAGTACCCTGTGCCCGTTTCCAGAATCTAGCAGCACGCAAAAACGAACCTCGGAGGACTATTGTGCGAAAGCATGTGAGTATGGTGGCAATTCTTGTTTTGCTCTCGGCGGTTATACCGCTTCGAGCTCAGGCTCCAGCGGTTAGCACGTCCGATCTGGCGGCCATACATCAGATCCGCGAAGAGGGCTTCGATGCCAAGACTTCCAAGGTCATGGATATCATCAGCGAACTCAGCGACGTCCACGGCCCCCGCCTCACCAACTCTCCGGACATCAAAGAAGCCGCCCAGTGGACCGCCGAACAGATGAAGCAGTGGCAACTCTCTAACGTCCATCTCGAGAAGTGGGGCCCTTTCGGCCGCGGCTGGTCCAATGAACGCACGTCCGTCCAGGTCATCGCTCCGCACCCATTCCCTCTGATCGCCTACGCCAAGGCTTGGACGCCCGGTACCAACGGCCCCGTCACCGCCGACGCCGTTTTCGCGCCCATCACTAAAGAAGAAGACTTCGCCAAATACAAAGGCCAGCTCAAAGGTAAATTTGTTTTGACCGAGCCTGTCCCGGAAAGTCCCGAGCGCTTTGATCCTCAAGCCCGTCGCTACACTGACGCTGAACTCGCCGAACTCTCCACGCAGCCCGTTCCGGGAGCCCACTCGGACATAGAAGAGCGCATTGCTCGTTTCCGCGCGCAGCGCGAATTCCAACTTAAGGTCCAAAAGTTCCTTGTTGAGGAAGGCGTCGCTGCTTGGATTGAACCTTCACGCGGTGATGACGGCACCGTTTTCGTCCAGCAGGGTGGTGGCCGCGACAAGGAAAAAGATCCCCCCGCGCCCTGCCGCGTCACCGTGGCCAACGAAAACTACGGCCGTATTGTCCGCATCCTCGAAAAGAAAGTTCCCGTCACGATATTTGCCGACATACAGAACAAGTTCTACGACGACGACCTGAACTCCTTCAACATCATCGGCGAGATTCCCGGCTCCGATAAAGCCAAAGCCGATCAGATCGTCATGCTCGGCGCGCATTTCGATTCCTGGCAATCCGGGACTGGCGCCACCGACAACGGCGCTGGCTCCGCCGTAATGCTCGAAGCCATTCGCATTCTCAAAGCCACCGGCGTCAAAATGCGCCGCACTGTCCGAATTGGCCTCTGGACCGGAGAAGAGCAAGGCCTCCTCGGCTCCCGCGCGTATATCAAACAGCATTTCGGCGATCCCAATGCCGAGGATCCCGCCACGCATCTCATCAAAATCACTCCCGAGCAAGCCAAGCTCGATGCCTACTACAACGTCGACAACGGCACCGGTAAAATCCGCGGCGTCTATCTCCAGGGCAATGAAATGGTCGCGCCCATCTTCTCCGCCTGGATGGAGCCCTTCCACGATCTCGGCATGAACATGCTCACCATCCGCAACACCGGCGGAACCGACCATCTCTCCTTTGATGCCGTCGGCCTCCCCGGCTTCCAATTCATCCAGGATCCCCTGGACTATGAAACCCGCACGCACCACTCCAACCAGGACGTCTACGAACGCATCCAGGAGCCCGACATGAAGCAAATGGCCGTCATCGTCGCTTCCTTCGTCTATCTGACCGCCAACCGCGACGAAATGCTCCCTCGCAAACCGCTGCCGAAACCCGTCCCTGTGCGCAATTTCCCATGACGATTCCAATCGCCAATTCGCCCGGTTTTTCTTCCAATTGCAACACGGGGCAGACCTTAGTCTGCCCCTCTTTTTTGCAGCCATCTCCAACCAACGGGAAATTTACTCACCCCAAGGAACCTTTGGAGGTTTCACTCGTCTTATCTAGCCAAAGGGTGAACCATGACCAATCTATTGCGCGACCTTCGCCACGCCTTTCGCCTGCTTCGCCTCAGCCCCGGCTTCACCATCATCGCTGTTCTCACTCTTGCCCTCGGCATCGGCGCCAACACCGCCATCTTCCAGCTCGTCGATTCCATCCGTTTGCGCACCATCCCCGTTAAGAATCCCGAACGGCTCGGCACCATCCGCATTGCAGACCGCCACTGGGGCTCCGGCCAATTCTCGAGCCAGTATTCTCAGCTCACCTTCCCCATGTGGGAACAAATCCGCAAGCGCCAAGAGGGTTTCGCTGAGCTCGCCGTTTGGTCTGGCCAGCGATTCAACCTCGCAACGGGCGGCGAAGTGCGCTACGCAAAAGGTATCCGCGTCAGTGGCGATTTCTTTCACGTCCTTGGCATCGCTCCAGTATTGGGGCGTCTGCTCGGGCCGGAAGATGACCAGCCCAGTTGTCCAATCGGCGGCGCAAATCTCAGCTACGCCTTCTGGCAGCGCAATTTCGGCGGTGATCCCTCCGTGATTGGCAAACGTCTGTCCCTGGATGGCAATTCCTTCGAGATTCTTGGCGTCACGCCCCCGGGCTTCGACGGCATCTCCATCGGCGATACGTTCGACGTGGCCCTGCCGATTTGCGTTGAACCCATTCTCAACCCTCGCAACAATCGCCTCGCGCTGCGTCATGGGTGGTGGCTGGCCTCCATCGGCCGCCTCAAACCGGGCTGGACCATCGAGCGCGCCAACGCTCAGATCGCCGCCGTCACTCCCGCGATTCTTCAAGAAACAATTCCCGAAAGGTACGACCCCGAGGCAGTAAAGAAATATCTCGAGTACAAGCTTGGCGCTTTTTCCGCCAGCACGGGATTTTCGGAACTGCGCCAAGACTCCGCCACTCCTCTGTGGTTGCTTCTCGGTATTTCCGGACTTGTTCTTCTTATCGCCTGCGCAAATCTTGCAAACTTGATGCTCGCTCGCGCCGGAGCACGCGAGCGCCAGATCACCATCCGCCGGGCGCTTGGAGCTTCACGGTGGCGGACGATTCGCGAGCTGCTTTCAGAAAGTCTCCTGCTCGGCGCGGCGGGAGCGATCAGCGGCCTTTTCCTGGCGTTCGCAATCAGCCGCATGCTTGTGACGTTTATCAGCACGCCGCAAAACCAGATTTTTCTCGATCTCGGGATGGATTGGCGTGTTTTGGCTTTCACAACAGCTCTCGCGGTTATCACGACGGTCTCGTTTGGACTTGCTCCCGCGGTGCGCGCCACCCGCGCGGAACCTGCCACGCTGCTGCAATCAGGTTCGCGAGGCTCGTCGGGAGGCCGCGACCGTTTCAGCCTGCGCCGCATCCTGGTCGTTTCGCAGGTGGCGCTCTCCGTAGTGCTTTTGATGGGCGCGCTGCTTTTTGTCCGAAGTTTGCGCAACTTGACGACTCTCAACGTCGGCTTCCAGCAGACCGGCATCTTGATCACCAGCGTTGATTTTCAGAAATTGCAGCTCCTTGAAGAGCGCTACACCGAATACAAATTCGATCTCGTAAAGCGTTTGCAGGGGATGCCGGGTGTCGAATCCGCGGCCAGCGCGATGCTCGTTCCCTTCGGCGGCAGCACCTGGAATGATGACGTCATTAACGAAGGCTCCGACCAGGACGCAGGAGTTGCGTGGCTCAATTACCTCGGCCCAGGATATTTTCAAACCATCGGCACGCCGCTGTTGGCCGGCCGCGATTTCAATGAGCGCGATACGGCCACATCGGTCAAAGTCGCCATCGTCAATCAAGCTTTCGTTCGCAAGATCCTCAAAGGCGCCGATCCTCTTGGCAAGAGGTTCCGAATTCACGAGGCGCCGGGAAAGCCTCGCCCGCTTTACGAAATTGTGGGAATCACTGGCGATAACAAATTCCAGGACATGCACGAGGAATATTTGCCTTTCATGTATTTCCCAGCCACGCAGCAGGAACATCCGGACCCAGACGGCCACGTCCTGATCCGCTCGTCGCTTCCGTTAGCCAGCCTTATCGCCTCGACGAAGCAAACCGTCGCCGATGTGAATCCCAGCATCGACCTCGACTTTAAAGTATTCAAAACGCGCATTCACGATTCGCTGCTGCAGGATGAACTGATGGCCACACTCTCCGGCTTTTTCGGGTTCCTGGCGGCTCTGCTCGCCGCCATCGGACTGTACGGAGTCATTTCATATATGGTCGTCCAGCGGACGAAAGAAATCGGCATTCGCATGGCCATTGGCGCAGAACGTGCAGATGTCTTGCGGTTGATTCTGCGCGAGGCGGGTATGCTGACGATGGCAGGCCTGCTGATCGGCGCCGGCCTTGCGTTTGGTTCAGCTCAAGCCGCCAAATCGCTGCTTTACGGCTTAAAACCGCGCGACCCAATCACGCTTTTGGCAGCCGTCGTCCTTTTGTCCACCGTAGCAGCCTTCGCCAGCTTCTGGCCTGCGTACCGCGCCTCCAAACTCGACCCATTAACGGCCCTTCGCTATGAGTAGGCCGGCACGCCGCAGCACTGCAGCCGGAGCGTCAATTCGCTGGGCCACCCTTCTGTGGCCAGCCGCATGCGGTCCAGAATCGAGAATTGAGAATCGAGAAGCGAGACTAAGCCTCCGCCAGAAAATCAACCTCGATCGGCTCGACCACCGGCAGCAGCCAGCTCAACAATTTCTGATGCGCCGGATGCGCGCCATACGCCTCGCAAGCCGCCTTGTCCGCAAATTTCATGATGCCGCCCATTTCATAACCCGCACCCCGCGGTGAATCATTCATGCCCACCCAGGATTCCAGCACTAGCGGAATCTCGTTTTTCAATTTTCTGATTTCCGCAACGATTTTTTCTTTTTGCAGCTGCGTTACTCCCGCCTTAAATCGAAACGCAAACATATGGATGTACATGGCGCCTTTCCCCGTCTGTAGAAAGCGACCGTAATTCTCTCAGCACTACTGTTATCAGCTATGCGCCTCAGAGATCCAGAGCCATTCTTAACGCCTGATTGAACTCGGCGAGTTTCAATGCGGAGAGCGACCCGATGTACTGTCTAAGATCCACTTTTCGAAGACTCACGAGGTTGTCGCACATGATCCAGCTCAAATGTTTCATCCCTTCGTCCGCACCAACTGCCACCTGAGTTGATAATCCTTGCCCGTTGCTGAACACAGGAGCGCACACCACTGTAGAGAATCGGGAATCAAGCAGCGCCTGGCGGCTCGCGACGACAAACGTGCGGAATTCCTTGGGATCGCCGCCGGGCTTGTGAACGCGATAGAGTTCTCCTCGGGTCACGTTAGCTCCCAAATTACGTTCCATCTTCTTGCAAGGGATTGTCCGATGCCTGGTACTCCAAAACCTCCGCGGCCTCCCGATTGAGTTGGTCCGCCGCGCGATTGATGCGTGACAAGTCCCGCGCATGCAAAGCGGCCCTGCTGCGTTCGCGCAAGTATCTCCGCAGCACGCGTTCAATAAATGCCGACCGCGAGTGCTTCGATCCAGCAAGCCGGTCGACCTGCGCTAAAACGTCCTTCGATAGTGTGACGGAAGTCTTTGCTTTCATACCACTATCATACTACCATCCCACGGAGGTGTCGAGCAAGAAGCAGCGCGCTCTCTGGAGTCCCCTCGTTTGCCACTTTCTCTTTTTTTGCTCACCAGCAGGCAGCTCCTCTGCTACACTTCGCGCGGTTCATTCCTCATCCCCATTCGAAGGAGTTGTTGGTATGAAAGTCGTCCGTAGCTTTGCTCTTGTCCTCACGGTCTTCGCGTGTGCGCTTTGCGCACATTCGGCAGACTGCGCTTCGCCCCAGGCGCGTACTTCGTCCGCGCTTCGCAACATTACTGTCGACGACTATTTCAAGATTCTCGAGGTAGGCCAACCCGAGATAAGCCTCGACGGTCTATGGGTGGCTTATTCCGTGCGCACCAGGATGCTCAAGGAAGACAAGAACGAGACGCGCATCTGGATGGTCTCGACGCACGGCGGTGATCCCATTCCCTTGAGCGCTGAAGGCGTTTCCTCCGGGCATCCGCGCTGGAGCCCGGATGGAAAATATCTGGCGTTTACTTCCTTGCGCAATGGAGGAAAGAGTCAGGTCTGGCTGCTAAACAGACTTGGCGGCGAAGCCGTTAAGCTAACGGAGATCCCTCAGGGTGTTGGTGATTTTGAGTGGTCGCCTGATAGCACGCGACTCGTTTTGGTTCTTCAGGATCCCAAACCGGAGGATCTCGAAGCTGCAAGAGACAAAGACAAGCCCGCTCCGGCGAAACCGAAAACGCAGCCTCCCTGGGTGATCGATAGACTTCAATTCAAGCGAGATACCATCGGCTACCTGGATCGGCGGCGGACGCATCTTTTTATTTTCGACGTGGCGAAAAAAACGTCGACGCAGATCACCTCTGGGGACTTCGACGACGCGCAACCAGCCTGGTCTCCGGACGGGAAGCAGTTGGCGTTCACCAGCAATCGCAGCACGCCCGATCCTGACGCGACTCGTGATTCCAATATTTGGGTCGTTGCAGCGGACAATACGGACAAAGGCGCGCATCTCACGCAAGTCACGACGAATCCAGCTCCCGATAGCCAGCCCACATGGTCGCCTGATGGAAGCTCGATCGCGTACGTGACCGAACTCGACCCGCATCTCTTCTATTACTCGACGCAGCATCTCGCGGTCATTCCCTCTTCCGGCGGCACGGCGAAGGTTCTTACTCTTTCGTTCGATCGCAGTATCCGCCGGCCGCGCTTTTCATCGGATGGGAATTTCATCTATTTCACGGCCGAGGATGATGGGACGCAGAATCTCTGCCGGATTGCGGTCGCGGGCGGCGAGATTGCGCGGCCGATTGGCGGGCGGCTCACCGTCGGAAGCTTTAGCGTAGGGAAGGATGACCAGATTGCAGCGCAAATCAGCACACCCGACCGTCCCGACGAGATTTTTCTTCAAAAGGGGAGTGAGTTAACAAGACTGACCAAAACGAACGACGAGCTAATATCTCAACTCCGGCTTTCGTCGCCGGAATACGTACATTTTAAGAGCAAGGACGGAACATCCGTCGCCGGCTATCTTTATAAACCTGTCGGACACGATGCAGCAAAGAAGGCGCCGACACTTTTGCACCCGCATGGAGGACCCGTCGGCCAGTATTCCGCCGCGTTCGACCACCTCGTGCAACTCTTCTCCGCGAACGGCTATGCCGTGCTGCTGCCGAATCCGCGCGGCTCTTCCGGCTACGGGCAGAAATTCTGCGCCGCGATTTATGCGGACTGGGGCAACAAGGACGATCAGGACGATATTGCGATGGTGGATTACGCGGTGGAGCAGGGCATCGCCGATCCGGATAAGCTCGGTGTCGGGGGATGGTCCTACGGCGGGATCTCGACCGACTTCATCATTGCGCAGACGACTCGATTCAAAGCTGCTATTTCCGGAGCCGGCGTCGCGCTGCTCACCAGCTACTACGGGCATGACCACTACCAGCGGGAGTACGAAATCGAACTCGGCTACCCCTGGGAACACCAGGCGCTCTGGGACAAGATTTCGCCTTTTTACCGGGTGAAGAACATTACGACGCCGACGCTTTTTATGGGCGGCGATCTTGATGCGAATGTGCCAATTCTGGGAGGCGAGCAGATGTACGAGGCCATGAAAGCGCTGGGCCGCACCACGGAACTCGTGGTGTACCCGGGCGAATATCACGGGTTCACTGTTCCGTCGCACATCAAGGACCGCCTGGAGCGCTACCTGGCCTGGTTCGGCCACTACGTGAAAGGCGATTCCGCGCCGGCGACGCCGCCAGTGCAACCAGCGCCGCGGGTGAAAGAAGGAGGCGAATGATGCGTTCTCGCTGTCTTACGTTTGTGCTTATCTTCTTATTCTTGCCAATTTGCGTTCTTGCGCAGCGCGCTTCGTTCACCGTCGGCACAGCCACCGCGTCGCCGGGGCAGAAGGCAAACGGCTATATCGAAGTACCCGCGGGTGTTGACGCCGGGACCAACATTCCAGTTGTGGTGGTGAACGGCGCGAAGCCGGGACCGGTGCTGGCCTTGGTGACCGGAGCGCATGGGACGGAATATGTTTCGATCATCGCAGTAGAAAAACTGATCGGCGAACTTGATGCAGCGCAAGTTTCCGGCACGGTGATTCTGGTTCCGCTCGTGAACATCCCCTCGTTCGAGCAAAAAGTGCCGCACGTGAATCCCATCGACAACAAAAGCATGAATCGCTATTACCCCGGCAAAATGGATGGCACACAGACGGACCGCGTCTTGTACATGATTACCAAAGACGTGGTGGACCACTGCGATTATTTGATCGACTACCACGGCGGCGACCTGGACGAGAATTTGCGGCCGTACGCTTACTGGGGCGCGGTTGGAAACGTAGAGCAGGACAAAACGTCAAAACAGATGGTGCTAGCGTTCGGGCTGGATCACATCATTATCTGGAGCGACCGGCCGACGGACATCAACGCGACGAGATATCTGGACAACACGGCGTCCGTGCGCGGCAAGCCGTCGATTGTTGTGGAAGCGGGGCACGCGGGCACGGTCGAAACGGATGACGTGTCGCTGCTGGTGAACGGGACGCTGAGCACGATGCGCTACTTGAAGATGATTCCTGGTGAGCCGCACTTCATCGAGAATCCTGTATGGCTTGCGAAAGTTGTGGATGTGCTTTCCGACGGCCCGGGGATCTGGTATCCGTACGTGAATCGCGGAACCTACGTGGAGGAAGGAATGAAGCTGGGAAAAATCACGGATTACTTCGACAAGGTCATCCAAGAGCCGCGGGCGCCCGTTTCCGGTGTGGTGCTGCACATCAATGCGGTTCCTTCGCTGAAAAAGGGAGACAACATCGCCGATCTTGGCGTTGTGGCAACAAAGGCACCTTAAAATAGCCGAAGGCGATGACGTTGCTTGCGATTGAAGATTAAGAACGCCTTCGCGTTGCTACGTGTTGGCGACGTTGTGCTTTGCAAGCGGCGCTGCCCCGTCTAAGGATACGAGACGATCCCGGGCCACGCGCGTGGGTGGCACGCAACGCGTAAAATTGAGGAGGGGTGCAGCGCGCACTCGGGGAGCTATTATGCCTACCGATTATTTGTTGAAAACCGAACCGTCTGAATATTCTTTTGCGGACCTGCAAAAAGACGAAGTTACCGTGTGGGAGGGCGTAACGAGTCCCGCCGGTGTGAAAAATCTGCGGGAGATACAATCCGGAGCGCGTCTGGTTATTTACGAGACCGCCAACCGAAAGAGCGCGGTTGGAACGGCTACGGTGATTTCCGTGGACGCGTCCGATCCCAAGGTGCCTATAGTCAGGATCAAGGCCGGGAAACCGATTGCGAAGCCGTGGTCGCTGGCGCAAATCAAAGCGGACAAACTCTTCGCGGATTCGCCGCTGGTGCGCGAGGGAAGACTCTCGGTCGTTCCGCTAACAAGACCGCAGTACAAAGCTCTGACCGGCGATTAAGGAATCGCAGTCACGCCGATGCGCTAGGTGCTCGTTCAAGCAGATTCCTGGCACATGTCATGCGACAGCGCGTATGATGCGGGACGCGAAGTAGCGAGGTGAACTCCATGAAGCGAGTGATGCTCGTCTGGCTCTCCGGTCTTTTCCTATTTGCGTCCGGAACGGTTTTTGCGCAGCAGCCCCCGGAAATTCGATTTACATCTGTTCCTGATTTTCTGAAATTGCCGCCGGAAATCTATTTGGGAGAGGTTGCGGGGGTAGCGGTCAGTTCGAGAGGGCACGTTTTCGTTTTTTCGCGGGGCAATAGCACAGGACCTGCGTATGGAGCGAGCGCGGCGCAACTGCTGGAGTTTGATGCGGACGGAAAATTCGTGCGAGAGATCGGCCACAATCTTTATGCGTGGTCATTCGCGCATGCGGTGCGCGTTGACAAGCAGGACAACATCTGGGTCGCGGACAAAGGTTCGGACATGTTGATCAAGTTCAACCCGGGGGGCCGCGTGGTGATGGTGTTTGGCCGCAAGCAGGAAGCCTCGGACGAAGGCACTGGACCGCTTAAGCACCCGAACCCTCCCTTACCGCCCGCGAATGGAATGTTTCGCCAGGTGACGGACATGGCCTGGGATGCGGCAGGGAACACCTTCATCAGCGACGGATACATCAATTCGCGTGTCGCGAAAATAGATAAGGATGGCAACTGGGTGAAGTCGTGGGGAGAGCCGGGCGATCAGCCGGGGCAATTCCGCACGCCACATAATATTGCCGTGGACGCGAACGGAAATGTTTATGTGGCGGACCGCGGGAATAGCCGAATCCAAGTGTTCGATGGCGACGGAAAATTTCTGCGGCAGATAAAGATTGATGTGACCGCGCCCGCGGACGCGCGTCCCGCCATCGGCAACAAGCCGACCGCGACTAGCGGCACGATGGCGCCCGGAGCACCGTGGACGGTTTGCATCACCCCGGGACCGAAGCAAGTTTTGTACACATCCGACGCATTTCCGGGACGAATTTACAAACTGAGCCTCGACGGAAAAGTGCTGGGGATGCTTGGAAAATCAGGCAAGCAGCTTGGGCAATTCGGGTGGATCCACGAAATCGCGTGTCCATCCGAGAATGAGTTGTACGTGGCCGAACTTCTAAACTGGCGCGTGCAGAAACTAATTCTGGAACCGAGCCATTGATTCTGCGAATGGACTGATCGCGTCAATGAGCCTGCACCTTTGCGGGCGCGCGCAGATGCAAGTCGAAAAAGTCGTCGACGCGATGCCAGGCGTCGCGGAGGACGTGCTCGCGCGTGAAGTAGTGAAACTCTCCCGGATAGATCATGAAGTCGACCAAGTCACCTTTGTGCTTTTTTAGGGCTTCGTCCATTAGCCAGACGGATTCGAGGAACGGAACATTGACGTCGGCGGTGCCGTGGAGCACTAACAGTGGCCGCTCGAGGCGGTCAATGTGCGAGAGTGGCGAAGCGTTGGCATAGACTTGCGGGTTTTGTTCGGGAGTGCCGATGCGGCTTGCGGTCCAATCCCCGTGATATGGATCGGAGTAATACATCACGTAGTCGACGACGCCGGCGACGTCGACGCCCGCGCGGAAGAGTCTGGGCTGATCGGTCATGGCGATCAGAGTGAAAAAGCCGCCGTAACTTAAGCCCCAGACGCCAATGCGATCGGCATCGACGTACGGAAGAGTCTTTAGATAATTCGCGCCCATCCAGGCATCCTTCGCATCTTTGCCGCCCACGTCCATGTAAACGCCAGTGCGCCAGTCGCGCCCGTATCCGATGCTGCCGCGATAATCGGGAGCGAAAACGACGTAGCCTTTCTGAAGAAAATACTGATGAATGCTGTAGTAGACGGCGTAGTTCCGCTGAACGTGCCAGCCGTCGTAGTTTTGATTCACACCGTCGCCGTGGATCCACAGGATGGCTGGATGTTTCTTCGTTTTGTCGAAATTTTTCGGGACAAAAAGCCAGCCAGGAACCTGCTGGCCGTCGGGGCCGGGATAATGCACGAACTGCGGCTCGACAAACTGGGAGTGATCCATTCCGGCGGGCATGGAGTCGGTGAGGCGCACGGGTTGCGCACCGGCGTTTGTGCCAATGGTAAAAAGGTCGGCGCTCTTGTGCGTGTCGGTGTGCTGATAGACGAGTCGGCCGTCGCCTTCCGACCAGTGCGGCTCGATGTTTGTGCCGGGCGCGGCGGGAATGTAAGTAACTTCAGCGTGCGCCGGATCTTCGCCGATCTTTGCGATGCCGAGGACGCGGTCGCCGGGATGACCCTCAAGGTTGGCGTCGAACGCGATGCGTGTGCTGTCGTGCGACCACGCCGGACGCCACGCCTCGAATTTGCCTTTGGTGATTTGGACAGCGTCGCCGCCCGACGCCGGCATGACGTAGAGATGGTCCCAGCCTTCTTGGTCGCTGAGGAAGGCGATCCACTTGCCGTTCGGAGAGGGCCAAGGCTGCGCGCCTGCTTCGCCCCAATCGGGGATGCTCCAGAATTTGTCTTCGTGAATTTCGTGGATAGTTTTTGTGGAGCCGCTAGCGGCGTCGGCGACGTAGATGAAATAATTCTTGAAGTCGCTGGACTGGCCGTCGAAGACGAGATGTGTGGGGTCCATCCAGGCGAGACCGCCATATTCGGCAGGCTTGGCAATGGCGACAGGTGTACCGCCTGCGAGTTTGAGGGCGTAGATTTGGCCGGGCACATATTCGGATACGCGGTAGATCAGTTTGGCGCCGGAATAAGAGGGCGATTCATCGTGATGGATAATTTTTGAACCAGCTATGTACGCGATGGAAGCGCCGTCGGGGGACCACAAGATGTTGCGGATACTGACGTCGTCGTGGGCGGTGGTCGACTCGGTTCCGTCGGACAGCCAACGGATGATGAGATCGCTCGCGCGAGGCGCGTCGTCAGTCGCCTGGCGGCTGCTTCGGACAAAGGCGACACGCTTGCTATCTGGCGATAGGACGTAACCACTGCCGGGATCCGCTTTGCTCCAAACCGGTTTGGGAGCGCCGCCCGAAACTGCGACCTGCCATAGATCGCCGTCGTGTGGAAAGTACAGGAGATCGCTGTCTGCGCTCCAGAATGCGCCTCCGACTTGTCCCTCGGAAAAGGTTGTCAGAGGCTTAGGCTGGCCGCTTCCGTCGGCATTGGCGGTGTAGAAATTTGAAACGCCCGCGCGGTCCCAAACAAAGGCGACGAGCTTGCCGTCCGGGGACCAGACGGGGTCAGAAGGGTGCTTGATTTCGATTAGTTGTTCGATGGTGAGCTTAGATGTGGGCTTTGGCTTGCGATTGGAAGTCTGTGCTTGGGCGCTGCCCACGCCTGCCAGCAGGATGATTGCGGCTCCGACCGCATGTATCCGATTATGCATTGCGCCCCCTTGACAGCCGATAAAGAGATGAGAATTCCCGAAACTGGTTCGGCGGGTGAGGTGAAAGTATCACCCCACCCGCCGAGCAGAAAAGCAATATCTCAATCCAAAGACAGTCGTCCGAGTTAGAACGTGAAGCGCAGACCGAAACGCGTCACGAACGGGTTGATGGTGGCGTAGGGATACAAATAGCTGGAGCCAAAGTTCGAGACTTTGCCAATGACCGTTTGCGAGTTGGTTACGTTGAAGAAATCGGCGGTCGGTGTAAGGTGCCACCGGTCGCTAAGCACAAACTCGCGAGACAAACGAAGGTTGAGCATATTCACGCTGGGCAAGCGCAGAATGCCGGCAGGCTGGAGGATAACGGATTCGTTGATGACGTCAACCGGGGAGTTTCCGTCGGGCACGCCGAAAGTCTCCGTTGGCTGGATCGGGAATCCGGTGTAATGCTGGAAGTTAACGCTCGTACCGATTTTGAACGGCAGCTCGTAAGTGGCATCGACCTTGAATACGTAGGTGGCGTCGAGGTTCAAGTAGTTGTTGTTGCGATTGATGTCATTGTTCGGATCCGTGAAGTTGTCGCCCGTGGCCTGGTCCGAGTAGCCGCGGCCATAGATGCCTTTTTGGCGCTGAATGGTGAATCCGCCAAGAATCATCAATTTGTTGGACAGCCGCTTGACTGCGGTGAATTCGACAGCGTGATAGGCATTGTCGTTCAAGAGTGGAATATTGTTGACCACGAAGTTGAATGCCCCATACCTCGAAGTGTCGGTTGGCTGGAAGCTGAAGAGGGTCAACGGCTGATTTGTTATCGGGTTGATGATGGGGCTTCCATTAAGAGTGGTAATTGGTACGTAATCCGATTTTTGGACGGCCGTGTTTTCGATGCCGATCAAGTTTTTCTTGGTGCGGTAGTAGTACGTTGCGGCGACGCGAAGGTTGCGCCAGATCTGCTTCTCGTAGCCCGCGCTGATTTGTTCTGAATAGGGCCTGCTCATGTTGGGATTGATGTGCGTGCTAGAGCCGCCGAACGCGCCGACCGGAGTTGTGGCTGCCCCCTTGGGAAGCCATTCGCTCTGCTGGGGGATTCCGTCGTTGTTTGTGTCAGTCCAGGCGTAATACTTGCCGGCGAGGCCTACGGGATTTGCGGTCTCGGCGAGGCCAGTGCCCTGCATGATGTAGTAAATCCCGTAGCCGAAACGCACGACGGAATCGCCTTTTCCAGTGGGATCAATCGCCACGCCGATGCGAGGCGAAACGGTGTTCCAATCCACGAGGTTGCCGGATGCGGTCAGGTCTGCGGCTGGGACTGGAAACAGCTGGGCAAATGTTTGGTTTGGATCGAGCGTTTGCGCCGGGTAGTAGGTACGGAATTTGTCGTAGCGCAGCCCCAGATCGAGGGTGATGTGTCGTTTCAGCGTCCAGGTATCCTGCAAGTAAAGGCTGGTGTCGCGGAAGTAGTTTTTCTGAGTTGTTGGCGAGTTGTAGGCCAGCACCTGGTTGCTGGGTTTACCGGTCGAGTCCATATTCAGGATTTCGTTGATTCCTTGATTGACGTTATAGATATACGAGTTGTAGCTCTTGCCCCACTCGAGACCGAACTGAAAGTTGTGAGTACCTGCGAGATTGGGCTTGTACCAGGAACCGCCAGCAGTCCACTTAAGGACCCACGCCGGATTTGCGAACTGGTAGGGCGCCGCGCCGGTCTCCGTTGAGGCGGGTATGTTTTGAATATTGATGTCCGCCGAAGTTACGCCGGGCTGATAGCTTAGAGGGAAGACGATTTTGTTCCAGCCGACGCGAAAATCCAACAAGAAATTATTGGTCACTTGGCTCGTCCAGAGGCCTTGGAGGATGTAGGCCGGCTCGATCTGCAACCAACTGGCATCCTGAGTCACAAAAGAATAGGCGGTGTCTCGGCGAAAGAAGCGGTTCTGTTCATTGTAAAGCCAGATGAAGCTGAACTTGTTTTTGGAATTGACTTGATAATCGCTCCGGAGGTCGGTGTTGGTCTGGTGATTGACGTCCACAACCGGAACGCCGGCCTGATTCGTCACCGAGAGTATTTGTTGGCGCAAGTCGTAACGGCGATAGGAGCCGAAAAGCCACCACTTGTCCTTCATGAGGGGACCGCCGAGGCTAGCGGAGGTGTCGCGGGTCATGTCAAACGGCGACCCCGATTTTACGGGCGAGCCGCCGTAATTGGGAAAGTACACGCCAGCTTGAGTTGCTGCCGTCAAATAATAAATGGCGGCAAGGCCGTGAAGCTGGTTCGATCCGGATTTTGTAACCATGTTCATATAGACTCCGCCGATGGGCACGGAAGCCGGTGCATTGTCGGCGACGACTTGAAATTCGTCGAAGGAGTCATGATTGGTATAGAACTGGGTATAACCGCCGTTGGCACCGGGCCAATTCAAATCGAGACCGTTGTAACTGTAAATTTGTTCTGCTTGCGTGCTGCCGTGCACCTGCATGGCAGACTGCTGGTAGCTATTGTTGCCTGCTACATCGAAGGTGCTGGATGTCACGCCGGGCATCTGCGCGACAGTTGACCAGGGATCGCGTCCGCTCGGTATCTCCTGCAGCAGGGCCTGGTCAAATGTGGTGGAGGTCTGAACGCTCTGCAGGTCGACCACGGGTTCTCCTTCCACCTGGATGGTCTGGCTGACTTCTCCGACTTGTAGTTTGGAGTTGACGGTAGCGGTGAAGCCGGCCGTAATGACAATGCCTGTCTCGTTGACGGTCCGAAACCCGCCCGCAGTCACTGTGACCTCATAGGTGCCGGGCGCGAGCAGATCGAACAGAAAGCCCCCGTCTGCTCCTGTATTTGTGGTACGCGGAGTCATCAGTGCAGTGCTCTTTACGGTCACCGTAGCGTTTGGAACCGCTGCTCCGGAAGAGTCGGTCACTACCCCCGTGATTTTCCCTGTAATTGCAATTTGTG
Source organism: Candidatus Acidiferrum sp. (assembly GCA_035576885.1). Lineage (GTDB taxonomy): Bacteria > Acidobacteriota > Terriglobia > Acidiferrales > UBA7541 > Acidiferrum. Next base: position 22,485 of record DATLVZ010000084.1, on the reverse strand, counting down.
CCGAAATGTTTGCTGACAAAAAGCTGAGGAATACGAAAAGAAATAAAATGCGGATTCTCATCACCCCTCCCAGTACTTATAGACGAAGCGCATCGTGCATGGGCCTATAGTTCCGAAAACCACACCCTGATCCCCAATTGGAGCTCGCGTAAGACCGCGAGGCTCTATATGGGGGTTTGGAGGGATTGTATACAGTATCCTCGATTAGTCAAACGAGGAATTCAGCTACACCCCATCGCAAGGACCACGCCCTGATATGACTGGTAGACGGGCTTCTTGGAGATTTGTTCTCTCCAAGCAGTATAAATTATCCTAATTTCCAAAAATGATGCAGATATCTAGCCCGCTTAAGCTATGCAAAGTGCAGCGGCTAGTTCTAGGACTAGATGCTCGAAGGTGTTGGAATCTTGTCTGGTCAGTTGGCTGGCAGTCGATTAACGAGGAAGTCCGAAATACGGCTGGCAGTGGGCGGGTCCAGATTTGAAAGCACCACCATGACATAGCCACTTTGGGGAAAGATTTGGAGATCGCCGTTCATGCCCGGGGCGCCGCCGCCGTGCCCGAAATGGCGCATGGGCGTGCCCGAATCGGCGTCCATGAACCCGAATGCGTATTTCGCGCCGCGCGGGGTGTCCACATTGCCTGTCGTGAGCAACTCGGTGTATTGCGCACCCAACAATTTGTGTTCGCGCAAGGCATTCGCGAAGCGCAGGAAGTCCTCGACGGTGCAGTAGCCACCGCCTGCGGACGTTCCGCGAAAAGGTAGCGTGTCTGTGTTGGGCCGCAGGCCGCCGCCGCCGAACATGGTATAGCCAACGGAGCGATTCGGAACATTCTGGTCCTCTGGAAAAGAGCCGGAGGAGGCCATGCCTGCAGGTGCATAGACGTTTTCGCTGACGTAATCGTAATAGCTTTTTCCGCTGACACGCTCGATGATCACGCCGAGCAACAGAAATCCATAATTGCTGTACTCCCAACGGCTTCCCGGTTCGAATTCGGGTGCGCGCTGGCCATAGAGTTTCATATAGTCCTGCAGCGTCTTCAGTTCCAGACGATGGGCATCGAATTCCGGGCCGAAAAAGTCTCCAGTGCCTCCGGTGTGAGTCAGCAGCTGCTGGATCGTGACTTTCGCGGCGATGTCCTTGTTCGGGTAGTCGGCGATGTACTTGCCGAGGGGATCGCTGAGATTTATTTTTCCGGCTTGCACGAGTTGCAGGATCGATACGGCGGTGAACATCTTGTTCATTGAGCCAATGCGGAATTTCGTGTTGAGTGTATTGGGAGTTTTCTTTTCGCGGTCGGCCATGCCATACGCGCCGGTAAAGATAGGCTTTCCGTCTTTAGCCAGGAGTACGGCTCCGGCGAACTTGCCGACGGCAGAATCTTTTTCCAGCTTTTCGCGAAGCGCGGCGACCAATTCGCTCTGGCTCAGGCGAGGAATCGCGAATTCAGCGGGTCGCTCGAGGGCACGCAGGTCTAGATGTGTGACGCGGGAAGGTGCCGCGGTTTCCACCTCGATTGTGACCCGCGCGATTTGATCGGAATTGCGCTCTTGAACAAGCCCCGTGAGCTTCGTGGCGCTGGATTCCTCAATCCTCTTTAGATCGAATCCTCCGGTCTGTTGCCGGAAGGCGATCATTCCCTCCAATTTGTGCTCTTCGGGGTTCGCGAAGTGGCTCCGAAATTTTTCAAGTTCGGCCCGATCGCCACTGTTGAATGCGGCTAACCATGCAGAGAGTTGTTCGCCGGTCGGCGTCTTGGGAATTTCGGCCACAGCGGACTGGCCTTGTGCGGTTTGTGCGTCGCAAGCTGCAAAAGTAAGCGCAGCCAGTGCGAACCCTAACCAGAAGAACTTACTTGCGATAGGCGAACGTCTTGACATAACTTTTTGGCCGTCTCCTTTTGCGCGGTTCGTCGAGCGGATTCTATAGCTATAGACTCCCTGGTGGATGCAAGGTTTTCAGCAGTATCCCGGCTTGGGATAAACAGGAGGATAAAGCTCAACCATGGTCTAACTATGGTTGGACTATGGGCTAAATGGAGTGTAAGCTCTTCATAGGAGTTCAGATACATGAAAGAGATAGCCATCTCGAAATTTAAGGCGACCTGCCTTGCCGTCCTCGAGCGAGTTCGAAAGACGGGGCAGCCAATCCGCGTGACTCGCTTCGGCCAACCCATTGCCGAGATCAATCCGCCGGGAGGCGTCGGGCGCGCGATACGGCTCGGGGGCGGAATCGGGACCATGGAGATTTTGGGCGATATCGTGGGTCCCATCGGCGACATGTCGGATTGGGAGGCGGCCCAAGATCCGAGGCCGAAGTCCGAGTTCGCGCCGGAGAAAAAGTCCAAGTGAGGCTTTTGCTCGACACACACATTTGGATTTGGAATTACACCGCGCCGGAACAGCTGACTTCCGAAGTAGCGCGGGAGTTGGCGAATGTGGATAACGAGCGGTTCCTGTCTCCGGTCAGTATCTGGGAAGTTGCGATCCTCCTCGAGAAAAGAAGGATCAAACTCGGACAGGACTTCGGTGAATGGTTCAAGAAGTCCGCGGAGGACCTGGCGCTTATCGAAGCGCCGTTGCGATGGGGAGTCGCGCATGAACTACGCTTCACGATGCTGGGTCACCGTGATCCAGCGGACCGGATCCTTGTTGCCACAGCAAAAGTTTACGACATGACTCTTGTTACGGCCGACGAACGGCTGATGAATGTGCCGGGGCTCAGCGTCTTGGCGAATCGCTAGCCCGGCGCCGCGTTGCAAAACCCCTGTCGCAATAAGCGCAATCTACAGCAGGGTTTTCTTGAAGAACGCCGTCATTCGCGCCCACGCATCCGCGGCCGCCTGCGGGCGGTATCCATCTTTGTTGTTCGGGTTTTCGAAGGCATGGCCTGCCCCTTCGTAAATTTTTGCGTCTACGGACTTGCCGGCGGTTTTCATCGCGGCTTCAAAGGCACGCACGGAGTCGGGCGTGATGCCGCGGTCGTCCGCACCGAAATTTCCCAGAACTGGGGCTTGAATCCTGGCGATGCTCGCGGCTTCCGTCGGTAGCGAGCCATAGTTCACGGCACATGCCGCCAGTTTCGGCTCACTCATCGCCAATTTGATGGACCAACCGCCTCCCATGCACCAGCCGACCGAGCCGATCTTGTCCGCTCTTACTTCGGGCCGCGCCGCGAGGTACGTAAAGGCCGCTTCGAGATCGCGAATTCCACGGTCATCGGGCACGCCGCGCATCAATTCGTGCGCTTCGTCGGGCGTCGTGGCCACTTTTCCACGATACAAGTCCACGGCCAGTACGACATACCCTTGTGCCGCAAACTTGCGGGTCTCGTCCTTGATCTGATCGTTGAGTCCCCACCATTCGTGAATGACAACGAGCGCAGGATGCTTGCCAGTGCCTTCCGGCAGTGCAAGGAATCCACTGACGGTTTCATCGCCACTCTTGTAACTCACGGTTTCAGTTTTCACGGGATTGGCGTACGAAATCAGGGCAAGCGCCGCGCAGAGCAATGCGGTCAGAGCTCCGATCAGTTTGCGCTTCATAAAATTCCTCCGGGAAGTGGGGGTTACTTTGCTGCAGCGGCCTGCAGCTCCGTCAGCGCAGCGAGGACTTCTTCGCTGTGCTGCTGGGGCTTTACATCAAGATAGACCTTGCGCACAACGCCGTTTGGATCGATTAGAAACGTGTGCCGCGCGGAGAGCTTGGCAACGCCAAAATTCATCACGGAGTCATAGAGCGCCGAAACTTCCGTCTTGGTGTCGGCGAGCAGCTTGAAGCTCAGGCCTTCCTTCGTGCAAAACTTTTGGTGGGAGTCCTCGTTCTGCACGCTGACGCCAACGATTACGGCATTCTTCTGCTCGTATTGCGCCAAGTCGCGCTGGAAGTTGTGGGCTTCGACTGTGCATCCGCTCGTAAAATCTTTCGGGTAGAAATAGAGCACTACCCACTTGCCTTTAAAATCGTGCAGGCTAACGGGTTTGGCCTCTTGGGAATTGAGCGTGAAGTCAGGAGCGGAGGTGCCAACGGCAGGCGCCTTGCCATCCGCCCGCATTCCGTGGATCCCCAGGCCCAACGCCGCCAGCAACAGCGCTCCAACCGAAATCATCGTCGTTTTCATGTTTTGTCCCCTTAGCCTTATACCTTCTCTGGTTTTGATTTATTCCAGGAATGATGCCTGAATTGCGAATTCTGCAGTTCCTGCAGGCTGGACGCGCTCCATCATACCGCCCCTAAAGAGCCCTGGCTAGTTCGAATGGCTAAACCGTCCGAAGCCCAATCGTAGTTGAAGTGTGTTGATTCCAGGATTCAAATTGGCAAGACCGGCGTTTGAAATATGCATGAAGCGGATCTCGGCGCTCCAGTTGTACTTGTTTCGCAGAAAGTGCAAGCCGAGCGCGCCGCTCGACGTGAAGTTTACGCGCGAAGTGCCGGGAGGCACATCGGTATTCGTAAAAAGCGTGCCGCCTCCGAGTTCAAAATAGGGAACGACCTTTCGCGACCTCGTGAAATTCCATTTCAGCGCAAAGGGATTCAAGCCGAATCCGATGGCAGTTCCGGTGCGCTGGACCACCAGAAAGACCGGCACGACGTCTACCGCATATTCAAACTGCCCGCGCAATAAGCCCGGCCCATGCGGCGCGGTCAGAATCCACCCGTAACGTGCGCCGACGTTCCACACGCCGCTGCTTGCGGTGCTCCCATTCAGTCCGTGCCCGCCACCGGTCCAGAGTTGCAGATCATGCCCGCCCTGCTCCGGTCCGGCTTGGGCCCGCGAAGATGGGGCACTCAGCAGCGCAAGGAACAAAACGCTTGCGAGTAGTCTTGTCACCGCGATCTCCTTATGGTCTTGGATTCGATACGTCAAGACTTGGGTGCAGGGAAGATACAGAAAAACGCCCGCAAACGCGAGTGGCTTTTGACCCCGGCTTTTGCACTACTTGCGAGCAGATAAGATAAGTTTATTTCAACCGTACTTGCTCGTCTCGCATATGTCCACGATCTGAAAGAGAAGACTTATGCGCAAGAGTGCGAAAAAAAACCTCAGCGATCAATTGAGACATGTTCGCATCAAGCTCGCGCGCTCGCTGCGCATGTCGTCGCCGCGAAGTTCTCGCAAAGCGCAAGTCACGTATTCCCCTGTGACTTTCTTGCGCCAGCTCATATCGAAGTCCGTGTTGTCCAGCGGCTTGGCGATGCGAGCGGCGAGAACGGCAGCTTCCGCAATCGACTCTGTATTTAGGGCTCGACCCACGAGAGATTTTGTTGCTTCCGCCGCAACCAGCGGACGCGAAGCAGCGGAACCGATCACAATGCGGGCATCCTCAACCACCCCACCGGCCGAAATACGAGCAGCGGCTGCAACCGAAAGCACCGGAAAATCAAAAGAACCGCGCCGCCTCAGTTTCCAGTAAGTGCTCTTCCAGCCGTCCTGGGAATCCAGCAAAACTTCCGCCAGAATTTCGTTAGGTTTGCGCTTGATGTACTCGAGGCCATCATTGTTATAAAGATCGGCGAGCAAGACTTCGCGGTTCTCCAAACGCGAGACTAGACGGACTCTGGCACCAAGTGCGATTAATGCCGGGGCCGTGTCTGTCGAAGACACCGCCACGCACTTTGGACTCCCCGGCGCCACCCAGCAAGTATCTCCATCTTTCTTCAGGCAAAAGTTGATGGCCTTTCGCCACTCGTAATTCTGATCATAGTAGTTGCACCGCGTATCCAGGCACAGGTTGCCGCCGAGCGTCGCCATGTTCCGAATAGGCGGCGTCGCCACCAGTGAAGCCGCTTGCGCAAGCGCCGTCAGACCGTTTCGAAAGCGCCCGTCAGCCGCGATGTCCGCAAGCGTGACACAGGCGCCGAGCTGGGAAGCCGAATGGTCCAATCGAATGCGCTGCAATTCTTCGATGTAGCGCAGGCTCATCAGCGTTCGCGGCACCTGCTGTCTTCGCTTCATGTTTGGAAGCAAATCCGTGCCGCCGGCAAGCGGCATGGCCTTTGCTCCCTCGCCGTCCAATATCCGCGCCGCTTCTTCCAAGGTGCGCGGAGCGCAAAACTCGAAAAGAGGCAGCCGCATCATGAGCTGAGCACCTTTTCTTTTTCATCGCGGCGCTTCGCCGGTCGCGGAACATCATTGACCGCGTGCCCATCTCCTCCCTCCCACGGCGGAGGAACGCGCAACGCTTCCGGCCAGTTGACGTGCGGAAAATGGCTCGGTCCAAAACGCGGCTCGCGCCCCGCTTTCTTTTCCGCGAGAGCTTTCACGATTTTTTCCGGCGTGATGGGCACCTCATCAATCCTCACGCCAACCGCGTCGTAAATCGCGTTCGCGACCGCAGGCATAATCGGCAGCAGCGGACCCTGTCCGGCTTCTTTCGCACCAAACGGCCCCCGCGGATCGGGTTCCTCGATCAACTCCGTGACCACTTCCGGCATATCCAGAGAGGTCGGGCTTTTGTACTCGAGCATCGATGGGAACTTGTGCACCAGTGCGTGCGAAAGTTTTTTCGGCAGCTTTCGGAACTCCTGCTCCTCCATCAGCGCCTCGCCCAGCCCCATGTATACGCTTCCTTCCACCTGGCCTCGCACCAGCGTCGGATTCAGCGCGCGCCCGATGTCGTGCGCGATCCAAATCTTAGGCACAATGATCCATCCGGTTGCCGGATTGATGATCACTTCGACTACGGCAGCGGTGTACGAGTACGTTGGCGACGGTCCCACGCCTCCGCCTTTGTAAAGCGCCGGCGATTTTGGAGGTGTATACGAACCCATCGTTCCAATCGTGCCGAACCGCGCTTCCGCCAGGCAGACCGCCTCGGCAAACGCAACGCTCTTCTCAGGCGTCGCGGAATCAAAAACGCGTCTGTCCGCGAAGCGCAATCGCTCTTTCGGAACTTCAAGTTTCTCCGCCACCGCTTCCGCGATGATCGCTTTCCCGCGCTCCGCGGCTTGCAAGGCCGCGTTGCCCGCCATGATTGTCACTCTGCTCGAATAGGAACCCAGATCTACCGGCCCCAAATCCGTATCGCCCGTGTACAACCGAATATCAAACGTCTCGAGTCCCAAAACTTCCGCGACAATTCCCGCGAGCACGTCATCTGAACCTTGCCCGATCTCCGTCGCACCGCAAAAAACCGACACGCCGCCGCCGCGGTCAAATTTAATGTGCACGCCCGAGTGTGGCATTTTGTTCCAATAGATGGGCAGTCCCGCTCCCGTCAGATACGCGGAGCAAGCAAGGCCAACCCCGCGGCCCTCCGGCAGCTTCCGAAATTTTTCCTTCCAATCCGACGACTTCACGACGCGGCGAATGCATTCCGATAGATTCACAACACTCAGCCGGAAAAAATTCGCCGTCACCGCATTCGAGGACTCCGCTATGTGCAGCCGCATGTCCGCCGGATCGATGCGCAACTTCTCCGCGATCTTGTCGAGCTGCACTTCCTGCCCGAAGCGAGGCTGCACTGTCCCATGGCCGCGTTTCGGACCGCACGGCGGCTTGTTCGTGAATGTCCGGCATCCTTGAAACTTGTAGCGCGGAACGTGGTACGTCGTTGTCTGCAGCGCGCCCGTGTAAAACGTGCTCGCCACGCCGTACGAGCCGTACGCGCCGCCGTCGATCAGCGTTTGCAAATGCATTCCGGTAATCGTGCCGTCTTTCTTCACGCCGGTTTTGAATTTCATGAGCACCGGATGCCGGCCCCGATGGCAATAAAAAACCTCTTCGCGCGTCAAACAAATTTTCACGGGCCGGTCCAACAACAGCGCCGCCTTGGCGACAACAATTTCGTGATGGAACGGATCGCTCTTCCCGCCAAATCCACCGCCGTTCGGCGTAGCGATCACGCGAATGTGCCCTGGCGGCATCTGCAAGACTTTCGCCAGCGCGCGATGCAAATAATGCGGCGTCTGCGTGCTGCTCCAGATGGTCAGCTTTCCTTCGGGATCCTTGATTGCGACGGCAGCGTGCTGTTCGATTGGCAGGTGTGTGTTTCCCTGGTAGAAGAACGTGTCCTCGAACACTTCATCCGCTTCCGCAAATCCTTGCTCCACATTTCCGAATTCCAGCGATACACGCTTGTGAATGTTTCCTTCTTCGCCGTAGTCATGAATCCGCGGCTCGGGAGTAGCCAGCGCTTCTTCCGGGTCTGAGATCGTCGTCAAAAGCTCGTACTCGACATCAATCAGGTCCAGCGCCTCGAACGCGGTCAGCTCTTCGCGTGCAATCACCGCCGCGACCGGGTCGCCTACATGCCGCACGTGGTCCACGCATAACGCCTGCTCGTCCTGGCTCACTGGCAAAATTCCGTATTCGATCGGAACATCTTTTCCAGTGAGCACCAAATACACTCCGGGATGCGCCGCGGCCCGCGACGTATCGATATTCCGGATACGCGCATGAGGGTGTGGCGAACGCAATAACTTGCAATACGCCATTCGCGGCAAAAATATGTCGTCCGCGAAGCGCGTTTGCCCCGTCACTTTTGCGCGAGCGTCAACCCTCCGCCTCGGCTTGCCAATCACGCGCATCTGTTTTTCATCCTGCATTCGCGTTCCTTGCCTCGCGCGTCACGGCCCTGAATTCTCGCGCCCCGCGATGCGCACCATCGCCTCTTCCACCGCCTCGAAAATCTGCTGATAGCCCGTGCACCGGCACAAATTGCCGGAAAGCGCTTCTCGAATCTGATTCCTGGAAGGATTCGGATTGTGATCCAGCAACGCTTTCGCCGTTACCAATATTCCCGGCGTGCAATAGCCGCACTGCGCCGCTCCCAAATCCGCAAACGCATCCTGAAGCGGATGCAGCTTCCCGTCTGATCCGAGCCCTTCAACGGTTAGCACATTTCTTTTGTCGCACTCCAGCGCCAGCAGCAAGCAGGAAAGCACCGGCTTGCCGTCCAGTAATACTGCGCAAGCCCCGCATTCGCCCAATTCGCAGCCGTGTTTCGTGCCCGTGTGTCCCAAGTCCTCGCGGAGCACTTCGAGCAATGTTTTGTACGGCGCGAAACTAACGTCCGTCTGCTCGCCGTTGAGCGTCATTCGAATGTGAGCCGTCTTCTGGGACTCCATTGGCAGCGTAATCAAATCACTCATCTCGCCTCACACCGGAAATAACCGTGCCGCGTTGTCATACAAAATCTTCCGCTTGGCCTCCGCCCCGATCGGAAGCGCATGGAACTTTTCGATGTTTCCTTTAATCTCCGGCACGCCCGGTCCCGGCCAGTCCGTGCCCCACAAAACTTTGTCCGCGATATCTTCAATTCGAGGGAAATACTCCATCAATTTCTGCGTTGGTATCCCGGAAATATCCATGTACATATTCTTGTGTCGCCGCACCAGAAAAAACGCCTCGTTCATCCATAGCGGCCTTCCGCCGTGTGCCAGAATCACCACGAGGTTAGGAAAGTCGATGCTCACGTCGTCGCACAGCATCGGCTGTGCATGCAGATTTCTCGCGCCAGGAAAAATCGAGGTTCCCGTGTGAATCATCACCGGCATCTCGTTCGCCTGCGCCCGCTCATAAATCAACGCCAAGTCCCGGTTTCCGTTCATGTACCCGTTCGGTGAAATCGCCTGGTGCGAGGGGTGCAGCTTGATCGCGCGAATGCCCAGTTTCGCCAGGCGATCCACTTCGGCGCCACAGTCCGGAACGGTCCCAGGCAGCACCCCGCCGAATGCAATCAATCGGTCTGGCGCGGCGCTGCAATATTTCGCGCTCCAATCATTCGCCTCTGGCGTGAACCCAATGATTTTCGGAGCGACGTAGTTGATCAGCCCCGCTCGCTCAATTCCCAGACTATCCAGGTGTCCAAGAAACGCCTTCGGATCTTCGCAGTAGCGCATCACCTCCGCATAGTCTTTCCGGCCGCGCTTCATCAAGTCCATCGCGGCCGGCTTCATCATGTGGTACGGCATGATGTGAATGTGGATGTCGATGATCGGCTGCACGAAACAGTGTCCTTGGAAAGAAGGATTGCCGTGCATCAATTGAAACGCACGTATTCAAAATCCAAAGGCTTGCTGTTAATCCCTCGAAGCGGCGGCGCGATCCAGTTCGCAAATTTCCCTGGTTCCACCACGCGCCCGGTCATCAACGATTGCACAAACTTGTGGTCTTCCGGGCTCGGCAGCCATTCGTGTTCGTGCTTCTTCCACGTCTCCGCTGTCAAAACTTCTCCGCTAATACCGATGTGTTGTCCCGCAAAATTCCCAATCGCTCGATGAAAGCCCTTGTGGGGAAGCGTCAGCTTGAACGGAATGCCGGCTTCATCAATGACTCTCTGCCAGCGCGCCACGCCGTCCGCAATCTCCTCGATGTAATCGTCGCGGAGGCGCTCGTTCAAAGCTGTCAGCGCGGGAACCTTCTTCTGGACGATCTTGTTTCCAATCACTTCGTACACCGGATACTCCGCGTTGCTCAGCACGTGATCGTCCTCGAGCTTCGTTTCGCGAAAGCGTCCTTTTAATCCGTTGGTGAAATAATTCGCCGCGTTCGAGGAAACATCCGAACCATAGAGGTCGAGCGTCACGCTGTAATGAAAATTCAGGTAACGCTGGATCGTCTGTAGGTCAATCACTCCCATCGCTCGCACCTGCGCCGGATCCTCCAGCTTGTTCTCCTTCATCACTTCGCACGTGCGCTTGATGATTCTTGTAACCCCCGTCTCTCCGACGAACATGTGATGGGCCTCTTCGGTCAGCATGAACCGGCACGTCCGCGAGAGCGGATCGAAGCCGGACTCCGCCAAGGCGCATAGCTGGAATTTTCCGTCGCGGTCCGTAAAAAATGTAAACATATAGAACGCCAGCCAGTCCGGCGTCGGCTCGTTGAACGCGCCCAGAATGCGCGGATTATCCGTGTCGCCTGACCGCCGCGCCAGCAGCGACTCCGCTTCCTCGCGCCCATCGCGCCCAAAATAGCGGTGCAGCAAGTACACCATGGCCCACAGGTGCCGCCCTTCTTCTACGTTCACTTGGAAAATATTCCGCAGGTCGTACATCGAAGGACACGAAGAGCCCAGCATTCGCTGCTGTTCCACAGAAGCCGGCTCCGTGTCGCCCTGGGTCACAATCACCCGCCGCAGCGTGGACCGGTATTCTCCCGGTACCTCTTGCCACGCCGGCTGGCCTTTGTGAATCCCGAAATTCACTTCACGCTTTTCATCACGCGGTTGCAGAAAAACCCCCCAGCGGTATTCCGGCATCTTCACGTAGCCGAACTGCGCCCATCCGTCCGGCTCCACGCTGATAGCCGTCCGCAAGTACACATCAAAGTTGTGGCTCTCGTTCGGCCCCATGTCGTACCACCAGCCCATGTACGCCGGCTGCCAGTGTTCCAGCGCGCGCTGCAAGCCGCGGTCTCGCCCCAGATCTACGTTGTTCGGAATTTTCTCCGTGTAATCAATCATGGCCTTCTCCTCAGTAGCACAGGCACTCCTGCCGGTGCTCTTCCCAATTTCTCGGTGGCACAGGCTTCAGCCTGTGCTGTTCTCCGTTGACCCGTGCGATCATGCAACCATTTCGATCGCCGTGTTTCCTAAACTCGTTCCCAATTGAATTTCACGGGGGCGCCAGTTCCATAAACTTTCAGCGCTCCATTCGTACCCACTGCATTGGGCCGAATGAAAATCCAGTTTTGCCAAGCTGACAACCGCCCAAAAACCCGCGTCTCTAGCGTTTCGCTTCCACCGAATCGAAGATTCGCCTCCAGCCCCGTCAGAGCATCCGGCGAGAGCGCTGCGCGCGACTCCAGTGCCTGCCGAATTTCATCTTCCCAATCGAGGTCGTCGGGCGCGGCTGTCACGAGCCCGCCATCCACTGCATCGCGAACCGTGAGTTTTTGTCCGATCAATTTCCGCAGGGCGTCAACTTGACCGGAATCCTGGTAGAAACGGGCGGCCAGTCGCGAGAGATGATTCACCATCGGCAACGGCCCAAAATTCATTCTCGAGAGCGTGACACTGGCCACTTTTTCCGCGTCCTGCGAGTCGCGCATGTAAATCCGGTCCGCGGCAAGCGCCAGCTCGAAAAGCGTGCCGGCAAAACACGAACCCGGCTCGATGACCGCGTACATCGAGCGCGAAGAAACATCCAGCCGCGCGAACGTCCGCCGCATCATTCCGACTACTTCACGCACGAACCAGTTGTCCTGGTTATTCAAAACAAATTCATCGGCCGCCAAGACGGCATCGGGATTCCCGGCCGTTTTAATGATCCACAGCCCCAACTCAAGTTCACTCGTTCGCAACGTCAGGATCGAGTCATCCAGCTCTCGCGCCATCTGCAGCGGCCACCAGGTTGCGCCTGATGCAAGCACGCTCTCAATCGCGTACGAAGGCACGGATTTGGGGGCGCGGACCGTCAGCGTCACTGTCCGCGCTTCGCGATTCAACTGCGCGTCCACATATTCATAGTGCAAGCCCGTCTCATCAATCTTGCGCTTCAATGGTGTAAGCGCCACGCCCGTCGCATTGGAGGGACGATCGCTCGACTCGGCAAGTTTCAGCGCGCGCTGCTTCACCTGCTCCGCAAACTGCTGCGGCTTGACCACCTCATCCACCAGCCGCCAATCTTTTGCTCGCCGTCCGCGCACGCCGTCCGGATTCGTGCAGAACATATCCGCATGATCGCGACGCACCTTTCGCTTGTCCGTCACCCGTGTCAAACCACCTGTGCCGGGCAACACGCCGAGCAGCGGCAGCTCCGGCAAACTCACCGCCGACGAGCGGTCGTCCACCAAAATAATTTCGTCGCAGGCGAGCGCCAGCTCATATCCGCCGCCCGCCGTCGTTCCATTACAGGCCGCGAGGAATTTCAATCCCGAGTGCGCGCTCGAATCCTCAATCCCATTTCGCGTTTCATTCGTGAACTTGCAAAAGTTGACTTTCCACGCATGCGAAGATAGCCCCAACATGTAAATGTTCGCGCCGGAGCAAAAAATCCTGTGCTTCGCGCTCGTCACAATTACCGAACGGATCTCCGGATGCTCGAACCGGATTCGCTGCAGCGCATCGTGCAATTCAATGTCGACTCCGAGATCGTACGAATTCAGCTTCAGTTTGTAGCCCGGCCGTATTCCACCGTCTTCCGCCACGTCCATCGTCAACGTTGCCACTGGGGCATCGAATGTGAGTCGCCAATGCTTGTAATGGCCCGGATCTGTCCGGTAGTCTGGCGGTTCGACTTTTGTTTGGAGTTGTTCTGTCGCGGCCATCTCCATGCGCCCCTCCTATTCCTGCTTGCTTTGCATTGCGGTCTTCAGTTTGGCAAAACTCTCGTCCACGGAATCGCCGGAAGTGTCGAGATACATGTCCGCCTTCCGGTAGAGCGGTTCTCGCGCTTCGAGTATTCGGCGTAAGTCTTCCATCGCCCGGTCGCTTCCGCCCATCACGCGAAAATCCCCTTGCTCGATCACCCGCGCCATGTACTCCTCGGGCCGGGCCTTAATCCAGATGGTGTAACAATTCGCAAGCAGGTAGTCGTACGTTTCTTTTTCCGATACCACCCCGCCGCCAACCGAAAGAACTCCGCGTTCGTGCTCGTGAAGGACGCGCTCTAACAAACGCTTCTCAATTTCGCGGTATCCCGTCTGTCCATAGAGCGAGAAGATTTCCCCTAGCGGCATGCCGGTATCTTTTTCAATCTCTTGGTCCAATTCGATGAACGGAATCTTCATCTCCTCGCTCAAGCGCGATCCCAGGGTCGATTTTCCGGCGCCGCGGATTCCAATAAGCGCCACGCGCAATCGCCGCGCTCTCTCTTCGCTTCCGAACTCGCGCATCAGCCGCGACACTGCATCCTCGATTCGGTGAGCGGGGAGGCGCTCGAGAAAACGCTGGATCAGAATCTTTTCATGCTGTGTTCCCGTTTCCGTCGCGAATAATTCCGCAAGCGAGACGTGCAGCGCGGCCGCAATCCTTCGCAACAGCACGATGGAAACATTTCCTTCGCCGGCTTCCAGTTGCGCGAGATGGCGCTCCGAAACGTCCGCCTCCTTCGCCATCATTTTGCGCGTCAGCCCGCGCCGGTTGCGCAATTCGCGCACCCGCTTTCCGAGAAATAATAGGAAATCGCCATTGGAGCCCGGCGCGACGCGTTGCGAGGAGGCCTCTTTCGAGTGTGTGCCGGTGTGCATGCCGATAGATTAGGTCTTTCGCTCCTATCTGCAGTATACCGCATGCGAAGTGACCACGGTCAAGCGTTCGAATGATTTTGTTGCGCTCCGCGCAGAATTGATTCGTTCTGTTCCGAGAAAACAGTGTAACGTATTGCATTTATTAGCGTTACATGGAATTCTCAACATCTTGGGCTACAGCACCCTCCAGACTAGCTGTATCGCAACATGCAGTATTCTGCCCATGCCGTGCTATCATCTACCATTCTCGCATCCGCTTTGCCTCAATTTCGAACTATCTGGCTCGAAGCAGGGTTCGAACTGTGCGAGGATTCAAACCGGCGTCACGCTCCAGCGGAGGTCACCTATGAAGCTGCCGAACTATGTATCCGGCCAATGGAAAGACGGCGCCGGCCCCGGAGAGCCCCTCTTTGATCCCGTCACTGGCGAGGAATTGGCTCGCATTTCGTCACAAGGCGTGGATGTAAAGGCAGCTCTGGAGTTTGCGCGTTCGAACGGCGGCCCCGCGCTTCGCATGCTGACGTATCGCCAGCGCGCAGATTTACTCGGCAGAATTGCCGAAACGCTGGCTGCAAATCGCGAGGAGTACTTCCGTATTTCACTTGTGAATCTCGGCGCCAATCAGGCCGACGCATCGTTCGATGTGGATGGCGCCATTTACACGATGAAGTATTTCGCGAAAATTGGGCAGGCGCTCGCCGATGGAAAAATTCTAAAGGAAGGCGCGCCGGTTTCTATTTCGAAGTCGGGCGCTTTCGTAGGACAACATTTTTTATTGCCGGCAACAGGCGCCGCGGTCTTTATCAATGCGTTTAATTTTCCGGCTTGGGGTGTGTGTGAAAAGGCCGCGCCCGCGCTGCTCTCCGGCGTTCCCATCGTAATCAAGCCCGCTTCGCCGACGGCTTGGCTGGCCCACAGAATTGTCGAAGATATCGTGAAGGCGAATATCTTGCCGCCGGGGGCAATCTCGATTCTGTGCGGCTCGGCGCGCGATCTTCTGGATCATGTTTGCGAGCGCGACATCGTTTCCTTCACCGGTTCTGCGGACACGGCCGCCCGCATTCGCTCGCACGAAAATGTCTTGCGCCGCTCCGTACGGGTCAACATCGAAGCGGACAGCCTCAACTCCACGATTCTCGGGCCGGACGCCGCGCCGGGAACAGACCTATTCGACCTCCTCGTGAAGGAAGTCGTGCGTGAAATGACGTTGAAGGCCGGACAGAAATGCACTGCGATACGGCGGGTTTTGGTTCCGCGGCAACATCTCCAAGCCGTCGGCGACGCGATCGTCGCGCGCTTGAGTTCCTTGAAAGTGGGGAATCCCCGTAACGCGGAAGTGCGCGTCGGGCCAGTCGTGAACAAAGCGCAGCAAGCTGCTTGTCTAGAACGGATCAGACAGTTGAGAGAAGAGTGCGCGGTACTCTTTGGCGGCAATGAAAAGTTTCAGCCGATCGATGCCGATCCGCAAAAATCTGCGTTTGTTCAGCCCACACTCCTTGTTTGCGAAAAAGGGCTCGACGCAAAATTTGTCCATGACGTCGAAGTGTTCGGCCCCCTGGCGACGCTTGTCGCATACGACGGAGTGGAAGATCTTATCGCGATTGCGCGCCGCGGCCTCGGTTCACTTGTTGCTTCGGTTTTTGCGAACGATTCCGCATTTCTCCAAAGTGTTGTGCTCGGCATCGGCGATCTGCACGGACGCATCATGATTGTTGACTCCAGCGTCGGCACCCAGTACACCGGCCACGGCAACGTGGTGCCAAGTTGCCTGCACGGCGGCCCGGGAAGAGCCGGCGGCGGCGAAGAGCTTGCCGGATTGCGCGCGCTGCTGCTTTATCACCGGCGATTTGTTGTGCAAGGACCAACGAGTTGCACGGCAGAACTTGCGGGTATGTCCGCCGACACCGGCTTGTTCTATGCCTAGAAACTCTGCGAGAGCTACAAACCTTCATGGGCGCGTTGATTTTGCAGTTCACGAAGCTTGAATCTCTGCAGTTTCCCTGTGGCCGTCTTGGGAATCTCGGATAGAAAATCAATCCATCGAGGCCGCTTGTAGCCGCCGATTTTTTGTCCAACCATTTCCTGGAGTTCCTGAGCTAACTGCTCGCTGGCCGCGAACTCAGGGCTTAGCACCACGAATGCCGCAGGCTTGGTGAGGCCGTCCTTGTCTTCGCGAGCCACTACAGCCGCTTCGCGCACGGCGGGATGCGAGATCAGAGCGCTCTCGACTTCCGCGGGACTCAACCAAAGTCCATTAACCTTAAAGAGATCGTTGGCACGGCCGGCATACCAAAAATAGCCCTCTTCATCCTGGTAGTATTTGTCGCCGGTGCGGAACCAGTCGCCGACAAAAGTTTCTTTTGTTTTTTCGTGTTTGTTCCAGTAGCCCGAGCAGGTGGAGTCTCCCTTAATCAGGAGATCGCCAATTTCGTTGGGAGCGACGGCGTTTCCGCTTTCGTCGACAATTTTAGATTCGTAACCAGGGATAAGTTTTCCACTCGACCCCGGCCTCGCTTCGCCGGGACGATTGGCGATGACCATCTGCAAAGTCTCTGTCGAGCCGAGCGAATCAAGAATTTCGATGCCGAAGCGCTCTTTGAATCGTTGGAACAACGGTGCGGGGAGCGACTCGCCGGCAGAGACGGCGTGACGCACGCTCGAGAGATCGAACTCCCTTCCATCTTCGCGGCGATTTGCGAGAAGCGCCGCGTAATTCGTGGGCACGGAGAAAAAAAGTGTCGGCTTGTAGCGTTCGATGTCTGCGAATATCGTGGCCGGCGTGGGGCGCACGGGATCCAGAATTGTTGTGGCCCCGCAACCAAGAGGGAAGTAGCCGGCGTTTCCGAGACCGTAAGCGAAAAATAGTCGCGCCACGCTGAAGCAGCGATCGCTCTCGTTCATATTCAGGATACCCTTGGCGTAGAGCTCGCAGCACACGACCATGTCGTGATGGAGATGCACGCAGCCTTTGGAGGCCCCGGTGCTTCCCGAAGAGTAGAGCCAGAAAGCGGGCTCGTCTTTGCTGGTGGGCGCTGCTTCTAATTTTGGAGTAGCGGAAGCAATCAGATTTTGCAAAGAGTGATGTGAATGCGAGGGCTGGGCTTCCGAGGGAATATTTTGCTTCACTTCGCTTACGACGATCTCTTGCAAGTAGCGGAGTTTTTCCTTCGGAATGGATTGAAGGTGCGGGAGCAATGGTTCGCTGATGATGGCCACGCGCGCGCGGCAATCGTTGAGGATATATTCGTAATCCTGGGGTTTCGCTTGTGTGTTGACGGGAACGGCGACGGCGCCGATCTTGATTGCTCCGAAAAAAGAGTAGAGAAATTCAGGCGTATCGAGGAGCAAGAGGAGGACGCGCTCTTCGGGGCGGACGCCGAGGCTGAGAAGAGAATTGCCGGCGCGATTGGTTCTTTCCAGCAGTTGCTGATAGGTGAC
Organism: Candidatus Acidiferrum sp.; assembly: GCA_035576885.1. Classification (GTDB taxonomy): domain Bacteria; phylum Acidobacteriota; class Terriglobia; order Acidiferrales; family UBA7541; genus Acidiferrum. Next base: position 4,912 of record DATLVZ010000084.1, on the reverse strand, counting down.
CCGCTCGTCGCCACATTCGATGGCGACCTTCGCGCCGCGTCCCTCCTGGACGTTGCGATCCACAAAGTGCGTGGCGACATTGAATGCTTCCGGCAATGTGATCAAGTGACTGGCTGCCTCCCGCCGGGCGTGTCGAGAGCTGGGACATTCTGTAGCGCAAACGGTCGGCAGTATAGCACGGAGAAATTCCGAGGCTGGTGACTCGTGCCTCGGGGTCCAGGGCCTGTGTTCCGTTTCCTGTAAGCTGTGTTCCGTGGCTGGCCAAACTGCAAAAGGAACGCCAGGAATGGCTGGCCCATCGGTCTCCCCTCCGGCCGTGACACGGTTAGGCCGAGGGCACTGGCAGGTACTTCAACAGGTCCAGAAAAGGCGGCGCGATGCCCTGCGTGCGTAGGAGCACGCTAATCTGTGCCACGTGCCGCGCCTCGTGAAAGATCAGGTTCCACAGCAGTCCATCCACGGAGTACCGCTTGCCTGGCCTGTCGTGCACACTCACAATCCGTTTCAATTCGTCGTCCGTCAGCGTGGCTAGGTACGCGAGGGTGTTCTGCTCCACAACGCGCCAATAGTCCAGCAGCGTTTGGAGCGCGAAACCGTCAAAGATAGGGCCACCCCGGGTGTCTTTCAAGGCGGGAATGGTCTTGTATAGCGGAGGTTGGCGCAGGATCTCCTCGCGAATCCAGAAGTCCTCGACGTTGGCGATGTGAAAAACGAGGTCCTTAATGCAGTGAAGCTTCGCACCATCCAGCAACGGGCGGGATAAAACCTCGTCCGGCACGCCCTCGAGCGTGGCCCGCAGGTCTCTACGGGCCCGAACGAGGTAATCATAGCTTTCAGGAATGTTCATTCGTCCTCCCTCGAGGATTCCTCTGCTATCCTACTTACACTTGCATCGCTTTCAATAATCAATTAAGTGGCGGAGCTTCCATGGCCCTCGAATCCCACGCGGTGACACTGCAATCCTACGCTGCGCTGGCCGAGATTCGCGACAGCCTGCTCGAAACCTACGCGAGCAACGATGCGATGAACCAGCTCATCCTCTCGAATCTCGACGCTCGTGCGTGGCGCGCCCACGCGCCGGGCGAAAAAGGCAATGGCCGGACCATCGCGGCCATCTTCGCGCATCTGCACAACAGCCGTCTTGTGTGGCTGAAGAATTCCGCGCCGCATCTGAAGTGTCCAGCCCCGCTCGATCCCGGCCGCTGCACCAGAAAGCAAGCTGCTGCCGCGCACAAGAAAAGCGCCGTGCAGTGTCTGCGCATGTTGACGGATGCTCTCTCGGCCGCTCCGAATCGCCGCGTTGCAAAATTTTCTCGCGGCAGTTGGACGCAAACGTGGCCCGCCGGAGGGACCATGTTCGCCTACATGTTCTCGCACGAGGCCCATCATCGCGGTCAGATTTTGATGCTGGCTCACCAGCTCGGCTACCGCATCCTCGAAAAGACTCCAGGCGTTTGGCATTGGGAGAAACTCTGGAAAGAAGCCGGCCTCGCCACGCGCCCGCGCTGAGTGCAACCAGCCATCCTTTGCTCTTGGCGTAACTTCTTGACGGCCTCCGCCGTATCTCATGCCAGACTCTCACAAGCGGGGACAACATGAGTTTCACCAAGAACCCAGGCAGATTCGCAGGCTTGCTTTATATCCTCACGTCCATACCTGGCTTCTTCGCCATGATGTATGTCCCCAGCAAGCTCATCGTCCACGGAAACGCAGCGGCGACCGCCAGCAACATCTCGGCCCACGAGACGCTCTTTCGCCTGGGCATCGCGGGCCAACTAGTCGGCCAGGCCGGTTTTATCTTCGTGGCCCTGGCTTTGTACGAACTGCTCAAGGGCGTCAACCGGTGGCAAGCCTCGCTCATGGTGACATTGGTTGTCGTCCAGATCCCGATAGCGTTTCTGAATGAGCTGAACTCCATCGCTGCCCTTGTCCTCGTGCGCGGGGCTGATTTCCTGTCCAGATTCGAAAAGCCTCAGCGGGATGCTCTGGCTATGCTATTCCTCAATCTGCATTTTCACGGACTTACTGTTGACGAAATATTTTGGGGGCTGTGGCTTGTTCCGCTCGCGGTGCTGGTGTACCGGTCGCGATTCCTGCCGCGATTCCTGGGCGTCTGGCTCGCCCTCGCCGGCTCCGCCTGGGTGATCCTGAGCCTTACAAGCGTTCTGTCGCCGCAATATTATGACAAGGTGTTTAGCTACTCTCAGCCCGCCGCCTTAGGAGAGGTGGCCTTCATGCTCTGGCTCGTGATCAGGGGCGCCAAGCCGCCAGCGCAGGTCGCCAGAGCTTCATCATCGGAGGCCGCCTAGGCGGCGCGCGCCAAAAAATCGCACCCTTTGAAATACCAACCGGCGGGTGGAGCACCCATAACGCGCTGAGACAAATCTAGGTGTCGCATCCCATTGGGGTTTAGTTCATCAAAGGGCGCGGGTTTTGACCTTGCTTCCGATGTGCTTCTATTGGACCTTGGCGTCGGACGCTGGTTTTAACCAGGCGGGCGGCAAGACAAATGGCACGCGTTTGAAATACTCGGATCCACCGCCCTCCATCACCATCCGGAAGTCCGAAAAGAGACGGCTTCAAAAGGCTCCACTTGAATCATGGCGGCGGCGCTACGCCGGTGTTCTACGCCGGTTCAGCAGCGGAAAGACTCAGGCGCCACTGGCAGTGCGGTATGCTTCTTTGCCGGCTTCCACGGCGCCAACCACGCTGGCTTTGACGTCGTCCACGGACTCTTGCGCGCGGCGAGTCCAGCGCTTTCCTGTCGAGGCAACATCATTAACACCTTTTTTCACGGTGCTGGAGATGTAGTCGCGAGTATCTTCTCCCGAGGCTGGAGCAAAGAGCAGGGCAAGCAGAGCGCCTACTCCGATGCCCACGGCAAATGTAGTGTATGTGTTCGACCATTTATAGTGACTCATCCTATTCGTCCTTTGCGGCAGACTTTTTGCCCGCTGCATCTTCGACATGTTTCTTAAAGCTGCTTCGACTTGATCGTGCAACTTCCAAACGGCCAGCTATTCCGCTGGATGAAAAAGGATCTAATTGCCTAAGGCTTTCTGTGCGAGGCCAATTCTATTCTGGATCTACCCAGCGAATTTTTCGCCAATGCACTTGCCTTCCAAATCGGGATCGTCCGCGATCCCCTCGTTCCCAAGTGCGCCGGTGCCTGTATGAGTGTATGAAACGCCGCGCAGAAACTATGTTAGTCACGAAGCAGGCGGAGGAATGTCACCTTTCGCACACGTTTGCTTTTTAAATTCACATTTTATATTCCACTTGCCAGCGGTTTAGCCCGAACCACTCGACGGCAATAATCGATTTGCAGTTAGAAAAGAAGCCTCCATTTTGGAAGTCCTTCTTTTAGCGTCTCTGTTCGGTTAGCCGGAGAGAAGAACGCCGGCAAAACGAAAAAAACAAATGGGGCGGTGGCGCGAATGCTTTGCGCGAGCCGCCCCGGAGATAACGCTGCGCGGCGGCGTCAGAAGCGGACGACGGCGCTGATCGAGACGCGAGTGCAATTGGTTGTGACGCCGGAATTTCGCAGGCCGACATAATCGAGTTGCGGTCGCAGCGCCAGGCGCGGCAGAACGCCGATATCGACGCCGCCGCCGGCGCTAAAGGCGAAGTTGTTGGAGGAGCCGATCCCGGGCACGCTGAAACGCGCGTCACCTGCAAGGAACTGAACAAAGGGAGTGAGATTCGTCGGGTTGTGCATGATAATGCGCGGACCGAAAAGAAAAGTGTAGGTGTTGAAGGAAGCGCCGCCGGGAGAGGCATGGTAGGCGCCGAAGTCACCGACGAGACCCAGGAAGGGGATGGGCTTGTAAGCGACGGAACCGCTGATGCCGTTCTGGTTGAGGCCACCCGAGCCGCCCAGACGGAAATAGGAGTACCCGATGGATGCGTCGGCGGACTGGGCGCGCGACGGAACGGCAAAGAGAGAAAGCCCAGCGATAAGCAAGAGCAGGCGTTTCATAAGTTGTGTCCTTTCTAGCGTTTTCAGAAACAAACAGCCTAACCGATGGGGCCTTACAAGGGCGGGGCGGGAGGCCGTGCCCCCAACGGCTGCTAGTATTTTGACGCCGGAAGACGTGGGCCACGACGAAGAAAGCAAGCCAAGTTTCCTAGGAGGTACTAGGACGGGCACGGTCCAACATGAGCGATCCGACAGGTTCCCACGCGCGCAGGCTCGGGCCAAGCCAGGAAAGCACGCCAGAAACATGGTGGAGGCGGGGGGAGTCGAACCCCCGTCCGAAAAGCGCTACGAGCCGAAGCCTACATGCTTATCTCAATTCGGTGTGCGACCCAGCCCTTGCGGGCTGATCGCGCGTTCGCCGGCGGCGCTCAGAATGAGCAAGAAACGCAACCAGCTAGTCCGATGGTTCTCGCCCGAGCCTTGCGGACCGAAAGGCCCGGGCCAGCTCACTGTGTGACGCCTCTTGCCGGGCCCATGAGCGAAGCCCGGGGAAGCGTGCGCTTAATTAATTAAGCAGCAAGTGCCAAGTTGTTGTTGGCATTTCTAGTTTCCACCAAGTTACGGGCAGGTGGGTCCCGGCATGCCTTCGGGCCGCGACAGCTTCCGTCGAAACCGAGTCGCCCCCAGAGTCCAATCCATTTTAGCATTTTTGGAGGGATTGGGTTTGGTCAAGCCTCCTTTGGACTGAAGATGACTCCCGACGGTTGAAAGTCGAAAGTTGAAAGTCGAAGGGGGAGAGGCTTGGCGAATGGTGGCAGGAGGGCTTGAACCAGGAGGGCCCCCCCTGGGGGTTTTTTCGTAAGTGTTCATTCTAAAGGGTTTTAAGTGCTGTGTTTTGGAAGTGCGGATTCTAAAGAGGTTACGGGCGGGTTTTGCGTAAGTGCGGATTCTAAAAGAGTTAGTGATTGGTGACGCGTGAGTGGTGACTGGCGG
>DATLVZ010000083.1:0-12572 GCA_035576885.1 Candidatus Acidiferrum sp. | reverse complement strand
CTAAGACATAGGTAACACTTTTGGGCCGAAGGGATTTTCGAGCGGTTCGAGCACCCGAGTGTCCAGATCGAAGTATCCCAGATCATAATCCATAAAGCTCACCAGCCAAATGTCGTCGTGGACTTCTTTGATGCCCACGGCTTGGCCGGCGAAGACCGTGCTGAAATTGATTTTCTTCTTGCCCAGACAGATGCGGCCGCAACGCGTGACCACGATGGTTTTATCGTGGAGGGGATAGTCGATGTCCGGCAGTCCGGTGTACACGCGCTGGGAAGGTTGGTAAACCTCCGCCGGACATTTCATATCCAGCGCTTCGTGGGGACGTTCGTTGTTGAAGACCTCGATGAACTTGTCGAAGCGAGCCTGCTGTTGCAGAAAATTGGAAGCCGCCGGCTTGGTGGCTTCTTTTTTCAGGGTCAGATGCATGCGCTCATGGCGGCCGTTCTGTTGCGGATGACCAGGCTTGATGCGTTCAATGCCAATACCGAGCCGAAGCCACCACACCGCGAGCTTGCTTAAGTGGAACAACGCGTGGGCAGAAGCAAAGGGCACGCCGTTGTCGCTGCGGATGCTGGCGGGCAGGCCGCGCTCTTTAAAAAGCCGCTCAAACACAGTGAAAGCGTAGTCTTCGCGGGTGGAAGAAAGCGCCTCACAGGTGAGGAGATAACGGCTGGCGTGGTCGGTGACGACAGACCGAAGTAATTTTCATCGTTCGTCCCGCTGACGTTTCCTGTGCCGTCGAACTGTATTTCCCCCACCGTGACATCATTGCCAGCCACTGTGAAGCCGGCCGCTCCGAAAACCGACGTGCCGTTGAGCGAGGTGGCGTTGAAGGGTCCCACAGACTGTTGTAACGCCATGCCTGTCGCTCCGTTCCCGCTGGCGTCCATCCAGAGCAATTCGCTTGATGAAACGACGTATAGGATGAAGCCTAAAGGGCTCGGTTGCCCGGAGATGTTCAGTGTCGCTTCGCCGCGGCCACTCCCCTCAACCGAGTATGTTCCCGTAAACGGCAGATCGGGTTGGAGCCCGCCGCTGCCAAAACCGATCAAGTCGATATGGCCAGCGCTGAGCGAGCCGTCGTTCACCGTGAAGCGACCAAGGGCGACGTTCTCGTAAATCCCGCTGGGTCCCGCCAGACCGAAGGCGAAGCCCCCGCTGATCGCCCCGGTCGAAAACGCTGCCGGATCTTGCTTGATGAAGAGGCCAGTGCCGGTCTGGTCTGATCTGTCCGATTCAATCAGGCGCCCCGCAGCTGCCACGCCCGAAGAAGCAAAGGAGTCGAGCGCAAATGAAAAAATGAAACTGAAGTTATCGGTCGGAAAGTTCACAGCGGTAATGAGGTTTATTGTGCCCGAATTGTTGGAAGCAACCGAGTAGGTACTGTGGGTGAGACCTTGATTTGCCCTCGTACCTCCGAAGATGGCTACATCCGTGTTGCCGGCGATCAAATTGCCATTCCCGTCCGCAGTGAAATTCCCCACGACGCTCATGGGGCCGGCGCTATTGAACCCGCTAAACAGAAAGGCGTATTGCCCGCTCAGCTTGGCGTTATTTGGACTCGTCAATGTGCTAGTGATGGTAACCACAGCAGTGCCTGATTTGGTCGAGTCTGTGACTGACCTCGCCGTGACCACCACAGTGGGAGGATTAGGCACGGTTGCTGGGGCGGTGTATTTTCCGGTGGTGTCAATCATTCCGCAGCTTGTTCCGGGGCAGCTCGATCCAGAGACACTCCAAGTGACCGCTTGGTTGGCTCCGATGGGACTCACGGTTGCACTAAATTGCTGTTCGCCACCGACCTGAACCGTCGCGTTGGGGGGGGGAAACGGCAGCCCCAGCGGGGAGTGGAGGCTGGTTACTAACCGTCGAAGCCATGCCGCCTCCGCATCCGCCAAGGAATACAAGGCTCACGAGGCCCAAAATTATGGGCGTACTCATTAGCAGGACTTTGCTATTCATGATGGTCTCCTGCTTGTCCTTTCCCAACCTCATGGCAATTGCTCTCCCGCTAATCGGGTAGCTTCGCCCGCGTGCTCACGTAGAGATCGTTGCCCCCGGATCCTCCGGGGCGGTTCGAGTAAAAGATCATCGTCTGACCATCCCAAGAGAGTGCAGGCGCACCATCATTTGCAGTTGTGTTCAGAACTGGGCAGGACGCCTGGTCAATGCCAATCGAAGCGCACTTGGCCAGATTTTCTTGGTTGAGGTTCAACAGGGTGCTCCAATTGTCCTGCACGGAGTCCCGAGTTGACTCCCACACATCGAGCATGCCCACGGTACCCGCGCGATTGCTCGTGATGATCATTTCAAGGCCGTCGCGGCGTCGGATAGCGGTACGGGTGTCACGAACCGTGCTGCTTAGCTCTGGCACGGACACTCCCAAGCTCCACAGCTGTTGCCGATTGCAGCTGCTCAGCTCAGCCGTGCATGTGCTGAGATAGATGTCGAAACCGTTGGAGTTCGCGGGGGTCAAGTTGCGAGTGAAATAGAGGTACAGAGTGCCGGTCGTATCGTCTTCCCAGACGTTTGGCCCTGCATCATCGGCGCCGGTAATGTTCAGGGTGCAGCCCAGATTGATGGGTGCTTCCCATCCGGAATCGTTGCGCTTGTCTTGGCGATGGGCGGCCCATAGCTCTTGACGACCGCCCCCATTGCAGGATCCATCCCCGCGAGTGCTGTGGAAGAACAGCCAATGTCCGTCGGTGGTGAGATAGGGAGCATGTTCCTGAAAGGGTGAGTTGTCGGGGGAGTTGAGCATGGTCAGTGGCTCAGGGGTTTGCCAAGGGCTGTCGAGGCTGTCGCGTTGAGAGACCCATAAATGAAGGGCTACGTCGCAGGAGCTGAGAGTTGGGTCCTGCGGGCGCGTCGAGCTGAAGATAAAGCTGAGCCCATCCTTAGATAGAGTGGGGTGCATGTCGTCGCAATCAGAGTTAACGGTTGAGCCGAGACTTACCGGCGCAGACCATGGACCGAACTGTTGGGCGAATGCGGCCGGGCAAAGCACGATCGACAGTGCGACGGCGGCAAGAACCACCGAACATGAGAGCGGTATCCGAATCTTAAATCTGTTCGTCATGTGTTCCTCCTTATTTTTCTTCTTGCTCCTGACGCGGCGACTCTGCGGCAAGCCGAAAAAGGAAGCAATCCTCGGGGTATCTTCAGTTTCGCCTCTGGATCTCCCCATCTATCTCTCTGAGAGGACATGCACTTGGCGTACGGGGGGATGAAACACTTCTAACTTTTCGGCCACTACTTGGAGTGTTAGACTCGGACGCAAATCGAGTTATTCTTATGTCCAACACCTCCCGGTCCGTGCGCAAGGCCCGCTTCGGGCCCTATGAAGTGGATTTCCGTGCGGGAGAACTCCTCAAGAACGGCCGCAAAATCCGCCTGCAGGACCAGCCCTTCCAGATTCTTGTCATGTTGCTTGAACAACCCGGCGATGTAGTCACGCGAGAAGAGTTGCGGCAAAGGCTTTGGCCCACGGATACCTTCGTAGATTTCGACCATGGATTGAACAACGCCATTAACAAGCTGCGCGACGCCTTGAATGATTCGGCAGACGCTCCAAGATTCATCCAGACGCTCCCGCGTCGCGGTTATCGCTTCATCGCAGAAGTGAACGGTCACATGAGCACCGAGTCGCGGGCCACGGGGCTCGCGGATTCTATTAAAGCGGGAGAAGCAGCCAGCGTGGTGGGGGTGGAGGCGACTGCGAAGCCTTCACCGGCTCCTTCGCTCTACCGGATGGGAAAGTTCTGGCTCGCTTCGGCCAGTATGGGCGTTGCAGCGGCTGCAATTCTTGGGCTATACGTTGGGCGCGCGCGGCTTTTTGGCGCGAACGCCGCGGTGAGGATTCAGTCAGTCGCCGTGCTGCCGCTCGACAACTTGTCGGGCGACCCATCTCAAGAGTACTTCGCCGATGGAATAACGGACGCATTAACGACGGAGCTGGCCCAAATTCGCGGGGTCCGAGTCATATCGCGCACCTCGGCAATGCATTATAAGGGGACAAAGAAAGCACTGCCCGAGATCGCTAGGGAGTTGGGTGTTGACGCAGTGGTCGAAGGCTCTGCCTCGCGCACAAGAGGGGTCATACATGTGAACGCACAATTGATCTATGTGCCGGGAGACAGCCACATTTGGGCTCACTCCTACGAAGGAGCCGCATCGGGTTTAGCTGCGATGGAGAACGAGATCGCGAGTGACGTGGCACGTAAGATCGGCGTGGAAACGCTGTCGGGATCAAGCAACCATCTTTCGAAAGCAGCCGCAGTGAATCCGGAAGCTTACGACTTCTATTTGCGCGCTGAACCGTATTACGGTTTGCAGACTCGGGAGGCTAACGATGAGGCCATCCGTCTCCTTGAAAAATCCGTGGGAATTGATCCGCAGTTCGCAGTGGCTTACGCTGCGCTGGCGACGGCGTATCGAACTCGGGCGTTCAGTATAGAGATAAATGAGCCGAAGTGGATTGAGGACGCTAACGCAGCAGTGGGAAAAGCACTCGCTTTAGATCCCAATATAGCAGAAGATTACGTAACGCGGGGATACTTGCTGTGGTCACCCGCAAACGGTTGGTCTGTGGAGCGGGCCGTTTCCGACTATCGACATGCTCTCGAACTCAACCCAAATCTTGCTGAGGCTCATCATCAGCTCGCCAACGTCTATAACCATGTTGGCCTTCTTGACAAAGCAGATGAGGAAATCAAGAGGGCCATTGCATTGGATCCGTTGAACACCGGCATTCGCTTCAGAGTAGGCATCAATTTGCTTTATCGAGGGAAATACGACGAGTCCCTTATTGAGTTGCGTGATTCCGATAAATTTCTGCCACCTTTTTGGGCGTTCCAGACATCGTTTGCACTACAACACCTAGGAAGACGACGGGAGGCACAGCAGACGGTCGAGACATTCCTCAAGGCCAACCCCTTGGACCCGGGCGGCTCCCTTACGGTCATTCAGGCGCTGCTAGCTGCGGAAGCTGGTGACGCTACTTTGGCGGAACGTAAGATTCAGGACGCCGTGACAAGAGGCAGGGGATACCAGCATTTCCACCATGTAGCTTATGCCGCGGCTTCCGCCTATGCACTGCTGAACAGGCATGAGCTAGCCCTCCAATATCTTCGGCTGGCAGCCGATGATGGCTTTCCGTGCTATCCACTGTTCGAGCATGACCCAAACCTCGATCACCTGCGCACCGATCCTGGCTTCTTGAGTTTCCTCGCGGAACAAAGAATGCAATGGGAATACTTCCGCGGGCATCTGTAATCTTCAGATCAGCAGGATAGGCTACAGTCTGAAGCGGGAATAAGCAGTGGTCACGAGGCTGTCAATTCGGCTTGCGCTTGCGTGTCTTCTGGCTTCTGGCATGTGCTTGTGTCCATCCGCACAAACAACGGGGCGAATTGCCGGCTTGGTAAGAGATCCCTCCGGCAACGTTGTCCCGCGGGCGAATGTCCAGGCCATCAACAAAGCAACAAATGAAACATGGAGCGCCACGACGGATCAAGAAGGCACATATTCTTTTTTTCTGCTGCCTCCTGGCCTGTACCGAATCGAAGTGGCGGCAACAGGCTTCAAGACCTCTGTTTTGACCGATGTTGTCGCCAGAATTACGGAGACAACCGTCACTGATGTTACCTTGGCCATAGGCACTCGCGTCGAGACCATCCTTGTAAAGGGTAACTCCGCTCCTCTACTCCAAATGGACGGTCCTCAACTGGGAGCAGTAGTTGACACGCAAGCGGTGGCTAACCTTCCTCTCGCTTCTCGAAATTTCACACAGATTCTGACGCTCTCACCTGGGACAGCGACCTATTTGCCCGACAGCACGGCCGTCGGTCGCAACACGCAGGCTGTTTCTGTCGACGGCGCGCGGGTCACACAAAACTTCTTCCAAATAAACGGCATCGACGCAACAACAATGGGGACCAACGGAGTGATTCTAGTCGGCGTGCCTGCTCCAGAGACGATTGAGCAATTCAAAGTGCAAACTTCACTCTATGATGCGCGTTACGGCCGCAGCGGTGGTGGCAACATCGAGCTCGTGACGAAGAGCGGCTCCAACGAGTTTCACGGAACTGCTTATGGATACTTCCGGAACGAAGCGCTCGACGCAAACAATCCGTTCCTGGAGGCCTCTGGGCAGGCACGCCCTTTGCTACGTCGCAATGTTTTCGGAGGCCTTCTCGGAGGCCCAATTCGGAAGGAAAAAGAATTCTTTTTCATTTCGTACCAAGGCTCACGGGAACGAAACGCGGCCTCCATTATCAACAGCATCTCTTCCAATGTTCTTGTTGATCCGAAACTGACCGACGACCGGTCTGCTTCTACCTTGGAGTCAGCATATCATATTGGTTCTATTGACCCCGCTTCACTGGCGCTGCTCAACATAAAACTCCCCAGTGGCCGGTTCTTGATTCCTACGCCTCATGCAAAAGGACTATATGCCGGCTCGTCGCTGTCAACCTTTCACGAAGATCAGTTCAACGCTGACTCTGATATTCGACTTTGGAATAACAATTCTCTCACAATGAAATTCTTCCTTGCCAACACGTCGCAATTTCTGGCACTGCCCAGCTTTCGGGGGACAGGGCCAAATGTTCCGGGATCCGGAACCGACCAGACTTTCAACAATCGGCTGATCAGCATTGAGGATATCCACTCCTTCCACCCGAAACTGACGAACGAACTCCGCCTCGGTTATGTGTTCAATAGCAACAACACCCTGCCACAAGAACCGGTCACCGATTCGGAAGTTGGTATTTCAAGGGCGAATTCGAGCGCACTGCCTGGGTTGTCCTTGATCCGAATTGCTCCTGCAGCGGGCGGAGTGATCATTGGCACTCCGACGAACATCAGTCCGGCACGCGTGTTTGTGGGTACGTTCGCCGACTCGTTAACAAGGCTGAAAGGAAGGCACACAATCTCAACAGGCGTAGAAATTCGATACAACGGAGTCAACCTGACCGTACAAAACCTTACTCGTGGGCAGATTGACTTTCAGAGTTTCCAAGATTTTTTGACCGGGACAACTCAGGTTTCGACATTTGGAAGCGGACTCACCGACCGAAGTCAGCGCGCGTGGGACTATAACTTTTTTGTGCAGGACGACTGGAAACTGTCCTCGGCACTTACATTGAATCTGGGGCTAAGATATGAGCTCGATCTTCCCATATACGACACGCTTGGACGTCTCACAACGTTCGATCCGGCTCTTTATTTACCACGGGTGCAGAACGGTGCTCCCATTGGGCCGCCGGTCGGAGGATTTGTGCAAGCCGGGAATGCCATTTCGAGCTTTACCTTGCCTAGCGTGGCCAAGGGGAGCAAATATGTGATCCGGGGCATCGACCCAAACAATTTCGGTCCGCGCATCGGATTCGCTTATTTCCCTGCGCCATCAGGTCGGTTGATAGTTCGTGGTGGCTACGGGATCTATTACTCGCGTGCAACCTTTGCCTATGCGTCGGCGAGTTCGCAGCTTCCGCCCACGTTCATCCTGGGAGTGCGCAATGGCGCCCCATTCGACGCTCCATTCTTCAGTGTTCCTGCTCAGAGTCAGTTCCCTACGTTTGTTCCTCCCATTCCACTAGCAGGTCCTGCGTTTGATCGCGGGCTGCGCACGCCTTACGTGGAGCAGTACAACTTTAGTCTGGAGACTTCACTTCGCAAGGATCTTGTCGTGCAAGCTGCGTACGTCGGCGCGAGTGGTAGGAACTTGTTTCGTCAGGTAGCGATCAACCAGGCTCAGCTTGCGAGTCCACAGAATCCGGTAACCAACGCTGTGACGGGAGCGGCGTTCACTTCGAATTCTCCTTCAGATGCACCCTTGCGTGCCCCGCTGCAGGGCGTTTCGATCAATGGATTCAGCCTGAATGAATCTAGCGCCGATTCCTCTTACAATTCGCTCCAGCTGAGCGTGACAGCAAGACCTTCCAACCGTACGCAATTCCTTGCTGCCTATACTTACGCCAAATCTCTAGATAATGCTTCTGGGTTAGGAGGCGGCGCTGGAATCTCAGGCGTGGTCAATACAGGAGCCGTGAACGACTCTAGTCCGATCCTTGGCAATCAGAACAATCCAAGGGCAAATCGTGGCCCATCCGACTTCGACCATACGCATCGACTCGTGTTTAGCTATGTGTGGGAAATGCCCAAGCCCACATTCGCTGGGCAATCGGGTCCTGGCCGCCTGGCATTTTGGAACTGGCAATCCTCTGCCATTCTTACCGCGATGTCTGGCCTTCCGGTCGACATCGAGGACACTGGAGCGGGTTCGCTCTATGGACTGGCGAACGGGGCAAACCCATTGGCTCGACCAAGTCTCGTCGCAGGAATGACTTGCAAAAACGCAACCCAAGACGTGCCTGCCGGCTATTTTTTCAACCCAACAGTTTTTGCTCGACCGCTTGTGCAGAAAGGTCAGGCCATTCCGAGTTCCGGTGGAATCGCGACAGCCAGTGCGGCTGGCACGGATATAGGTGATGTTGGCAGAAACTGCTTGCGTGGCCCGCGGCAAGTTAATTTGGACTTCTCTCTCGCAAAACTCTTTCCTGTCTCTGAATCAGAGACGTTCGAATTTCGCGCGGAGTTCTTCAATCTGTTCAATCATCCAAATTTTGCCAATCCCATCAGCAACCTGAATGCTCTCGTAGCTTCCGCTGGCTTTATCGACCCGACAACAGGGCAAGTCCTAAATGCCGGCAATTTCGGCCGCATGATCTCTACGAGCAGCAATCCTCGAATTATCCAATTCGCTTTGAAGTTCACCTTTTGAATCGTGATGACGACACGGAGCTCTTGACAAAATCTTCCTTGCGAAGAGCCGAGTGGTCGGTCGACCGGAAGTGACGGCCCGAAGAGGGTCTGCCGGGATTACTTCCGGCTGGCCCGTCATACGACTAGAATCCGGCCCAAACCTGGTTGCAAAGGCTGTGAGCGCGATCGCCTGGAGAGACTGCTCTGCGAAACAGGCCGAAGCGGCAACTTTAACTGCCCAGCAACGGCGGCCCGACTAGCTTCATGCCGTGTCTCTCGAACCGACTTGGGACGTTTATCTTAGCGTCCGGCTTGCTGGTCTCCTCGAAGAAGCTTTCAATCCTCGCCGCCGGGGTGAAGGCAAACAGCATCCGCCCGGGCTGCTCGCCGACGTAAGCCCACACGTGCGGGACGTTTCTTGGGGCCAAAACCGAATCGCCGGGTTTCAGCCGCAACTTCGTTTCGCCGACCTCCATCAGCACATCGTCGCTACCTTCGACGAAGTAAAACCATTCCTCCTGCTCGTAGTGAATGTGTCGCGGTGGTCCGCCACGGACCATATTGCGGTTCTCCATGATGAACAGAGCGCCGTTGGTCTCGTGGGTGAGGACTTTGAAGTCCAAATGGCTATTGGCACGTGCGGCCTTGTGCGGCAGCCCTGTGCGATCAGTACCTGCTTCGACGAAGTGAAGGGTGCGCTCTTTTTCGTCCCCAAGGGCAGAATAAGGACCCAACGAAAGGGCAGCGACTACTTTCAGCATCGAACGACGGTCGAGCTCATGCATAGAGGAGTTCCTCCCAACGAACGTTGCAATGCTAGTCGAGCACAGCTGGTAAGAAAAGGGTCAATTGGTGAAAAATCTCGATATCAATCACAATCCTCGGCCCGGCCACTTGGTGGATTGTCGACTTCGCGGAAGTGATGGCCCGAAGGGGGCCTGCCAGGATTACTGTCGCGCGGGATCCATGCCAGCGTGCAGGAATCATCCTGCCAAGAGGGCTGGTGGGGGGCAATAGGTGATAGACTCTCATCAAAATCTGATCGGGAGGCGGTGCCATGTTTACCCGTCGCGCCATTCTTCATCATTGTATGGCCTTGGGCTCGCTCACTATCGCCTCCGGCTTGTCAGCCGAAGCGATGTTCGCGGCCTTCCAGGAGCGCGAGAAGGAGCCCCGCAAGCCCACTCCACCGAACACTCTCGGCCCATTCTATAAGAGGTTGGCACCCACAACCGGGACACTGTGTGCGCCGGGCGATCCGGGATTGCCGTTGTCCCTTTCGGGTCAGGTGCTCGATACTCGCGGTGATGTACTTCCCGAGGCCACAATCGAAATCTGGCAGGCCGATCACTCCGGCTATTACGATATCGATGGCTATCGCTATCGGGGCAAACTGCCCGTGGATGCCTCCGGCCAATACTGATTCCAGACCGTCAGGCCAGGACATTACTCCGACCGCAGTCACGTTTGCCAGCACGTCCACTACTTGGTCACCGCCCCCCGGCCATAAGACTCTCGTGACACAGCTATACTTCGCTTCGGATCCGGCGTTCGAGGGCGACCCGCAAAAGAACTTTAGCCGCGACCTGGTCATCCGCACTCCCGAGCTGATCCGTCCTGTTCTTCTGACGGGAGAGCCCGAAGCTATCCACGCGGAAGTTCGCTTTGAACTGTGCCTCGAACGGCTATGATCTGCCTCACGAGCGCCGCAGTGACGGCCATCCTGCTCTTCGCATCATCGCCCGCACTCTTCGCGCAGACCATCCGTCAAGATGGCAGCATTTCGCTTCCCGCAGGTGTTTCCGTCGCTCCTCCCCCCGGTCGTGTAACTTTCTCAGCGGTGCTTTCTCGAAACGCCGACTTTCTCGCGGCAATTTTCAACGACAACGTCGCACGTGTCTGGGTATTACCTTCCGGCGAGCTACTTCACGTTCTGAACAACAATGCGGACCCCGCCAACAGACTTCGCTTTTCAAATGATGGAAGCCTGCTCGCGATTGCTACAAAAAGCGGGACCATCAAGGTTTGGGACGTTTCTTCCTGGAAGGTTCAAGGAGAGGTCGCAGCATCCTCCGCTGTTCATGCCTTGACGATTTCTCCGGACAATCAGCTTCTGGCGCTTGCGACCGACTTCGACGAACAGATCTTGGAATTGCCCACGCAGAAGCGTTTGGCAGTTCTGCATGCCCCGTTCGATTGCTACTGCCTTATGTCTTTGGGTTTTTCACCGGTTGGCGCGATGCTCGCCTCAGCCGATGGCGACACGGCCATCCGCATCTATAATGCGCGTACAGGAGTCCTGCGCAGTACTGCATCGGAATTGCTGCTGGAGTCTCTCGCTCTCGATTTCTCGCCGGACGGCAAATCGCTCTTCGTCTGCGGCGGGGATAACATTGTCTCCATCATCGATCCGCTGACCGGCAAAATCAGCGACACTCTTCCAAAACAGTCCGGTGCCGTTCGAGGCCTCGTAGCTTCCGGCGATGGCAAACAAATCGCGGCGATCTACAACCTCCCCAAACGCTTCGATGATGCCAGCATCAGCGTCGTTCTGCTTTGGGATCTCGGCACCCATTCCGTGCGCGCAAGATTCGAACAACCTGGCATAGCCGTTCTCGGAGTAGCGTTCGCGAATGGCCGTCTTTCAGTTGTAGGCGGCTCCGGCAACAAACTTAACATTTGGTCCATCCAATAAACCTCAACTTATGGATTGTCATGAATTATTCCTCGATAAGCGCGGTTGTGATTACCGAGCCGATCAACTCACGAGTCGTTGGCAAGTCGGAACCAGTGGCCGGATAACTTCCACATAGCCCGTCGCATTTCCCAACCAGGCTGGATCAACGTCTATTAGCCCGGATTTCTCACCACGTTTTAGCAAGCCAGGTAAATGAGGGATAGAAAAAGGCCGCAATCTCGGGCATAACTGCGTTGTCGAGACGTAGTGGATGCTGAGAGAAAGGCGGCCTTTTCATGACACAGTGTAACCAGACCACGTTCTCGTTTGAAGCGCATTTTTCGCGGCGCGTGGAAGCCCGTTTTGATGGTCAGCAGACCACCACCGAGGGGGGCGCACTGCTGTTGCGGGAAGTGGACCGCAAGATCGGTCTGCTGAAACGCGTGGCGGCTTGCTTCACGGATGCGCGCGCTCCCGAGCGCATCGAGCATCCACTCCGGGAGTTGCTGGCGCAGCGCATTTGCGGCTTGGCGTTGGGCTACGAAGATCTGAACGATCATGAGGAACTGCGCCGCGATGCGCTGCTGGGGTTGCTGGCGGGCAAGCGCGAGCTGCGCGAACCGCTGGCGGGCAAGAGCACGCTGAACCGGTTGGAACGGACGCCCCCCGGTTCGCCGCTGGAAGAGCGCTATCACAAGATTGGCTACTCGGCCGAAGCCCTCGATGCGCTGTTCGTGCAGATTTTCCTAGAAGCGCACAAGAAGGCGCCGCAGGAGATCGTGCTCGATCTGGATGCCACCGACACTCCGCTACACGGGGAGCAGGAGGCACGCTTTTTCCACGGCTACTACGGTCACTACTGCTATCTGCCGCTGTACATCTTCTGTGGGGATCATCTCTTGTGCGCGCGCTTGCGGCCCTCGAACATCGACGCCAGCGCCGGGTGCGTGGAAGAGCTCCAGCGCATCGCCGGGCAGATTCGCACGGAGTGGCCGAAGGTGAAAATCATTCTGCGCGCAGACTCGGGCTTCTGCCGCGAGGAATTGCTGGCTTGGTGCGAAAACCACGAGGTGGACTACCTATTCGGCTTTGCGCGCAACCAGCGTTTGCGACGGATCATCGGCCGCGC
>DATLVZ010000082.1:0-61424 GCA_035576885.1 Candidatus Acidiferrum sp. | reverse complement strand
GATCGGGAGACCCATCGCCAGCTGATTTTTCTCACCAACAATTTTTCCTTGCCCACACTCCTCATTCCGCAACTCTACAAGTGCCGCTGGCAGGTCGAGCTGTTTTTCAAATGGATCAAGCAGCACCTGCGTATCAAAGCGCTTTACGGACTCTCCGAGAACGCCGTGAAAACGCAAATCTGGACGGCCATCGCCGTCTATGTGCTGGTGGCCATCGTGCGCAAGCGTCTCCGACTGGACTTGGAACTCCATGCCATGCTGCAAATTCTGAGCGTCTCGCTGTTCGAGAAAATCCCCTTGATTCAGGTACTTACGCAAACCACCCCGCAACCCGAGGATCCCCTTGCCGCTAAACAGTTGCAAATGTTCACCTTTTAACCGGACACGCATGGCGATTAGTAACTCGTAACTGGTGAACCGCGCAAGCGCCGCCCAATTTGGGGTTCATCATTTTTTGGAAGCCGCGGCCTTTTCTTCGAGCCCCGGAGCGATGACGGGCTGCAAAAATGGCATCATGGCGCGAAGCTTGGGGCCGAGTTGTTCGACAAGGTGGCCTTGCTCGCGCTTGCGAGTGGCGAGGAAGTTCGCGCAGCCCGATTCATTTTCCGCGATCCACTTCTTCGCAAAACTTCCGTCTCGAATCTCAGCAAGAATCTTTTTCATCTCTTTCCGCGTTTCTTGGGTAATGATGCGCGGGCCTGCGGTGTAATCGCCCTGTTCCGCCGTGTCGCTGACGGAATAGCGCATGTAACTGAGGCCTCCGCGATAGATAAGATCGACGATGAGCTTGAGTTCGTGCATGCATTCGAAATAAGCCACTTCGGGCTGGTAACCGCCCGCTACGAGAGTGTCAAAACCCGCTTTGATCAGTTCGCTGACGCCCCCGCAAAGGACGGCTTGTTCGCCGAAAAGATCGGTTTCGGTTTCTTCCGTAAACGTGGTTTCGAGGACGCCGGCGCGCGTGCAGCCGAGGCCTTTGCCGTAAGAGAGCGCGAGGGCTTTGGCAGTACCGCTGGCGTCTTGTTCGACCGCGATAAGCGCCGGCGTGCCGCCACCCTCCGTGAAAACTTCGCGGACCCGATGGCCGGGAGCCTTGGGAGCAATCATCGAGACGTCGACGCTCGCGGGAGGCTTGATGGCCCCGAAACGAATGTTGAATCCGTGAGCGAACATGAGCGTCTTGCCCTTGCCGAGATGCGGCTCGATGGACTCGCGATAGAGTTTAGGCTGCTTGGTGTCCGGCGCGAGAATCATGATGACGTCGGCCCACTCGGCCGCTTGCGCCGGAGTGTTGACGACCAGCCCTTCTTTTTCGGCTTTCGCGCGCGAGGCGCTGCCTTCGGGAAGGCCGACGCGGACACTCACGCCGCTGTCGCGCAGATTGAGCGAGTGCGCGTGGCCTTGTGAGCCGTAACCGATGATGGCGACTTTTTTGGATTGAATCAGAGCGAGATCTGCGGAATCGTCGTAGTAGAGATTTGCCATTTCCGTCCTTTGCGGCCGGGTTGCGGCCGGGATTCTAGAACCCTTCCAAACTGATTAAGCTCGCAACCGCAAGCAACGGTGACACGGCGGAGCACGCCGATTGCAAGCGAGGTCGTACAGATTCGATAACCCCCTTAGAATCAGTACTTAGCGTTACAGCCGTAAGTGTTGATTCTAAAGAGTTTAGGGCCGTGCTAAATCCTTTATCAGCAACACTTATAAAAAACATGGGGGAGGGGCCACAACCGCTCACAGGTCACCTCGTCCCCACCGGCTGCGCTGAAGCTGCGGAGGGCGCCGGAGGCCGGAGCAAATCGCCACCACGCGTCATGGAGATGCGGCCGCTGCGAGCCATCTCTAAAACGCCGAAGGGCCGCAGCACTTCAAGTAGACCGTCGATCTTGTCAACGGTTCCGGAAATCTCGATGATCAGCGATTCCGGGGCGACATCCACGACGCGTGCGCGAAAGACCTTGATGAGTTCCATCAAGTGCGGACGAGATTGCTGGTCCGCAAGAACCTTGATCAGGGCCAAGTCGCGTTCGAGCAAGGCGCGTTCGGAAATGTTTTCCGCGAGGAGAACGTCGACGAGCTTTTCGAGGCTGGCTTCAAGACGATGGCCGCCCTTTTGGTCGGTGTGCGCGACGATGGTCATGCGAGCGATCTCGGAGTTTTCCGTCGGACCAACCGTCAGGGAATCGATGTTGATGGCCAGGCGGCGCGCCAGCGAGGAGACGCGATTGAGCACGCCCGGTTTGTTTTCAACGTATGCGACGAGTGTTTGCATGCTGTCCTCTTTGCTCATGGTTCGGAATTGCCTATGGCTCGGATGCCGTTTCGACCAGCGGGTTTCCTGGGCGGCGAATCATTTCGTGGAGTGATGCGCCAGCGGGCACCATCGGATAAACCGAGTCTTCCTGCTCGACACGGAAGTCGATGAGTACGGTCTCCGAAGACTCGCGCGCCGAGCGAATGGTGGGCAGAACATCGGCGCGGGACGTAATACGTTCGCCGCGAATGCCGAAGGCGTTGGCCAGAGCCGCGAAATCCGGCGCAACGAGCGGCGTGGCCACGTAGCGTTTGTCGTAGAAAAATTCCTGCCACTGGCGAACCATGCCGAGAAAGCCGTTGTTGACGATGGCGATCTTTATGTTGATTTTTTCCTGGACGATGGTGGCCAGTTCGCACATGGTCATTTGAAACCCGCCGTCTCCGACAACGACCCAAACTTCCGAATCCGGCTTGGCAAATTTGGCGCCGATGGCGGCGGGCAGCGCGAAGCCCATCGTCCCAAGGCCCCCCGAAGTAATGAGCGTGCGCGGTTGGTTGTGGTGGTAATACTGCGCTTCCCACATTTGATGCTGGCCGACGTCGGTGACCACGATGGCTTCGCCGCGCGTTTCTTTCCAGAGATCGTTGATGACGTGCGCGGCGTAGAGATGGCCGTTGTCGGGAAGGCTCTGGATATCGCGCACGGCGGAGTCGCCCTTCAACTCCTTGATATGAGCAAGCCATGGGCCGCGGTCAGGATTGACGATGTGCGGGATCAGCTTTTCGAGAGTTTCGCGCGCGTCGCCGATGAGAGCAGCGTCGACGGGCACGTTCTTGTTGATTTCCGCGCGGTCAATTTCAATGTGAATCTTGCGTGCGCCTTTTGCGTAGGTGCGCAGGTCGCCGGTAACGCGGTCATCGAAGCGCATGCCCACAGCGATGAGCAGATCCGATTCCTGAATGGCGTGATTGACCCAGGCTTCGCCGTGCATGCCCATCATGCCAAGATTCATGGGATCGGAAGCAGGGAAGCAGCCAATGCCGAGAAGCGTCATGGCGACAGGGATGTTGCAGGTGCGGACGAACTGCTCGAAAGCACGCATCGCGCCGGAAAGAATGATCCCTCGGCCCGCCAGAATCACGGGACGCTTTGCGGTGTTGAGCATTTCGACGGCGCGGTCGAATTCGACTTGATTGTGATTGTCGCGCACGCGCTTTGCGGGAAGCTTCGGAGCACACGCTTCCCAATCGAATTCGCAGCAAGCTTGTTGCGCGTCCTTAGTGATGTCGACGAGAACCGGTCCAGGCCGGCCGGTATTCGCGATGAGGAAAGCTTCGCGGACCGTGCGAGCGATATCCTCGGCGCGGGAGACGACGACATTATGCTTTGTAATCGGCATGGTGATGCCGGTGATGTCGATTTCCTGGAAAGCATCTGAGCCGAGCAGTTTGCTGCTGACCTGGCCGGTGATGCACACGACGGGAGAAGAATCGAGCATGGCCGTGGCGATGCCGGTGACCATGTTCGTGGCGCCCGGGCCGCTCGTGGCCATGGCCACACCAACGCCGCCGCTGGCGCGCGCATAGCCATCGGCCATATGCGTGGCGCCCTGTTCGTGGCGCACGAGAATGTGATGCAGCTTGGATTTGCCCAAGGCGTCGTAAACGGGAAGAATCGCGCCGCCCGGATAGCCGAAAATATGCTGAACACCCAGCTGGGTGAGCGATTCGCAGAGGATTTCCGCACCTGTAAGTTTCATAGAGTCCTTCCCAACTGCGCGCCTGGGGGGTTTGGCGCAGCGGATTGAGGTTGAATCGAGGATGCGAAGGAAGCGGGCACGGCAGTGACCGCGCCAATGGCCGCAGAAGAAACGAGCAAAGCGTACTTGGCCATCACGCCATTGGTGAAGCGAGGCGCGGGAGGCTTCCAGGTGGCGAGGCGATTTTGGATTTCAGCGTCAGTCAATTCAACGTCGAGTTTGCGGCGCGCGATGTCAAAGACCACCGTATCCCCATCGGCGAGAGCCGCGATGGGACCGCCCTTGGCAGCTTCGGGCGCGACGTGGCCCACCATGAAACCGTGGGTCGCGCCGGAGAAACGTCCGTCGGTGAGCAGCGCCACGGAATCGCCGAGGCCCGCTCCAACCAGCGCGGCGGTGACGGCGAGCATCTCGCGCATGCCAGGTCCGCCCATTGGGCCTTCGTAGCGGATGACTACGACATCGCCGGCATGAATCTGATTTTTCTCGACGGCAGCGAAGGCTAGTTCTTCGTTATCGAATACATGCGCCGGGCCGCGAAAGCTTTGAATATTGTGCCCGGCTACCTTGATGACGCAGCCCTCCGGCGCGAGATTGCCTTTCAGGATCACCAGCCCGCCAGTAGGCTTCAAAGGCGCATCGATCTTGCGGACAACCTCCTGTTTGGATGTCTCTTTTGCGGCGGCGGCTTCTTCTCCGATGGTACGTCCGGTGACGGTGATGGCGTCGCCGTGCAGCATTTTGGCGTCGACCAAACGCTTGGCAACCAGCGCGGTACCCCCGGCCGCGTAAAGATCGGTCGCGACAAAACGCCCGGCGGGTTTGAGGTCCGCAATAATAGGAACACGCGCGCTGATGCGGTCGAAATCGTCGATGGTCAGAGGAATCTTTGCTTCATTGGCAATCGCCAGCAAATGCAGAACGGAATTTGTCGAGCCCCCGGTCGCGGCAACTCCTGCGATGGCATTTTCGATGGCTGCCCTGGTGATAATCTTCGAGGGCGTGACGTTCTTCCTGAGAAGACCCATGACGAGTTCGCCGGCGCGATGGCCGGCATGAGCTTTGCCTGAATCCGTGGCCGGGACGCTGGAAAGTCCCATGGGAGCGATGCCGAGGAACTCGCAGACGAGGGCCATGGTGTTGGCCGTGAACTGGCCCCCGCAGGCGCCCGCTCCGGGACAGGCGGAGTCTTCCAGTTCCTTAAAACGCGCGTCGGACATGCCACCATGCGAATGACTGCCGATCGCTTCGTAAACATCCTGGATGGTGACGGAATGGCCCTCAAATTTTCCGGGGGCGATGGAGCCGCCATAGAGAACGAGCCCGGGAATATTCAAACGCGCAAGAGCCATAATGCCGGCGGGAATGGTCTTGTCGCAACCAACGAGGACGATCAGGGCATCAAACAGATTGCCGCGAGTGACCAGTTCGATGGAATCGGTGATGACTTCGCGGCTGATCAGCGAAGCGCGCATGCCCTCCGTGCCCATGGTGATGCCGTCGGAGATGGAAACGGTGTTGAATTCGAGAGGAGTGCCGCCGGCGGCGCGAATGCCGTCCTTGACGTGGACGGCAAGTTCGCGCAGGTGATAGTTGCAAGGACCGATTTCAATCCACGTATTCGCAACGCCGATGAGGGGCTTGTTGAAATCGTCATCGCGAAGTCCGCAAGCGCGCAACATGGAGCGCGCTCCGGCGCGATTCGGGCCGTCGGTCAGTGCACTGCTACGGGGCTTAAGCAAAGATACAGTCACAGTGGCATTCTCCTCGCGGGCTTCTGAAGGCCTGGCTAGCGATGACCAGCCCAAAAAAACTTGAGGCCATCATCCTGGCTTTGATGATGGCCCTGAAAATCTCCGATGGTGTTGTACTAGGCCGCCATCATCTTTATGTTTTTCCCCGCTCGATGGCAGGGAAAATTTGTACGACGGCACGAAATACCACGCTCCGCGAAATCGCCGCAGTAGCGGGCCGGTCGTTGGGGGTGGCGACACTGATCATAGTAGCCGCCATGACGGTAACAGGATGAGGCGGAAGATGTCAATGAGTCAAATTAATACTTTTGTTCCTAGAAATAAGTATGAGTTATGAAGGAATTGGGCTGAACCCATGTTCCATGAGCCCGGTTTAAGAAACAGGGAGACAGTATTCTCATCGTGGGTGACATCTAACAAATGGACTTTGTGACAGCCGATGGTGATGAGGGCTAATCAAACGGCCTGGGGGGCCCATGGGGCAAGAAACAGACGTGTTCGTTGTAGGAGGAGGCCCAGCCGGGCTTGCAGCAGCGATTGGGGCAAGGACACGGGGGTTTCGTGTAATCGTTGCGGACGGCGTGAAACCTCCGATTATCAAGGCATGCGGAGAAGGGCTCTTACCTGACGCCCTAAAGGCGCTCGGGAAACTTGGCGTGGCGTTGCGCGAAGAGGATGGCCGCGCGTTTCGTGGCATTCATTTTGAAGATGATCAGTCTTCCGTGAGTGCCGATTTTCCTGACGGGCACGGCCTTGGAGTACGCCGGGAGGTGTTACACCAGAGAATGATGGAGCGCGCCCAAGACTGCGGAGTTGAATTTTTGTGGAACACGTCAGTAGCCGGACTCTACAAGGATGGGGTCATAGCCGGCGGGAATAAAATACAAGCGAGATGGGTCATTGGAGCTGACGGAAGCCGTTCGCGAGTCCGGCGATGGAGCGGACTGGAAAGCCATATTTCGAAACGAAATCGAATTGGCTTTCGACAGCACTACCGGCTGGAACCTTGGACTGACTTTACGGAGATTCATTGGGGCGAAGCCGCGCAGGCTTATGTCACTCCTGTGGGCGCACAAGAGATCTGCGTGGTACTGATTTCACGTATTCCGAATTCTTGCTTTGACGAGAATCTCCGGAAGTTTCCCAAACTGGCGAACAGGCTCAGGCTCGCGCCCTCCGCGAGCCATGAGCGTGGAGCGGTGACAAGCATGTTTGACCTAAAGCGCGTGGTTCGTGGGAGTGTTGCGCTCCTCGGAGACGCCTCCGGCAGCGTGGATGCGATCACGGGGGAGGGGCTTTCTCTGGGTTTCAGGCAGGCTACGGCGCTTGCCAACGCTCTTGCGGCAGGAAAATTGGAGCGCTACGAGAAGGCGCATCGCCGCCTGGCTCGCCGTCCGCGTCTCATGGGGAATCTGCTACTCTTGCTCGGCGGGCAAAGCGGACTTCGCGAACGTATCCTGCGCGCTCTGGAAGCGGACCCGCAAGTATTTGAAAGCGCACTCGCCTATCATGTAGGAGAGACGCGGCCCCTGCAGCTCGCTACAGCCGGGGCAATCTTCGGATGGAGAGTTCTGACAGCGTGATTCGAATGGCGGCAGAAAAGAAGAGCGGAAGGTACCGCGCCTATCTCGCTTGGCGCGCGTGGATTTTCGTGTTGATCGCCGCGGCTGCGGCGCGCGCTTGGACGCAATCTCCTCAACCTACGCCGCAAGCGAAGCCCGGCGAACTAATCTTGCATGTCGATCCGACGCAAAGCAAACTGCAGTGGACGCTGGGCAGCACGTTGCACACGGTTCATGGCACATTTGCGCTGAAGAGAGGCGCGGTGCAGTTTGACCCGGCGAGCGGCAGAGCCAGCGGAGAGATTATCGCGGACGCCAAAAGTGGAGCAAGCGGCAACGAAGGACGCGACAAGAAAATGCACCGCGAAATCCTCGAGAGCGCTCGCTACAGCGAAGTAATCTTTCGTCCGGTGCGAATCGAGGGAAAGGTGTTGGCGCAAGGTTTGTCGCACGTGCAAGTGCAGGGAACTTTCGTTCTGCACGGTTCCGAGCACGAAATGAATGTGCCCTTCGATGCAGAATTGTCGGGCGAAGACTGGAAGGGGAGGGCAAAATTTGGCGTGCCCTATATCAAGTGGGGCTTGAAGAGTCCAAACACATTTCTGCTGAAAGCGGATCCAGTCGTAGAGATTGAGCTGGAGATGAGCGGCGCGATACAGAGAACCGGCGCGCAGTGAGTATCGCTAGTCTTCCGGTTCCTGTGTAACAATGTGAACGTCCACAGGCGGAGATTCGCGCAGGAAGCGATGCACGGCAGATAAATAAAGGTATTTGCGCCAGTCATGAACCGGCGCCCGTCCGAAGATCACTTGTGTAATGTGTTTCGAACGGACGAAGTCTGCAACGGTATCGGCAACGCTACGGCCTTTCAAACGAACCACGTTTGCACCCAAACTTTCGGCAAAACGCAGATTTGCGACAAGCGCCTTTTCGTTCTGTTCCTTCGGACCTAACTCGCGATCGACATGAATGACGTAGAGTTCCGCGTCCATGCGCCGGGCCATGCGAGCACCGCGAGCGACCAGATATTGTCCGGCGGGATTCCCAGAAATGCAGATTGCCATGCGTTCGCGGACACCCCAGTTTTTGCGGATGTCCTCATCTTCCATGTAGGTCTCAAGGCTGCGATCGACCTGCTCGGCGACCTGGCGCAGAGCGAGTTCGCGAAGGGCGATCAGATTTCCGCGGCGAAAAAAGTTTTTGAGCGAGCGTTCGACTT
Source organism: Candidatus Acidiferrum sp. (assembly GCA_035576885.1). Classification (GTDB taxonomy): domain Bacteria; phylum Acidobacteriota; class Terriglobia; order Acidiferrales; family UBA7541; genus Acidiferrum. The sequence continues at coordinate 52,873 of DATLVZ010000082.1, read as the reverse complement.
TCTCCACGCTGTAAACATCGCCGCGCTTCATGCGGTTGTGCAGCGCCTCCGGGGTTAAGTCGACCATGACGGTTTCCGTGGCGGTCAAGGGCATCCAGTCCGGAACGGTCTCGCGCACCGTTATCCCAGTAATGGAGCGGACCACGGGAGCAATACTTTCGATGTGCTGAATGTTTAGAGTGGATACCACATCTATATTTGCGGCGAGCAAGTCCTGAATGTCTTCGTAGCGTTTGCGATGGCGGCTGCCCGGAATATTGGTATGGGCCAGTTCGTCGACCAGGACGACTTCGGGTTTTCGCGCAAGGATAGCGTCCACATCCATTTCTTCGAAGACGGTGCCCTTGTACTCGATTTTCTTGCGGGGGACAGCTTCGATTTGCGAGGCTAACTCCTCAATGCCCTTGCGGCCATGGGTTTCGACCACACCAATGACCACGTCTTCGCCGCGGCTCCGGCGGCGGATGGCTTCGCTCAGCATGCTGAAGGTCTTGCCAACGCCGGGGGCATAACCAAGAAACAGCTTGAAAACCCCACGGGCTTTCCGTGAGGGGGACGCGACTTCCAGCCAATCCTCGGGATTCTTGGGCAAGGGGTCAGGTTCTCCATTTCAAACGCATGGCATACGCTAGAATAGCCCGATGCAGAGACTGCTCGCCGGGCGCGCTTTTGGATTTGCCGTGTCACTGGCGCTTGTCGCGAGCATGACGCTTTTCTATCGTCACGTGCGCGACGTCAATCAGACAACGATCGCGCTCACCTTTTTGCTGGCTATTTTAGCAGTTTCGGCCGTCTGGGGAATGGCTGTCTCGTTGTTCATGTCGGTCGCCGCCGTTCTGGCAATTAATTATTTCTTCCTTCCGCCGGTGGGAACCTTCACGATTGCCGATCCCCAGAATTGGGTGGCATTGCTGGCCTTTCTCGTCACTTCCATCATGGGCAGCCAGCTTTCGGCCAGGATGAGGAGTCAAGCCGACCAGGCCCACCAGCGAGGCCACGAAATCGAGCGGCTCTACAAGTTCAGCCAAAAGCTCCTGTCCGAAGGGAATGTCATTCAGCTCATGAACGCCATTCCCAACTACATAGTGGAGAGTTTCGAAGGAGGGGCCGCCGAGCTTTTTCTTCCGCAAAAAGATAAGTTTTACAGGTCTGGATTCGGCGCCGCGCACCTGGATGAAGAGAGAATGAAGTCTGTATTCCTCCGCGACGAAGGCGTGTTCGAATCGCAAGAAGGGCTGTACTTCATCCCCGTGCGGATGGGGGTTCGTCCGATCGGAAGCCTGGGAATTTCCGGCTCGCGGCTTTCACGCCAGACGCTGGATGCGGTGGGCAGCCTTGTAGCTATCGCCATTGAAAGAGCGAGGGCCATAGAAAAGCTCGGAGAAACAGAAGCGGAACGACAGGGCGAGCGGCTGAAGTCCGCTCTGCTGGATTCCATAGCACATGATTTCCGCACGCCGCTGACATCGATCAAGGCCGCGACCACGAGCATGCTGGCGGAGGCGAGTCCGGCTCCCAGACAGAGACACGAACTTTTGACGATCATTAACGAGGAGTGCGACCGCCTGAACAGACTTGTCGAAGAAGCGGCGGAGATGTCGCGGCTGGAGGCCGGTGAATTTGAATTGAACCTCGCGCCAACGCAGATCGGCGACATCATCAGGGCTGCGCTTGCACATTGCAATACGGCGCTGGCAGGACGCGCCGTCGACCTGAACCTCAGTCCCAATCTTCCTCCGGTACGCGCCGATTTAGGCCGCATAAAGGATGCGCTAGTCCATTTGATCGACAACGCGAACATTTACTCGCAGAAAGAAGCGCCGATTACCATCTCAGCAGAGTTAACGGGAGACGCCGTGACAACCAGCGTGGGGGATCGCGGGCCTGGCATCGATGATTTCGAGCAGGGCATGATTTTCGACAAATTCTATCGCGGCAAAGATCAGCGTTTCCTGGTGCGCGGGACAGGCATGGGTCTGCCCATCGCGAAAGCAATCATCAATGCACACAAAGGTACGATTGCCGTGACCAGCCAGCTGGGGCGCGGGTCCGTATTCTCATTTACATTGCCCGTAGATCGCAGTGCACGGGAAGCACGATGAACGCCGCAGCTATCTTGTTGGTGGATGACGAGACACAAATCAGGCGCGTCATGCGCTCGACACTTTCCAGCCAGGGTTATGTCATCAGGGAGGCCACGACAGGCGAAGAGGCGGTCGAAGCCGTGCGCAAGGAACGTCCTGACCTGATTTTGCTCGACGTCAACATGCCGGGAATCGGCGGCATTGAGGCGGCTCGCGAGATTCGGGAGATGTGTGATGCACCCATCATCATGTTGACGGTGCGCAATGCGGAGCGCGACAAAGTTATCGCGCTGGATGCCGGCGCGGATGATTACGTGGTCAAACCATTTGGCATCGAGGAACTTCTTGCTCGCATCAGGGCCGCTCTCCGGAGATACTCGCCAGATGATGCGATTCCCACATTCGTTGCCAAAGATCTGACGATCGATTTCGAAACACGGCTGATGAGCGTACGCGGCCGCAACGTGCATCTCACACCGAAAGAATTTGAAGTCCTCAAGCTTCTGGTGGCTAATCTCGGCAAGCCGTTGTCTCATCGTCGGCTGTTGCAGGCGGTTTGGGGGCCGGAGTATGGTGAAGAAACGGAAAACTTGCGCGTAGTGATCAATCAATTGCGCAAGAAGATTGAGAGCGATCCGGCCCGACCGAAATATATTGTGACGGAGCCGTGGGTGGGATACCGATTCCAGGCGTCACAGGACTCTCCCGCACGGGGTGCTTCGCGGAAAAGCTAAGAGTCATTGTTTGGGATGCGACGCGTCCAGGTCCAGATTCAATTCCAGCACGTTGACGCGTGGCTCGCCGAGAATGTCGAACTGCCTACTTAGGATGTGCTTCGCCACCACTTCACGCAGGTCTGTTTCGGTGATGTGACGCTCGCGCGCAACGCGCGGAATCTGAAACTCGGCGGCCGCTGGGGAAATATCCGGATCCAAGCCAGAAGCGGAAGTCGTGACCATATCCACGGGAATTCCCGCGCCGGGGTATTCCGCCTGTAACTTTTTCACGTAACTCTTCACGCGCTCCAACAGCTGGCGGTTTGTTGGGCCGAGATTTGATGCGCCGCCAGCGGGCGCGACAGGATCGTATCCGTCGCCTGCGGCGGATGGTCGCGAATGGAAATACCATGCGGCTGTGAATGGCTGGCCAATGAGATGTGCGCCGATTACCTGGCCAGTTCGCATGATCATCCCGCCGTTTGCCTGAGCGGGGAAAATGAGTTGCCCGAGTCCTGTGACCGCCAAAGGATATAACAGCCCAAAGAGAACCGTTGTCACGACGGTCATGAGAATCGCTGTTCGCAGATGCTGATTCATAAAATTCCTCACGCCAAATGCAAATAAGTAATCGCCATGTCGATCAGCTTAATTCCCAGGAAGGGAGCAACCACTCCACCTAGGCCATAGACAAGAAGATTCTGGCGAAGCAAGGCTGCGGCGCCCAAAGGGCGATAACGCACGCCGCGAAGCGCCAATGGGATGAGCGCAATGATGATCAGTGCGTTGAAGATGACTGCCGAGAGAATCGCGGATTCCGGAGTACGAAGCCGCATCACATTGAGAACTTCCAATTGCGGAAACGCGACGGCGAACATCGCTGGAATGATGGCAAAGTATTTGGCCACGTCGTTGGCGACCGAGAAAGTAGTGAGCGCTCCGCGAGTGATAAGCAATTGCTTGCCGATTTCGACGATCTCAATGAGCTTGGTCGGGTTGGAATCGAGGTCGACCATATTGCCGGCTTCTTTCGCGGCTTGCGTACCGGTGTTCATCGCCACGCCGACATCCGCTTGCGCGAGGGCGGGGGCGTCATTGGTGCCGTCACCGGTCATTGCGACGAGTTTGCCCTTTGCCTGTTCGCGCTTGATGAGGGCCATCTTGTCTTCGGGCTTGGCTTCGGCGAGAAAATCATCCACGCCGGCCTGTCGTGCAATCGCTGCTGCGGTCAACGTATTGTCGCCGGTGATCATCATCGTGCGGATGCCCATGGCGCGCAGATGGTCAAAACGTTCGCGCATTCCGCCTTTCACGATGTCCGTGAGGGCGATGGCGCCGAGCACGTGACGATTCAGAGTTACAAGCAGCGGAGTTCCTCCGGCGTTCGCAATCTCACGGACAGTGTGTTTGATTTCGGCGGGAACAATCTGGCCCCTTTCCGCGACATATTTGTCGATAGCCTCTGGCGCACCTTTGCGGATTTCCTGGCCGTCCATGTCCACGCCGGACATGCGAGTCTGCGCGGAAAATGGAATGAAGACTGGATTGTGGGGCGCGAGTTCCCGGCCGCGAAGTCCGTACTTATCCTTCGCCAGAACCACGATCGAGCGGCCTTCCGCTGTTTCGTCCGCAAAGGATGCAAGTTGTGCCGCGCTGGCAAGCTCCGCTTCCGTCACGCCGGGGCAGGTGTGGAAAGAACTGGCTTGGCGGTTGCCAAGCGTGATTGTCCCGGTTTTGTCGAGAAGCAGCACGTCAACGTCACCAGATGCCTCCACGGCGCGGCCCGACATGGCGATCACATTTCTCTGGATCAAGCGGTCCATGCCCGCGATTCCGATGGCGGACAAGAGACCGCCTATCGTGGTGGGAATCAGGCAAACGAGAAGCGATACCAGAACGAAAATGGTTTGCGGAGCGCCCGCGTAAATGGCGAATGGCTGAAGCGTCACAACGGCGAGCAGAAAAATAATGGTCAGTCCGGCGAGGAGTATATTAAGCGCAATTTCGTTGGGTGTTTTCTGACGCGAGGCGCCTTCCACGAGGCTGATCATCCGGTCGAGGAAGGTTTCTCCTGGGTTCGACGTGATGCGCACGCGGATTTCATCGGAGAGGACGCGCGTGCCGCCCGTGACGGCCGAGCGGTCTCCACCCGATTCGCGGATCACGGGCGCGGACTCGCCCGTGATTGCCGATTCGTCCACCGAAGCTACACCCTCGACGACTTCGCCATCACCCGGAATGAATTCTCCTGCCGCCACCAGCACCTGGTCGCCGGTGCGAAGTTTCGAGCTGGGCACAACCTCCACCGAGCCGTCCGAGCGAAGACGCCGTGCCTCGGTCTCCGCTCTGGCTTTCCTTAGGGTTTCTGCCTGGGCCTTGCCGCGCCCCTCGGCCATCGCTTCGGCAAAAGTCGCAAAGAGCACGGTGAACCACAGCCACAAAGTAATCTGCAATCCGAACCCAAAATGGCCGCTGCGATGCAGAGTATCGCGCACCAGCTGAATCAAAGTCAGAAAAGCCCCGACTTCCACGACGAACATGACAGGATTCTTGACCATCGTGAGCGGATTTAATTTCCGGAAGGAATCCCGAATCGCGGACTGGAAAATCTTCGTATCCATCAACGACTGTGACTTTTCTTGGGATGCTCGGTCCATGTGTTTCCTAAAATGCCTTTCCAGAAAGCATGAGCAGATGCTCCAGGATGGGCCCCAGGCTCAAAGCAGGGAAAAAAGTCAGCGCGCCAACAATCAAGATCGTCGAGACAAGCAAAATGGCGAACAGCGGACCAGTTACAGGAAAAGTGCCCAAGGATTCTGGAGCCGTCTTTTTTCGTGCCAGGTTACCAGCGATGGCCAGGATTGGAATTACAACAAAAAATCTTCCTAGAAGCATAGCGATGGCAGTGGAGGTGTTGTACCAGAGTGTATTTGCGCTCAAGCCGGCAAAGGCTGAGCCGTTGTTCCCGGCCCCGGAAGAATAGGCATAAAGGATTTGCGAAAATCCGTGCGGCCCCGGATTTGTGATGCTTGAGGCGCCAAACTTTGCATCGACCGCGACAGCCGATAACACCAGAATCGTCAGCGAGGTGATTAGGACGGAAAGCATCGCCATCTTCACGTCAAACGCCTCAATTTTCTTGCCCAAATATTCCGGCGTTCTCCCAACCATCAAGCCGGCGATAAAAACCGCCAGAATCACGAACACCAGAATTCCGTACAGCCCGGAGCCCACACCGCCGAAGATGACTTCGCCCAGCATGATATTTACAAGTGGCACCATGCCGCCCAGCGGTGTGTAGGAATCATGCATGCTGTTCACAGCACCGCAGCTTGCGTCGGTGGTAATCGTGGCGAAGAGTGTCGAGTTCACAATTCCAAAACGGACTTCTTTGCCTTCCATGTTTCCGCCGGAGTGAAGCGCGCTGGCAGTCTGGTTCACTCCATGGAATTGGGGGTTCCCCCTAGCTTCCGCCCAATATGCAGCAGTGACTCCAACGAAAAACAGGGCCATCATGGCGGTCCAAACAGCCCATCCATGGCCCTGAGATTTCGTTATTCGGCCGAGTGTGTAGGTCAAGCCAGAAGGAATCGCGAAAATCAGAAGCATCTCGAAGAAATTTGAGAAGGGTGTAGGATTTTCGAATGGATGTGCGCTGTTCGCATTGAAAAATCCTCCGCCGTTTGTGCCAAACATTTTTATGGCTTCCTGGGACGCCGTCGGGCCCAGGGCAATCACTTGCTGTGTCAGCTTCTTTGCGACTGGCTGGCCATCGGAGCCCAGTGTTTGAACCGTCTGCGGCTCCACGAGCTGAACCGTTGCGTAAGGCTTGAGGTTTTGCACAACGCCCTGTGAAATCAAAATTAGAGAACCGACGAGACAGACCGGGAGCAGTACCCAAAGAAAACCACGCGTCAAATCCACCCAGAAGTTTCCGATGGTTTTCGATTCGTTACGCGAGACTCCTCGGATCACGGCGATGGCCAGAGCAATGCCAACGGCCGCCGAAGCAAAATTGTGGTATGCCAAGCCGGCCATCTGCGTCAGATAGCTCATGGTGGTTTCGGGCGTGTAAGCTTGCCAATTCGTGTTAGTGGTGAAAGAGACGGCCGTGTTCCACGCAAGATCCGGGGCCACACTTGCAAGTTTTTGCGGATTCCACGGCAGCCACTGCTGGAGCCTCTCGATCAGATAGAGCAAAAATAACGAAACGGCGCTGAAGGCAAGCATCGTCGTGCCGTATTCCGTCCAGCGCATCTCCTTGTCTTCATCCACCCCGCAAAGTCGGTACACGAGACGTTCGATTGGACGCAAGACAGGGTCAAGAAAGGTCTTCTCCCTTTCAAAAACGCGAGCCAGAAAGATCCCAATTGGTTTTGTAATAAGGAACAGCACCAGCAAATAAAGACCGATTTGAAACCAGCCATTCTCGGTCATGGCTAGAAATTCTCCGGTTTCAGCAGCGCGTACATCAGATAACCGAACAGGAGAAGGCTAATCAGAATCAGGGCGATGTTTTCGAGCATCCAGAACCTCCGCTTACTTTAACCGTTCGCAACGGCGCAAATAGCCTATCGCTAGCAGGAAGAAGCCAAGCGTCCCTACGGCGAAAACCAAATCCCTCACACCAGTCTCCTTTTCGAATCTTTTTGACGACCTTCGCACGGACTGGGCGCTGGTAATTCTGAAATGGCCAGCAACCAATCGGCAGAGCGCCTCGCAGAATGCGAATCGACACCGTAGCCTAGCTTCGCAGGCCTTAGAAAGTGGTGAGGCGTATCTAAGTATTTTGTGAAGAAGAGTTCCGCGCATCGCGCGTATTTGAACGGCGCGTCCATGGGCTTGGGAACAAAGCGAAGAGAAGGTCTTCAGCGATTCCGACGGAAACGGGTGAGATCACTCAGATCGGCAGACGCAATTTCGCCTCGCAACCGCGTCCATCCCGACGGTTTTGGAGAGTCAGCGTGCCCCCGTGTGCTTCCGCGATCTGGCGGCTGAGCACAAGGCCTATGCCCGAACCTCCTGGTTTCGTCGTGAAGAAAGGAACAAAGAGATTTGCGGTGTTTGAGATTCCTGGGCCTTCATCAAGCACGGAAACTTCAAGGTAAGAGCTGTACCGGGACCAAGTTACTTTCACTCCGCCCCCCGTTTCGTGTGCCGCGTCCGCCGCGTTGTGAACAAGGTTGATCAAGAGCTGTTCAAGTTGGTCCGCGTCCGCAGAGATAACCAGCGGCGGCCCTTTCTCCAATCGAACTTTGGGTCGTGCTTCAAGGTTGGCTACGCGGGTAATCCATTCCGTCACGTTTACGGGCGCGAGCGTCGGCTGCGGTAGCCGAGCAAGCCGCGCATAAGCGGCCATAAACCGGCCTAGCGCTTCCGTGCGAGACCGGATGATGCTCAAACCGTGGCGCATGTCTTCCAATATGGAAGCGGCAGAGGCGTTCTGCAACTCTGGAACGTTGGCCGTCTTCGCGAGCGCGCTTTCCAAGCTCTGGGCTACGGATTGGATCGGCGCGAGTGAATTGTTGAGTTCATGGCCCAAAACGCGGATAAGTCGCTGCCAAGCCTGCCGCTCTTCATCGCGCAGCGCGCGGCTGAGATCGCTGAGCACGACGAGATCATGCGGCAACCCGCCCTGCCGGAAGGAACCGCGGCGCATTCCCCATCGGCCGGCTCCGCCTGGAAAACTCAATTCCATCGTGTGCGCCGGTTCGCCCTCGAGACAGGCCTCAAGACCAAGCTCCGCCGCGGTAAAGCCCAGTAGCCGTTCGCTAGACCTGGCTAGAAGGCGCTCGCCGGCGCGATTCACGAGGCGCAACTGTCTGTTGTTGTCGAAGGTGAAAATAGCTACGTCAATTTCCTCCATCACCGCACGCAACAGCCCGGTGGCTTCCATTGCGCCCAACCGCTGCGAACGAAGAGTCTCGCTCAAAGCGTTGACTTCGAGCATGACTTCGCCGAGCGCGTCGTCGGAGCGAGCTTCGCGGGCACGGAAGGAAAAATCTTCCTCGCGCATCGCTGAGAGGAGGTTTGAGAGCGTTTGCAGCGAGAAGACCACGCGGTGCCGCAAGGAAAGCGCGAATCCAAGCCACAGACTCAGGATGAGAAAGGTCAGCGTCCAGGCGGTTCGCGACGAATAAGCACCGTTCCAGAGGAGAATCAGTGCAATGAACGAGCCGGGTAATCCTGCCGCCAGCGCCAGCAGCTGGATTCGACGTTCGTATGTGAGGCGTCTCATTCCAAGCCGTGTTTTTGCAGCCGGCGATACATCGCGCTGCGACTTAGTCCCAGTGCCTTGGCCGCTTGGCTGACGTTTCCGTCATGACGCACGAGAGTGCGCTGTATCAGGTGGCGCTCGACTTCGTCGAGGCTCATTTCCTCGAGCCGCACAGTGCCGCCGGCAGCGCCGGTCCGCAGGCCGAGGTCCGCGGAACGGACAAGCTGCCCTTGCGCGAGCAGTACCCCGCGCTCGACGGCGTGATCTAGCTCGCGCACATTCCCTGGCCACGGATGGTCAAGGAGTAGCTGCGTCGCGGCTGGATCGAAACCCGAAATACTCTTGCGATAGCGTTGCGCGTAGCCACGGAGAAAATGGTGGGCCAGTAAGGCGATGTCCTCGCGGCGTTCACGCAAGGGAGGAAGATGAATCTCAATCGTGTTTAGCCGAAAAAGAAGGTCCTGGCGGAATCGTCCGGAGGCGGCTTCGGAAGTGACGTCGGCGTTGGTGGCGGCCAAAACTCGCACGTTTACTCGCCTTGTCGATGAGGAACCGACGCGTTCCAACTCGCCGGTTTCAAGAACGCGCAAAAGTTTTGCCTGCAGATTCAGTGGCACATTGGCGATCTCGTCCAGAAAAAGAGTGCTGCCTTCGGCAAGCTCAAAACGCCCGACACGATCGCTGCGCGCGTCGGTGAAAGCGCCTTTCACGTGTCCGAACAGCTCGCTTTCGAAGAGGCCCTCGGAAAGCCCACCCGCATTGACCGTCACCATGGGTTTTCCTGCGCGATTGGAAAGTGCATGCAAGGTCTGCGCCACAACTTCTTTTCCGGTGCCATGCTCCCCGGTGATGAGAACGCTGGCATCCGAAGGACCTACACGGCCGATTAGGTCCAGCACCGGCTGCATCACGGCCGCTTCTGCGATGAGGGTGGGGCGCGATTCAGCGCGAAGCAGACGGTTTTCCGCTTCCAACCGCGACGCTTGCCGCAAAGCATTGCGCAGATCGATCTGTGTGCGCAGGATGGTCAGCAGCCGCGCGTTGTCCCACGGCTTTTGAATGAAATCGCGGCCACCTCGCCGCATGGCTTCCACGGCGACCTCTACGCTGCTCCACGCGGTCATCACAATCACCGGCAGGGTCGAATCCGCCGCTTGTATGCGGCTCAACAGATCGAGTCCCTCCTGGCCGGAAGTGGTGTCTCGTGCATAGTTGAGGTCCATCAGCACGGCATCGAACTCGCGCGATTCAATGGCCGCGAGCGCCTCCGCGGGAGAGGCCGCGGACTGTGTCTCATAGTTCTCCCGCTTGAGCAGCAGACGTAACGCGTCGCGGATATCCGCCTGATCGTCGGCCACAAGGACGCGATAGGGATGAATGGTAGGGTTTTTCATTCGTGTCGGAAGATAATCTCTACTTTACAGTCGCGTCTTGTTCAACTAACTGGGACAACGACCGATGACAGGTCTGCGTCCTCATCTATTCATAGCGAAGCGTGAGAATCGGATCGACCCGGGTGGCGCGGCGCGCCGGCAACCAGCACGCGAGCAGCACGATCGCCGCCAATGCCAGCGCGCCCGAAGCTAAAATCGGTACATCCAGCGCGCTGACATGAAAGAGCAAATTGCTAATGACGCGTGTCAGTGCCACCGCTCCCGCAAGCCCTGCGATGATACCAATCAGCGCAAGACGCAAGCCCTGTTGGAAAACCATCCCAAGGATGTCTCTTTGACTGGCTCCGAGCGCCATACGAATACCTATCTCATGCCCCCGCTGGGTAACCACATACGCCATCACTCCGTAAACTCCGACCGCAGCGAGGAGCAGCGCCAGTATGGCGAAGGAGCCAATCAGCAAGACGGAGAGCCGCCGGGAGGCAGTGTTTTCATTGACAATGTCCTCGAGGGGGCGGATTTCATAGACCGGAATATCGGGATCGAGTGAATGAACCGCCTCGCGCAGTTCCGCCGTCAATCCCGCGGGGTTGCCCGCCGAGCGCACCACAATGCTTCCGCCATAACTCGGCCGTTGTGCCACGGGCACGTACGTTTCCACACGCGACGGCTGATCCACCCCATAATTCTTCACATGGGCCACTACGCCGATAATCGTCAGCCAGTCTGGCTGATTTCCGGCGTCGGGAGGGCCGTCCGTATTGATCCGTTTTCCAAGTGAATCTGTTCCTGGGAAGTTTTGCCTTGCAAATGTCTCATCAATGATGCAAACGTGCAGAGAATTCTCGTTATCGTGTTCGTCGAAGAGGCGTCCACTAAGCAAACGCATGCCCATCGCGCGCATCGCATCCGGAGAGACGCGGCCGATATCAGTGCTAGGCAAATGCCCCGGCGGCGGGAGTGGCCGGCCCTCGATCACGTAGGCGGTCTGCCACCCGCCCAGAAGAGGATTCTTAAAACCTGCAGCGTCCACGCCGGGAAGCGACTGAACCTTTGCGACCAGTTCACTGATAAAATTGCGCCGTTTGGCATCCTCGTTATATCGCGCATCAGGCAGCGAAAATCTTCCTGTCAAAACGCTTGCCGGATTGATGCCACCATCCGCCTGGAGCACGCGGAACAGGCTCTTGGTCATCAACCCTGCTCCGACAAGCAGCACCAACGAGACGGCGACTTCTGCCGCAACAAGCACGTCTCGTAAACGACGGCGCCCTCCACCGGCAGTCCCCGTGCGGCCTCCTTCGCGAAGTGTGTCCTGCACGTCGGTTCTTGAAGCTTGCAGGGCGGGGAGGATGCCAAAGACAATTCCAGTAAGTAGGGAGAGGCCCAGAGTGAATAGGAGCACCGAACGATCGGCGGAGACTTCATCCATCCGTGGCACCCCCGCGGGCACACCGCGGACAAGCGCGGCGGTGATCCACACAGCAAGGAGCAGTCCCAGTGTGCCGCCGGCAATCGAAAGCAGCAGACTTTCCGTCAGCACTTGGCGTATAAGCCGCCCGCGGCCGGCACCGAGGGCCATTCGCACTGCCAACTCGCGATAGCGCTCCGTGGCGCGAGCGAGGAGCAGGTTTGTGATATTGGCGCAGGCTATGAGCAACACGAAGCCAACCGCTCCCATCAGAATCAACAGCGACGGCTTTACATCCTCAACAACTGCGTCGAGCAGTGGTTGCACGACAACGCTATCGTTGCCATCTGTCGCCGGGTGCAATTCGTCAAGGCGCCGAGCGATATTCTTCATTTCCGTGCGCGCCTGTTCCACTGTCACGCCGGGTTTCATCCGCGCGTATGCATATATTCCCGGATGACTCCCGCGGTTTGCTTCTCCCCCTAATTGATCTTCAAGACGCCACAACGAGGTGAAGAGATCCGCTTGACGCAAACTGCCATGCAGCCGCGAGGACAAGATGCCAATAACGGTGAATGGTTCAGCATCTAGGGTGAGCTGTTGCCCGATGATGTTTGGGTCCCGGCCAAAGCGGCGCTCCCAGAAGTCTTCCCCGAGCAAAACCACGCGGGGTGCGCCCACTTTGTCGTCTTCCGGTGTCAGTTCGCGGCCCAATACCGGCCTAACCCGCAGGGTGGGGAAGAATCCTGCCGTAATTCTTTTCAGTCGTAAACGTTCCGGCTCGCCTCTGCCGGTCAAGACGACATTGTCACTTTGATACGGCACCATGCTTGCAAAGATAGTGTTCTGTGCTTGCCAGTCATTGAAATTCGCCATCGAGATGCTCATCTCCGGCACTTCCTCGGACCACTCTCCGAGAAAGACCAATCGATTGGCATCTGGATAGGGGAGCGGACGAAGCAGTACGGCGTGGACGACACTGAAGATGGCGGTGTTCGCTCCAATGCCGAGCGCAAGGGTGAGGACTGCAACGATCGTGAAGCCTGGACTTTTGAGGAGAACGCGGAGGGCATAGCGTAGATCTCGAATCATATTTGCCATGTTGTCCCCTCCTCGCTAGAAATAAGAAATTACTTCCCGTCCTGCAACTAACCGTCAGCCGACCCGAGCCGCATTGCTGGTTTCGCTGACCACCCAGCCGTCTTTGAGCTGGATGACCCGGTGGCTGTAAGCGGCGTTTCTTTCCGAGTGCGTCACCTGAATGATGCTGGTGCCGGCTTCGTTTAGCTTTCGGAAAAGTTCCATGATTTCTTCGCCCTGGGCAGAGTGCAAATTGCCGGTCGGCTCGTCGGCCAGAATCAGCTTGGGACTCTGAATCACCGCGCGGGCCACACCCACAAGTTGCTGCTGTCCGCCGGAGAGTTGGTTGGGGAACAGATCCTTCTTGCCGACGATGTTAAAGCGGTCGAGGATGTCGCAGACGAGGCTAACGCGCTCTTTGTGAGGGACATTCTTGTAGGAAAGCGGGATTTCGAGGTTCTCAAAGACCGTCAAGTTGTCGATGAGGTGATAACTTTGAAAAACGAAGCCGATGTTGGCTTTGTGCAACTCGTTGCGCTTTTTTACGTTGAGCCGGTGGACCGGTTCTCCGTTGAAGTAGTACTCGCCCGTCCAGGCGCCGTCGAGCATCCCGATGATGCTCAGAAGTGTGGACTTACCGGCCCCTGAGGGGCCCATGAACGTGACAAACTCGCCAGGCTGAATCTCCAGGGAAACACGGCGTAAGACATAGAACTTGCTGCCGCCCGCCTCGTAAACTTTCTCCAAGTTTCGCAACTGAATCAGAGGTTCCACACTCGCTCCTTGGGCGTTAATTAGATAACGCTCGAATCCTTATTCCGTTTCGAGACTACCACACTTAAATCCGCACCGCTGAGGAGCCCCGAGCGAGGCAAGCCCCGCCCCTACAAGCCTTTACGCGGAAGGAGTTCATTCGTAGCGCAATGCGGTAATCGGATCGAGGCGCACGGCGCGCCGCGCGGGGAGGTAGCAGGCGACTGTTGCCACTGCAGCCAGAAGCACGGGCAGTCCAACAAAGGCAGACGGATCGGCGACCTTTACACCAAAGAGGAGACTGGAAAGCCCATACGCCAGCGCCAAGGCCAGCGGCAAGCCGATGGCCATGCCCGCAAGCGTCAGGAACACGCCGTTTCTCAGAATGAGTTTTTGGACATCCTCCGCCGTGGCGCCCATCGCCATGCGCACGCCGATCTCGTGGGTGCGCTCGCCAACAGAGTAGGACATGACGCCGTAAATGCCTACGGAAGCGAGAACCAACGCGATCAAGCCAAGAATGGCCATCATGACGGCGACATAAGCGATGCCGACAATCGAGTCGCTAATGACCTTACTAAACGGATTCACGTCGAAAAGCGGCAAGTCCGGATCCACCGCGGCGACTTTACTGCGCACGGCCGAAACGAAACTCATCGGGGCGCCTTCCGTGCGCAAGACCATCGAGGTCCAGAACGGCGGAGCCTGACGATAGGTACGATAGATGGTCGGCCAAACCTTTTTGTCGAACCAGGTGTAGTGGACATCGTCCACGATCCCCACGATGGTAAGCCAAGGATCGTCCGAGCCGGCTTTTCCAATCTGGATTTTCTTGCCAATGGGGTTTTCCCCGGGAAAGTATCGGGCCGCCAGGATCCCGCTGATATCCACAACCGGAAGTGTGCCGTCCGCATCCGATTCGCTAAGTTCCCGGCCGCTCCGTAAGCCGATATTCAGCAACCGGAAATAATTTGGGCTCACGGTCTCGACAATAGAGCTAATGGTTTCGCCCCGCGCTGCCGGCGCACGTCCCTGGATCGTGAAGGGGCTCAGGTTCGTGCCTCCCCCATTTGCGTAAGGCACATAAGTAGCGAGTGCGGCGGACTGTACTTGGGGGATCGTAGCAAGCCGCTGAAGCGTTTCATCGTAAAATGCCGCGCGGCCGGGCTTCTCCGCATACTGATTGTCCGGCAGGCTCAATGTGAAGGTCAGGACCGATTCAGGCCGAAAGTTTTGATTCACGTTGAGAAGCGCGTGAAAACCCTTCACCAGCAACCCGGCGCCTACCAGCAGCACGAGAGCAAGCGCGATCTCTGCAACGACCAGTACACTCCGCAACCGGTGCCGCGACGGCCCCGTGCTGGCTCCCCGGCCGCTTTCTTTCAGCGTTTCACTAATGTTCGTTTGCGAATGGAGCCAGGACGGTGCAATTCCGGAAATAATTCCGCTGGCGATAGCGATCCCAAGCGTGAATAAGAATGCGCCGGTATCGAGGCTGATTGTGTTCCAGCCCGCAATGAATCGCGCGACCTCCGGCGGCATGTGCCTCAAGATCAAGTAAATGC
Source organism: Candidatus Acidiferrum sp. (assembly GCA_035576885.1). Taxonomy (GTDB): domain Bacteria; phylum Acidobacteriota; class Terriglobia; order Acidiferrales; family UBA7541; genus Acidiferrum. The sequence goes on along the minus strand of DATLVZ010000082.1, from coordinate 37,653 downwards.
TCCACTGCGCGAAGAGCAGTCCGAACGCGGCTCCTCCCAGCGAGAGCAAGACGCTTTCTGTAAGCAATTGGCGGACAATGCGGCCGCGGCTCGCACCCATCGCGGTGCGCACAGCCAACTCCTTGTGCCGGCCCGAGACGCGCGCAAATTGCACGTTGGCTACATCGGCACAGGCAATGAGCAGGACGAAACCGACGGCGCCCAGCAGCAAAAATGTGAATTGCCGCGTGAGATCGCCCGTCGCAAATTCGCTAATCGGCATGACCCGCAAATCCCAGCGCTTGTAAATATCGGGATAGGCTTCGGATTGGCGAGCCGCAATGGTGTGCATTTCGGCGGTTGCTTGCTGGATGGAAACGTCCGGCTTTAGTTTCGCGAGGGGCCACACGTAACGGGAACTGCGCTCCGCGCGCGCCTTCACGTCAAAGGACAACGGAATCCACGCCTCCGCCGGCTTCGGATAGTCGAACCCTCTTGGCATCACTCCGACGATAACGAAGGTTTTGCCATACACCTTGACTGTTTTGCCGAGGATTTCTGGATCCGAAGCGTAACGGCGTTCCCAGAGGCCAGAACTGAGGATGATTTCCTGGTCTTTGCCAGGCAGCTCCTCTTCGGGAAGGAAGGTGCGGCCAAGCTTAGGATGGACGCCGAGCAAGCTGAAGAAATTTGCGCTCACCAGGAACCCTTGCACTTTTTCAGGCTGTCCGTCCCCCGCCAGATTGAGAGCGTCCCATTGATACGCTCCCAACTTTTCAAAAGAGTGCGCCTGGATTTGCCACTCAAAATAGGTCGCGGGCGCGACTGAGTTGACGTTAAAGTTTTGGCCTGGCGGCACGTACACGAGAGCGACAAAACGGTCAGCGTTTTCAAAGGGAACTGGATGCAGGAGGAACGCTTCCGCTAAGCTGAAAATGGCCGCGTTCGCGCCGATGCCCAGAGCCAGAGCCACCACGCATACCAATGTAGTAAGGCGGTGCTTGACGAGCATCCGCACACCATAGCGGATGTCCTGCCAAATCGTTCCCATGGAGCGCCCCTCTTCCCGGACGCCCTTAAGCGGTCACGCCGGCTTCCTTTGTTTCTTCGACAATACGGCCGTCAAACAGGTGAATCGTGCGTTCGGCGAAATTCGCGTAGCGCTGGTCGTGCGTAACCATGCATACCGTCGCGCCGTTGCGATGCAAATCGCGCAGCAGTTCCATGACGGCTTCGCCGTTCTTGGAGTCCAAGTTTCCAGTCGGCTCGTCAGCCATGAGAATGAGCGGATCGCCGACCAATGCGCGCGCGACGGCAACACGCTGTTGCTGACCGCCGGAGAGCTGCGAGGGGTAATGCCGCAGACGGTGAGCCATGCCCACGCGCTCGAGCGCGTTCTGCACCTTCTGCTTGCGCTCGGCGGAGCTCGTGCCGCGGTAGGTCAGTGGCAGCTCGACGTTTTCGTAGACCGTAAGGTCGCCGATCAGGTTAAACGCCTGGAAGATGAAACCAATCTCGCGATTGCGGATGCGCGTGCGCTCGCTTATCGTAAGTTTCCCGACAGGCTGCCCGTTCAGCATGTAAGTTCCGTCGGTCGGCGAATCAAGCAGCCCCAAAATGGAGAGCAGCGTCGATTTGCCGCAGCCCGAAGGCCCCGCGATGGAAATGTACGTCCCTTTCTTGATTTCGAGGTGGATTTCCGAAAGTGCGTGGGTCTCCACTTCGTCCGTGTAGAAGACTTTCTTTACGCCTTCCATTTTAATGAGCGTGCTTGTGTCTGCCATTTCTTCTCCTTAGCTGAAATTTACCTTGAAATTTGCCCTGCAAAATCCTTTTCAAGTGCCTCCGACTGCCGTCCTTCTTGCGTAAAATCGGGCCATTTATTCGTATCGCAAGGCCACCAGCGGATCGACGCGCGTTGCGCGCCTCGCTGGAATGGAGCATGCCGCAAGCGCTATAAAACCGATCAATCCCAACCCCACAGCGTATACCGCGGGGTCACTTGCATGCACGCCAAAAAGCAGGGATTCGCTGAGCCGAGCCAGGCCATACGCGGCGGGCAGACCAACCGCTACGCCGATCAACACCATCAATCCCACTTCTCGCAGAATCATCAGCCGCACATGGCCGGCCACCGCGCCCAGCGCCATTCGGATGCCGATCTCCCGCGTGCGTTGCACGACCACGTACGCAAGCACGCCATAAATCCCCAATGCCGCCAAGAGCCCGGCTAATCCCGCGAAGCTCGCAGATAGCACGGCAACCATCCGCGCCGAAAACAAATCTTCATCCACAACGCGTTCCATGGTCTTCAAATCGTACACCGGCAGGTTCGCGTCCATCTGCCGGACCTCACCCTGCAGCGCCGTTCCCAAAAGCAATGGGTCCTGCGTCGACCGGACGTAGAAGGTCATCGCTCTCAGTTCGGGCCTTTGCGCATAGGGAATATACACATAGGGTTGCACGGCTCCGTTTACGTGCGCCTGCTTTACGTCCTTCACCACTCCCACGATTTCGATGTCCGGTTTCACTTTCTGTCCGCCACCAAATGCAAAGTGCAAGCCGAGCGGGTTCCGTCCAGGGAAGAAACGCTTGACCATGGATTCGCTCGCTACGGCGACTTTGGGAGCCGTAGCGCCGTCGGCTTCCGTAAATTCACGGCCAGACAACAAAGGCACTCCCAGCGTGGAGAAGTAGCTCGGACTCACCGAATCATAATTGACGTCCTGCAACTCCTCCGCGAGTTGCGGGCCTCCTTCGGCGGTTATGTTGCTCCCATTACTGTCGCCCGTGAGCGTGGGAACATCTCCCGTTCCCACGGACCTGACTCCGGGCAGTGCCGCAATCCTGGCGCGCAACTGGTCAATCAGAGCAATCGAGTGCGGTGTGTCGTACCCATTGAGTGGCGGCTCGATGGAGAACGTGATCACATTGTCTGGCTTCAAACCCAAATCCTGCTTTTGCAGATTCCAGAGCGAACGCACGAAGAGTCCGGCCCCGGCGAGAAGCAACATGGTAAAAGCAACTTGACCCGCAACCAGGAATTTTCGGAAGCCCACGTGCGAGACGCTTGCGGAAGAAGTGGAACCCTGGTCCTTAATGACGTCGGAGACTCCCATTTTTGTAACACGCCACGCGGGAATCAATCCGAAGAAAACCCCGGAGAAAAGTGTGGCTGCGATGGCAAAAGCCAAGACCCCTGGGTCGAGCCTTTCTGTCAACCCGTGGATTCCCGTGTTGGAGACCACGATGGGCGTCAGGATTCTCATTAACCATGTGCCGAGGAGCAGTCCCATCGCTCCGCCGCCAAATGCACACAAGAGACTTTCGGCGAGCAGTTGCCGAATCATCCTGCCCCGGCTTGCTCCCATCGCCGTGCGGATCGCAAACTCACGTTGCCGCGATGCGCCGCGGGCCAGCAGCAAGTTCGCCACGTTCGTGCACGCGATTAAAAGGACAAGCGCCACCATCACGAAAAGCGTGATGATCTGTCCCCCGGCGTCCCGCTGCAGAACTGTTCGTCCTCTTGCCCCGGACGAAAGAAGAATCTTCTTGTCCAAGAATCGCTTGCGCTTCTCTTCGTTCCAGCCGGACTTGATTTGCGGCAATTGCACTTCAAGAAGCGGCTGGTACGCGGCATTAATTCCTGCCTGCGCCTGTTTCTCCGAAATTCCCGGCTTGCGCCTTGCCAGAACCTTCATCCAGTAATCGTTCCACCCATCAAGTGAAGAACCGTTGAGGGTCATCTGCGACGTCATCATCAAAGGCACGAAAAAGTCCGGAGTTTGACCTACTTGAACGCCAAAAAATCCCGTCTGGGAGACACCGACCACGGTCATTTCGACGTTGTTGATTAGTAGGACTTTGTTGAGCACGCTCGGATCGCCGCCAAAGTGCCGTTTCCAGTAGGAGTTGCTAAGCACGACGACAGGCTGCGCTCCTGGCAACCGGTCATCGTCCTGCGTGAAGACGCGCCCGACAGCTGGCCGCACTCCCAGCACATCGAAGTAATTCCCGGAAACCAGCTCTCCCGTCGCACGATCGGTCTGCCCATGACTCGCGACGCTCGCGGAAAACGTGGACCGCGCCAGAATACCTGAGAAGACCTTATTGGTATCCTGCAACCCCTTGTACATGGGGTAGGAAAAGGACTCCGTGGAATCACCGTCGCTCGAAACTCGCCCCGTCACCGGCCCAGGTGCCCGCAGAATGACCAGTTCCTCCGGGTTCTTTACCGGCAGGCGCTGCAGCAAAATCTGGTTCATCAAGGAAAAGATCGCCGTATTTGCGCCAATGCCCAGCGCCAAGGTAATTACGGCAATCGCCGTAAAGCCTGGACTCTTTGCCAGCATACGCAATCCGAACCGGAGGTCTTGCCAGAGGTTCTGCATTACACCTTTCTTACAGTTTCTTTTCGCTACAATCGAAGCAACTTCACACTGGTCAGACGGTTAGCCGGGCTTATTGTTTCCTTTGTCGATCGGCGATCTCGTTTCTAGTACCAGTACCCGCCACAATGGATCCCAACCAAGTAATCCTACGCGACTCAGAATTCGCATCCTGACGTTGGCAACTCTTCACACCAGGGAATAGCAACCGGCGAAGCTCCATCTATTTGACGTAAAACTGCATCGCTCGTCTGGTGTGCAACCGCGATGAGGGGCCGACTTCGGCTATTCATCAAAACCACCCTCGAAACCTGTCGTATGAAGGAATACGCAACTCACCGTCCGATGGTTCCGCAATATTGCTCACTAACCAAGCTTTTGCCTGCTCATTCTGATTCAGCGCCTAATTTTACTCATACCTCAGGGCTACCATGGGATCCACTCGCGTGGCTCTTCGTGCCGGAATATAGCAAGCCACGAGCGCCACGACAGCCAGGGCGAATACGACTCCAAAGAACGTATACGGGTCGGTGGCGGTCACTCCAAATAGCTGGCTTTTGAGGATGCTGGACAGAGCTAGTGTCCCAACCAAGCCCACGCTGAGGCCTATGGAGGTGATGACCATCCCTTCCCTCAAGATCAATCGTAAAACATCCGTTTTCTCAGCACCCACTGCCATTCGCACGCCAATCTCATGCATGCGCTGCACCACGCTGTAAGACATCACGCCGAACAGCCCGACAATTGCCAGCAGCAGTCCCGCGCCGGCAAAAATAGCGCAGAGCAAGCTCGTAAGCCGCCTTTGCCCAATGGACGCGGCGACATAGTCCTCCATTCGTTTGGCTTTATAAATTGGAAGTTCGGGGTCCAGCGCGAGCACTTGTGTCCGCAGGGCTGGAAGCAAAGCCATCGGATCGCCATCCGCCCTCACAACCATGTCCATGCCTCCGATGGGACTCTGGTCGTAAGGAACGTACGACTCGGGATCAGGCGACTGCCAGAGGTTTCGGTGTTTTACATCGCCCACTACTCCAACGATTTCGCACATGGAGTCGGATTTGCCACCCGACATCCCCGGTTTCATGTGCTTTCCGATAGCGTTTTCGTTGGGAAAGAACCTTCGAGCGAGCGTCTGATTAATGATGATCACATGAGGAGCGTGCCGATCGTCGCGCGCGGCGAATTCGCGGCCCGCCATAAGCGGAATGCGCATGGTTTTGAAGTAATCCAAGGCAACCGCGCGAATTTGCGTTCGTGGCAGGTCGCTCTTGGCCATCGGCAGCCCTTCAATTTCAAACGAGGTGCGTAGCGAATTGTCCGAGAGCGGCAAAGGCATTGCCGCACTTGCATTCTTCACGCCCGGCACCGTCCGAATACGGCTGAGCAGCTCCTTGAAAAAATCGGCCGACTGCTCTGGTTTGCCATAACGGGGATCCGGCAAATCGAGACTGAACGCCACAACTCCTTGCGGGTCAAAGCCGGGCGACTGGTGCAACAGGTGGAACATGCTCTCCACCAACAGGCTCGCGCCGATCAGCAACACCACTGCCAGCGATACCTGCGAAACCACAAGCAAGCTGCGCATCCGGGAGCGGCCTGTTCCGTCAGCGGCTGTGCGGCCACCTTCTTTCAAGGAACCAAATAGATTGAAGCGTGATGCGTGCAGCGCCGGAGCCAGACCGAACAGAATGCCCGTGATAACGGAAATCGCCAATGTAAACGCTAGCGCCCGCCAATCAACTCCCGCGGAAGCGAGGCGCGGGATGCCGAGCGACGGAAGGTTCACGAGAGCAGCGGTTCCCCAGACGGCCAAGAGGAGTCCAAGAGCTCCTCCCGCCAGGGAAAGGAGCACGCTCTCTGTTAAAAGCTGCCCGAGAATTCGACTCTTTCCTGCGCCTAGAGAAGCGCGGATGGCCATTTCACGCTGGCGTCCGGCCGCGCGAGCCAGCAAGAGGTTTGCCGCGTTCGCGCAGGCGATCAGCAGCAGGAAGCCAACCGCGCCCAGCACCAGGAGCAGGGCGGGACGGACATTTCCCACGAGCTCATCCATCTCGGGCTGCATCGACATTCCCCAGTGCCCATTGGTGTCCCGATATTGCTTTTCGAGGCGAGCGGCAATCTCCTCTGTTTCCGCGTTGGCGGCCGCGAGCGTTACTCCGCTTCTTATTCTTGCGATGACTCGCAGAAAGTGCGAGCCGCGCTCTGCCTGGCTCTCGGCTCCCTCAACGGCTATGGTGGTCCAGAGATCCACGGGTTGTTCGTCAAGCGGAAATTGAAAATCAGCCGGCATGACTCCCGCTACTATGTAGGGCTTGCCGTCCAGAACGATTTGCTTGTCCGTCACCTTTGGATCACCGCCAAAGCGTGTTTTCCAGAGGTGGTAACTCAGCATGGCCACGTGCGTGCCCGGCTTGTCCTCCGCCGCGGTGAATTCGCGGCCCAGCATCGGCGGCTCACGAAGCACGTTGAACATGTCCGCGGAAAAGATACACGTGTTCAGATGAACAGGGTCTCCCATTCCCGTCAGCGTCGCCGACCCGTCGTCATAAGCGGCCGCAGCCTCCAGCGATTTGCTCTGCGCGCGCAGATCCACGAAGTCCGGATAACTCTGGGCCTTGCCGATTTCCCCAGACTGAAGGTTTACGTGCAGGACGGCAACGAGCCGGTCCGGTTGCGGGAAGGGAAGAGGCTGCAAGAGAACGGCGCTTACCACGCTGAATATCGCCGTGTTCGCTCCAATCCCGAGCGCCAGCGTGAGAATTACTACGGACGCAAAACCAGGGCTTTTCGTCAGTGTGCGCAACCCGTAGCGAATGTCCTGCCAAAGCATTAACATGGCTGTCTCCGAATGAAGATCATCTGGTCTAAGCACCTGCTATTCATAGCGCAAGGCCACGACGGGATTTACTTTCGTCGCGCGCCTCGCTGGAACGTAACTCGCCAGCAGCGCGATTCCCAACAAAAAGGCGGGCACGAATAGAAATGCAATCGGATCACGCGGGCTGATTCCGAAGAGCATGCTCGAGAGAACCCAGGAAACGCCGGCGCAGGCAACAATCCCAATTGCCCCGCCGATCAGAACCGGTCGCATGCTTTGGCGTAACATCATGCTCATCACGTCGCGCCCGTCCGCTCCCAACGTCATGCGAATACCGATCTCGCGAGTCCGCCGGCTCACCGCATAAGATACGACTCCGTAGATCCCGATGGAGGCAAGCAGCAGCGCAAGGGTACCCATCGATCCGGCAAGTCCGGCTACGATCCGCGAGGGAGTTCGCCACAGCTCAAGATTGTCTTCGAGCCTCGTCACATCGACTACGACGTCCGGATCCAAACCGCTGGCCGCATCGCGAACGCCGGCCGCAACCGCGGCAAATCCGCCGCCACCGTGGATCATGAAGCGAAGACCCGACTGCACCTTTGGCCCCGCGGGGAGGTAGATGTAAAGCCTCGCCGTCTGCCCCAGGTGGGACACTTCTGCGTCTTTGGCCACACCCACAATCTGTAGATCTGTCTTGTCCCCTTCGCGCAAAATTTTTCCGATTGGATCTTCCCCGGGCCAAAATTTGCGCGCGGTGGTCTCGGTGACGATTGCCACGTGAGCGCCCGATTGCACTTCCGCTTCGGTGAAGTCCCGGCCGCGCACAATCGGAATTCCCAGCATCGAGAAATATCCGTGCGAGATGGCGTTATCCTCGACGATGTATTCGTCCGTTTTGCCCGGAATCGAAAAGTCAGTCGCGTTGTGATTGTCGCTCAAGGGAGTTTGGCCCACTTCCACCACGTCATCCACACCCGGCAAAGCCGTCACTTTCCTTTTCATGCGCTGTTCAAACGCCGCCGCAGGCTCCTGTTTATACCCTTGCGCGTGCAGGTCCAGCGAAACCACCGTAATCCCGTTCATCGCGAAGCCCGGATCCACGGTCTGCGCAAAATAGAGTCCGCGAAGGAGCAGCCCGGCCGCGATGAGTAAGATCATGCAAACGGCCACTTGGGCTGCCACCAGCGAGTGCCTCAACAATCCGCCGCTCGCGTGTCCGCCAATCCCGCCGTCCACGCCTTTCAATGCCGTGTTCAAGTCCGCGCGGGACGCCTGCAAAGCCGGCGCGAGGCCAAAGACCACACCGGTTATCAAGGTAAGGATGAGTGCGTACCCCAGAACGCGCGCGTCTGGTGTCAGATTGAACGCCAGCGGCGGGACTCCTGGAGGCAGATGCGCGATCACAAAACTCGAAATCGATTGAAACGACCAGAAGGCAAGCACCGATCCAAGCGCGCCTCCCATAAGAGCCAGCAGCACGCTCTCCGACAGCAACTGCCGGATAAGCCTCCACCGGCTCGCGCCCACGGAGAGCCTCACAGCAATTTCCTTCTGCCTCGCGGTCGCCCGGGCGAGCATCAAGTTCGCAACATTGGCGCAAGCGATGAGCAGCACCAAACCAAAGCCGACCAAGATGACGGCTGCTGCTCCCATCACGAAATTGTGCTCTTCCGGCCTTCCAAGAAAAGACGCTGTGCGAATTGCCAAGGATGTTGCGCGTCCGGGGTGTTGCTGATCGATCCGCGCGGCAATCACGCCCAAGTCTGCTTTGACCTGCCCCACCGAGACGCCCGGCTTTACACGTCCCAGCAAGGCCAGCCAGCTCACGTTGGCATCCCCTAAAAAATCTCGGTCCGGTTCCAACGCCGCCTGCATCGTGATCGGCACCCAGAACGAACTGGGAATCGGTTCCGTTCCGCCAAACCCCAGCGGCGCGATTCCAATCACGGTAAATGCGGTCCGGTTCAAAATCACTCGCTTGCCGATGAGCGAGGCCTCCGCACCAAAAGTGGTTTGCCATAATTCGTTGCTCAGCACGGCCACCGCTCCAGCTCCCGGCGCCGCGCAGTCCGATTCTACAAAGCCGCGGCCTTCCGCGGGGTGCACATCCAGCACATCAAAGTAGTTGCACGAGGTCATCTGCCCGTAGAGCTGTCTTGCTCGTCCACCGGCAAGCGTTGCGCTCAAGAACGGTTCGTACGCCAGCAGTCCGGAAAAAACGTGGTTGTTCGCTCGGTAGTCCTGATATTCGGACCAGGAAAACAGGGTCTCTTCCCCGTGCGTATTTCGTGTGACATCCCCATGAAAAATTTGGTCGACGCTTACTACCCGTTCCGCGCCCGGCACCGGCACCATTCGCAGCGCCGCTCCATTCAGGACCGAAAAAATGCCCGCGTTTACGCCAATGCCTAGCGCGATGGCCAGGACGGCCACTGCCGTGAACCCCGGATTTCTTGCGAGCATGCGCAGTCCGTACCGGATGTCTTGCAATAGGATTTGCATCAGCCCCTCCTACTCATAGCGCAACGCCACCACCGGATCGACTTGCGTCGCGCGGCGCGCCGGGATGTAACACGCCGCAAGCCCGACAAGCAGCAGCAGCGCGCCCACAGCCAGAAATGTGCCAGGGTCCGTTGGCTTCACTCCATAGAGAAAGCTGCGCAACGAACTCGTCACCCCTGCCGCGGCAACCACTCCCAAAATAAATCCGAATGCAATCAGTACAACTCCCTGGCCGCCCACCAGCCGCAGAACGTCCCGGTTCTGTGCTCCAAGCGCCGCGCGAATGCCAATCTCTCGCGTTCGCCGCGCGACTTCATACGCGAGGAGTCCATACAGACCCATGCAGGTAAGCACCAATGCCAGCAACCCAAAAAGGCTCGCAAGCCGCGCAAGCAGACGCTCGTTGAACAGCAGTCGTTCGATTCGCTCCGTTTGCGTGCGCACATCGAAAAGAGGCAAGTTGTTATCCACGTCGCTCGCGACTTTGCGCACTCCGGGAAGCAGCGCTTCAGGATTCAACGCCGTCCTCAATGCGAAGTGCGCCTCGCCGTCCTTCAAAGGAATGTATGCGGTTGGTGCGATTTCGTCTCGCAGTCCGGCGTACTTCGTGTCTGCCACAACCCCGACAATTTCGTATTGCGCGTTCTTCGGGTCCTCGCCGCCAAAGTGCAATCCCAGCGCCTCGCGGCTGCCCAGAAACTCCCTGACAAACGCCCGGTTCACCACCGCTACGGCACGCTTCGACTCCGAATCTTCCCGAGTCAGCGTGCGACCCGTCATCATCGGTATTTTCATCGTCGAGAAAAATTCCGGCCCGACCGCCAGCATTTGCGTCTCGACAGTGGATTTGTCCGTTCGCCCCTCGATCTTGACGTCCTCCGTCCACAATCCGCCGTCGAGCAGCGTATCGGACGAATAGGAGACGGAGAGAACGCCAGGCAAACCGCTCAGCTTGCTCTGCAGCTCACGATAAAGCGGTTCCACTTGATCGCTTCGGTAGTAGCCAGTCAGTGTTGGATTGATTCCGAACTGCAGCACGTTGTGGGTGTCGAATCCCGGATTTATCGCTTTCAAATTCGCCAGCGAACGAACGACCAGCCCCGCTCCTGCGAGCACAATCATCGACAGCGCGACCTGCGCGACCACCAGCCCGTTGCCCAGTCCCGGCCGGCGACGAGATCCGAAGCTGGCCCCTGACATATTTCCCGCATTTTCCTTCAGGGCCGGTGAAACGTTCACGCGCGTCCCGCGAAACGCTGGCGCAAGCCCAAACAAGATTCCTGTGAGGGCCGCTACGGCAACCGTAAACCCAAGTACCCGCGCGTCCGGGTCTGCATTGAGTTGAAAATTTGAATAGCGGTTCGCCGAGGCAAATGCAGCCAGGGCGTTCGCGCCCCAGTACGCCAGCAGAATGCCGAGACCTGCACCGGCAAAGGAGAGCAAAACGCTCTCGGTCAGAAGCTGCCGGATGATCCGTCCTCGGCCGGCTCCCAGCGCCAGCCGCACCGCAATCTCTTTTTGCCTCGCCGCCGCGCGTGAGAGCAGCAACCCTGCCACGTTCGCGCAGGAAATCAGGAGAAGAATCCCCACGGCTGCCATCAAGAGATAGAGTGGCTGCTCAAGCTGCCCGCGAATCCCGGAGAGCCCTTTCTGTGCAGGCGTCAAGAAAACTCGCGGCTCGTCCTCTGCCTTAAGCTGTTTCTCCTGGATAATTTCGTTGCGGAAGAGCAGGCTCGCTCCGGCTTCGGCTTGCCTCAGAGGAATTGCCGGCTTCAGCCGTCCCACGACCGTGAGCCACCATGTTCTTTCCTTCTCGGGACCGCCTCCCCATTGCAGCCGCAGCGGGACAATCTGCGAAAGGGGCAGCCACAAATCCTGGCTGTGTCCGGGAGTCAGGCGCGTGAAGCGAGGGTCGGCCACGCCCACGATGGTGCAGGGAACGCCGTTGAGCTTTATGGATTTTCCAATCGCACTTTGAGCGCCACCAAAGGCGCCTTGCCAATAGGCGTAGCTCAGGACCGCCACCGCCTCCGCGCCGGGCCGTTCGTCACTCGGTTCGATGGTCCGCCCCAAGAAGGCAGGAACGCCGAGCGTCTGGAAATAGTCGCCCGAGACAATTTCGCCGCGCGCGATGCTGGCGGCGCCGTTTCCCGTCAAGTCCAATTGTGCCGGACCCGCAAACGCAGCCAAGCCGGAGAAAACTTCGGCGTGGGCGCGAATTTCTTTGAACATCGGATAGGAAAAGGAGCAACTGCCGGAAACCTTGTCGGTCCACTTCGTCCACTGGCAATCCCCAAAGCTGCTCGAGCCGGCGTTTTGAGGATGCGAGCGCGCCGACCAACGCAATACGACTAATTGTTGGGGATTCCGAACGGGAATCGACTGCAGCATGACCGCGTTCAGCAAACTGAAAATCGCGGTATTTGCGCCGATGCCCAGGGCCAGCGTGGCCACGGCTACGACCGTGAAGCCCGGATTCTTCGCCAGCATTCGCAAACCGTAGCGAATGTCTTGCCAGAGTATCTGCACTGGGCCTCCGCAAGAAACGAACGGCTTTAATTTGACAAATGATAAAAGTCAGCCACGAACTCGTTTGCGGGCGCGCCACGACCGGCGCACGAATCATTATTTCAGCCGGATACGATCGAAAGCGTCCCAGGCAGACATGTCGGACAGAATCACCTTGTCGCCCACTTTCAACCCGTCAAGGATTTCGATCGTATTGACGGAACTGCGACCCAGTTTCACATTCACCCGCACTGCATCGGAGCCGTCGTCGATGACCTTGAAGAGGCCGATCGTGCTGTCGGACTGCCCGTGAACCGGCCTGCCCACATATAGCACATCCTTCAAATTCTCCAGTGTGATCGTGCCGTCCACGCTCAAATCTGGCCGCGCGCCGTTAGGAAGCGGCTCGTCGATTGTCACGTCCACCGTAACCGTTCCGTTTATCACCGATGGATCGATTCGCGAAACGTGTCCACCAACGATGCCGTTCCGCGTGTCAATCGAAGCCTTTTGTCCGGGCACCACGTCTTTTGCTTGCGTTTCTGCGATCTTGATCTCCGCCTTTAGCTTTTTCGGATCAGCTACGCGCGCCAGGTTCGTCCCGGGGGTCACGTTCTGGCCGACGTCCACGGGAACTAGCTGCAATACGCCATCTATGCCCGCCCGAACATGCAGGGCTTCAAGTTGGCTCTTTTTTAATTGGTAGAGCGCTTTCGTCTCATCGACCTTGGCTTGCTGTGCGGCTATCCGTGCGTTCCCGGAATCCGCGGCAATCCTGGTCTTGTCGCTTTCGAGCTGAGCGCGAATCGCCAGCTGCTCCACTTTCACCTTGGACAGATTCTCAATCAGCTGTGAGGTGAGACCTAGCTTTACCAGTTTTTCGTCGTTGTCGTGCTGGATCTTCGCCTGTTCGTAATCGCTCCGCACGGAGGCTTCTGTCGCCTTTTGGTTCATCAGATCGCTGTTCACTTGCACCCGAAGGTTGGCGAAATCTGCTTCAGCGCCCTTAAGCTGGAGTTCCGCGTCCAGCGTGGTTTGCGACAACGTGGGGTCGCTCAGCTCCATGATGATGGAATTCGGCTTGACGATCGCCCCCGGCCGCAAGACCCAGCGGTCCACGCGCGCTTGCGTCTGCGCCGCAATCCAGCGGATGTCCTCGGGAACGAGTGTTCCCAGCCCGCGCACCTCGCGCAGCATCGGCCCGCGCTTCACCGTGTCGGACCAGACCGTTCCCGCGTCCACCGAAGGTGCCGCAGGCTTCAACTTGGACAAGGCATACGTTACTCCGCCCAGTAATAGCAGCGCCACAGTGCCGTAGGCAATTCGGCGGATTTTCTTAGCTCTTGCGTTGGATGGTCTTTGGATGTCCATAGTAGTTATCGCCTTTCTTAGGCGCAAATCCCATGCCCAAGAGATTTCGCTTAAAGTCTCACTTTGTCAATGGTTTACGCGGCCTCCCTCGTATCTGAATCTGGGCTTTTTGGCCGAATATGGGAATCCCTGTCCCACGACCGAACACCGCTGACTTAGGCTTCCAATCACCCTTCTACTCTGATACCCGTCTTGATGCTTCATATAATGATACGTCTGGAGACCAGCTTAGTTCCGATTCGCCCGGTTATTCCGGAACTGAGGAGAGTTGAGAGGGCCGCGCAGGTTGTATTATAGCGTAGAAGTGCAAGAAGTGAGCGGGACAAGGCACAAGAAAGCGCGGTCACACAAGTAAGCATTTGGCCTCGCGTCCTGGTTGTGTGAGGCATATTGGGTGATTCCCTGTGGTACGGCTACCGTACGAACAATATCCAAGTCCTCGTACATAAACGGGCTCGCGATTTCCCCTCAGAAGTCGAGAATTTGACATGTCATTCTTGGCTGGTTCGCTTCACTCACCGGATTTTTGCGCTCAGCTTTTCAGTCTCGTGATGAGTGGCTTGGCGATTATTCTGGCGCATCCGCATTTTCATTAGGGCGAAACTGGGAGCATCAGGGAAACGTCATCCTTCGATCTGCCTCTTCCAACCATGCGGTGTCGCACCATTCGTTCGCCTGCGAATTCCATCGCAGCGAAATCGCAAAACTTATCCCCGTCCGTGGACCTCCTCCGAAAACAGAGTCGCACCAGCGCCCCTTGGCTGACGAATTCGTGGATTGGCGGCTCAGCGTGGACCGCATGGTTGATGTCCTGGCTTCCTTTGCTTACATCAGGCCGCTCTGCCTGGCTAATTTCAACGCTTCAATCGCCGCTCCTCGCGCTCCTGCGGTGTCGCCATTCGGCATCACGTAGATGGGAATGCCGGCTTGCTCCTCTCGCTGGTTCGGCATTCCAACGCGAATCTCGTCCAGGAACCATTTCTGGAACTCCTTGCTCGCCTCCAGCGCTCCGCCGCCAACGATGAACGCATCCGGGTCAAATGTATTCACCATCTCGTCGAAGAACAGTCCCAATGCATGCGCTTGAACTCGGAAAATCTCCTTACTAAGCGGATCGCCCTTGTCCGCCAGGCCACGCACCAGTTTCGCCGCCTGATGCGGAGCCAGTTTTGCGAGTTCGTGGCCGGCGTAGTGCGGCAAAAAATACGGCAGTAGATTCCTTTCGATCGCGCTGAGGGAACATAGCGACTCCAGGTCTCCCGTGCGCCCGCAATTGCATACCGGTTTGATCCCGCTGATTCCAGCGATGTCTTGAAACGGAATCAGCACGTGACCCAACTCTCCGCCAAAGCCATTTTTGCCCTTGACGACATTGCCATCGAGAATGATGCCGCCGCCATTCCCCGTCCCGATGATGATCGAAATGGAAGTCTCCCGGCTATTGACGCCAAAGATAGCATAGTGGCCCCAAAGCGCGGCCGCGTTGGCATCATTCAAATAGGAAACAGGTATGGCCAGCTTGTGCGCCAGACCCTCACGAATATCGAATCCTGCCCAATCGGCATGAACAAAATTTGTGGACCCGCGCGCGCTGAACTGGCCTCCCGCGCTAGCCGGTCCAGGCGTATCAAGGCCAACAGCCACTACATCCGAGATCTGGACACGCGCTCTCCCAGTGGCGATCTTGAGACCTTCCGCTATCTGCTGGAGGCAGATCGCTGGTCCCTGCTTGGCGAGCGCCGGGTGTTCGCACAGCCCCTCGATGAGAAACTTCTCCTGTGCATCCACCAGCGTATAGTTGACCGCAGTTCCGCCCAAATCTACTCCGGCTACGACTGTCACGTTTCTTCTCCTGTCCTGTTCAACGTTTGCTCGACACAGCGTAGCAGAATCGAGAAAAATCGGCGAAGGCTGCTAATCCCTACTTTCGCCCCGGGGGAATGGCCTTCGGCTGCCGGCACGTTCAAATATGGCGCGCAGGGCGGTGTTGCTGACATACAATCAGGCCGCCAGAGAGCAGCCTCTTTGGCGGGAGCCGGCCTATGAAACTCGGAATCCGGAAAACGTTCAAGATCCTTGCACCGGGAAACTCTCTGCGGAAGAGAGTGGCATATAGTCTGGCCATCGCGCGAGCGATTCTGGTGCCGGTAATTTTCCTGGCGGTGTATTACCTCTTCGAGATGGGATGGATCGTGGACCGCATCGTCAACGTGGATGCGCCAGCGGCTACCCTCGCGCAACGAGCCTCGATTGAAATGCTGGAGGCGCGCCGCGCGGAAAGAAACTATCTCTTGCTGCACGATCAGAGCTATCTCGCGGCGAACCGTGAATCCATCGAAAAAACGAAAGGGATTGTGACTCAGATCTACGATCTGGAACCGGAGGACGCCGGGTCAACACAAAGGGCCCTGGCGTCGCTCTATTTATACGAACAGAGGTTCGCGACGGCCGTCTCGGCGATGGCGCAGCCGGGACAAGCAGATGCGGATCGCATTCAAACCGTGGTGCGTGCTTATGAGAAGGATCTGGACGACTTGCTGCGAGGGGCCAGGGTAAAGCGGCGCGCGCAACTCATTGACGAACTGCGCACCCGCGTCGGCTCGTTCGACGCGCAGATCAGCGAGACCGTTCGAGCAGGCAATCCCGCTTTAACGCAAGTCACCGTAGACCTGCAAAGTTCGAGCCAGGAGGTGCTGGGATTGTTAGCCGGGCTCGAGACGGAAAATTGGACCCGAGTGCAGGGCGATCATAAGGAAGCCAGACAACTGATGCTCCATGCGGAGTGGGCTTTGAGCGTTGTGTCCGCGATTACGCTCCTCTTCAGCGTGTGGGTCAGTTTTATTCTGCCGAGGCAAGTTGTGAAACCTCTCGTCAACTTGCGAGAGGCGGTCGATCACGCCGCGCAAGGCGACGGCGCCATCGACCTGGAGATAGAAGGACGCGGGGAAGTGGCGGAATTAGCGAAAAGTGTGCACAACCTCATTGTTCAGTTACGCCAAATTGCGTGACGAGACTTTTGCAGCAAGGACGAATCTTATTTGGCGGAACTCGACAGTAGCTTGACCAGTTCATAGAGGAAAGCCTGTCCTTCGTAGAAGGACTGAACGCCCAATCGTTCATCGCGGCCGTGGAAGCGAATATCATCCCGGTCCATAAAAAAGCCCTGGATGCCATAGGTGGGGATGCCGACGGCGCGCAAATATCTTCCGTCAGTCGCGCCCATGACCATGATGGGGACAGTCGGGACGCCGGGCCACATCCGAGTGGTGATTTCGCTCACGGCTTTGAGAACGTCGGCGCGCATTGGTGAAGCGGGCGCTTTGCCAAAGTCGCCCAGCTGTTTGACGCTGACTTGATCGTCCGCCACGACTTTTTGCAACGTGCTTAGGACGTATTCCGGAGTGTCTTCGGGCAGCACTCGGCAATTCACCGTGGCGGCAGCGAGCTGCGGAAGAGCATTGATGGCGTGGCCGCCTTCCAGCATTGTCGCGACGCAAGTGGTGCGGAGCGTGGAATTCCATGCGGGAGAGGCCGCAGCGACTTTCTCCATCCCCTCCTGTGAACCGGACGCGATCTTTGCCAGGTCGTCCTTGATGGGGCCGCTTTCGATCTTTGCCATCTGTTGGAAGTACGCAGCGGTTACTTCATTTGTCTTCAGCGGAAAGCCGAAGTCGCCGAGACGTTGCAATGCCCCGGCAAGATGATAGACGGCATTATTGTGGACTGGCATGGAGCTGTGGCCGCCCTTGTTCCGTACCTCAAAGCGGTAATTGATCACATATTTTTCGCTGACCTGCAGGTCGTTCGAAAGCTTCTTGCCTTTGGATTCTTCTCCCCAGCCGCCTTCGTTGAGAGCTAGATCGGCGTCGATGAGATCGCGGTGATTCTTTATCAGCCAGTCGACGCCGTTGTACGGACCGCCGCCCTCTTCGTCCGCAGTGAGGGCGACGATGATGTCCCGGTCGGGCTTGAAGCCTTCGCGCTTGTACTGGATGAGGTTGGCGATCCAGACGGCCGCCTGGGCTTTGTCGTCTCCAGTGCCCCGCCCGTAAAAGTAACCGTCGCGCTCGATGAATTGAAATGGATCCATGCTCCAGTCTTCGCGTTTGGCTTCGACCACATCGGTGTGCGCGAGAAGCAAGAGCGGTTTGTGAGCTCCCGTGCCATGATAGCGAACGACGAGATTGGCCTTCTTGGGAATCGCTCCGCCCACGAAGATGTCGGCCTCGGAAAATCCGGCGGCCTTCAGGCGGGCTGCCGCTGCTTCTGCTACTGGAGTCGTGGAACCGGTCGTGAAGCCGGATTTAATCTCGATGAATTCTTTGTAGATGTCGTGAGCGAGCTGCTTTTCATCCTCGGAGCGAGTAGTTTGCGCGTTTACGGAAGCGGCCCCTAGAACGATTAGTGACAACACTTTGGAACTAAGCCAGATTGTTCGGGTTTGCATGATGGGATTCTTGCACGTCAAGACCAGCGACGCAACTTTTCCACATTTGTCGTCGCGCGACTCTTTGCCAGGGTCACGTCTTTCTCATGCCGTCGAAAATCACGCCCACTTGTAGCCGTGCTTGGCAAGGGGCAGGGAACGGATGCGCTTTCCTGTCGCAGCAAAAATTGCATTGCAGACAGCCGGCAGCACCGGTGGAAGCGCCGGCTCACCGAGTCCCGTCGGCGGATTGTCGGTCGTCAGGAAGTGGACTTCAATTTCTGGAGGAACCTGGTTCATGCGCGTAGGTTGATACGCATTGAAGTTACTTTGTACCGCGCGTCCGCTTTCGATGGTAATTTCCCAGTTCATGAGGTGGCTGAGACCTTCGATGACTGAGCCTTGGGCCTCGTTAAGTGCGCCGGTGGGATTAATGATCTGGCTGCCGATGTCGCCCGCGACCCAGACTTTGTTAACTCGAATGTGATTGTCGGCGGTTACGCGAACTTCAGCCACTTCGGCGAAGTAGCCGCGATGACTGAAGTGGAACGCGACGCCCGTGCCCGTATCTTTAGGCAGCGTGCGCTTGCCCCAGTCCGACTTTTCCGCGACAAGCTCAAGCACGCCGCGCATGCGCGAAGCGTTAAAGAGAAATGCAGGCGGAGTTGGTTGACCGCCGGCAGCAGGGGTTGCGGCATCAAGCGCAGGCGTATTGAGTAGCGCGAGGCGGAACTGCACGGGATCTTTTCCCGCGGCATGTGCAAGCTCGTCGATGAAGGATTGCATCACGAACGCAATTCCGTTGCTGCCGGGAGCGCGCATCGCGCCCGTCGGGATGCCCATCGGAATCAGAGAAACGTCCGTGGTGAAGTTCGAGATGAAGCGGGCAGGGAATTCGTCCGGCGAAATTCCCGCAGCGGAAGCGAAGCGCTCGCCTTCACCAAAACTCACGAAATGATTGCGCCAGGCAACAAGCTTTCCTGAGGAATCGACCCCGCCCTTCAGAAAGTGAAAGCCTGCGGGGCGATAGAAATCGTGATGCATGTCGTCTTCGCGCGACCACAGCAGTTTGACGGGCGTGCCTCCCAGCTGCTTCGCGATCCACGCCCCCTCGATCATGTAGTCGTTCGTGAGCCGCCGGCCGAAGCCTCCCCCCATCCGCGGAAGGTGGATCGTAATGTCGCTTTCGGCGATGCCAAGTGTCTTGGCAACTTGCGGCAATCCTCGCTGCGGTGTCTGGCTGGGAACCCACAACTCGAGTTTGCCATCTTGAAATCGCGCAGTGCAGTTCTGTGGTTCCATCGGAGCGTGCGAGAGGAATGGATAGAAGTAATCTCCTTCCACGACTTTGGACGCTGATTGCAATGTGGCTCCGGCGTCGCCGTCCGTGCGAAGTGATCGCTCAGGCTTCTTTTTGGAAAGTTCAGCGGCGGTGCGCGCGAACCCTTCGCTGCTTTGGCCCGCGGTCGCCCCTTCGTCCCACTTCACGTCCAATTTCTGCCGCGCGGTCTTCGCTGTCCACCAGTTGTCCGCTGCGATGACTACCCCGGATAGCAGACCTGTCAATTCGGTGCCACCCTCGACCAGGAAGGCGTGGCGCACCCCGGGAATCGCCTTGATGATATCGAGATTGGCGCTGACAACTTTGCCCGCAAACACAGGACACTTTTCAAACACGGCCCAAAGCATTCCTGGAAGTCTGAAATCGATGCCGTAGAGCGGCTTTCCCTGCACAATGGATGCGTTGTCCACACCCGGAACTGATTTGCCGATGATCTTGAAATCCTTGGGATCCTTTAATTTCACGGAGTCAAGTTCCGGCGGAGTGAGTTGCGCCGCTTTAGCGGCCAGTTCGCCGTACCCGAGCGAGCGGTTCGTCTTCGCATGATGCACGCGACCGGAAGCGGTCGTGCATTCGGATTCCGGTGCGGACCACGTTTGCGCGGCCGCGGCGACGAGCATCTGACGGCCCGCGGCGCCGACTTGGCGCATCGGTATCCAGTTGTTCGGAGTCGCCGTGCTGCCACCGGCAACCTGCAGGCCGTATTTTGCGAAATCGACGTCCCCCTGCTCGATCCGCACATCCTTCCAATCGACGTCGAGTTCTTCCGCTATGAGCATGGGAAGCATGGCCTTAACTCCCTGACCCTCTTCCGGGTTCTTCGCAATGATTGTTGTTATGCCTTCCGGCGAGATCCTGATGAAGGCATTGGGATTGAGATTTGGTGCCGACGGACGCTGGGGTGTTTTTGCCAGGGCTCCCTCGAGTGGCTCGAGGTACGCAGCAACTAACATCCCTCCGCCAGCGATGGCGCTCACTCGAAGAAATGATCGGCGGCCGATAGTCCTGATGGTCCTGGTGTTCTTGGTGCTCCCGGGCACAACCACTTCCAATGTTTTCATAGGGCCTCCTCACCTTTCACCGACGGGCCTCTTCACAGGTTACGTTACCGCACCGCGCGGGCCTGCGCAGAAAGCACGAACAGCGGAATTATAGCGCGTGAAATGCAAAGTGGAAGCAGGAAGCTCGGGCAGGGCCAGCCGTTTAGCTCCGACCGTCAGGCCGGGTGAATACCTTGCAAGTTCCGCTGGCATTTTCGTTCTAACAAAGTCGCCGCAAGCAACCCGGCGTCGAGAATGTCAACTCTAAAGGGGTAACAAACAAGAGTTTGAGCTCTGTTTGTCGAGAACAGCAGCCCACGCTCTTCGACGTTCCTCCATTCCCCGGGTTGAGAAGCAAATCGGCCGAGGCAATTTCCAGAAGCTAGAGGTGTCGAAAATGACCAGCGCACGTGCATTTCCTTCTCTGCTGCTCGAAGCCCGCAAATCCTGTCCGTCGTTCGCATACGTGCTGGCCGCGCTGTTGCTCTTCGCAGGCAGCTCTTCCGCGCAGACCGCGTCGCACGCGCCTGGATGGGTCGTACTTCCCATCGGCGATTATCGATCGCTTCATGCAAGGGCCTACCCTCCCGAACATGAGCCCGAACCGCCGCCCGTTGACGCGACTCTGACGCGCGTCGATTACGATTTGCGCATCGATGGAAATCTCGCAGCGGGCCGTGCCAGTCTCACCGTGGATGTGCTTAAAAACGGCTGGGTGCGCGTGCCGATCCCGGCTGGACTCCTGGTCCGCGAAGCAAAGCTCGACGGCAAGCTGATTTCACTTGTGCCGAGCGCCTCAGGAAAGGGTTTGAACCAGCTCTCCGCACTGCTTTCTCGGCCAGGGCGATCTGTCTTGCTGCTCGATATTGCGATGCCGGTCCTGTCCAATGCTGTAGAAGAGAGCATTTCCTTGCCCTCGACCGCATCCGGAGTCACTCGCGCATCCGTTCGGCTTCCCAAGCAAGGCGTCGAAATCAAGCTCACCGGCGGCCTTCTGACCGATAAAACCGAATCCGCCACGGAAAGCAAGTGGCTGGCGTATGCACGTGGGAATGAGCCTCTCAGCTTCACCTGGAAAAGAAAAACAGAAGATCACCGCAGCAGCCAGCCTTTGCGCCTTCGCGGTTCGCTGACCGAGTTGACCGGACTCGGTGAAGACACGACAACAGTCGTCGCGGAAGTCAACGTCGAAGTAACGCAAGGTGCGGCCAAAGAAGTGCGCATTGTGCTTCCAAAGAAAGTAACCATCAATCAAGTCGCCGGCGCGACGGTCGCCGATTGGGAGATGAAAGACGGCGAGCTCGCCGTGACTTTTCTCGAACCCCTCGAGCAAAGCGCCAAATTCATCGTCAGCGGAGAAACGCGAAGCCCCCGCGATGGCCAGATTGAAATTCCGATTCTGCGCCTACTGAACACTGAACGAGACACGGGAGGCGTGGCGGTCGAAGTGCTCGGAGCCGGAGAGATCAAGGAATTCAAGTCGGAAGGACTCGAAAACGCCGACGCCACGGACTTGGGTGAAATTGTATCTAGCCGCCAATCGACTTCGCTCTCTGCGTTCCGCTTCCGGTCGGGCGACTCGAAGACAACCCGCTCCCTCACCGTAAACGTCGCTCGCTACACGCCACAGGCGGTTTTGATGGCCAACATCGCCGAAGCGCGCTACAACGTCTTGATCACCAGCGAAGGAAAGTTGCTCGTACAGGCGCGCTACGCAGTTCGCAACAACCAAAGAAACTTTCTGAAGATCTCCCTCCCGCAAGGCGCGACGCTTTGGAGTGCCGCCTTGGCGGGGAAACCCGTACGTCCCGGGCAGTCTCCCGATGGCAGCGTGCTCTTGCCCCTTGAAAAAGCGCGCTCTGGCGAAGATGCGCCGGAGTTCGCCGTCGAACTCGTTTATGTCAGCCGTGGAACTGTGTGGAACGACAAAGGGCAATTCAAACTGGCCCTTCCCGCGCTGGACCTGCCCGTTTCGCGGACCGGGCTTCTCGTTTATCATCCACCGCTTTTCAAGGTTACGCCGGAGTCTGGATCGTTCCGTACAGAACCCTACGCGGATCCCGCCTCCGCTGCGCTGAATCCTCCATCGCCCGCGGCACCATCGCCGCCAAGTGCTGGAATCTCAGCGATCACGGAATCGAAAGTAATTACCGATCAAGCCGCAGCGCAGACTCTGGTCGACAATTTCCGCATGACTTTGCAGGGAGGAAAGGCCGCAGGGATTCTTCCCATCAAGGTCTCCTTTCCGGCTTTGGGGCCATCTCTCTTCCTTGTTTCCGAGCTTACCGGCGAGAACCAGTCACCGAGCGCGAATTTGGATTTTCAACGGGAGAAAAAGGCAGGTGGGCGATGAAAAACATATTACTCGCAATTGCGTTGCTAGCGACTATACCCGCGTGGGGACAGGAGAGAATCAGCCCTCGCATTCCACCGGAAGGCGACGTCACGCTCCCACTCGACGAATACAACCGTCTGCTCGAGCTGGCCAACAGGACTCCGAGAAAACTCGAGCCCGCGCCGCTTCCTTTCACAATCAAGCGGACCGACATGAAGCTACGCGTCACCAACGATACCGTCCTCGGAACACTTCAGTTGCAGGGAGAAACATTCAACAATGGAGAAACGAAGGTAGCGTTGATTTCCGGTCTGACGCTCTTGGACGCTCACCATGAAGGCAAAGCACTGCCGCTCGAACAAGAGAACGGAATCCAAACCGCAATTCTGGCCGGTCCCGCCGACTTTTCCGTTGTCCTTGATGCCGGATTGCCTTTGAGTATCGAATCAAGCCGGGCATCGTTCAGCTTGCCGGTGCCCTCGGCGGGCAGCGTGCTCCTTACACTTGAGGTTCCAGGCGATCACACAAACGTGAGAATCAGCCCTGGATTGATCACGAGCCGTCAGTCTGAAAACGGAAAAACCACGATTGAGGCCACGCTCGTCCCAGGACAGCCTGCGAACATCTGGTGGGCGACGAGAGAGGTTGTTGCCCCCGCAATCCCTCGGGAAGTTCGTTTTCTTTCCAACATCAAGACGCTGGTTTCCGTCAGCGAGTCGGACATTCGGCTCGCCGTGCTTGCAGACATCACCGTGGTGCAGGGCGAGCCCGCGCAATTCGAACTGGAAATTCCAGCGGGATATGAAGTGACGGGAGCGAACGGCGCTTCCGTGGATTCGATCAAAATGCAAGATGGCGTGCTGACGATAAAATTAAACGCTCCTGCGCAACGCAACCATCAGTTCCTGATCACCATGGAAAAGTCGCTCACTATAACCAAAGCGGACGTGCCATTCGTGAGCATGAAAAATTCGCAACGCGAGACGGGCGAGGTGCTCATCGAAGGTGTCGGCACGATGGAACTGACCGCAACAGAAAGCGGAAGCCTCAAGCGCATGGATTTCAAGGAGACCAATCCTTATCTGCGCTCTCTCGCACGCTCTTCCTTGCAGGCGTCCTTCCGTTATCATCGTCAGCCCACTGAAAATCCGAATCTGGCATTGGAGTGGACTCGATTTCCGGACAGCAGCGTGCTCGCGGCGGTAGCCGAACGAGCCGTGGTTACGACGCTCGTTACCACGGAGGGAAGGTCGCTGACGGAAGTGAAGCTGACCGTCAAAAACCAGGTTCAGCCATTCTTGAGAGTCGAGCTGCCTGCTGGAGCAAGCATCGTGACCGCGGAAGTTGCCGGAGAGAAGGTCAAGCCCGTGGAGGCCGCCGATGGCCACCGCGTGCCATTGCTGCGGCCCGGATTTCGGCCCGCCGGCTCCTACGAAGTGTCTTTCGTTTTCATGGATTCCGGTGCACCATTTGCGAAGAAAGGCGGATCGGAGTTAACCCTGCCGAAAATGGATGTTCCCATCACTTTGCTGCAATGGGAGGTGTTTCTCCCCGAGCGATACAAAGTTAAGGATTTCGGCGGAGATGCATTGGCCGCCAACCTGCTCCCCGCTTCCTTCCAGGGAGTCGAGAGTATGGAGTATGTGTCAGGGTCCTTCCAGGCCCCCGAGAGCGGCAGACTGGTTGGTGGCGTCGCGCCGCTTCAGCTTTTGCCGGGACAACTTGGCGGCTACATCGTGGACAGCAGCGGCGCTGTGGTTCCGAACGCGCAAGTAAGCGTCATTCAACTGGACACGGGCGCCGTGCGCAATGCCGCGACCGATTCTTCCGGCCGCTGGATTGTCTCAAACATTCCGTCGGGGAGAGTGAAAATCACCGCTGGCTCGCGCGGCTTCAACTCCACCGCTCGCAACCTCAACTACGACGCCAATAATCCGGCGTCCCACAACTTTACGTTGCCGCTCGGAAACGTGTCGGAATCGATCGAGGTGCTCGCTGGTAAGGATGATGCGGATGAATCGCGCCGCATCGAACGCGACTTGAAAAAGAAAGAAGCCGCGGCTTCCACAACGGCTTCTTCAAATGTGCTGAATCTTCAGCGGCGCGTGTCGGGCGTACTACCCGTTCGCGTCGACGTCCCGCGAGCAGGCACCTCATATAGTTTCGTGCGCCCGCTCGTGCTCGACGAGGCAACCAAGCTCACGTTCACCTATAAAACCAAATAAAATCCGCCTCAAACAGTCGAGCATGTATATTCCAAGCGGCCAGGGGAAATCATGCCCCTGGCCGCGTTCATTAAAAACACTTCATTTTGAGCCGCCAAACCGAGCCGCTCGGGAGCCTCTCCTTTTGGGAACTAAGTCTCGGAAACAGGGGAATTTAAGAAAACAGCAGGCAAAGGAAACGCCGTGGGCTGCGAAAGCCGTGTAAGTTGAATACCGACCGAGGGCATTGAAGACATTTAGTGGGGGACAGGCGTAGATTCGAATTACAAGGGGTGGGAATAGGAAGGCTGAGATGAAGGCAATCAAAGCGTTTTTGTCGTTTTCAGTTTTGAGTTTCTTTGCGATGGGAATGCAGGCGAAGGCGGAACTTCGTTCTCCTCAGGAACCCCCGCCGGCGCAAAATCCCGGCACCGCGCCGAGTGCCGCCGCGCCACAAACTCAAGGGCGCGGCGCCGAGCGGCGTCCAGGAGTATTTGGGAAATTGAGCGCGATTCACGGTCAATCCATCGAAATTACGACGCAAAATAATGACGTGGTCACAGTCAAGATTAGCGCGAGCACACAATTCCGGAAAGATCGGCAAGAGGCAAAGCTGAGCGATCTCAAAGTTGGGGATTTGGTATTCGTGCGCGGCGAAGAAAACTCCGATCACACCTGGAACGCAGAAATGATTGGCGAACGCCCAGGAGGCGGTTTCGGCGGCGGACCTGGTGGCGGCGTACAAGGTGGACGTGGCGGCGGAAGGCTCATGACGGGAGAGCTCGGTCAGGATTATGTCTTCGGCGAAGTGAAGTCGATTGACGCGCCAAAGCTGACGATTCTGCGGCCGGACAACGTCACGCAAACTATCGAGCTTAACGAAGAGACTTCGCTACGAAAGGGCCGCGACAGCGTGACGATGGCGGACATTCAGCCAGGCGATCACGTGTTTGTGCGAGGCGGGATGAAGCAAAACGCATTCGAACCGAAAACCGTGATGGTCATCGGGCCGGAACAATGGAAGCGCATGCAGGAGATGGGAATGGCCGGAGGGCCGCCCGTAAATCCGCCGAAGGGAAATAACCCACAGCAGAAACCGCCGGAGCCGCCACATTGAAATCGTCTGTCCGGACTTTTATTCTCCTGGGCCTGGCGGCCGTCGTGGTTCCAGCTTTGTGGGCGCAAGAGAGTCCGCCCGCGTCGCAAACGCCTGCTTACCAAATCACGGGGAGCGTTCACAGCGGAAAAACCCCGCTGCCGGGCGTCACCCTGATCGCAACGAATAGTTTGACAGGCAAAAAATTTAGCGCCACGACAAGTTCCGGCGGAAGTTTTGTCTTTATCGGCCTGCCGCGAGGAAGATACGTGGTGCGCACCGAGTTCATGGGATTCGCGGCGCAGACGCAAGAGGCGGTGCTGAATCCGGAAAATCCATCCGGAAAAGCCGAGTTCGAATTGATCCTCGCCTCGCGGCAGGTGGAGACGAATCAGCTCGCCGCTGCTGCCGCTAGCGCCGTGCGTGGGTTTCAAAGTCTGACAATGGATTCCACGGAGTCGGTGCTCGCGGGTGCCGATTCTGGAGCTGCATCGACGGGGCAAACGCCAAGCGCAAGCGACTTGGCAGCGCTCCCTCTGAACGGTGCCGGCGCGGACGCGCCCACGGAATCTGTGAACATCAGCGGCGTGCAGGGACGCACCCAGGATTTTGGCGTGGGCAACGAAAGCGACCTCGAGGAACGAATCCAGGAATTCCGAGATCGCGCACAGCAGATGGGATTTGGAGGTTTTGGCGGCGGAGGCGGCGGTCCCGGCGGGTTCGGTGGAGGCGGGCCAGGAGGCGGCGGACCGATGACCATCCGGCTGGGCCGCGGAAGTTTTAATGTGAACCAGCCCCACGGCTTTCTGTATTTTTCGGATGATACATCCGCGATGGATGCCAGATCGTACTCGCTGACCGGAATACCGCTGCCTAAAGCCGATTATAACCAGGCGCGCTTTGGAGCAAATGTCGGCGGTCCGTTGAACATTCCGAAGATTTACAACGGCGGGGGAAAGACTTTTTTTTTCGTAGGCTGGAACGGTAGGCGCGGCAGTTCGCCGTATGACGTGTTTTCGACGGTGCCCACTGCCGCGGAACGAACCGGCGATTTCTCCGCGTTAACTGCGCCAATCTATGATCCGGCCACCGCGCAGCAATTCCAGTTCAACGGTCAGCCTAATGTGATGAACCCATCCTTCATCACTCCGCAGGCGCAAGCGCTCTTGAACTACATTCCACTGCCCAATTTCCCGGGAGCGACGCAAAACTTTCACTATGTAACTTCGGCGGAGAGCAATTCGGATTCCGTCAGTCTGCGGCTCATCCATAACTTTGGTCCCGTGCCGGCGCAAGGAAATCGCACGCCTGGCGGCGGGGGACGTGGCGGCGGGGGCGGAGGTGGCAGGCGAGGACCGCGGAACAACCTTAATTTGGGTTTGAGCTGGTCGCGTTCGACGAGCGACATCATCGGTCCGTTCCCCTCGCTAGCGGGCGGAACGGGTTCGCAAGGTTTGAACGCCAGCGCGGGATGGGTTTACGGCAAAGGACGCGTAACGAATAACCTGCGGTTTAATTACAACCACAACCACGTCTCGGCAACCAACTTGTATTCCACGGTTACGGATGTTGCTGCCAATGCCCAAATTGCGGGCGTCTCCACGAACCCATTTGACTGGGGCATTCCGGGAATTGGTTTCACGTCTTTCTCTGGCTTGAGCGATCCTACTCCGCGACGACAACTCGACCAGACCTACACCGTCTCAGACAACGTGATCTGGAATCACGGCAAGCACAACTGGCGCTTTGGCGGCGACTACCGGCGCATCTTGCAGAGCTTCCACTCGGCAAGAAACGCGGCGGGCAGCTTCACGTTTACAGGATTCGCCACGGCACTTTACGTAAACGGCCGGCAGCAGCAAGGAACAGGCAGCGATTTCGCGGACTTTCTCCTTGGCCTGCCTCAGCAGAGCAGCATTCAATTTGGAACGAATGCTTATAATTTTCGCGCGAACTCGTATGACGTTTTTGCGCAGGATGACTGGCGCATTCGCGCGAACTTATCACTTAACCTCGGCTTCCGGTACGAGTACAACGGACCTTATACGGAAGCGAGAAATCAAATTGCTAACCTGGATGTTGCGCCGGGATTTACCGCCGCAGTTCCCGTTGAACCGGGGCAAATCGGTTCAAGCTTTGGCGTTTTCCCCGTGTCGCTGATCAAGCCGGATCGAAACAACTTTGCTCCGCGATTGGGCCTGGCCTGGAAGCCTCTGAAACAGACCGTTGTGCGCGCCGGATACGGCATCAATTACAATCTCGCGCAGTATGGCGCGGTAATCCAAAACTTTGCGTTCCAGCCGCCGTTTGCCGAGACGGCCACCAACACGGCAACTCAGGCGAATTTCCTCAATCTGGCAGATGCGTTTCCGAATCTGGCGCCCGGAGCGATCACGAATAATTTTGCCGTCGATCCGAATTACCGGCTCGGTTACGTTCAGGTCTGGAATCTGGATGTGCAGCGCGAATTGCGCGGCGGCATCGTGATGAACGTGGACTACAACGGCTCAAAGGGGACTCGGCTCGACACCGAGCGAGCGCTGCTGATTTCTGGCTTGCAGCCCTTTACGTACGAATCGTCCGCTGGAAATTCGGTCTTTCACTCCGGGTCAATTCGTTTTCGGAAGCGCATGGCCAAAGGTATCGGGCTTAGCGGTAGCTACATTTATTCGAAGTCGATCGATGACGCTTCTTCGATTGGCGGCGGAGGCGTCGTCGTGGCGCAGAATGCGTTTGACATCGCCGCGGACCGCGGACTTTCTAGTTTCGACCAGCGACATAAATTCACGGGGAACTGGATTTACGATTTGCCCTTTGGCGAGAACCGGCGATTTTTGCAGAAGGGAGTTCTGTCGCACATTCTCTCCGGATGGCAATACAGCGGAGATTTTAGCGTTGCCAGCGGATTGCCATTCACGATTCGAGTCTTGGGCGGAACGCTGGATATTCAGCGTGGCGTAAGCGGATCGTTGCGGGCAAATCTCGTGCCGGGGCAAACGCTGACAGTGAATAACCCAACAACGAAGGAGTGGTTCAACACGGCGGCGTTCTGCCAGCCGGAGACAACGGGAAACAACCCGACGCCGACGTGCGTGAATGCCAGCGATTCCGCGTTTGGCGATGCCGGGCGCAACCTCCTCGAAGGACCGGGGCAAGTGAGTTTGAACATGTCTCTGAACAAGACCATTCCGATTAAGGAATTTCGCGCACTCGACCTGCGGATCACGGCGAACAATATCTTCAACATGGTGAACTTTAGTTCACTGGGCACGACGGTGAACTCGATTACGTTTGGCGAAGTGACGGGCGTGGGAAACATGCGGCGCGTGACGGTGCAGGCGAGGTTCCGATTTTGAGGGCGAAGCTCCCATGATTGCTATGCTTCAAAAGATCGCGGCCATTATCGTTGCAAGTCTTCTTGTGCAAGGAGCCGCTCCTTCGTTCGCGCAGCAGCCGCAACCGCAGAAGCCGACGGCAGCAAAGTCAGACACGCAGGAGCGGCAGACTCCGATCCGGATTACTTCCGAATTGGTGCTGGCGAACGTCGTGGTGCGGGACAAAAAAGGAAATCTGGTTCGCGATTTGAAGAAAGAAGATTTCACGCTGTTTGAGGACGGCAAGAAACAGGAGATTTCGACTTTCGATTTTGAAAATGTTGACCAGCTGGAAATGGCAGGAGCAGCCGAGAAAACCGTGACAGGCGCAGCAGTCGAGCCCGGCGGAGCCGCAGGCGTATTGAAGAAGAGCGACGCGCCGGTGATGAATGCGCGCGACCGGCGAGTCATCGTCTTCTTTTTCGATTTTTCCGCGATGGAGCCCGAGCAGATCGACCGCTGCGTGGACGCGGCCAAAAAGTATATTAATACGCAGATGCACCCAGCGGACCTCGTCGCACTGGTTTCGCTGGCGACGAATATGCGCGTCGATCTCGATTTTGCGGACGACAAGACCCAAATACTTTCCGTGTTGACGGCGTACTCCTCCGGTTCAGGGGAGGGATTTGATAACGGCGTCACCGGGAGCGCCGAGGGAGCGGCGGAAACGGGAGGCTCCTACACAGCCGACGACACGGATTACAACACGTTCAGCGCGGACAGGAAGCTACTCGCGCTGCAATCGACCATGGACGCGCTAGGAAAAATCCAGCAAAAAAAGTCGCTGATTTATTTCAGCAACGGGATCAGCCAATCGGGAAACGACAACCAATCGGCGTTGCGGGCGGCGACCGCGGCAGCGGTAAAAAATAATGTTTCGATTTATACCGTTGATATTCGCGGCTTGCAGGCTTTCCCTCCGGGCGGCGATGCGCAAAGCGCCAGTTTGCATGGGCAGTCTGCTTATAACGGCGCGGCGGTTTTGAGCGACTTCAGCAATAATGCCGCTTCACAAGAGACGCTGTCGACGCTGGCGGCGGACACGGGCGGAAAAGCGTTCTTCGATACGAACGATTTCAGCGGCGTGTTTACCCAGGTGCAGAAGGACACTTCCGCGTATTACGTTCTCGGATTCACGAGCTCGAACTCGTTGAAGGACGGAAGATACCGCCGGCTTAAGGTCCAGGTGAATCGAGCCGACGTGAAGCTCGAATACCGGCCTGGATATTACGCCGGCAGAGACTTTGTGCACCTGAATCGCGCGGACCGTGAGTCGCAGCTCGAGGACGAACTGGCGGCGGAGTTGCCGCAGACGGACGTTCCGCTCTATGCGGGCACGGCCTATTTCCGGGAGAATGAGTCGCACTATTACCTCGCGGTTTCCCTTGTGGTCCCCGGTTCGCAAATTCCGTTCGTGCAAGAGAAGGACAAAGACAACGCCACGATCGACATCATTGGAGAAGTGCGCATCGGCGGCGGCGGAAAAGTGCAGGTGGGGCAGCTTCGCGATACGGTGAAGCTGGCGGTGGACAGCACGCAGCAAGTGCGACGGAAAAACGTGCAGTACAACACCGGATTTGTGCTGGCTCCGGGAAGTTATCATTTGAAATTTATCGTGCGCGAAAATCAGACGGGCCGCATGGGTTCGTTTGAGACGGACGTACAGATTCCGGATTTGCGCAAGGCACCGCTGCGGATGAGCTCGGTGGTGCTGAGCAGTTTGCGAGCGCCGGTTACGAATGCGCCGAAGAAGAAGAGCGTGAATCCGCTGATTCAGGATCAGACGCAGCTTGTTCCTAATGTGACGCATGTGTTTACGCGCGACCAGCATTTGTATTTGCAGTATGAAATTTATGACGCTGCAAAGGGCAAGGTTGCCATTGCTGCGGCCGCGCCTGCTGGTGTGGCATCGCCGGGCGGGGACGCGACAAAAGCGGCAGCAGAGCTGCCGCACTCCAAAGAGTCGATTCATGTGTTGACGAGCATTGAATTTTTGCAAGGCAACGTGAAAGTTTATGAATCGAAGCAGGTGGCGGCGACGGAAGTTACGGTTCCGGACCGGAAGGCGGTCGTGTTTCAGATCGATCTGCCGCTGCAATCGCTCAAGCCGGGGCTTTATGTTTGCCAGGTGAATGTGATTGATGATGTTTCGGGAAACTTTGCGTTTCCGCGGTGGCCCATCTTAATAAAGGATGCGGCTCCGGCGGTTGCTCCGGCGTCGCAAACTTCCTCCAGGTCCAGGCAGTGACCTGATTGATGCGCGTATTCCATTGAGCTTGGAGCTGGACGGACTGAAGTCCGTCCCACTTGCGGCCTACCCCTCCCCCCGGTTTTTCGTAAGTGCGGATTCTAAGAGACTTAGCCTTTCTGTAAGTTCATTAGAATCAATACTTATGGGCGTTTTTGCAAGTGTTGATTCTAAAGGGCTTGGGAGTAAACATAAGTCGTGCTCGGAATTCGCTGTTTCGAGGAGTATAGGCAGCGCCACGAATAGCATGACGTGCGTTGTTCTGCTTACTCCTCCGCAGAGGGAGAAAAAGCGATCGGTTCCGCGCTGCGCCACATAAGCCGGTCCGTGCGCGTTTGCCGATTTGCGAAACAACGGAGAAGAGCGCAGCCAAGATTGGCTGTGCCACTGTGCCCCAAAATAAAAAAAGCGGCAGAAAGGCTGCCGCAGGAAACTTTTCGGAGTACTGCCTGGCTTTATTATAGCACGGAAGAGTGTTAGATCAATCGATCAGATGGCTGGACCGAATTGAGGCAGCGCGCCAATGGCTGCGAAGAGGTACGGTGCGCGTCGACACTGGCGACACTAAATTCACCTGCCGAACTGCGGACGTGTCGGGTGAAGTTGAATAGAAACCCGCACCCTTGGAAAACTAAATTCCAAGGATGCGCCACCCGGCAGTCCTTGGAAATGAAATCGTTTTTCACCGGGTTCGTATAAAGGCATATCGGGAAACGTGGCAACGTAACGGGGGTAGGAAAAAAATCCTCCATCCGAAAACCTGCCGTCACCTCGGTAGCGCCAAGCATTCCAAGGACTCCAAGCAAGAACACCTAGGAATGCCACGATGGCAAACGCGATTATCAGAAGTACACTCTTTCTCGACATGACCCCTACTCGCCGTAGGGGACCCAGATGTTTTTGATTTGGGTGGCGTGTTTGAGGAAGAAGCGGCCTTCTGATTGGGTGGGGTTGAACCAGTCGATGTGGCAGCCTTCGTTGGTGAAGACTTGTTTTAGGTTGCCGATGGAGAGGGATTTGGCGGTGGCGCAGGTGGAGGCGTCGGCAAAGCACCAGAGGGCGTCGATGTCGTCGTGTTCGGCTAGCGTTTTCAAAAGTTCGGAGGGGCGGCCGGTGACGATGTTTACGGCGCCGGCGGGGAGATCGCTGGTTTCAAAGAGGGAATAGAGATCGCCGGTGATGAGCGGGTAGATTTCGCTCGGGACGGCGATGACGGTGTTGCCGACGGCTAGGGCGGGCATGACTGCGGAGAGGAAACCGAGGAGCGGAGTTTCTGTGGGGCAGACGATTCCGATGGTGCCGATGGGTTCTTGCATGGCTAGGGTGACGTTGCGGAAGGGTGGATTGTGGATGGCGCCTTCGTATTTGTCGGCCCAGGCCGCGTAGGAAAAGATGCGCTCGATGCCGGCAGAGACTTCTGCGACGGCCTGGTCTTTGCCAACAACATCTGAGAGACGCTGCGCGATCTCTTCGCGGCGTTGCGACAAATTTTCCCCGAGATAGAAGAGGACTTGGGCGCGGGTGTGCGCGGTGGACTTGGGCCAGGCGGTGGCTTTGTGGGCGGCTTCGACGGCGTTGCGAATGTCTTTGCGATTGCCGAGCGGGGCTTCGCCCAGGAGGCGGCCGTCGGCGGCGCGGACGGCGAAACTGTAGCCGGAATCGGGGCGGGCTTGTTTGCCGGCGATGAAGAGTTTTACGGTGCGATCGATTGGTGGGACTGACGCCGTGGAGTTCGCGTTGTGTTCGTTCAACGATTCGGAGGGTGGTTGATCGATGGCAAGCGGACGTGGATGGAGTTGCGGTGCGTTTTTGAACCAACTGGGCTCGAGATATTCGAGGAGGCCTTCGCGGCCACCTTCGCGGCCGTAGCCGCTTTCGCGGTAGCCGCCGAATCCGCAGCTGGCGTCGAAAAGATTTGTGCAGTTTATCCAGACGACTCCGGCTTTGAGTTGTGACGCGATGTGAAGCGAGACGTTGATGCTTTCGGACCAGACGCAGGCGGCCAGGCCGTAGGCAGTGTTATTGGCAAGCTCGACGGATTCACTTGGCGTGCGGAACGTCATGGCGGCGAGGACGGGGCCGAAGATTTCTTGTTGGGCGACGATGCTGGTTGGATGGACGTTGCTCAGAAGAGTGGGCGGGAAATAGAGGCCGCGAGAGGGCATGGGAATGTTGGGCTGCCAGCAGGTGGCGCCTTCGGCGACGCCTTGATCGACGAGACGCTGGATGCGGTCGAGCTGGACGCGGGCGATGATGGCGCCGATGTCGATAGCCTTGTCGAGCGGCGGGCCGACGCGAAGTGTGTTCATGCGATCACAGATTTTGGCGATGAGCGGCTCGGCGATGCTTTCTTGCATCAAGAGGCGGGAGCCAGCGCAGCAAACTTGGCCCTGGTTGAACCAGATGCCGTCGACCAGGCCTTCGACGGCGGAGTCGAGGTCGGCGTCCTCGAAAATAATGAAAGGGGATTTGCCGCCGAGTTCGAGGGAGAGTTTTTTGTGGCTGGTGGCGGTGGCTTTGCGGATGGCGCGGCCGACTTCGGTGGAACCGGTGAAGGCGATTTTGTCGACGTCGGGATGAGCGACCAGGGCTTCGCCTGTGGAGCCGTCGCCGGTGACGATGTTTATCACGCCAGGGGGAAGATCAATCTCCTGGCAGATTTCGGCGAAGGCGAGCGCGGTGAGCGGCGTAAATTCAGCGGGCTTTAGGACGACGGTGTTTCCGGTGGCGAGGGCGGGAGCAATTTTCCAGGCGAGCATGAGCAGCGGAAAGTTCCACGGGATGATTTGGCCGACTACGCCGCAGGCCGTGTAGCCGGGAAATTCTTGAGCGAGGAGTTGGGCCCAGCCTGCGTGGTGATAGAAATGGCGGGCGACTAGCGGGATGTCAATGTCGCGGCTTTCGCGGATGGGCTTGCCGTTGTCGAGAGTTTCTAGGACGGCTAGACGGCGGGAGTGTTTTTGGACTTGGCGGGCGAGCGCATAGAGATAACGCGCGCGGGCGTGATTCGAGAGCGATTGCCAAGCGGGAAGTGCCGAACGGGCGGATTTGACGGCGGCGTCGATGTCTGCGGCGGAACCTTGGGCAACATCGGCAAGCTTTTCGCCTGTGGAAGGATCGGTGGTGTCGAAATATTTGGCTTCGAGCGGCGCTTGCCATGCGCCGTTGAGGAAGTGGCCGAAGCGGCGTTTGTGCCGATCGAGCCAGGCGAGGGCCTCGAGGGGATCTTCAGGAGCGGGGCCGTAGTCCATGGTGACGAATTTTTCGACGATGCTCATGGGTTGTAAGTTGATTGTAATGGAAATGGGGGGAGAGCGGAGGAAACAGTTTCGTCGGAGCGGGTTCTCTAACGTGTAGGGCCCGAGGTATTGATGGATTTCGGATTTTACGCGGAGGCCACGGAGAGGTCAGAGGCCACGGAGAAGCGGGGAATGTGGCCAGCGCGCGAGAGAGGCGGGAAAAGCGGCAGCAGAGCTGACGCACTCCACGCTAGGCGATGGGATGGCGGTAGTCGGCGGAGTAGCGGCCGGTGGCGTAGTGTTCGAGTTGGCGCTCGATGTCCGCAAGCATTCCGCTGGCGCCAAAGCGAAAGAGATCGGACTTCAGCCAAGAGGGGCCGAGCTCGTCTTTCATGAGGGCGAGCCATTCGAGAGATTGTTTGGCGGTGCGGATGCCGCCGGCGGGCTTGAAGCCGACAGCGAAACCAGTTTGGCGGGCGTATTCCCGAATGGCGCGCGTCATGACCAGGCCGACGGGAAGGGTGGCGTTGACGGGTTCTTTGCCGGTAGACGTTTTGATGAAATCGGCTCCGGCCATCATGGCGACGACGCTGGCGCGAGCGACGTTGCGCAAGGTGAGAAGATCGCCGGTGCCGAGGATTACTTTCATGTGGGCGGGGCCGCAGGCGTGTTTGAAAGAGGCGATTTCGTCGTAGAGAGCTTGCCATTTTGCGGCGAAGACGTGGGCACGGGTGATGACGACGTCAATTTCGTCGGCGCCGGCTTCGACGGAGCGGCGGATTTCGTCGACGCGCTCCGAGAGCGGAGAAAGGCCGGCGGGGAAACCAGTCGAGACGGCGGCTACGCGAATGCCACTGCCTTCGAGTGCGCGACGGGCGGTTTCGACGAAGACATGGTAGACGCAGAGGGCGGCAACTTTGATGTCGAGCGATTCGATGCCGAGCTTTTTCACGAGGTCATGCTGGATTGGCTGGCGCGCTTTGGCGCAGAGGCGGCGCACACGTTCGTCGGTGTCATCACCAGAGAGCGTGGTTAAATCCATGCAGGAGATGGCGCGGAGAAGCCAGGCGGCTTGCCAATCTTTTTTTACGGTGCGGCGCGCGACGAGAGTTTGGGCGCGGCGTTGGACGGCGCTGGTGTTGACGCGAACAGCTTCCACCCAATCGAGATTGAGAGGAACACCGCGATTGGCTTGGAGCGCGCGGCCGCGCAAGTGGGCGAGAGCGGTATCCGCGGGGGAAAGAGGCGCTTCCAAATTGCGGTTATC
This sequence comes from Candidatus Acidiferrum sp., assembly GCA_035576885.1. Lineage (GTDB taxonomy): Bacteria > Acidobacteriota > Terriglobia > Acidiferrales > UBA7541 > Acidiferrum. The sequence goes on along the minus strand of DATLVZ010000082.1, from coordinate 1,513 downwards.
GAGGCGCTCGGTGCTGCCGGGTGCTTTGTTTACGAAGGACATGATCGAAAACTCATTCGAAAAGAAAGTCTGATCCTCAAGAGAATCTTATCACTTTGAATGGCGCGGTTCACAGGCGGGTGCTGTGAATCAGCCATTGCTGTTCGAAATCGACGCGATTTACGAAGGACTTCTGGGTTCCCACGCCGGTGGTGGATAACGCGGCGTAGAGATTTGCCCGCGTGAGGGCTTCCTTTTCCGGAAGACCCTCGCCGAGAAACACGGCGAAGCTGCCGATGAAAGCGTCTCCGGCGCCGGTGGTGTCTACGGCCTCGACTTTGAAAGCGGGAATAAGTTCGCTACCTTCAGGGCCAGCCAAAAGGGCACCGCGTTCGCCGAGCGTGAGGACAACGCGCTTCATTCCCTGCCGGAGCAGGAAATTGGCGCACTTGGTGGCTTCCTCGAGCGAATGGACGGGCATTCCGGTGATGATTTCCGCTTCAGTTTCATTGGGGATGAAATAATCGACGCCGGCGAGTTGCTTGAAGTCCACGGATTGCGCCGGCGCGGGATTTACAATGCAGCGGACGCCTTCCGATTCCGCGAAGCGAACAGCGTGATAGACGGTATTGAGCGGGATTTCGAATTGCATGACGATGGTGTCTGCCTTGCGCAGGAGCGGGGCCGCGGCGTCAACGTCTTCGGGGGAGAGCGTATCGTTCGCACCTTTGACGACAATGATGCGGTTTTGGCCGCCGGGCTCGACAAAAATGGGAGCGACGCCGCTAGAGACTCCTTCGGCGATGCGCACGTGGCTGGCGTCGATGCCTTGCGACTGAAAATTTTTGATGGTTGCCGGGCCGAAGAGGTCGCTGCCAACTTTTGCGACCATGGCGACGGAGGCGCCGCAGAGTTTTGCGGCGACGGCTTGATTGGCGCCTTTTCCGCCGAAGCCGAGGTCGAACTTTTTTCCAAAGATGGTTTCTCCCGGCCGAGGGAATACGTCATTGAACGTAGTGAGGTCCACGTTGGCGCTGCCTACCACGGCAATGAAGGATTGCTTCGCCATGTTCGCTCCTGCGGTTTCCGACGTTTATGCTGCATGCGGTGGCATGGGGAACCGCGCGAATTATATAGGAAGTCAGCTACGAAACAGAAAAATGCGAATCATGGCGCGCATCGCGCCAAGGCGGACGAAATGGCGGGATTCTTCTTGACAGCCCGATGCGCGGTGCATATAAGCACGGACGGCATTACACTGGCGCGACTTATGGCAAGGGACGTGTCACGGCAATACTTTATTGAATGTAAGTTCCGCAAAAGCACAGACTGAAGTCTGTGCCACTGGAATCCATCCGCTAAGGAGCGGGGAGTTTATGTTCACGCCGCATAGTCTGGAAATTGCCCTACTGATGATGATTACGACGGCCATTTGCTGGGGCTCCTGGGCGAATACATTCAAGGGAGTGAAGAATTACCGCTTTGAGCTTTTTTACTGGGATTACGCTATCGGAATTTTTCTTATTTCCGTGGT
>DATLVZ010000081.1:0-12998 GCA_035576885.1 Candidatus Acidiferrum sp. | reverse complement strand
ACGCCGGGGCTGAAGGTGATTTATCCTTCGACGCCGTACGATGCCAAGGGACTGCTGAAGGCCGCGGTTCGTGACAACAATCCAGTGCTTTTTTTCGAGCACAAATTTCTTTACCGGCGCATCAAAGGAGAGGTTCCGAGCGGGGATTACACCGTGCCCATCGGCAAGGCCATCGTGCGGCGCGAGGGCAAGCACCTGACGATTGTTTCCTACGCAGCGATGATGCACACGTCGCTCGAAGCCGCGGACGCGCTGGCGAAAGAAGGCATCGAAGCCGAAGTGATCGATTTGCGGACGCTGCTGCCGCTCGATGAAGAGACGATTTTGCAGTCCGTGAAGAAAACCAACAAATGTTTGGTGGTACACGAGGACACCAAAACGGGAGGAATCGCGGGCGAAATTGCCGCGATACTTTGCGAAAAGGCTTTCGGCGATCTGGATGGGCCATTGATGCGCGTGACTGCGCTGGATACGCCCGTGCCATATTCGCCGCCGCTCGAGGAGTATTTTCTGCCGAATGCGAAGAAGATATTTGACGCTGCTAAGGAACTGGCACGGTACTAGATCGTGCGTGTAGAGGCACCCCGACCGGGCCGGGGCGCCCCTACGTCGGAATGGAATCCGGACAGGAGAATGCAAATGGCCACAGACGTAGTGATGCCGCAGATGGGCGAAAGCATTTTTGAAGGGACGATCACCAAGTGGCTCAAGAAGCCCGGCGATAAAGTCGAGCGCGACGAGCCTTTGTTCGAGATTTCTACGGACAAGGTGGACGCGGAAATTCCGTCGCCTTCGGCCGGCGTGCTGAAGGAGATCAAAGTCAACGAAGGGCAGACCGTGCCTATTCAGACAGTCGTCGCGGTGATCGACGGAGCTGGTGCGACATCAGCCGCACAAGCTCCAGTTCCGACGAAAGCGGCCACGCCAACTCCCGCACCCGCGCGTGCGGCGGTTGCGGCCCCTCCTGCGCCAGCGCCAAGACCCGCCGCATCGGCACCTGCAGCTTCTACTCCGGCCCCTGCCGCCACTCCGCCACGTACTACCGGAGAGCGTATTCACAGCTCGCCGCTCGTTAGGCGCATGGCTGCGGAACACGGTATCGATCTAGGAACTGTTCCAGGAACCGGTGCAGGCGGACGCATCAGCAAACAGGATATCGAGGCGGTCATCGCGGCAGGCGGAGTTCCCGCTGCGGCGCCGCCAAGCGTTCCCGCGGCAGCCCCCGCGCGCTCCACGCCACCGCCACCTCCCGCTCCGTCCGCAGCACCGGCGCCTCCGGGTGTTTCCGGCGGACAGATCCACGTGACGTTCGAATCGGCGGTTCCGCGGGAGAAGATTTATTTCGGCAACTACACGGTCGAGCCCATGAGCAACATGCGGCAGCGCATCGCGGAGCACATGCTCGCTTCTAAGCGCGTGTCTCCGCACGTCTATTCCGTCGACGAAATCGACATGACCAAGGTGGCTTCGTTGCGCGCCAAGTCCAAGGAAGAGTTCGAGCAGCGCTATGAGACCAAGCTGACGTACATGCCGTTTTTCGTGAAGGCGGCGGTGGCGGGGCTGCGAGCCTTCCCGACGGTGAACGCGTCGCTCGACGGCACGAACGTGGTACTGCACAAGGAGATCAACATCGGCATCGCCGTAGCGCTCGATTGGGGACTGATCGTGCCGGTGGTGAAAGGCGCCGACGAAAAAAATCTTCTCGGCATCCAGCGCACGCTCAACGATTTGGCAGAGCGCGCCCGCTCAAAGAAACTTAAGCCGGACGAGGTGCAGGAAGGCACCTTCTCAATCACCAATCCAGGCGTTTTCGGCGGGTTGTTTGGCCTGCCGGTCATCAGCCAGCCAAATGTGGCCATTCTCGGTCTTGGGGCCATTGAGAAGCGACCGGTGGTGATTAACGACTCGATTGCCATCCGCTCGATGTGCTACGTCACCCTGAGCTACGACCACCGCGTGGTTGATGGCGCGGTTGCACACCAGTTTCTGCACAAGGTGAAGGAAACTCTGGAGAACTGGTCGGAGTCCGTTCTCTAGCGACGACTTTCCGGAGTCGCCGGCGGGTGGACAGCGTCATGCGACGCGGTCACTTTGGGGGATGGTCGCAGCTCACTGGGCAGGGCAGATTTCCTGGATTCGGACACGTGTTCGATTGTGGGACGTCGATTCCCGCTACTGGGCGCAAAGAGTCCTTACTTGCTCTCGGAAAGCTCGGGAAGGTATCCAAACCACATGGTTTACATCAGATGGAGAGTGGAAGTGTGCCTGCCCCTTCTCTTGTGTGACTACCGCTAAGATGGCTACGACTCCACCTCGAATCCTCATTGCCGACGATCAGCCCGATGTGCTGAATGCCCTGCGCCTGCTCTTGAAAGACCAGGGCTACGAAACCGAAGGAGTGTCATCGCCGGCAGAGTTGCTGCGGGCCGTGGCGGCAAGCGAGTTTGATCTGTTGTTGATGGATTTGAACTACGCGCGGGACACTACTTCGGGGCGCGAAGGGCTGGACCTTCTCAGCCACCTGAAAGAAACCGAAGACGCGCCGGCGATCGTGGTCATGACAGGCTGGGCGACGGTGGGGCTGGCGGTCGAGGCCATGCAATATGGTGTGGCCGATTTTGTCGAAAAACCCTGGGCCAACGCGCGGCTTCTGGAAATTCTGCAAAAACAGATCGCCCTGGGGCGTGAGCGAAGGGCGTCTCGCCGCCGCGCGGCCCAGGTGGATCAGGACCATAAAGAAATCGCGTTGCAGTTTCACCAGCAGGAACGGGAAGTCGCGGAGGCGCGGTCCATTCAGCAGGGGCTTCTGCCTGGATGCATTCCGCAGCTTGCGGGATACCAGATTGCGGGAGCGTGGCAGCCGGCTCAGAGTATTGGCGGAGACTATTATGACGTCCTGGCGTTTGACGAAGAGACGCTGGGACTATGTATTGCCGATGTAGCGGGGAAGGGTTTGCCAGCGGCTTTGTTGATGTCCAACCTGCAGGCCGCTGTTCAGGGGCTCGCGTCCTCCATGCTGCTTCCTGATGGCTTGTGCTCGCGGTTGAATTCGCTTGTTTGCCACAACACCGGCAACGACCGCTTCATCACTTTTTTTTACGCGCAACTGGACGGCCCCACGCGGCTTCTGCGGTATACGAATGCGGGGCACAATGCGCCCATTCTCTTGCACCGCAACGGATCGCACGAGCGGCTGGAAACGGGTGGAGGGGTGCTGGGCGTTTTTCCGCATCAGACATTTGCAACCGGCGCCGCGCATCTTGCGCCTGGCGATCGCGTCATCCTGTTCACGGACGGCGTGACAGAAGCTTGCGACGCCTCGGGTGAGGAATTTGGAGAAGCGCGTTTGCTCCATTTGCTTCAGGAAAACCGACTTGCGGCAGCTGCTGCTTTGCAGGAGAAGATTCTCGCTGTGGCAGGGGCATTCAGCGGCGGCCACTGGCATGATGACGCCACGCTGCTCGTTCTTGCCGTCGACGATCGGTAACCCATGCAGGCTCCATCGCCTACTGAATCATGGGTTTGAGCTTGGCCACCCAAACGGCAAAGCCATCCACCGGAATGGGCTCAATTCCCACTTCGCGAAGCGTATCTCGAACAAAGCGGTGCCGGAGGTCTTCCTCGTTCAAGCGGATGTCCGTGACGGCGGTGAATTCGCTGGCAAAGCTGGCCTTGGCCTGAATTTTCTCGGCCGTGTACGCCAGGACTTTGGCCTCGGCGGGAGCACGAGTCACCGACAGCGTCTGGACGAAACCGCGAGTGCCGTTGCGCCGGTAAGCGAAGTCGAGGCGCATGGGATCGCCGGGAAAGGTAAACTCCTCCGCGTGAACGCCTCTTTCGATGCGATTCCAGATGCGCGCCTGTTTGAAGACTTGCGTACAGTAAGACCGGATGGCCCCTCGGCTTTCGGGAACTCCGACCCGGCCAGCTCCGCGCGCGACCGCGACGTGATCCGTATAGAGGCGTTCCAGTTCGGCATCCAGGTCGCTGGCAATCACTCCTTTCTGGGGAGCGAGTTGCAGCACGTTGGCTAGGGTGTCGTCCCATTTGCGCAGGAGTTCCTGCAGCGCGTTCCCGTTGGAGCGGCCGCTGCTTGAGCCATGGCCCTGAGAACCGCGCGCTAACTCGAAGCGGTTTTCCAAATCATCACGAAGGGCGCGGAGCAACCTCTCGTCGGCCTGAGGGTGGAGCCGGCGCACCCGCGCATACTCCCCGTCTTCATCGATGAGACGCAGGCGGCGTTCGCCAGACGTTGGATCGAACACCAGCACTCCGATGTTCACCCACTCGTCGCGCACCAGGTTGGGCGTGTAGCGCAGGATGCGGTAAGCGCAGTTTCTTTCCGCTTGCACAGCGTCGGAAGCATTTTCTGTCATAGTTCACGTCCAGTTGGGAAATGGCTGGCGATTGGATTTTTTAGCGTCCAGAATGAACTCCGGAACTCGTGAGCGGCGCCGCAAGAGTTGTTCGGACAGGCGCAAAAGTGCGTCGTAGTCGTCTTCATACCAAGCCGGAGGAATTTGCCTGGTGATTTCGTCGAGACCACGCTCGGTCATCTGCTTTTCGAGTCGCTCTAGCCAGGGCGCGAAGGACCCCATTCCGGTCACGCCTTCGTACACCCGGTTTCGCGCATACAGCCCGCGCAGCGGCGCGTCGGGGAAATTCCATTCTCCCGCATTGAAGCAAAAGCCCTGGTCGATCATCAGCGTGCTGTACGGCATTTCCGGCGCATCTCCTGTCGCAGAATCCGTGGCCTGGGGCGCGCTTCGAAGCGGCGCTTGAAAAAAGAGCGTCTGGCGGCCGTTCGTATTGCAGGTCCATTTGTCAAAGACCAACATGCCCGCAAAATCGTGGAGGTTCGCGACTTGGCGAAGCTGTTCGTCAGGCAGAAAATCGTGCAACGCAAGCCGCCGCGGGTCTCCCGGATAGCGCGAGCCAAACTGCAGGCCCGCCTGGCAGGGAACCCTCTGGCGTGGCATCTCCATGGCCAGCTCGGGCGTTAGGCGGATCAACTCCTCGGACACTTCCACAATGGCCACCGGCGCCGTCGGCAGCCCCATCCGCGCCGCCAGCTTGGTTCCTAGCAGTTCGTTGACCAGGATTCGGCGGTGCTGCGGGTTATTTTGGAACTTGACGACATAATAGTTTCCGTCCGAGCAGCGCATCAGGTGAGACTGTGCGCCCCCGCGCATACGCCGTATCTGTTCCAGCGCACGTAACATCCGGCGCTATGCTAGCGAGACTTATCACTTCCGGCAAGCTACCTCTTCGTGAATTCAGAATATTCCCGATTCGAGAGGCTTGTCGTGCATAAATGGAAGCGTCCTCGGCCGCCCCGAGTGCCAAACTGGACTTGAGCCGTTTTCAAAAGGAAAAGGCCTGGGCGAGGACCCAAGCTTTTGCCTTTCCGCAGAATCCGCTCTCAGCGCCAGGTTCTAACGCCGCTTCTTCTTTTTGGGGGTTTTCTTCGCCTTCTTTTTCGCTTTTGGCTTGGCCTTGGCTTTCTTGGCCTTCTTGGCCTTCGGCTTCGCCTTCTTTTTGGGAGCCTTCTTTTTGGGAGCCGCCCTTTTGGCAGGCTTAGCCGCGGGCTTGGAGGCCGGTTTCGCCGATGGCGCTGCTGCTACGGGCTCTTCTTCCGTAATGAGGATCTCCTCCTCCTCGGCCTCCACGATCTCCCCACCGCCGCCCAGCTCGTCCTCTTCTTCCAGCCGTGACAGCTCGTTGTCGTCTTCGAAGTTGTCCTTCTCGATATCCATACTATCCTCCCGAGGGGCAATCCACGGGCCTAAGGCCCGTGTGGAACGCTGCATCAGCCGGAGTCGCCAAACCCCCTCCGTCGCAGCGCCGTTGTTATCGTACTCCTGCAAAGTTGTCAAGCACTCTGCAGCTTGTGCGCGAAAAATCGGGTCATCTGAAGCAAAACGACGGTCCCACCGGTCGCGGTCGAGCGACTGGGCCGGCCCGTAAAATCTCTAACATATTGTTAATGAAAGACTTAATTATGAATTGCGGCGGACGTTTGGCCTGCCGGTGTGGCCGGCAAGGAAGCTCGGGGGCGCGAGCTCGATTTTGAGCGGCTGCGTGCGGGAAGGATTTCCGGCGCACCTCCGACCGTGTAGATGCGCAACACCATGCCACGGCTCACGTGGTTGGTCCTCATGTGATTCCACTTGCGCACCGATTCGGTCGGCACGCTGAAGCGATCCGCGATACCGCCGAGCGTGTCGCCTTTGCGCACGCGATAGCGCACCAGGCGGCTCTTGGATTCCTTGGGCGGTGCGGCGGGAATAATCAGCTTTTCTCCGACGTCGAGCGCTCCATGGCGGTCAATATTGTTCGCTTCGGCGATCGCCACAGGAGTCACGTGATATTTTTTCGCGATGGAAGTGAGCGTCTCGCCGGTTTCGATGCGGTGCCGCCGCCAGCTCACCCACTTGTCCGGAGGAATGTCCGCAATCTCCGCGGAAAATTTTTCCGCCGTGCCCGCGGGTAGATGCAGCTCAAACGAAGGATCGTCCGGCGTCGCGAGACGCAACAGAGCGGGATTCAAGCTGCGCAGCGTCTCGACGTCCACGTCGATGGTTTCGGCCACCAGCCGGAGATCGATGGCACGGCCGGGCTTTACGACATCCGTCGGCACAGGCTGCTCTGGATCGGTCTGTATGCCGTAGTGGGCGGCGTCCTTGGCGATGAGCGTGAGCGCCAGAATAATGGGCACATAATTTCTTGTTTCGCGCGGCAGGACGTTGCGTTTGTAAAGCTCCCAGAAATCGGCGTATCCCGTGCGCTCGATGCCCTTCTGCACATTCCCCGGACCGCAGTTATACGCGGCCATGGCGAGATACCAATCTCCGAATTGCCCATACAGATCGCGCAGATGCTGCGCGGCCGCGCGCGTGGCCTTTTCCGGATCCTGCCGTTCGTCGAGCCACCAGGTATGCCTCAAACCGTATTCCATCCCGCGATACGCAACGAACTGCCAGATTCCCCGCGCGCCGGCCCTCGACAGCGCAAGCGGCTGGAACGCGCTCTCTGCTTGCGCCAGATAAATCAAGTCCTGCGGTACTCCTTCTTCGTGCAGAACGCGCGAAATCATTTCGCGATAACGCCCCGAACGCCGCAGCCCGGTCTCCACAATGGCGCGCCCCCGCGGCGTCTGGAAAAAGTTGAGGAAGGACAACACTTCGTCGTTTACCGTGAGTGGCAGGTCGTGCGAAATGTGCTTGGCCGCTTCCTCGGCTCGCTCTTTTAGTCGCGGATCGACCGGGAAGGTCATCTCCGCCACTTCATCGATCGCCGCAGGCACCGCCGGCGCTTCCTGAAAGCCGTCCCCTTCCCGGAATGCCTGCAATTCGTAGCCGTAAACAGTATCGATAACGCGGCGGAATAATTCACTCAGCTTCGGATCACTGTTTGGGTCGTAACCGCTCTCGAGCATCCAGTCGACGGCCTCGTCAAAATCGTGCCGCGCGGCTTCCAGATGTCCGGCTTTGTAGTTCTGCTCCCCAGATGCAAATTTCGCCTCCACCTGCGCGATCAGGTAGTCCTTGGGCGTAGGAACTCGCAGTGCCATCGCGGCGAGCCACTGGGGCGTCAGTTTTCGCATGGGGAGTTCACCCACATTGGCGGAAACTTGCGCTGCCGCAGCATGGGCCGGAGACAGCGCCGGAACACGCGCCTGCACGCCATGTTTCGCGGCGTCCTCGCAAGCAACGGCGGCCATATAAGGCGCGGCCAAGAGAGCCGCGTATAGCACTGTCTGGAGCTTGGAGCGCATCCTCTTATGGTAAGTAGCTGTTACAGTCCAGGTCAACGCTTTCCGCCAGGGAGGGTTGACCTACTCATTACAGGCCCGCTGCCCTCCCGATCCGTCTTCTAGCGTGCCGGGAATTTCGCGCCTGATAGAATCGGCGCCTACGGCCAGTCCGGAAAGACCGTCTCGAGCGCTCCACCAAACCAGTACTTGTAAAACCCCTGGTCACACGGATTCATCGCGTCGCCGTACTTTTCCGTGAAATGCCGGCCCCAATGCGGCCGCCTCCCATCCGCATCGCAAAATCCGTACTCCTCGGAAAGCCCCCACGAACTAAACACCCGGCCCGACTTCTTCATCAAATTCGCGTCCGCCGCCAGCGCCGCGATGGCCCGCCCGGCGTACAGCGGCGTTTCGGATTCCGCGTAGTTCGCATCTTTCTTCACCGCGTCCCGCCAGTTCGCCTCCGTCACTCCGAAATGCTCCAGCATGGCTTCCGAGCGCAAGAATCCAGGCGTCAGAGCCACCGCGGCCACGTTCTTCCTTCGCAACTCGTAGGCCATCGCAAACGCCAGACGGATCACAGTGGTCTTGATCAAGTCAAAGAAAAGGTGCCCGCGATACGTATAGGAATCCCCGTCACCGATTTCGACAATCAGTCCTGTGGGACCCGATTTTTGCGCGCTTTCGATCAGCAGCGGGGCCGCGAAGTGGCTTGTCAAAATGTGTGTGTGCAGTACGTTCCGCAGGTTCGCAAACCCATTCTGCAGATTGAGACTCCAAAACGTCTTTCCAAAATCCTGCGGAATAATCTCCGAGATATCGTTCACCACGATGTGCAGCTTGCCTTGCTCTTTGCGGATGCGCGCAATCAGCTTTTCCACTTTCTTCGCGTCCGTGTGATCCAGCACGCACGCGAGACCCTGTCCTCCTCGCGCGGTCACTATCTCCGCCGTTTCTTCGATGGTCTCCGGCCGTCGCGCATGATCAAACGGTGATGCTTTCCTCGAACGCCTCTTGGGCAGCCGGTTCGCCCGCGTGCTCCTCCCCGTGCAATACACCGTCGCGCCCGCCTCGCCCAAAGCCAGCGCCGTTCCGCGGCCCACGCCGCGCGTCGCTCCTGCCACTAGAGCCACGCGTCCCTTCAAATCGGGCGATCGGTAAGAAGTCCCGGAATCCATGAGTCGCCTCCTCTCACCAAGTGCGGCGATTGTAAACAGTCATTTACTAATGTCAAGTGGAAAATAAACGCCCGTTCAGTTATCCTGCCTTTCTCGACTGTCACGACGACGGAGAACGAAAGCTCATAAAAATGTCACCTCGCCCTCGAGAAACCTCTGACGAAGAGCTCCTCGCCGCCACCGCCCGCGTCATGCAGCGCCGCAGCCCCACGCAGCTCACCCTTGCCGACGTCGCCAAAGAAGCCGGCGTCGTTCCCGCGACCCTCATTCAGCGCTTCGGCACCAAACGCGGCCTGCTGCTGGCCATGTGCCGCACCGCGCCGGGCAGCGTTCCGCAGCAGTTCGCCGCTGTACGTGGCCGCCACGAATCGCCGCTCAAAGCGCTCATCGAGCTGTACGCGGAATGCACAGCCTTCGCCCCCACGCCGGAAGCCATGGCCAACGGGCTTGCTTGGCTGCAAAACGATCTAACCGACCCGGACTTTCACGCTATCACTCTCGATCAGTTCTGCATTATTCGCGACGAAACCAAAAAACTCCTCGATGGCGCCGTCACTGCCCGCGAACTTCGCCCCTGCGACACAGCCCAGCTTGCCCGCCTCATTCAGCACGTCAACGGCGGTGCCATGCTTGCTTGGGCCGTCTACCGTCAAGGATCCGTGGCTTCCTGGGTTCGCCGCGAGCTGGTAGCCCTGCTTTTGCCCTACCGCCCGCCGAACGAGATTTTCAGACGGAAACATAAATCGCAGCGGCGAAGAGAAAGCTCGTGAGCACGCCCCATTCCCGTTTACATGCGCCGCGCCGTGATGGTAGTGTGCCACCGAATCATTATTGTTTGAGGATTCGGCACGAAGTGACGCGAACTGCAATTTCTTAGCGGGTGGACGAAACGTGAAAAACAAGAAGACGATACTCCTCGCCCTTCTATTCCTCCGTGCCGCTATCCCTCATGCCCTTCGTGCGCAACAAGCGCCCGGGGACGAGCCCTATCTCAATCCCCGGCTTCCCATCGAACAGCGCGCCGCCGACTTGATTTCCCGGATGACGCTCGAGGAAAAAATTGCTCAACTCGGCCACACCGCTCCTTCCATTCCCCGCCTGCGTGTTCCGGAGTACAACTGGTGGAACGAAGGGCTTCACGGCGTTGCTCGCGCCGGAATCGCCACGGTGTTTCCCCAGGCCATCGGCATGGCCGCCACCTTCGATGAACCTTTGATGCACGAGGCCGCCGGCTTCATAAGCACGGAATTTCGCGCGAAGTACTCCGCTACAGTACATCCCGACGGCTCGACGGATTGGTATCGCGGCCTCACCGTCTGGTCCCCGAACATCAACATCTTTCGCGATCCTCGCTGGGGGCGAGGCCAGGAGACTTATGGCGAAGATCCGTTCCTCACCGCCCGTCTCGGCGTCGCGTTTATCACCGGCCTGCAAGGCAACGATCCGAACTATTTCAAGACGATCGCGACGCCGAAACACTTTGCGGTTCACAGCGGCCCGGAATCCACGCGGCATAGCGTAAACGTCGAGGCTACTCGCCACGACATGGAGGAAACGTATCTGCCCGCGTTTCGCGCGGCGATCATCAAAGGCAAAGCCGGATCCATCATGTGCGCTTACAACCGCCTGAACGGTGAGCCCGCCTGCGCAAATTCCGTGTTGCTCGGCGAACATCTCCGCAAGGACTGGGGTTTCGAAGGCTACGTAGTGTCCGATTGCGGCGCGGTGGCTGACGTCTATAAAGGCCACCACTTCGCGCCGACTCCTGAAGCCGCAGCCGCAGCCGTCTTCAAAGCTGGCATGGACCTCATTTGCGGCGACTCTCGCAACAATATGAATGCGGATCCCCAGGGGATTTTGCGCGCCGTACAGAACGGCCTGCTTTCGGAAGCGGACCTCGACCGCGCATTGCGCCGTTTGTTTTTTGCGCGAATGCGGCTCGGCCTGTTCGATCCGCCGTCGTCAATTCCGTATTCCCGGATCACCGCCGCCGACAACGACACGGAAGTGCACCGGCAGCTCGCGCTTCGCGTTGCGCGCGAATCGCTCGTGTTGCTCAAGAATAAAAACGATTTTCTTCCCTTGAAGCACGCACCCACGACTATCGCCGTCATCGGCCCCGACGCCGACAGCCTCGACGCATTGGAAGGGAACTACAGCGGCACGCCTTCAAATCCGGTCACGGTACTCGCCGGAATTCGCAATCGGTTCCCACAATCCAAGGTTATTTTCGTCCAAGGCACTGGCCTCGTCGGCCCGGTCACCAAATCCATTCCCACCGACGCGCTCTGCACCGACGCATCGTGCAATGAGCATGGACTGAAAGCGGACTATTTCTCCAACATGACGCTTGAAGGCTCTCCCGTGATGAGCCGCGTCGATGCAGCCGTCGATTTCAGTTGGAGCGATTCTGGCGTCTCGCCGCAACTGCCGAACAAATATTCGGTCCGCTGGACCGGCGTGCTCGTGCCGCCCGAATCTGGCGACTACTTGCTCGGCTTTACCGGCGAAGACGGTTTTCGCGCTTCGCTCGATGGAGCCCCGCTCGTTGAAGACTGGACGCTCCATCGCCCCGCCAATACCGAAACCAAGAAACTCCATCTCGAACAGGGGCGTCCCTATTCCCTGAAGATCGAATACTTTCAGAACGTCCGCATCTCCGAAGCGCGCCTCATCTGGAGCCTGCCCGGCGGCGAAGATTCGCAAGCGATCGACGCAGCGCGCAACGCCGACCTGGTCATTGCCGTGATGGGTCTCTCCCCCCGCATCGAGGGCGAAGAGATGAAAGTGAATGCCGAAGGCTTTTCGAGCGGCGACCGCACACGTATCGACTTGCCCGCTCCACAAGAACAACTTCTCGAACGCATCGCGTCCGTGGGCAAGCCCACTATTCTCATCCTCACGAATGGCAGCGCTCTCGCCGTCAATTGGGCCGATGCATCTGCCAATATTCCCGCGATTCTCGAAGCGTGGTATCCCGGCGGGCAAGGCGGAACGGCAGTCGCAGAAGCGCTCGCGGGAGATTTCAGCCCCTCCGGCCGCTTGCCTATTACATTCTACAAATCCGTCGATCAGCTTCCGCCCTTCGAAGACTATTCCATGGTCCATCGTACCTACCGCTATTTCGACGGCGCACCGCTCTATCCTTTCGGTTTCGGCCTGAGCTACACGTTCTTTGCCTACGATCAGCCGCGCGTCGATCACCCAAAGATTTCCGCCAAAGAGGCCGTCACACTTTCCGTCGATGTAAAGAACACCGGTTCCGTTGCCGGTGACGAAGTCGTGCAACTCTATCTGACGCACCCCAGCCTCAGTGGCGCACCGCTGCGCGCTTTGCAGGGTTTCGTGCACATTCATCTCGAACGTGGCGAAAAAAAGAACGTGAAATTTGTTCTTCGTGATCGCGACCTGAGCATCGTCGACGAATCCGGCAAGCGCCGCATCGTCCCCGGCGATGTCGACGCTTGGATCGGCGGTGGACAGCCCGTCCCGCCTGCCGGCTTGCCCAAGGTCGCCGGAGTTGCGGCGCATTTCACCATCACCAGCGAAGCCACTTTGCCGGACTGACCCGCAGGTCCGCATAGTTGCTTCTCCCACTGCACTGGGAAAAAATCGTTAAAATTTCTCTTTGCAACGTGCCCGGACTGTAGTATTCTATTTATGCGTTTGTTGCTCTTGTATCGCCTTTGGATGTGTAAAGCGGTCGCAAGGTCAAACTTGCGGCCTTTTTTTTGCGTCTGAAGACGGCCGTAACTCTTAAGAGGGGTTCGGATTTCGAGGCACCAAATAGCTCAATTTAGTTATGCTCGGTTGCAACCCAACCGACAGAAAAGAGTACAGCAGTGAGTAAAGAACAAGGAACAGTGAAGTGGTTTAATGCCAGCAAGGGCTTCGGTTTCATCCAGCGCCAGAGCGGTGAGGACGTTTTCGTCCATTTCTCCGCGATCGTGGCTGATGGCTACAAGTCGTTGAACGATGGCCAAGCGGTTGAATTCGAAGTGACCAAGGGCCCCAAGGGTCTGCAGGCCTCGAACGTCCAACCCCTCTAATTCCACTTCACAAAA
>DATLVZ010000080.1:0-31535 GCA_035576885.1 Candidatus Acidiferrum sp. | reverse complement strand
CTGGCAACGGTTGTGGCAGGGGCCCGTAAGCACTGGGGAAGGCAGAGACTGCATCCCGCAACAAAAACGTTTCTGGCGCTGCGGATAGCGGTGAATCGAGAGATGGAGGAACTCGGGCAGTTTCTAACACGGACCCCTGCTGCATTGAATTCCGGCGGGCGCTGGGTGGTATTGAGTTACCACTCGCGCGAAGACCGCATGGTGAAGCACGCGTTTCAAGAGGCGGAACGTTTGGGAACGCTCCATGTGCTCACCCGGCACGTGATCCAGCCGACCGAAGAAGAGAAGGCGGCCAACCCGCGTTCGCGAAGCGCGAAACTGCGGTGTGCAGAAAGAGTGTAGTCATGACGCGAAAGAGAAGGAAAGCAGGGGCGGCGGAATTTCACACCGTCAAACGAATCGATAACTCGAGACTGGTGCGCAACGTGGAGCCGGCGAAGTTGCGGACCCTATGGCGCGCCGTCGCGATAGGGAGCATGATCGCGGCATTTTTCATGTTGTACATTTTCCAGCACTTCCGCTGCATCGATTTGAGCTTTCAGCTCGAAGATCTGAAAGCCCAGCACATGAAGGCTGCGGCGTTGAATTCGGAACTGAGGCTGGAAATTGCCGGGCTGCGCAACCCCATGCGCATCGACACGATCGCCCGCCGCAGGCTTGGCCTGACGGAGCCCTTGCCGACGCAGGTCCACGAGTACGAGGCGCCGGACGGTGCGGAAGTGGCCGCCGCGCGGTATGTGCGTCCGAATCGCACGCCGTGAATCCGCCGGCGGACGTTCCGTTCCTCACAGAATCATTTCAGATTTGTTTGAGCATCCAAACGGAGCGTTTGCCGACCTGAACCTGCCATGCAACAAGACCGCGCCCATGTCCGCTTGTTCATTCTTGCCGGCGTGGCTCTATTTTGGATGGCTGCGGTCTTTGGACGGCTCTCCTACTTGCAACTATTCCGGCATGGCGAGTTTCTGGCGCGCGCTCAGCGTCAGCAGCAGCGAACCATCGAGATAACCCCCAAGCGCGGCACCATTTACGACAGGAATCGAAAACCACTGGCGATGAGTATTCCCGTGGACTCCGCGTTCGGGGTCCCTTCCGAGATTGTTGACGAACATCTTGCCGCGCGGCTGCTTTCCGGAGTGGTGGGGAAGCCCCAGGAGGAGCTCGAAGCACGCTTCGAATCTTCGCATTCTTTTGTGTGGATAGCGAGAAAGCTGCCGCCCGAAAAAGCGGAAGCGATTACCGCCCTTAACCTGAAGGGCATTTACCTCCAAAAGGAAAACCAACGCTTCTATCCGAAGCGCGACCTTGCGGCGCATGTGCTGGGCTTTGTCGATTTGGATGAGAAAGGACTAGGCGGCATCGAGTACGAGCTGGACAACGAGATTCGTGGTGAGAGTGGAAAAATCGTGGTCATGGAGGACGCTCGGAAACGCTGGTTCGACGGCAGCCAGGCCAAGTTGGAGGCCGGCGCGGACGTTCTGCTGACGCTCGATGAGAAAATTCAGTACCTCGCCGAGCGAGAGTTGGACCAGGCGATCGCGCAGACACACGCTATCGCTGGGACCGCCGTAGTGATGAACCCAAACACCGGCGAGATCCTTGCCCTAGCAAATTGGCCGACGTTCAATCCGAACAGGGCCAGTGATGCAAGAGCGGAAGCACGAATGGATCGAGCTGTCAGCGCTCTGTATGAGCCGGGCTCGACGTTCAAACTAATTACGCTTGCAGCGGCTTTCAACGAGGGGATCACGCGGCCCAACGAAGTCTTCGATTGCGAGAATGGCAGTGTGCTCGTAGCGGGACATCGGATTCACGACCATAAACGGTTCGGCTTGTTAAGCGTCTCGCAAATCCTTGCGCAATCCAGCGATGTGGGCGCGATCAAAATCGCGCTGCGGCTGCAAGCACCGCGGTTCTACGACTACATCCGCGCGTTTGGTTTTGGCACTCCCACTGGTGTCGACCTGCCGGGAGAAAGCAGGGGTTTGCTCAGACCTCTCGAAAATTGGGGTTCATTCTCCATCGGATCGATCTCGATGGGGCAGGAGATTGGGGTTACTCCCATACAACTCGTAGCAGCGGTATCGGCGATCGCAAATGGCGGCTTCCTTTACAAACCTCATGTCGTGCAGGAATTGCAGCGCGCTGGCCGCGAGTTGCCAGAGGACGGCGTGCTGGCGCCAGTCGAACCGAAGCGCGTCATTCGTCCAGAAACCGCCGCGACCTTGCGCCGCCTTATGGAGGGTGTGGTGCTGGAAGGCACGGGCACGAAGGCCCATCTGGACGGCTGGACTTCGGCGGGGAAGACGGGCTCCGCGCAGAAGATCGATCCCTCAACGGGACGCTACTCGCGAACACATTTCATTGCATCCTTCACGGGATTTGCGCCGATTAACAATCCGGCAGTCGCCATTCTCGTATCACTGGATTCTCCCGTCGGGCAACACGAAGGCGGAGAGGTGGCCGCCCCGGTGTTTAAACGCATTGCCGAAGAGGTTCTGACGTATCTCGATGTGCCACGCGATGTACCTCTGAATCCCAAGCTGATCCAAGCCGCTTATGAGAAGCACGCGAGTGAAGATGCGAGCGCGCTTGAGGACTTCTCGACCGTGGATTTTTCCGGGCAGCCCGATTCGCCGCCGCTAGCATTGCAAACGATGAAGCCAATAGGGCAAGGGCCCTCCGCTCTGCGAAAGCAACCATTGACGGTGGCCGTCGATCAGGGCGGCGAAGTCGAAATCCCTGATTTCAGCGGGAAGACTATGCGCGAGGTGGCAGATATTTCCCTGAAGCTTGGTCTTGATCCGGTGCTGGTTGGCAGCAATCTTGCATTGAATCAGTCGCCCCCGGCGGGAGCCAAAGTACGGCGTGGCGCGAAAATCACCGTGCAGTTCGGGACACCACCCGAGAAGAATTCGAAGCCTCGTCCCGGGCACAGGAATTAGGATGAGAACTGGATTGAGCCATATCGAAGACGAAAAACGCAACCCGAGAACGAACCACGCCGATGAACGCCGCGAAGATTCATCATTGTCGCGCGTTTCCACGCGGAGCATGAAACTGCGCGATTTGCTGGAGGGCACCGAAACTAGCCTTCCTGCGCCCATGGAGAATCTGGAAATCCGGCAGGTCGCGTGCGACTCCCGCAAAGTGCAGCCGCGCGCGCTCTTTTTCGCGCTGCATGGTGCGAAGGCTGACGGGAACACCTTCATTCGCGACGCTGTTTCGCGCGGCGCAATGGCCATCGTCAGCGAGGAGACTGCTCCAGCCGCGATTCCCTCGAGCGTGGTGTGGGTTCAGGTGGGCGATGCTCGAAAAGCGCTCGCAGTTACCGCCGCAAACTTTTTTGGGCATCCCGGGAAGGCGTTGCAGTTGGTGGCCGTGACCGGAACAAACGGGAAAACTACGACCACTTCGCTCGTCGATGCCATCATCAAAGCCTCCGGCGCCAAAACGGGCCTGTTCGGGACGATTGCCTATCACACGCCGCTCGGCGACTATGCCGCCCCAAATACCACTCCGGAATCGGTTGACCTGCAAGGATTTCTTGCGGAGATTCGGGACGCAGGCGGACGCTTTGCAGTGCTTGAGGCAAGCTCGCACTCGCTCGCATTGGACCGCCTGTGGGGTTGCCATTTCGCGGCGGCAGTGTTTACAAATCTTACGCGCGAGCACATGGATTATCACAAGACCTTCGAGGATTATTTCGCGGCGAAGAAGAGGTTGTTCGAAGGCACAGGAGCGGGTGTACCGGAAGTCGCTGTGATTAACACCGATGACGAGTATGGCAAGCGGCTGAGCGGACTCGCCAAGAAAACCGTGACCTATGGTCTCGAGTCCGATGCGGACCTTACCACGAAAAAATTTCAGTTGACCTTCAACGGCCTGGCGTTCACGGCGCAAACGCCCAGCGGAAAAGTGCAGGTCGCTTCGCTGCTGGTAGGCCGTATTAATGTCTACAACATACTCGCAGCGATCGGCGTTGCGCAGGCCCTGGGGCTTTCCACGGAAATTATCGAAGCCGGGATTCAGAGCCTTGAAAGCGTTTCCGGGCGCTTTCAGCGCATTGATCTGGGCCAGCCGTTTTTTGTGGTGGTCGACTACGCGCACACAGACGACGCACTCGAGAATCTGATTCGAACTGCTAGAGAATTGAATCCCAAAGGGCGAATCATAACGCTCTTCGGATGCGGCGGCGGAAAGGACCGGACCAAGCGGCCCGTCATGGGGGAAGTAACCGGCCGGCTGAGCGATTTGACCATTCTTTCGAGCGACAATCCGAGGACTGAGGATCCGCTGAAAATTATCAGCGACATCATTGTAGGACTGCAGAAAACAGCCGGAAAATATCTGATCGAACCGGATCGCGAAAAAGCGATTGGAGTTGCGATAGACGAAGCGCGCGCGGGAGACATCGTTCTGCTTGCAGGGAAGGGCCATGAGAATTATCAAATTCTCGCGGACCGAACGCTGGAATTTGACGATCGCAATAGGGCCAGCCGGGCTCTTCGCGAACGGGGTTATGGCGAGACGCACGCCGAATTTGGTTCCGCGGAGCCAAAAAAAGGCACAGAGTTTGGCACGTAGCGCGCTTGTCAAGAAGGCGTGGCGAGGGCGCGCGAGCCGGCTGTTTACTCGCGAAAGGAGGAGCCCTCAAAACACGGTGAAAACGAACCGATATGCGGGGTACCTGCGTAAAGCAAACCCCTTGAGGCATTTATGCGGTGGACGATTGCACAAGTGGTTGACGCTCTGGCTGTTAAGCCGGGGCCGGGACTCGACCCCATGGCCTGGGTGGCCGGCGTCTCGATTGATTCTCGCACGGTACGTACAGGAGAACTGTTCTTTGCCATCCACGGACCGCGTCACGATGGACACGATTACGTGGAGAGCACTTTCCAGCGCGGAGCACTCGCGGCGGTGGTGGCGCAATCGCAAGCCAGCCGCTACGGCGAGGGCGTCCGGAATCGCTGCATCGTCGTGGCGGACACTTTCGAAGCGCTCAAACAGCTCGCCCGCGCGGTGCGCGAAGCCTGGGGGGGGAAAATTGCCGGCGTCACAGGCTCCGTGGGCAAGACCACAACGAAAGAGATCCTGGCGGTGCTGCTGGGCTCGAAGCTACGGGTCCTGAAATCAGAAGGCAATTTCAATAACGAGTACGGATTGCCGCTGACGCTGTTTCGTTTGGACGAAACGCATCAAGCGGCAGTGCTCGAGATGGGCATGTCGCGGCGCGGGGAGTTGGCCCGGCTCGCGGCGATTGCTTACCCTGATGTAGGCGTGGTGACGCGTGTTGCCCCAGCGCACCTGGAATTTTTTGCGTCGGTCGATGAGATTGCGCTGGCGAAACGCGAGCTGATCGAGGGGCTGAATGGCAGGGAGTCGACCGCAGTGCTAAACGCAGATGACCCGCGTGTCGCGGCGTTCGGTGCTTTTGCTCCGGGCCGTGTGGTCACGTATGGAATCGATGCGCCGGCTTTTTTTTCGGCCACGGCGATCGAAGACCGGGGCGCGCTGGGCTCCGCATTCGACTATGTAAGCCCCGAAGGCCGCGTGCGCCTGGAGCTTCCCGTGCCGGGCCGTCACGCGATCTACAACGCGCTTGCCGCGCTTGCAGCTGCGAGCGTTTGGAACATCGGGGCCGCGGAGGCGCAAAGTGTATTTCGAACGCTGCGCGTGCCCTCGATGCGAGGGGAGCTACTGCGATTTTCGAATGGGGCGGCTTTGATCAACGATAGCTACAACTCCAGCCCCGCCGCGCTGCACGCCATGGTGTCCGTGCTGGCGGCGACGCCGAATTTTCGCCGTCGAATTTTGGCGGCGGGCGAAATGCGAGAGTTGGGCGTGGCTTCGCCGGCGTTGCACCGCGAAGCGGGGATCTTCACGGCGAAAACGGGAAATGTCGATTGGGTGATTGGCGTAGAAGGAAATGCGGAACAAATCGTGGAAGGCGCGGTCTCTGCTGGCATGCCGCGAGCGCACACGAGATTCTTTCCTTCGTCCGACGAAGCGGCGAAGTTTTTGGAGGAGCTCTTTGCGAAAGGCGATGTCCTACTCGTGAAAGGCTCGCGCGGCGTGAAGATGGAACGCATCGTGGAAGCCTTGCTGGCCCGATATGCGGCTCCCGGCGAGGTTTCACATCACGAGGTACGCCACTGATATGCTTTACTACCTCCTCTACCACGTGCTGCAACGCTATTTCAGCCCATTAAACGTCTTTCGCTACATCACCGTTCGAACCGTCTATGCGAGCTTGACGGCCATGTTTCTCGGCCTCGTGTTCGGCCCCTGGCTGATTCAGCGCCTGCGCGATTTGCAAATCGGGCAGTACATCCGCGACGAGGGACCCCAGGAGCACCAAAAAAAGGCCGGCACACCCACCATGGGGGGCGTGCTGATCGTCTTGTCGACGGCCGTGCCCACGTTGCTTTGGGCTGACCTGGCTAATCCTTTTATTTTGCTCTCTCTCTTTGCCCTGGTCGGCTTCGCCGCTATCGGGTTCATTGACGACTACGCGAAAGTCTCGAAGCAACGAAACCTGGGGCTCACGGCGAAAAACAAGATTTACTTTCAGGTGCTGGTAAGCCTGGTCGTAGGGATCTCCCTGCTCGTTCTCGTTACACACTTCGCCTACTCGACGCAGCTGATGATCCCCTTCCTCAAGCGTTTGCACCCCGACTTGGTCATCCATTCCCTTATGAAATCGGAACATATCTGGCCCTTGGCCTTCCTCCCATTCCTCGCCTTTGTTTGCGTGGTCATCGTTGGTTCCTCCAATGCGGTGAATCTGACCGATGGCCTTGACGGCTTGGCAATCGGTTGCACGGTTATCGCCGCGGGCGCGCTTACCGTGCTGACCTACGTCAGCAGCAACTCGCGCTGGGCCGCCTATCTCGAGATTCAGTACATCCCGCGGGTCGGAGAACTTACCGTTTTTTGCGGGGCGTTGGTCGGCGCGTCTCTCGGCTTCCTTTGGTACAACGCGCACCCCGCGGAAATATTCATGGGCGATGTGGGCTCGCTCTCGCTCGGCGGGACCCTTGGCACCGTCGCCGTCATCATCAAGCAGGAGATACTCCTGTTTTTCGTTGGCGGCATCTTCGTCATCGAAGCGCTTTCGGTGATCTTGCAGGTTGGCTCCTTCAAGCTGCGGGGCAAGCGCATCTTCCGAATGGCACCGATCCACCATCATTTTGAGCTGCTTGGCTGGAGCGAGTCGAAAGTCATTGTGCGATTTTGGATTGCCGCTCTCGTCTTCGCGCTGTTCGCGTTGACGACGCTGAAACTCAGGTAGACCGCATTTGAAGAAGGCGGGTTTAGAAGAGATCGATGCAAGGTGGAATGGAGTTGCGAGGAAAGCGCATGCTGGTTGTCGGATTGGCGCGTACAGGGGTGGCCACGGCGGTTTTTTGCGCGGCACGAGGAGCGCGCGTGACAGCGACGGATTCGCGCACGCAGCCTGAAATTGGAGAAATGGCCGTCAAACTACAAGACGCGGGAGTAACGCTCGAATTCGGCGGTCATCAGGAGAAAACGTTTCTTGAACAAGACTTGATTATTCCGAGCCCGGGTGTGCCCGCCGACGAAGCGCATTTGCAGGCCGCGCGCGCCAAAGGTATCACCATTTGGAGCGAGATTGAGCTGGCGTATCGTTTCTTGAAAGGCCGGTTGATCGGAATCACCGGCTCGAACGGCAAAACGACGACGACATCGCTTGTCGATCACATTTTGAAGACGGCCGGAATGCAGACAATTCTCGCCGGAAACATTGGAACGCCTCTTATCGGATGCGTGGAGGCCATGAAAGACGACACTTGGACGGTGGTCGAGCTCAGCAGCTTCCAGCTAGAGCTGATCGACACGTTTCGTCCAAACATCGGCGTGTTTTTGAATCTCACGCCAGACCATCTCGACCGGCATCACAGCATGGAAGTGTATGGAGCCGCGAAAGCGCGCCTGTTCGAGAATCAGACCGGGGAGGATGCCGCGGTCTTGAACGCGGATGATGCGGCCACCACGCCGTTCGCACCCTCTCTTCCGCGTCTCTACTGGTTTAGCAGGAAGCAGCGGGTCGCGCAGGGTGCGTACGTGCGCGGAGAAGAAATCGTATTCCGTCAAGACGGTGCAGAAGAATCCCTCCTCAAGTTGCAAGATATTCCTCTCGCCGGCGCGCATAACGTGGAGAACGCCTTGGCTGCTGCGGCTGTGGCGCGGCTGGCCGGTGCATCCCCGGCAGCCATTGCCAAAGGCGTGAGCTCCTTCG
This sequence comes from Candidatus Acidiferrum sp., assembly GCA_035576885.1. GTDB lineage: Bacteria > Acidobacteriota > Terriglobia > Acidiferrales > UBA7541 > Acidiferrum. The sequence goes on along the minus strand of DATLVZ010000080.1, from coordinate 23,272 downwards.
CAGGAGTGGAGCACCGTTTGGAATTCGTGGCCGAAATCGCCGGTGTGCGCTACTACAACGATTCGAAGGCGACCAACGTGGACGCCACTCGCAAGGCGCTCGACGCATTTCCCGGCCGCATCCTGGTCATACTCGGTGGAAAAGACAAAGGGAGCGATTACACCGTGCTGCAAAAGCCGCTGAGGGAAAAGGCAATTCTCGCGCTCTTGATCGGCGCAGCGGCGGAAAAAATCGAAAAGCAGGTATCCGGAAGTGTCGCCCTGGAACGCGCGGATACGCTCGAGCGCGCCGTGGAAACCGCTTCGCACGCGGCCCGACGCGGCGACGTCGTGCTTCTCGCGCCGGCTTGCGCCAGCTTCGACCAGTTCCAAAATTACGAACACCGCGGTCGCGTCTTTAAAGACTTGGTACGGCATCTGGAAAAGCAAGCCGCTGGTGCGACTCTGGGAAAAGGGTGAGCGAACTTGCCGAGACGTCTTGAACTGGACCGTTGGCTCTTTGGCGTGACGGTAGCACTTTGCCTTTTTGGCGCAGTGATGATCTTCAGCGCCTCTGCCGTTACTGCGGAGAAAGAGTATGGCCATGGCTACTATTTTCTCTTGCGGCAGGCCGCCTGGCTGATGATCGGCCTTCTGGGAATGTTCGCCCTGATGCGTACCGACTACCGGCGCTTGCGCGAGCCCGCCGTCGTTTACACCTCCGTCTGTCTGGTCCTGCTCCTGCTGGTCGGCACTTTTTTCTTGGACAAGGCCCACGCCACGCATCGCTGGATTCGCTACGGGCCAGTGGGTATTCAGCCATCGGAACTCGCGAAGCTCGCGGTGATCCTCTATCTCGCCTGGTTTCTCGATCAGAAGCGCCGGCATAAGGCCGCAATGGAGTTCTGCATGAAAGATTTTCTCGAGACGATTCTCCCTGCCGCGGGACCAGTGCTGATCTGCGTGTGTTTGATTCTTGCGCAGCCTGATCTCGGCACGGCCGTGGACATTGCACTGGTAGCGACAGCGATTCTGTTTGCCGCTGGAATGTCGTGGAAGTGGATCGCAACCGGTGCAGCGGCCTCCTTGCCGGCCCTTTATTTTCTGATTTTCCATGTTTCCTACCGCCAAGCGCGGCTGACCGCTTTCCTGGATCCTAATTCCGATCCGCAAGGTGCTGGATTTCAGCTGACGCAGTCGCTCATCGCCGTGGGTTCCGGCGGATTCACTGGCGTGGGCTTGATGGAGAGCAAACAAAAACTGTTTTACTTGCCGGAAGCGCATACGGATTTCATCTATGCGGTGATCAGCGAAGAGCTAGGTTACCTCGGCGCAATAGTGGTGATTGCCTTATTCGTGGTCTATGGCTGGCGCGGGCTGCGCGCCGCATTTGGCGCTCCGGACGGTTTCGGCAGGCTCTTGGCGCTCGGAATCACGGCAATGGTACTCAGCCAGGCGCTGATCAATTTTGCCGTGGTGTTGGGGATGGTCCCGACCAAAGGCATTCCATTGCCGTTCGTGAGCTACGGCGGTTCGAGCCTGCTCGTGATGCTGCTGGCGACAGGCATGTTGCTGAACATTAGCCAGCAGGCCACGGAAACATGAAGCAACATTTAAAGTGTTTTTGTAGGGGCGGGGTTTTCTCCGCCCGCTCGCCCAGGTGCCAGCCATGAAGCTGCTCATCGCCGGAGGCGGCACAGGCGGCCACGTTTTCCCCGCACTGGCTATTGCGCAAGAGTGGCTGTCGCGCGGCAAGGAAAGAGAAGTCGTGCTCGTGGGAACCGAACGCGGAATCGAAATGAAGCTGGTGCCTCAAGCGGGACTGCCGCTGGAGACTCTGCGCGTTGCCGGCTTGAAAGGCAAGGGTGGCGCGGCGCTCGTAAGAAATCTTGCCATGCTTGCGCCTGCCATGCTGGACGCGCGGCGCGTACTGCGCAAGCACAAGCCGATTGCGGCGTTTGGAGTCGGCGGCTACGCAGCTGGGCCGATGATGCTGGCGACCTGGCTTGGTGGAGTGCCAAATGTAATTTTTGAACCGAATGCGGAGCCTGGTTTAGCAAATAAACTGCTGGCAAGACTTTCCAAGCGAATCGCCACCGGCTATGAAATTTCTGCACAGGCCTGGGGAAAAAAAGCCATCGTTACCGGCTGCCCCGTGCGGCACGAGTTCTTTTCGATTGCGCCTCGCCGCCTCGAAAAGCCGTTTCGCTTGCTGGTGACCGGCGGAAGCCAGGGTGCGTTGCCCATCAACCGTACGTTCGTCGATGCCATGGACCGGCTAGCGGCGCGAAAAAGTGAGCTGTCCATCGTGCATCAGACCGGCGAACGCGATTATAATGCGGTGCGCACCGCGTACGCGCGGCGCGAGATCAACGCGGAGGTCGTCCCCTTCCTCACCAACATGCCGGAGCGCTTTGCCTGGGCAGACGTAATCGTTTGCCGGGCGGGAGCCATCACCGCGGCGGAAATCGCAGCCGCGGGCCGTGCCGCCATCTTCATTCCGTTCGGCGCGGCCACGGATAGCCACCAGTTGCGCAACGCACAGGAGATGCAGCGCGCCGGCGCAGGCCGCCTTATTTCCGAAACGGAACTGACCGCGGAACGTCTTACGACCGAATTTTTTTCCCTCATCGACCAGCCGGAACAGATGGAAAAGCAGTCGCAGGCTGCGCGGTTGCTTGCTCGGCCCAACGCTACGCGGGACATCGTCAACCTGATACAAGAGGCCGCCAACGTGCAGGGAATTGACCAGAGGACAAATCCATGATGGTCTCTTTCCGCAATTTCCAGCGCATCCACCTGGTAGGCATCGGCGGCATTGGAATGAGCGGCATCGCCGAAGTGCTGCTGACGCTAGGCTATTCCGTTTCGGGTTCTGACACTAAACCATCGAACATTACCGAGCGGCTACAGAATCTTGGCGCGACGATCCAGGAAGGCCACAAGGCGGCCAATGTCGAAGACGCCCACGTGGTGGTGACGTCTTCCGCAATCAAGCAGGACAACCCCGAAGTCGTCGAAGCACACAAGAGAAAGATTCCCGTAATCCCGCGGGCGGAAATGCTTGCGGAGCTGATGCGCCTCAAATATGGCATCGCCGTGGCTGGCGCGCACGGCAAGACGACCACGACTTCGATGGTTGCTTCGGTGCTTGCCGCCGCGCATCTGGACCCTACCTTTGTGGTGGGCGGAAGAGTGAATCAAGCCGGCACGACCGCGCGGCTCGGCAAGGGCGAATATTTTGTCGTGGAGGCCGACGAGAGCGATCGCAGCTTCCTGATGCTCGCGCCCGTGGTCGCCGTCGTCACCACCATCGATCGCGAGCACCTCGATCAATACACATCGCTCTCCGACATCCAGGGCGCGTTTTTGCAGTTTGTGAACCGCGTTCCGTTTTATGGCGCTGCGATCCTGTGCCTGGACGAACCCAACGTGCAAGCCATCCTTCCAGATGTGAAGCGCCCGATTATCACCTATGGCACTTCCAACCAGGCCGACTTGGTCATCAGCGACGTAAAGTTGGAAGGTTTGGGTAGCGACTTCCGGCTCACCTTCAAGGGCGAAGACCTCGGCCTCTTCCACTTGATGCATCCTCCGGGGATCCACAATGTCAGGAACGCAGCTGCTGCGGCAGCCGTCGCACTGTATCTAAATGTTCCGAGTGATTTGATCCGGGAGGGCCTGGCGAAATTCGCCGGTGTCGGCCGTCGTTTCGACATCAAAGGCGTGGTGAACGACATCACCGTGATTGACGACTACGGCCATCATCCGGCTGAGATTCGTGCCACGCTTGAGGCCGCCCGCGGCTGCAAGTTCAGCCGTCTACTCGTGCTCTTCCAGCCCCACCGGTTCACGCGTACACAACACCTCTGGGATGAATTCTGCCGGGCTTTCAACCAAGCCGATGTACTGGTGCTGCTCGACATCTACGCTGCGAGCGAACCGGCGATTCCTGGCATTACCAGCGAAGCTCTGGCCACTGCCATTCGCGACGCCGGCCACAAAAACGTTCACTACTTCCGTTCTATGCAGGCGGGAATTGAGTTCCTGCTGCGAGAAGCGCGGGCTGGCGACGCGATCATGACCATTGGCGCCGGCAACGTCAGCCGCGCCAGCAACGAATTGATGGTCCTATTGGGGACGGAGCATCCGACACACCATGCGCATTGAGGACCCCAAAATCGTCGCGGCTCTTCCGGAGTTGGGTGTCCAGCTGAAGTCAGGGACTTCCTTGGCCGGACTCACATCTTTGGGCATTGGAGGCATGACCGACTTGTTGCGAATCGAGAAGCACAACGCTATTCCGGACCTTTTGAATCTTCTCGACGGCCAAGGCGTTCCGCACAAGTTTCTTGGCGGCGGCTCAAACTTGCTTGTGGGTGACGGCGAGTTGCCCTGGGTCGTCCTGCAGCTGATCTCTCCGGAGCCGGATATCGTGCTCGAAGGCAACTTTGCCCTGGTCGATGCGGCCGCCGACCTCGGCCGCACAGTGACCTTCTGCGCGAAAAACGATCTGGGGGGCATGGAGGGACTTATTGGAGTCCCTGGGACCGTCGGCGGCGCCTTGCGCATGAACGCCGGGGCGTACGGCATGCAAATCGGTAGTTACGTTCGAGAAGTGAAGCTTTACCGGGCTGCCGGCCGCAAACTGGAAACTCTTAGGGGTCATCAAATTTCCTTCGAATACCGGCACACATCTTTTGCCGCTGATGATATGATGCTCGCAGTGAAGCTGGAATTACCCTCCAAACCGTATCGCGAAATTTTAAAAGGGATTCGTATCTGCAACGAAAAACGGCGCGCAAGCCAGCCGCTTGGGCAAAAAAGTGCCGGTTGCATTTTCAAAAACCCGCCGGGTGCTTCCGCTGGACGCATGATTGATGAGCTGGGGCTCAAGGGACTGAGCGTGGGCGACGCCCACGTCAGCGATCGCCACGCCAATTTTTTCGTAAATTCTGGCAAAGCCTCCGCGAAAGAAATGCTCGCCTTGATCGCCGATGTGCGCAATCGTGTGCAAAACTCATTCGGTGTGATTCTCGAGTACGAGGTGGTGGTTTGGAACGCGTGAAAGCCTTGCAACGGGGAACTGCTGCCGCAGCCTCCGAGCCTTACCGCCCGGAATTGCTGGCGGACGAAGAGCCGCGCTATTTGCGTCGCCAGAAACCTCTTGAAATTCGCCGAAAAAAGTTTGGCGGTCGAAGCTGGCCGTTCTATCGCCGTGTGTTGGTGTGGACCATCGTAGGAGCGGCGGGCGTGACCACAGCTATCGTCGCGGGACGTTTTTTGCTGTATTCGCCGCAGATGTTGTTGCTCAAGCCCGATCAGATTGAGTTGCTGGGGAACCACGTCGTAAGCCGCGAAGCCGTGCTCCAGCCCTTTGCGCGCGACCGCAACCGCAGCGTCCTCCGCATCCCGCTGGATGCCCGGCGCAGCCAGCTCCAGCAACTGCCTTGGGTCGAATCTGCGCGCGTGCTGCGTATTTTGCCAAACCGCATCCGCATCGAGTTGACGGAGCGCACGCCGGTTGCGTTTTTGCGCAATGGCAGAGATCTGGCCCTGATCGACGAGCACGGAGTGATTTTGGACCGCCCCGAAGGCGAGGATTTGCATTTCCCCATCGTTACCGGTCTCACCGACAACATGCCACTGGAAGAACGCGAGAAGCGCATGCAGTCCTATCAGGAATTTTTGAGGGACGCGGATTTGGTGCGCCCCGGATCGTCCGACCGCGTCAGCGAAGTCGATCTTTCGAATGCGAAGGACCTGCGCGTTGTGATGACTGGCCTCGCTTCCGCGGCCGATTCGCAGGCGGTAACTATTCATTTTGGCAACAGCGATTTCACGGGCAAGTACCGCATGCTCGTCGAGAATTTCGCGCAGTGGCAGGCGAACGCCGGGCGCGTGCAGTCGATTGATTTGCAGTATTCGCGGCAAGTGGTTGTGAACTCGGACGGCAGCGCGAGTTCGGCGAAGCTGAAAAACTAGAAATTGAAAACGTAAGGGTTCCAGAGCGGGGGCGGCGGCTTGGCAAAAAAAGATCGTTACATCATTGCGCTGGACGTCGGCAGCACAAAGACGTGCGCGTTGATCGCGGAAGTGGACGAAGAGCAGGTAAAGTTTCTATCTCTCGGCGCGGCGGAATCCAAGGGACTTCGCAAAGGCCTCATCGTCAATCTCGATTCCACCGTGAGCTCGATTCGCCGGGCCGTGGAGGAAGCCGAAGGTGTTGCCAACGTACCAGTGGAGTCCGCCGTGATCGGCGTGGCCGGCAGCCACGTGCGCGGCGTGAACAGCCGCGGAGGCGTGACGCTCGGCAATCGTCCCCGGGACATCGAGCGTGAGGATGTGCGCCGCGCCGTCGACGCCGCCCGCAACATCACGCTTCCGGAAGACCGCGAAGTGCTGCACGTTCTGCCGCACGAATTCATGGTTGATGCGCAGGATGGAATTCGCGACGCCATCGGTATGGTGGGACAGCGCCTCGAAGCCAACGTCCATCTCGTCACCTCTTCGATCGCCGCCACTCAAAACCTCGTGACCGCCGCGAATCGCGCCGGGATTCTGGTCAATGACACCGTGCTCGAACCGCTGGCCTCCGCCGAATCCTGCCTTACTCAAGACGAACGCGACCTCGGCTGTTGCCTGCTTGATATCGGCGGTGGCACGACCGAGCTAATCGTATACGGCGGTGGCGTTGTGCGGCATACCGGAGCGATTCCCGTTGGCGGTGACCACTTCACGAACGACCTTGCCGTGGGCCTGCGCACACCCATCCCCGAAGCTGAAAAGATCAAGCGCCGCCACGGTTGGGCTTCTTCTGCGCTGCTGCACGAGGACACCTCCATCGAGATTGCCAGTGTTGGCGACCGTCCTCCGCGCACCATCTTCGCCCGCATGCTTACCGACATCATCGAGCCGCGGGCGATGGAGCTTCTCGCCCTCATCCGCGAGGATCTCCGGCGCGCTGGCCTGGACAGACAAATTCCCGCGGGATTTGTGCTCGCGGGAGGCGGCGCGAGACTCAATGGCTTGGCCGATCTCGCCGAAGACTCTTTCCACTTGCCCGTTCGTATCGCGGAGCCTAAGGGTTTGGCTGATCTACCGGAACAGGTAGCGCAGCCGGAATATGCAACCGTCGTGGGTTTGGTGTTGTACGGCGCGAAGACGCGGCGAAACGCACCGCAGCGCGCCGGAAATTTAGTGAGCAAATTGAAATCCATGTTCGCCGGTGCCTCGTAACCCTGCCCGAGCGCAGCACCGCGAATCTGGAGAAGGCTGAGGACGTATGACAATGAAAGATGCAGGAATTCGCATGAGCTTCAGCGAGGAGCTGCAGCCCGCGAAGATTAAAGTCATTGGCGTAGGCGGGGGCGGTTGCAACGCGATTAACCGCATGATCCGCGCCAAGGTCGAGGGCGTCGAATTCATTACCGCCAACACGGACCTGCAGGCGCTCAAGCTTTCGCAAGCTCCCGTCAAACTGCAACTCGGCGCCAAGCTCACCAAGGGACTCGGGGCAGGCGCGAATCCCGAGATCGGCCGTAAAGCTGCCCTCGAGGACACCGACAAAATTATTGAAGCGCTCGAGGGCTCGGACATGATTTTCATCACCTCCGGCCTCGGTGGAGGCACAGGCAGTGGCGCTGCGCCCGTAGTGGCTTCGCTCGCCAGTGAACTCGGCGCATTGAGCGTCGCGGTCGTAACCAAGCCCTTTGCCTTCGAAGGCAAACGCCGCATGCTCCAGGCGGAGCAAGCCTTGCATGAGCTCATCAGTGCCGTCGACACGGTCATTGTCATTCCCAACGAGCGCTTGATGGACACCGTCGAGCGTGGCACCAGTTTCTTCGACGCCTTCCGCATCGCGGACGACATCCTGCGCCAGGCCGTCCAGGGCATCTCCGACATCATCACCGTGCCCGGCATTATCAACCGCGACTTCGCCGATGTGAAAGCCATCATGCACGGACAGGGCTACGCCGTGATGGGCACAGCCATTGCCACCGGAACCAATCGCGCCATCGATGCCGCTAACCGCGCGATCTCCAGTCCGTTGCTTGAAGACAATTCCATCCAGGGCGCGCAGGGCATTCTTATTAATATCTCAGGCAGCTCCAGCCTCACCCTGCACGAAGTTCACGAAGCCTCTTCCGTTATCCAGAAAGCCGCGCACGAAAACGCAAATATCATCTTTGGCGCGGTCATGGACGACTCCATGAAAGACGCGGTGAAAATTACCGTAATCGCCGCGGGCTTTAAGGAAGCCAACAAGAAAACCGTCCAACAGAAGCCTTCATTCCTCCCCAAGACGTGGAAGGCCGGCCGCGAAATGGAAGAACCCCTGCCACAGCAACAACAATTTCCTAACGTAGTCCATCAGGTCCAGCAGAACGTTCGCGACATCAGCCCCGACGTTCCCGCCGACGACCTCGACGTGCCAACATTCCTCCGCCGCCAGGCCCAAAAAGCGTAACTAACCTTCGACTTCTCTTGAGTTGTTGTAAGGGCACAATTCATCGTGCCCTGCTTTCTTTGCGACCGAAGTCGGAAGAGTTTCGCCGGCCGCTCCCCGCCAACCTCATTCACAATGACGCAGCGCGCCTGCCAGTTTTCGGACTTCTGCCTCGTAAGCAGCGAGGTTGTCTACAGGACTTGCGATCACAGAACTTAATCCCGCGTGAAATTCGCGCGCCCCTGTCTTCTGCGCTGCTTCTCGAATATTTCCCGCATGAATCCCGCTCCCCGGCATCACCGTCAACCGCTCGCCCGCGATTCGAACGAGTTCGGCAATCGTCTCCAACGCCTCCGGCGCTGTCTGCTTCCCGCCTGAAGTCAGCAGCCGTGTGGCACCGGTTTTGATGACACCTTCCAGAGACTTGCGCAAATCTACGCATTCATCGAATGCCCGATGAAACGTTACGGGAGCCGGAGCGGCCAGTGCCACCAGCTCCTGAGTTCGAGCGACGTCTACCCGAAAGTCGGCAGTGAGTATCCCGAGAACCACGCCATCCAATTGGAATTGCTTGGCATGTTTTACCGACTTCTTCATCGCCGCGAATTCTTCATCGGAATAGACAAAGTCGCCCGCCCGCGGCCGGATCATCGCAAAAATCGGCAATTGCACGTTCGCCCGCGTACCCATCATCAAGATCCCCGCCGGAGTGACGCCTCCCACTTTCGAGTCCCTGCAGATCTCGATGCGGTCCGCCCCGCCCCGCTCAGCTGCCATCGCCGCGTCGTCGCTCTCCACACTTATCTCAAGCAGGTATTTGTTTTGCATTGAGCTGTAGCTTAGCAGACGGAGCAGGCCGGGAAGGATGAACGGTTATTGTCGGACAACGTCGAAGCGCGCAATGGCGTAACCTAACGCGGCGCCGAGGAAGACGTCAGAAGGGAAGTGTGCACCGGTAGTCACTCGGGAAAAACTGATCACGCTTGCCAGGCCGTAGGCAACGAACGGAATCCATCGATGCCGGCGATACCGCCGCGCAAACACCGTGGCCACGGAAAAGCTCATCATTGCATGCCCCGACGGGAAACTGGTCCCCTTGCCGAATACGGATTGGTGGCTCTGGAAAAAGGTGTCGGAGTAATTTCCATTCACTGCAATCTCGTCTGGCCGCTGCCTTCGCGTGATGGACTTCATGACCACCATGAGCACGAGGTCATCCGCGACGGCTTCCCCGGCTAGCAGGGCCGAGCTCTGGTCGTAGGAGTTCTTGCGGATCAGGCTCGCTACATAAAACGTAGCAGGAACCGCGGCGATGATTCCCGCGCTTGAAGTGCCGCCGAAGACTCGGCTGAAGCCGGAGAACGCCGTCGTCTGCCGGAAATGAGGCATGGTCTGCGGATCTGCTGCGATCAATCCGGCAGTGCCGCCCACGATGAGAGTCGCAGGAAGCCAGTGACGTCCCTCTCCCAGCTTGAGCGGGAAAAGCCACATATTCTTCTGGTCTTGAAGGAAATTTCCCGGAAGCTTGCGCAAGGTGGCCTCGCGCATGATCGATGACGCTTTGGGAGCAGGCGCGGGAGAAGCAGAGGAATCGTCGTGTTGTTGGTAGACCGAACCGTCGTCACCGCATAACGGAGGCGTGTCAGTACGCTGCTGTGCGCCCGCGCGCACGGCATACGACATGCATAAAACTGCGAAGATCAAGGCCGTTACCACCCGCCGCCTGAAGCCGTTCGCTCTAGGCGCACTCGCCCGAACGTCCATTAGCCATATGAATTCCGAAGTGAATTTCATGGAGAGCCTGGCTTCGCCCACATCGAATCTATCAGTTAGATGATTTGTCTGCGCAGATGGTTGGGGTATCGGAGAAAAGAATCCTCGCCATTTCGGGGTTCCATCCCTGGGGTACCCTCATAATCCCGCCACATGGCGTGCATGTAGCAAGCTGCCCTTCGTCCAGTTCCAGAACATCCCGGCACAAGCGGCTGCGTTCCAGCCCCACATGAACAAGTGCATTTCAGTTGGACTATAGGAACGATTCTTCCAGATCACCGTGGCGTCGAGCAGAAACCATGCTGCTCCCATGCCAAGAAATCCCGTGATGACCAAGTCGCCGAAAAAGTGGTAAATCAGCCCGGTCTCGAAACACAAGAATGCCGCGATAAGCAGCTTGGAGGGCACCTGGCTAATCAACGTTGCCGTGGTGCGCCGCCCGCTCAACCGGTCCGGCTCTATATCCATCACTTCGCCGAAGATATGCGAATGCATCGCAAACATTGCGCCGAAAACAAAAGTCTGCCACGGAAGCTGCGACACCTCGTTTAGCCAGCTGCTCAACACAAAAACCAACAGATAGCTCGCTTGGATCAGCACGTCAAAGGGAGGATGGTTCTTCCATCCGAAACGAGGCGCATTGTAGAGAACGACCGCCAGCAGCAGTGCCGCGAACCAATACAAAATGCGCGGCCCTGTAAGCACAAAGAAGACAACCAGAAAAGGAATCTGGATGGCGGCAATCTTCCATCGTAATGCGGCGAGCTGCTCCGCCGCGCCCAGCGAGCCGAACAAAAAGGTTCCCTTGCGCGGGTTGAGACGGTCCGCGTCGGCGTCCACGATATCGTTCACGCCGTACAGTAGAAATCCCAAGGGAAACAATACATAGAGAAGCCCCAGCCAAACTGTTCGCGAATGCAGAAAGTCCACGTGCCCGAGCGGCATAAGATAAAATAGCGCAGTCGTGCTCCAGAGCCCCGGCCGCGAGACTTGGAGAAGAAAAATCAGTTCGGAGCCCCGCGTACCTTTCTTCGCCGCATCAGGAAGGTTTACGCTCAAAGCTGGCGGGCTAGGTTGCAAGGTCATCGCTCCTCGTTTTCGTAGTTGTTTCAGCCTGGAACGGCAAGATGCGGGAATCCCTTTCAGAAGACTACAGAAAGCCGGTTCGTCACGGCGCAGCTTGCGCCTGCAGCGACCAAACGGATACCAATTTCTTTGTCGACTCTTGGATGCTTGTAGCGCAGGGCCACCCGGACGATTTCTTAAGCGGGCAGCAGTTGTGCTGTACAACCTTTGTGATACCCTTCTGCGCCAGGAACTTCGGGTCTCTTGTTTTTCGTCGATCCCGAGCCGCCACTTCCTTCAAAGGAGACCTTCCATGAAACTTCATCCTAGAAGCACCGCGCTCTTGGCTGTCGCATTCTGCGCGGCGCTAGCCGCTTGCCAGGAACCGTACCATCAGAAAGAAGAGCAATACTACCTGATCTCCGCAAATATCAACCTGCCCTATTGGCAGGAAGCCGAGGCGGGATTGCGAGACGCCGCTACTGTCCTGGGCGTCAAGGCGGAGATGGACGGCCCCGCAACTTTCTCGCCCAAGGAGGAACTGGACGCCTTTCAAAAAGTGGCTGCCCTGCATCCCGCGGGGATTCTTGTATCCGTCACGAACCAGGAGCTTCTCAAACCCGCGATTGACGCCGCTGTCTCCCAAGGCATTCCAGTTATTTGCATCGATGCGGATGCACCCGATTCGCATCGGATTCTTTTCATCGGAACTGACAACTTCCGCGCCGGTGAGGAAAGCGGCAAGCGCATGGCAGACATTCTCAGGGGACAGGGGCAGATCGTCATCGTCACAGTCCCGGGTCAGTTGAACATGGACGAGCGCGTGCGTGGAGTCAATGAGGCGCTGAAGAAATATCCCGGCATCAAGATCGTTCAGACCATCGACGACAAAGGAGATCCCCGCAACGCCAACGACGGAATTTCAGCAATCCTCGCAAAAAAGCAAAAGGTCGATGGAGTGATTTGTTTGGAAGCTTCAGGTGGCTCGGGTACCGCGGAAGCCCTGCACCGCCTGGACCTTACCGGCAAGGTCGCCATCGTTTCGTTCGACAAAGACCCCGAGACGCTCGATGGGATTGAAAAAGGGTGGATTAACGCCACAATCGTGCAGAAGCCGTACATCATGGCCTATTACGGCCTGAAGTATGCCGACGACCTCCACCACAACGCCGTTCACGAATTCAAAGACTGGCGCACCGCGCCCGCGGCTCCTTTGCCTGCTTGGGTCGACACCGGAACAGCTACCGTGGACAAGAGCAATCTTGCCTCGTTCCGGGAGGCTCTAGCGTCCCATCCAAAACCCCTTTAGCACCCGTCAGACTTTGAAGAATGTGCCAGTGATCCGGGCTTGGGTGTCTGGGTCTACGCCCAGCCGAACGATGCGAAGGTGGTGATTGAGGCGCAGCCTAGCGCCACTCCCAGAACCATTCCTGCCAGCACGTCGCTCAGAAAATGCATTCCCAGTACAATGCGGGAAACGGCGATGCTGATGGCGAGAAAGAAAAGTGGCCCCTCCAGCGACGGATAGAAATAGCTCACAACCAACGCAACGGAGAAAGCCGTCATCGTGTGCCCGGAGGGAAATGAAAACCGGTCCGGAGGCAGAACTTTCGACCAACAATGCGGCTCCAATTGGCACGGTCGCGGCCGCTGGCTGACTCTCTTCAATGCCTTGAAGACCAGAATTCCCAGGACCGCTGCGCTTCCCGCTGCCCCGATTGCCGAAAAACGCTGTGGACCTCCGTCAACGAGCAGCAGGATCCCCAGCCCATACCAAAGCCAGCCATCGCCCATCCTTGTGGCCAGGATCATCCACCATCGCACCCACCGCGGGGCTCGCCAACGATTCATGCGGCGCATGACCCGGTAATCGCGCCGTTCGATATATCCCCAGAGCGTCCGTGCTACTGCCATATTGTTAGCCCATCAATCCCCAGTTTGCCTCGCCGCTGGAATCCAAGTCCCAGAACATCCGCCGGTGTTTTTCTCCGCTTTCGAGGGCAGCCGACCATTTCTGGCAAAAGTGGATCTCGTTGAACCAGTGGCCAGCTGTAAAAGGCGGAACCAATAGAGCCAGCGGCATAAGTGCCAGAGTCCACGGTTTTTCCATCCACAAGGACCACACTATCCGCAAGACATCGGCCGTCAACTTGGCGTAGCTGCCATGTGCTCCATGGACTTGCCCTTGGCCTGCTCGGAGCCCGGCAAAGAATTCATCGACCGTGCGCGCCGAAGCTACTTCCGTGAACGTGCTCCCAGCTCCAGCCAGCGTGTGCGAGTCGCTCCCGCCAACCGTGATTTTTCCCAGGCGGAATGCCAGCAGAGCTGCGCTCTCGTTGGCTTTTTTCCACATCTGGCCATTTCGCGATTCGAATGCCGGAACATACGAAGCGAACCAGCAAAAGTCCTCCTCGCTGCGCCACCCCGTCAACCCCGAGAAAACATGGTTCACGCTAAAAAACAGCTTTCTTTCGGTGAGGAACATCATCAGCGATAGGAAGTCCTTACGCCGACTCTGAATCTCAATATGGTCGCGTTCGGTGATCCTGTAGACTCCCAGGTGCATGTCCGTTCCGCTGGGCATCTCCACGGTTACCTCCTCGCTGAGGAAAAAATCCGCATGCTTGCGAAGAGTCTCTCCGGCGTCAATGGAGTCGTGGTCGGTGAGGGTGACAATAGACATCCCAAGCTGCTTGAGCCGGGTGTAGACTTCCCCGGGTTGGTTATACGACTCGCGGCAGACCCGGCCCAGGATGGGAGTGTTGCACATCCCGGATGCGATGGAGTGAATGTGAAGGTCGCAGCGCATGAAACTATTGTGAATCGGAGATATGAACAGGCCATGAAGAGGTCGCTAATTGTACATGAATGTGTTCATGGAACTTATTGAACACATTGGACTTCTTTAGTTATCCACATGGCATGGTGCTTGCTCCCCGCGGCTTCCTTTTGGCTTATGGCACAATCCAAATCATGAAAAGAATTCGCGTCGTCTTCCACGATGGCGGCGGTGGACACCGCAACGCGGCAGTCGCACTCCAGACGATTGCGGCTCAACAGAGTCGGCCCTGGCAGGTTGACCTCGTGCAATTCCAGGATTTGACCGACCGCCTGGACGTGCTTCGCAAGCTCACGGGCGTTCGCATCCAGCAGCTTTACAACCTCATGCTGCAGAACGGCTGGACGCTCGGCAGCAAGTATCTCCTGCGCGTGCTGCAACTTACGATTCGTCTCTTCCACGGGCCCATGGTGCGTCTGCTCGAAGAATTCTGGCGAGAGCATCCGGCGGATCTTCTCATCTCCGTCATCCCCCATTTTAATCGCGAGATTTGTGAAAGCTGGAATGCTGTTTATCCTGGCCGGCCATTTGTGACGCTTATTACCGACCTCGCTGACTTTCCGCCTCGGTTCTGGATCGAGCCGTTAGACGAGCAATACGTCATCGCCGGAACCGAGCGGGCCGTCGCGCAAGCGCGCGCCTTCGGCCACGACGAAGCCCATATTTTTCAAGCATCTGGGATGATCCTGCGTCCCGACTTTTACATCGAGCAGCATGTCGATCCGGCCGCACTTCGCCAGGAAATGGGTTTGCAGCCCGATTTGTCGACCGCCATCGTCCTCTTCGGCGGGTTCGGGTCCAAGATAATGTACTATTTAACTCAACAGTTAAATACCGCGGGTCTACCCCTCCAGCTGATTTTGATCTGCGGGAGAAACGAGGAGCTGGCGGCAAAACTGCGCTCTAGAAATTGGAAGATGCCCGTCCATGTCGTTGGCTTCACAAAGGAAATTCACAAACTCATGCGCGCCGCGGATTTCTTGATTGGCAAGCCGGGCCCTGGCAGCATCGCGGAAGCAATGGTCCGGAAGCTCCCAGTGCTTATCGAATGCAACGCCTGGACCTTACCGCAGGAACGCTACAACGCGGAATGGGTGACGGATAAGCGAGTCGGCATTGTCTTGAAAAGTTTTCGCGATGTTGTTGCTGGAGTCCGGCAGCTTCTGGAACCTGCGAATCTGGCGGAATTTCGAAAGAATGTCGCGGAACTCAACAATCGCGCCATTTTTGAAATTCCCGAAATGTTGGCCAAGCTTTTGGGGTCGTCGTAGGAAGCCTTCGAATCGCCCCCGCCACCACGGCGGTTCGCACACAATCTATGGCTTAACTCTTTGCCGCGGGCTTTGATAGCTGTGCTCTTTCGTTGCGCCCGGGATGCTCAAAACGAGGACCTGCATCGCGATTCTCAATGGGTAGCCGCAGCCGCGGCTTTGCGCAGCTTTTCGCCCAACGACGTGAGGAATACTTCGGCATTTCACACATCTTGATGCAGGCTCGGTGCGCGCGTGACTCCGCACATCGGCAATAGCAGGTGCCCACCGTTGCGCCTCGCAACGGTCCCGGTGTGTCCGCCGATAAAATGAGTGATCCGCCGAGCAAGCAGGTGAGTATGGAGGTCGCGCAAAGCAAAATGTTTCTGCGATGTGGGCGGTTGAGAAGCAGCGAACGCATGAAGAGATTCTGCTCGTCACGGTCGCCAAAACCGATAGCGCGGAAAGGCTGAAAAATCTGTTACTAGGGTCCTGGAACCGGGGTAACGGAGGAAAGCGTGTGGGAGGGGCCACCCTTTCCCGAATCTGTTTTCGGCAGTTCCAAACTGGACTCGGAGTACGGAATTGGGGCGGCTGGTGCAACGGTCCGCCTCAGACAAGTACCTGTTAATAAATGAGTTGGTAAAAAATTAGGTCTTGGCTGACATTGGCGCAGACCGTGCACTAGGAATTCGCGTGAGTGCGTTTCATATTACGGGTTGAGGAGAGAGGCGAGCGAGGGGGAAGGGGCTTGCTCGTCACTCTTCACAATTCGTTCCCACCTGCCTCTGAGAGGGAAGCTAGGATGGATGACCCCACGCGTCGGTGTGAAAACGACACTGACAACGAAACGCACTCTCCGGGGCCCCCGATCCCAAGCGGGGGCCTCATTTTTTTACCCGGAATTCCACGCAAGAAGGCGTTCGTCTCTTTCTTCCGGCCCCCGCACTTATTCCGAGCAAAAACGAAACTTTCCAGCGTTCGCGCCCCCTCTCCAAACTCGGGAGCGCTGAGCAACCAAGTGTTAATTGACCTTGCGCGTTACGGCGATGGTGGCTTGCCCAAGCACATGCGCGATCTGCGTGTCGCGCAGCCGTGAAGCGTCGTATTCAAAGGAAAGGTGCTTCTTGCTCTCATCGAAATGGAAGCGCCGTAGCCCGTAGGTATTTGAAAACTCGCCGAGAAGCCGCATTTGTTCCTGCGTTAGCGGGGATTGCAATTCATAAGTGATTTCCACGAGTGTCATCCCCCGATTATACCAGCCCGCGTAAGGATTTAGTTAGTAGCCGCACGTAACTCCAAATCATCTAACATAGTGTCATGTCGGAACGAATACCTATGCCGGATCCACAAAAACCAGGCCTGCCGATCATCGCTTCCGCGCCACATGCCAAAGATCCCGTTTGCGGAATGATGGTGGATCCACAAAAGCCCGCTGCCAAACTCGCACACAACGACGAGACATACTATTTCTGCTCGCCGCGCTGCGCGGAAAAGTTTGAAGAACAACCGGCCAAGTATTTGGCTGCACCCGGCACGGCCGGCATGGAATCCCATGGAAGTTCTGGCCGAGATCAGCATTCCGGCCACGCTGCGGCTATGACCGGGTGGCGTTCGGTTGCCATCAGAGACGCACGGTACACCTGCCCGATGCACCCGGAAATTATTCAGATTGGTCCGGGAGTCTGTCCGATTTGCGGTATGGCTCTCGAACCGATGGACGCGCTCGCCGAAGTAGAAGCTGATCCCGAATACGATTCGATGTTGCGCCGGTTCTGGGTCAGTGCCGCGCTTTCTTTGCCCGTGTTACTGCTCGCTATGTTCGGGGATGTGCTCAAGCTCCCCCTCTCATCTGCCGCACGCAACTGGATCGAATTCGTTCTTGCAACTCCGGTAGTCCTATGGGGCGGCTGGCCATTCTTCAAGCGCTTCTGGGCCTCGGTTATCCATCGCAGCCCCAACATGTTCACGCTCATCGCCCTGGGCACTGGTGCCGCCTATCTCGACAGTGTCGCGGCTACCCTAGTTCCGCAGATTTTCCCCACCTCGTTTCGGGATGCGCATGGCGCGGTCTCAACCTATTTTGAAGCCGCCGCCGTCATCACGACTCTTGTACTGCTTGGCCAAGTCCTCGAATTGCGCGCGCGGCAGCAAACCAGCAGCGCGATTCGCTCTCTGCTCAAGCTAGCGCCGAAGCAAGCGCATCAGGTTTTGTCTGACGGCACAGAAAAAGATGTAGCGCTTGAGTTCGTCAAAACAGGGGACCGCTTGCGAGTGCGGCCGGGAGAGAGTCTTCCTGTGGACGGTGTGATCCAAGAAGGCGCGAGCGCTGTCGACGAATCCATGGTCACTGGCGAGCCTATGCCGGTCGAAAAATCCATAGGCGATAAAGTCACCGGCGGCACGCTGAACGCGAGTGGAAGTTTTGTCATGCGTGCCGAACGCGTTGGCAATCAAACGTTCCTGGCACAGATCGTCAAGCTCGTTAGCGAAGCGCAGCGCAGCCGCGCGCCGATGCAACGTCTGGCAGACAGAGTAGCCGGTTATTTTGTGCCCGCAGTCATCGTGGCGGCTGTGCTGGCGTTCGCTGGCTGGGCGCTCTTCGGTCCTGAGCCGCGTTTTGCTCATGCGCTCATCGCCGCAGTCGCCGTGCTGATCATCGCCTGCCCCTGCGCGCTCGGCCTCGCGACACCCATGTCCATCATGGTCGCGGTTGGGCGTGGCGCTCACGTTGGCGTCCTCGTTCGAAACGCCGAAGCTCTTGAAACGCTCGCCAAAGTCGATACTCTCGTCGTCGATAAGACCGGCACTCTTACGGAGGGCAAACCACAACTTGCTGGTGTGGAAGTCGTCGAGGGAGCCGGCTATACAAAAGACACTCTGCTGTCCTTGGCCGCGAGCCTCGAGCGTTCAAGCGAGCATCCCTTGGCCCGCGCGATCGTCCGTGCTGCCGAAGAAAAGAAATTGCCCTTCGCTCCCGTCAGTGATTTTCTAGCAACCGCTGGAGGAGGGATAGAAGCCCGCGTCTTGAACAAACATGTTCTCGCCGGCACGACCGTGTTTTTGAAGGGGCGGGGAATTGAAGTGACCGCAAAAGACCAGACCGCTTCCCAAGAACAAGGGCCCGCGGCAGTTACAACCGTCTACCTGGCGGTCGATGGAAAAGTTGCTGGGATGTTTCTCCTGAGCGACAAAATCAAGGATTCGACCCCCCAAGCGATTCGTGCACTGCGCGAAGAAGGCATCCGCATTGTGATGCTGACGGGTGACCGGCGAACAACGGCCGCCAAAGTGGCCGGCGAACTGGGAATCGAAGAGGTCGAAGCAGAGGTGCAACCGCAGCAAAAAGGTGAAATCATAAAACGCCTGCGCGATCAAGGCCGCATCGTGGCGATGGCCGGCGATGGCGTCAATGACGCCCCTGCACTAGCCGCAGCGCATGTCGGCATCGCCATGGGCACGGGCACCGACGTGGCCATTCAGAACGCCGGAGTCACGCTCGTGAAAGGTGACTTGCGCGGCATCTTGCGCGCGCGTAAGCTCAGCCGCGCCGCGATCCGCAACATCAAGCAAAATTTGACCTTTGCTTTTCTTTACAACGCGCTGGGCATCCCCATCGCCGCCGGCGTTTTCTATCCACTCTTCGGCTGGCTTCTCAGCCCCATGATCGCGAGCGCCGCCATGAGCTTCAGCTCCGTCTCCGTCATCGCCAACGCCCTGCGTCTGCGCAACTCTTCACTTTGAGAGGCGGCGGACAGGAATCTCTGTCCCACCGCCACCTTTCAGCTCTTGCCAAGAAGCGAATCGAAATACGCCCGCATCTGCGGCGAGTCCCATTTCTGGAATCCAATGATCTTGCGCGCAATCTTCCCTTGCCGGTCGATGATGTACGTTTCGGGGATCATGCTGGTGCCGTAGGATTCCGCGATGGGTGAATGATTGTCTTTCGTGTTGGGATCGCGGTAGGTTGGGAAACTGACCCCTTGATCGCGGAGAAATTTTTCGTAAACAGCCTGATCCTCGTCGGCGGCAACGCCCAGAACAACCCCGTTTCGCGACGCGAGGTATTTCTGCAGCCGGTTCAGCTCCGGAGTTTCTTCGATACACGGCGGGCACCATGTGCCCCAGAAGTTCAGCACCACAATCTTGCCGCGAAAATCGGAAAGGTGCGCCGGCTTGCCGTTGAAATCCAGCGCGAAGTCTTCGGCGCGCCTCCCTGCAACGGACGCCTCACCATGACGGTAACTGGGCAAGGCGAAAAGGATAATAATCCCCAGAAAGGCCGCCAAGCCTCCCCAAGCTATGAGTTTCGGGCCAATTCTCATCAAATGCTATACTAGCTCATCTGCTCGGGATCGGAAACCGGTCCTTGCCCCTGTCTCCACCGTGATCAAAGAAACTCCCAATTCGATGCAGCAGCCAGCCTCTCTGCCGCCTTCGATCACCGCAATTGTTCCGGCAAGAAATGAGGAGGCAGTCATTGCCGCGTGCGTCGAATCGCTGGCGCAGCAGCCGGAAGTCGTGGAAATTATCGTCGTCAATGATCAGTCCTCGGACAACACCGCGGAAATCGTTCGCGCGTTGATGCCAAAAATTCCGCACCTTCGGCTCCTCGAAACGCAGGAACTACCCTCCGGCTGGGTTGGCAAGAATAATGCCGTCTTTCTAGGCGCGAAAGAAGCCAAGAGCCCCTGGCTGCTCTTCACGGACGCGGACGCCGAGCTGCTGCCGGGCGCCGCCACTCGCGCTTTGCAGACCGCGCAAGAATCAAGCGCGGTGCTCGTCTCCTTTTCCCCGGAGCAAGTCACGCAAACGTGGTATGAGAAAGCGCTCATTCCGTTCATCTACATTCGGCTGTCCAAGCATTTCTCCTTCGACGCCGTGAATAATCCCGCTTCGTCTGCCGCAGCTGCGAACGGGCAGTTCTTGATGATCCAGCGCGACGCTTACAATTCCATTGGTGGCCACGCAGCGATTGCTGCACACGTGCTGGAAGATTTGGCCCTCGCGAGGCGCGCAAAGGCTGCCGGGTTTCGCCTCTGGTTTGGTTCAGGCAAGGGAATCGTGCGCGTCCGGATGTACCGCTCCCTTAGAGCGATGTGGCAAGGCTGGAGGAAAAATCTTTACTTGCTGGTTGGCGGCAATCCGCGCTCTCTTTTGAGCGAGTTGGAGGCCACTATTCCATGGATTCCGCTCGCTTTGATACTTCTCGGTATAAAGATTCCCGCCGCCACATTCTTGGGTGTCTGCTTCCTTTTGCTGCGCCAATTTGCCTATGGATCGGACCTTTCTCGTAACCATTACCCGTTCAAATTCATCATTTATTACGTGCCGGCAGTGGCGCTGTACGCGGGTGTGCTTTGGGCCTCGTACCGCAGCCACACAAAAGGTAAGGTGGAATGGAAGGGACGGGAAGTGGCGGTCACACTTCCTGGCGCACCTAGATAATCGAAACGCTGATTGAAACACTATGGTTCTTCTTACACGCAAAATCGAATTCGCTGCCTCACATCTCTATCACAATCCGGATTTCTCTCCGGAAGAGAACCGGCGCATCTTCGGCAAATGCAATAATCCGCATGGACACGGGCATAACTACACTCTGGAAGTGACCGTTGCCGGAGAACCCGATCCAGCAACGGGGATGGTTTTGGATCTGAAAGAGTTGAAAGACACTCTGGAGCGCGAAGTGATGCAGCGAATGGATCACCGCTTCTTGAACTACGAAGTTCCCGAGCTTGCCGGTCAGATTCCGACGTGCGAAAACATTGCGCTTGTTATCTGGAACTTGTTGGATCCGCGGATCAAACAAGGAAAACTACACCGAGTGCGGCTGTATGAGACGCCGGACCTGTTTGCCGATTGCTATCGCAGCGGATCGGACGGGGCCAAGGCGCGATGAGTCCCAACGCACAGAATGGTGCGGTCAAGATCGAACTGGGGCGGCGTTATCGCTTTGCTGCCTCGCACCGCTTGCACAATCCGGATCTCAGCGAGGATGAGAATTACAGACTCTATGGAAAGTGCAACAACCCGTACGGACATGGGCACAACTATGTGGTGGAGGTCTTGGTGTCGGGGAAACTCGATCCGGCGACAGGAATGATCGCGAATCTTGCCGACCTTGACGGCTTTGTGGAGCGCGAGGTCCTCCAGCCCTTCGACCACAAATCGCTGAATCAAGATGTAGCGGCGTTTCGCGGCACGGTTCCCACGACGGAAAACCTGTGCAAGGAGATTTTCCGCCGCCTGAAGCCGTTTCCCAAAGCGAAACTCGAACGCGTGCGTATTCAGGAGACGTCCAACAACAGTTTCGAGTACGCTGGAGATAACCCGGAAGGCTTCGAGAGGTAAATGTGATGGCTAAACCGACGGAAGAAATCATGCTGCACGATGAGAAGGAACTTGACGCGCGCAGGATCGCCTGCCACGTTCGCGAGATCATCAAGCTGATCGGGGAAGACCCGAATCGCGAAGGCCTTCGTAAAACGCCGGAACGCTACGAAAAGGCGCTGAAATTCTTGACCAGCGGTTATCACCAGAACGCGGAAAACATTCTCAACGGCGCTACCTTCAGCGTTTCCTACGATGAGATCGTGGTCGTGAAGGACATCGAATTCTTCAGCCTCTGCGAGCACCATTTGCTGCCGTTTTTCGGCAAGTGCCATGTCGCGTATCTTCCCAATAAGCGCGTCATCGGTCTCAGCAAAGTCGCGCGGCTCGTCAATATGTTCGCGCGGCGCCTGCAGATTCAAGAGCGCCTCACCAGCCAGATCGCTGCGGCCATTCAGGAAAAAATCAGCCCGGAGGGGGTTGGCGTGATCATCGAGGCGCGTCACCTCTGTATGCAGATGCGCGGCGTCGAAAAGCAGCACGGCCAGGCCGTGACCAGTGCCATGCTGGGTGGCTTCCGCCATAACAAGCAGACGCGCGACGAGTTTCTTTCCCTTGTCCGCACGAACAATTCCTGATCCGGGGGACAGACATTCCTGTCTGCCCATTTCCTTCTTGCTCTCAGATGTCCTTGCATGTAAGAAAAGCGCGACAGGCAAGCATGCTTGTCGCACTCATCTCTACTTTTTTGCGATCTCCACGGAAGCGCGCGTGGTTTCCCAATCCATTCGCAGCGTGCAGCCGCCGCGTTCCTTGTCGAAACCAATCGTAAAGTCTTCCACATTCGCGGGCAGCTTGGACACTTTCATGTCCACACGGGCCAAGTCTTCTCCAGGACCGGCATAAGCCAGCCCCCACTCTCCGGTTTTCTTGCTGATGATGAGAGTCCATTTGTCTTGCTCAGGAATTGTGAAAATCGTGTAGCTTCCGGCCGGTACGTCTTTCCCACCCACCTTCAAATCTGTGGTCGTTACAAATGTGGTCGCTTCGTTTGCTCCCGCGCGCCACACTTTTCCGTAGGGGACCAGTTCCCCATAAATTTTGCGGCCCTTGGCTCGCGGGCTGGAGTAGTCCACTGTAATTGTTTTTCCGTCAGGCAGGGCGCATTCCGCCTTCGCAGCTGGACTGGGGCGCTTGCTTTTGTCCTGTTGGCAGGACGCCTGCGTGGCCAGGAAAGCTAAGGCCAGAGAAAACCCGGCAATCATTGCGATTCGCTTTTGCATCTTTGCATCTCCTCTCAAACCATTTCTGCACTCGCACTAAGCATTGAACCCAATTTGCCGCCACAACGCAACTGCCAATGACTTCCACCGCGAAAAATCGGTCTCACGTAGAATGTTTACATTCCTTTACACTCAAAACAGATTTGTGTTAGCCTGAATAGGTCGAAGAGAAGAGGAAAAATTCAGGGGACGACGGAGAGGGGCACTTGAGCACAGCCAAAGCGGTGTTGATCGAACAATTCCGGCGGGAAGTGAAAGATACTGGCTCACCGGAAGTCCAGATTGCACTTTTGAGCGAGCGG
>DATLVZ010000079.1:0-40824 GCA_035576885.1 Candidatus Acidiferrum sp. | reverse complement strand
GACATTGCTCGTCCACGTTTCTCCAATTAACACCGACCCATATTCATCTGCCACCGTCCGCAACTTTCGCATCGCGTCGTGTACTTCCGGCAGTTTCTTGTCGTACTTCTCATCCATGTTCGGCCGCCCGAACTTGTCTGTCCCCGGCAGCACCGGGTTGTCCGTAAGTTTCGGATCTTCGTAAAGCGTGTCCACTGCATCCAAACGGAATCCCGCCACGCCGCGCTTGTACCAGAATCGCGTCACGTCCAGCATCGCCTTCTCCACTGCGGGATTCCGCCAGTTCAAGTCCGGCTGTTCGGGA
The DNA here is from genome assembly GCA_035576885.1 of Candidatus Acidiferrum sp. Classification (GTDB taxonomy): domain Bacteria; phylum Acidobacteriota; class Terriglobia; order Acidiferrales; family UBA7541; genus Acidiferrum. The sequence continues at coordinate 40,520 of DATLVZ010000079.1, read as the reverse complement.
TAAAAGTAGTGGTAGTAATACTGGTTGGTCTTTGGATCGAACTTCCACGCCGACAGCCCAAACGTCGAGAGCCAATTGTTCGGCGGCTGGCCCGGCGCTTTGCCGTCCCGCCAGATGTACCAGTCGCGTTTGTCCGCCGTCTTCGAAGACTCCGAGTCAATAAACCACTTGTGTTTGTCCGACGTATGGTTCACCACAAAATCTAGGATTACGCGGATGTTCCTCTTCTTTCCCTCCGCCACCAGCTTGTCGAAGTCCGCCAATGTTCCGTACATCGGATCGATCGCCTCGTAGTCCGAAACGTCGTACCCGAAATCCACCTGCGGCGATGGAAAACACGGCGTGATCCAGATTGCATTCACTCCCAGATCTTTCAAATAATCCAATTTCGACGTGATGCCCTTTAGGTCGCCAATCCCATCGTTATTGCTGTCCGCAAAACTTCGCGGATACACCTCGTAAATCACCGCATGCTGCCACCACTGGTGCCCTTCTGCATCCACCGCCTTTGTCTGGGCGCTCACAATAGCCGCGGCAAAAAACAAGCTGAAACCCAGAAATGCGCTTCCAACCATTTTTCCAATCATGACTTTCTCCGTTGCCGTTGAAATCGAAATAGAAATCTCTTTTCCTTCGGTCTTCCGCGATAGACTCAACTTTTAAAGGACCTGCACCTCCGCACTCCTGGAACGTAGCCCCCGGTCAAACGTTATTAGCTTCAGTGCCGCCACGGAAGCAAACGCTAAGAGATAGGCGTCCACACACACTTTCGGAGAGGAACTCCGAAGCGAGGACAAACTTCGGAACTCCCTTTCGATTGCTTCGGGTTCGGAGAGAAATTCGATTCGGTCATCCGCACAGACTTGGTCCCACAAATCCCAGGCCTCGTGCATCTTCTTCACGTCCTTGCCCATCACGGCTTGCGTCGTGAGAAGTCTGAGAACTGTTATTTGGGTGATTCGGCAGAAAAGAAATCTCTCTTCCCCAGAACTCTCAAACCATTTTTCGCCTTGTCGGAATGGAGGTGCCGGCTCCAGAGAAGGGCCAACCAAACATTGGCATCAAGGAAATTCAAGGTGTTCATAGATTTGTTCGTTCGTAAGATCGACTCTTGGACCGTCGGACACAATCAACGGGAACTTCACTCTTCTGGAACGAGGGCGCTTGCCTTCCGCCAGAGTTACTCGCACGCCCAGGAGGATTAATTCGCGAAGAGATCGTCCCTGAGCGGCAGCCTGCGCTTTCAGCCTGCGGTATAGGGGAGCAGGTATGTCGACCGTTGTACGAACCGCTTGCTTTTTCATAATGCCATTTTGCCACCGATGCCATAAATATGGAACTTCTCGGGTCCCGCTTATGCCTTGCTGGCCGCGGGCAGATCGCGAGCAGGACAAAGCCTCGAAGCAGAGGTACGCGCCGCGCTCCGCAGCTATTCTCTCGATTCTCTCTTTCGCTCAGATTTTTCCGTCCGGAAATGAATCACTAGCTTCTGGTGTGCGTAGGCCTCCGAATTGCTCGGTGGAATGTGAACTTTCCATTGACTGAGACCGTGGTCAAAAGTCGCTCCCTCGACATTTTGAATCTCACTTTTCTCTCCTAACTGGATGTGGTATTCGGCCCCTGCCGCCCCAGAAACTTCTAGCGTCAACTGGTCTCGCGAGAGCGACCACATCTGCGAAAGAACCCGCAACCCTCGGCTGGCACCGCCCAGCGCAGGCAAGCTGGAGTCTGCGAAGATTTCTAGATCCTTCGCAATCCAAATGCGAAGGACGTTCTTCCCTTCCGTGATCGGAAATCGCACCACAACATGTTGGTCCGTGTCATTGGCTTCGATCTGAAAAGGAATCGGCTTGCTATTCCATTCGACTCTCTGCACTTTAGTCCGCAAACTGATCGCGGGCCGAAATTCAACCGTGCATTCGTCCTTCCCCGACTTTCGAACCACCTCCAGCGCGATCCCTCCAGGAAACGTTGAGTCGACAGCCAGCAATTCCTTCTGGTATCTCAACGACAACTTGTTGTCGCCGACGGGCACGTTGTCGATCGTGAACCACGGCCAGCCTGACACGTGCGGCTCGAATACCAGCGTTCGTGTCTTAGCGTCGGACGAAAGACCGAACATTCCTTTCAGCAGGGGGCTCACCACCATCGCCGCCGACCAGATCTGGTGCGGCGAACTCGTCGAGAGCGGCTGGTAGTAGTCGCCGGAAAGCACTTCTGTCACATGCCCCAGCGATCCGTCGAGTGCCAGCAGCGCATTCGCTCGCAGGTTCTCATACGCCGGAAATTCCTGGTGATACCGGTATTCCGCGACGGATGCCCATCCGGTGAACAGCGGCCACACCGATCCGTAGTGATACCCTCCTCCGCTATATATCGGCGAACGGTTTGAAATAATTCTCATCCCCCAGTCGGTCTGGACATCGGCATCTGAAATCTGTTGAATCGTGGAGACCGCCTGTTCTTCGCTCGGCAGTCCAAACCACATCGGCACTGTCGCCAGCACCGTCGGCTCATCCACTTGCTTGTCATTCTTGTCCAGCGCAAATGCAAATCGTTTCTTTTCCGCAATCCAAAAACTATCGTTCACCAGCGGCCGCTGCTTCTCAAACTCCTTCTCCAATGTATTGGCCGCATCTTCACGCCCCGCAATCTTCGCCAAATTCGAAAGCGCTCGCAGTGCTTCCGCGCCTAACCCGCTCTGGTAAAACTCCGACTTCACCGGCAGCAGCGGCCCGCCTTCCACCCAGCCGTGTCCCACTCCCTGATTTTGCGGCAGCCCAGCCGCGTCATTGGTCGATTTCAGAAACTGGTACGCCTTCCACAGGCTGGCCCATTTCTCTTTTATAAAAGTTTTGTCCCCGCTGCTCACCACGTAATCGTTCGCCGCAATGATGTAGAGCGGCGTCGCATCTGCCGACGCGTAGGGATAAGGATATCCCTTGAACCAGTCCACGAAATTCGCGCCCTGCGAAATCTCGTGCGGAATCTTCCCATCTTCTCGTTGAAATTTGCTCACAAACTCCAATGCCGTCTTCGCATTTTCGAAATCTCCCTCCGCATTAAGCGCAAAAGAACTCCAGAACGAATCCCGCCCGAAATACCACGCAAATCCCGGCCTCTGACTCTCTCCCGACGTTCGATATCCCGCTACTAAACCCGTTCCCAAAAACGGGTTCGTTACCATACCCTGAACCAAACTGATCCGCGACCAGTCGTACGCCCGCTGAATCTCTTTGTCAGGAAGTTGCACGCTTACCGTTTGGTTCAGATAGGTCTGGTAGTAGTCCTCCGATTCTCGCAGCAGCTCGCTATAATCCGACGAAAGACGCCGGTACGTTGTCTCCGCATCGGCCAGGCTTGTCGTTGATCCAGCGATCACGATCACCTTGGTTTCTTTTCCTTTGGGTATGACTCCCAGCCGGAAGGAACTCTCTTGCGATTCGGAATAGTTCGTCTGAAATTCTTCACGCGCGTCTGTCGCGCTCGGCGACCCCACAATCGCCTCGAATTTCTTTGTCTCTTCGCCGAGGGCGAAAGCGCGCACTTTCGCATCCCAGCTCTCATACGTGGCCCCCAGCGCCGCGGGCCATTCCAGTTGAAAATCACGGTGAAAAATCGCTTCGATCTCCAGCGGGCTCTCCGTCTCCACTTCCAGCGAGATCACCGCGCCTGGTTCCCGCACCGGCACAAAAAATGTCTCTCGCACCGAAAACGTATCGCCACTGTAAACAATCGTGCTCGATTCCGGCCGCGTAATCAGCGTCCTCGCAAGAGTTTCTGCGGGCAGCGTTCTGCCATCCACATGAAATTTCAGATGGAAATCGCGAAAAATCTTCAGTGGATAAACCCATGCTTCCATCCGCCCGGATTCATTCCCGAGCAGCCCAGCTCTCGTTCCCACAGCCGATAGGAATTCCCACGGACGGACAGGCCGTGTCAGTTCCAATGAACGCGCCGATTCTTGCGCCTGCAGAGTTTCCTGTCCGCGTGCTGATGCCTGAGTTTTCGCCAATTCCTGCGCCCGGGCCGAGTCTCGCGTCTGCGCCGTCGCTGCCGCCGCCAACACGAGCAGAGCCGTGCCGCAAAAGGCAGCGCCAAATAATAGCGAATTTCGAATTTTGTCTTTTTTGCTGATCACTGTAGGAAGGTCCGTCGCGCAGGAATCTCCCTGATTCTCTCGCGCTCCTAAGTCTGAATCTCCACTTTGGCCTTACAATAAACAGCGGCACCAAAGCTTAGCATGAGCAAATCCTGGGAAGGTACCATTCCATTTGTCTTCTTCGCGTCGCGCTTTTCTTAAATCTCTCAGTCGTTCCGCGCTTGTCTTGCCGCTAGAAAGCATCCTTGCGCTCGCGCGTCCTCTGCATTCGAACCATAATGCGGTCTGGCCACTGAAGGCTTCGAGCCAATCTCCCGCCCCTGATTCGAAGCAAGCTCCTCCGACCAACGCAAATCCGTATCCCCCGCCTCCGAAGGAAATCGGCCTCCGTTTTATCAACGTCGCCCGCGAATCCGGCCTCAACGCCAAAACGATATTTGGCGGCGAACACAAGAATAAATACTTGCTCGAAACAACGGGTTGCGGCGTCGCCTTCTACGATTACGACAACGACGACTGGCTTGACATTTTTCTTGTGAACGGCTGGCGCCTCGAAGGTTTTCCCAAGGGCCAGGAACCCATCTCTCACCTTTTCAAGAATAATCGCGACGGCACCTTCACTGACGTCACTGCAAAATCAGGCCTTATCCATTACGGCTGGGGACAAGGCGTTTGCGTCGGCGATTACGACAACGACGGCTTCGACGATATTTACATCACATCTTTCGGCAAGAACGCGTTGTTTCACAACAACGGGAACGGAACGTTCACCGACGTCACGGAAAAAGCCGGCGTGGGCACGAACGGCAAACGCTGGAACACCGGCTGTGCTTTTCTCGATTACGACCGCGACGGCCGCCTCGATCTTTTTGTCGCGAATTATATTGATATGGATTTAGCGACCGCACCCGTGCCCGAATCCGGCCCTTGCGAATACAAAGGAATCCTCGTCGCGTGCGGGCCGCCGGGACTTCTCGGCGGCAAAAATATTTTGTTTCACAACAACGGCGACGGCACGTTCTCCGATGTTTCCGAACGCGCCGGAATTTTCCAGGCCAATGGAACCTACGGGCTGGGTGTGCTCACCGCCGATTTTAACAACGACGGCTGGCCGGATATTTACGTGGCCAATGATTCGACGGCCAGCGCGCTTTATCAAAACAAAAAAAACGGCACCTTCTCCGACGTGGCCATGGAAGCGGGATGCGCGCTCAGCGCCGACGGCAAACCCCAGGCCGGCATGGGCGTTTCCGCAGCGGATTACGATCTCGATGGAAACCTCGACATCGTCAAAACGAATTTCGCGGGCGACACGCCGTCGCTGTACCACAACATCGGCGGCGGAAATTTCGAGGACGCTACATTCCCCGCGGGCCTTGGCAAGCACACGCAATACCTCGGGTGGGGCTGCGGCTTTTTCGACATGGACAACGACGGCTGGGCGGACATTTTAATTTGCAACGGCCACGTTTATCCCGAAGTCGAGCAACTGCGCACCGAAGCGGGATACGCGCAGCAAAAGATTCTGTATCGCAATTTGCGCAACGGCCATTTTGAAGACGTTTCGTCGCAAGGAGGCTCCGGCATCATGGTCCCGGTCGCGTCGCGCGGCGCTGCGTTCGGCGATTTCGACAACGATGGCGATATCGACGTGGTCGTGAACACGGTTAATGATTTTCCTCAGTTACTGCGGTGCGATTCGCGGCTCGAGAACAACTGGCTGAAAATAAAAACCATCGGCACAAAATCGAATCGCAGCGGCATCGGGGCGCGTTTGCGTTGCGTGACGCATCCGCCCGGCGAATCGAAGCCGCACCAGCAAATCGACGAGGTGCGCAGCGGCGGCAGCTACATTTCGCAAAATGATATGCGCGTGCATTTCGGCATCGGAAAAGCGGAGAAGGTCGAGCTGCTCGAAATCCGCTGGCCGAGCGGCGCAGTCGACACGTTGAAGGATGTGAAGCCCAATCAGATGATCGTAATAAAAGAGGGCGAAGGAATCGTGCGGTCGGTGCAATTCGACAAGTCGAAATCGGCCAAGCCGACGAAATTTTAGAAGTAAGGGGCTGCACAGAATGCGTTTTCGCGGGCGAGAGACTGCCAGAATATTGCTGCCGATTTTCGCCGCGGTAGTTTTTGCGGGCGCAGCCATCGCCTTCGCGCGGTCCGCAGAACAGCGGCGGTCGCAGTTGCCGTTCGGGGCGTGGAAAAGAGCATCGGAGACTCCGATTCTTTCGCCGCAAGGCCGCGGTTGGGAATCGGCAGGCACCTTCAACCCAACGGTCGTGAGCTTCGAGTCGCCGTTCTGGCTGCTCCACGAGACGAAATTCGTGGCGCGGAAAATCGTCATGCTCTACCGGGCCCAAGACGCGAAAGGGACTTCGAGGATCGGATATGCGGACAGCACGGATGGAATTCATTTTACGCGACGAGCGGAGCCGGTGCTCTCTCCCGAAACAGACTATGAAAAAGACGGCGGAGTAGAAGATCCGCGGCTGCAGAAATTCGGCGACACGTATTATTTGACTTACACCGGGTACAACAAGAAAGATGCGCAGCTTTGCCTGTCCACGTCGAAGGACCTGATTCATTGGGAGCGCAAAGGAGTGATTCTGCCCGCGTACAAGGGCAACTGGAACGTGGCGTGGACGAAGTCCGGCGCGATTGTGCCCGAAAAAATCGACGGGAAGTATTGGATGTACTGGTTGGGGACCGCAGCGGATAAGACCGACCAGATGGGACTGTCGTCTTCGGACGACCTGATACATTGGACGGAGGCGACGAAAACTCCGGTGCTTCCGCGGCGGCCGGGAAAATTTGATTCGCGGGTGGTGGAGCCGGGACCGCCGCCCATTCTGACTCCTTCGGGAATCGTGCTGGTATACAACGGCGCGGACGACAAGCTGGTGTATCGAACGGGAGTTGCCGTCTTTGACCGAGCCGACCCGCGGAAAGTGATTTCGCGAACCGATGAGCCGGTCTTCGCGCCGGAAAAGGATTGGGAGAAGTTTGGGCAGGTTCCGAATGTGGTGTTTGTTGAGGGCATGGTGAGGCTGGGCGGTAAGTTTCTGTTCTACTACGGCGGCGCGGATAAATTTGTGGGAGTGGCAGAGGCCGAGGAAATAACGAAGTAGCGTTTGAAGGTTGAAAGATTTGCAGGTCGCGAAGGTTTGAGCGGTGAACGGTGATCCGTGCACCGTGGTCCGCGCGCAACACTCGGAATAGTTCCAGGACTTGAGAACCACAGAACGAAGATTTGGGTTGAAGCATGTAACCCCACCCCCCGGTGTGACGGGAACTGTTAAATAAAGGCTTGAAAGGAATGGAGTTGCAGGCGTAGCTGCGTGTCGGATGTTTACTCGCTGTGGATAAAAGAGGAAGTACTTGGGTCGCAATTTTGGATACCCCCCTCCCCTGTTTTTTGTAAAGATGTGATTCGATGGGGGTTAAGAGGTAAGGGTCTGCAAAAGATGTGATTCTAAAGGGGATAGTGGCGAGTGATGAGTGGCGAGTGGCGTCAGATGCGTAGAAGATCGGGGAGAGACGCGGGGCTGAAGCCCCACACCTACAACAGCGAGGAGAAGAACCGCAGAGGGCGGAAGAAACAGGCGAAGGGGAAGGTGATTGGATAGATTGCGGCGAGAACATGGGACAGGGTAGCATCTCGTTGGCAGACAAGTAAAGTATTTTACAGGGAATGGTAGAAATTCGGGGTTGAACGGCGTTTTTTGAGCGGTGAACGGTTGAGCGTTCGGCGGCGATAGATGTGCGGAGGATTAACCCGTTGAAGTGAGGGAAGCACTAGCCGCCAAGCAAAAACCCCGCACCCTTGAAAATCCAAATGCCAAGGGTCGCGGCACCCGCGTTAAGAATGCCCCCGCCGAAGCCAGTCTTGCTTTTATATACGCCGATAGCGTATAGTATTTTATTATACGCCAATAGCGTAGGGTGAGCGGGAATGGTATTCATTGAGGCTCCAGCATTCACGCGTTATCTGTCGGGGCATCTGGACGACGAAGGATACCGGGAACTTCAGCAAGAGCTGGCACGCAAGCCAGAAGCAGGAGACCTGATTTCCGGAACCGGCGGATTCCGGAAGGTTCGCTGGGGCGACATTCGGCGCGGCCAAGGGCGGCGAGGCGGTCTACGGGTGATCTACTCCCACTTTGCCGCAGAGCATCAAATTTGGCTGATGACGTTGTATAGCAAGAATGAGGCGGCGGACCTGTTACCACGAGAAAAGAAGGCGTTGAAGGCGGCGATTGAACGAGAATGCGAAGCGCGCGAGGCGGCCAGGAGGAAACGGTAATGGCAAAGAGAAAGATTATTGCGGAATTGATCGAGGGCGTCGAAGCGATGAAGAAGCATCGCGAAGGGAAACTGACGCTGCGGAGCTACAAAGTGGAAGCGGCGCCGCTTCCGGCGGTGAATTCTAAGTTCATCCGGGAGACGCGGAAGAGAATGCGGTGTTCGCGGGCGGTCTTTGCGCGGAAGCTGCGAATAAATGTGAGAACGCTGGAGAAGTGGGAGCAGGGGCGGGCCAAGCCGAATCCGCAGGCGGCGGCGCTAGTGCTTCTGGTGCGGAATTATCCCGATACGCTGGAGCGACTGGAGAAGGTGGCGGGAGGGTGACACGTTTGCAGGAGCAAACGTGAAGGAAAAAGCGTCGGGTTGCTTCGTTCGAAATGACGGTGGGTCGCGTCGTGGCGAGGGGACAGAAGGGATGCAGCACCCAGCTGTCTCTCCGCCAACCGCCACGCACTAATACATAAGTCGAATAACTCCCGGCTGGTTCGAGTGCGAGGCGAGCTTTGGCCTGGGTGCAATCGCGGCTCCGATTCATTTATCCATGCACTCACCGCTCAAAAAGTCGACCGATGAGTGCATGGATAAACAAATCTCCGCCGCGATTGCACCGTTCCGCTAGTGGAGGGAATGCAGCGAGCCGCTGGTCCTTTCGGAGCAGAGCGGAACGCCCAGACCGGTTAAAAAGCGAATGCTGAGTTGTTGGGTAGCTTAAAAGGGGGACACGGTGACATCGACAAAGAGAGGAACGTGGTCGCTGAGCTTGGACCAGGCGGCGTGGGAGCCGAGTTCGACGGTTTTGATTTGGGAGGCCCATTGTTGGGGGAGGAAGACGTAGTCGATGTGGTAGGGTCGATTTTTGTGGTGCCAGAAATAGTAAGTGGGCTGAGTCTCCTGGCCCTGGGACTCGGAAAAGAAATGATGGTAGGCGCTGGCGAGGCGGCGTTTTTCTAACGCTTTGACCACGGCAGAATGATTATTGATTTTACGGACGTGGTCCCAAAACTTATTGCTATTGAAATCGCCGCAGACGATAGTGGGTTTGCCGGTGAACCATTGCGGATTGTTGACGATAGCTTCGTAGAGCTGGCCGATATAGCTGCTGACGTGACTGCCTTGAACGGGCATGGTCCAGACTGCAATTAGCCGAAAGTCGCCCGGGCCTCCCGTTATTTCTATAGGAACGACCCACCTGCCGCGAGGTTTTCCTGCGCGCACGATATGAAGAGGATTGGCGACGAGAACGCCGAGTCCTTTGCGCGGATTGTCCCCGAACCAGCGGCCTTCGAGACCGTCTTCCATGCAAAGCTTTAGACAATTCTGGGAGCATTCGGGGATGACAGCGATATCGGGGCGAAGGTTGTAGAGGTGCTGTCGTTTGCGCGACAGGGCCATTTTGCAGTTCCAGACGACGATAGTCATGGCGGAGGTGAGCGGAAGACTATCATAAAAGTGGTCGCTGATTTGCAGGTTGGGAAAGGAGAAGAGGAAGAGAGATTCCTCACTGCGCAGCCCGACCGCTTTGCAGGAGCAAAGCGGCAAGAAAAAGCGTCGGGCTGCTGCGTTCGGAATGACGTGGCGGGCGGGCGGATCGGTTGGCGAAGGGAAATTCATCGCGCGCACAAGGTGTGAGGCGAAGGAGAAGAGGAAGAGAGATTCCTCACTGCGCAGCCCGACCGCTTTGCAGGAGCAAAGCGGTAAGAAAAAGCGTCGGGCTGCTGCGTTCGGAATGACGTGGCGGGCGGGCGGATCGGTTGGCGAAGGGAAATTCATCGCTCGCACAAGGTGTGAGGCGAAGGAGAAGAGGAAGAGGTTCAGGGGAGGAAAAGGACCAGGGTGTAGATTCCCAGAGTTGTGCCGAGGGGGAGGTCGGCGAGGGAAAGGAAGGCGGCGACGAGAGAAAGCCCGCGGGCAGAAGACTTTCCGGAAAGAAGAGCCAAGCCCGCGAAAAGACCGAAGAGGCCGGAGAGGGCGGTCAGGATGATGGCCGCTATGTAAAGGACGTGGAAAATGGCCATGAGGGTGAAAGGGTCGGCGACGCGGGTGAGGAGCGAGCCAAACATCACCGTGGCTGTACCGCTGTAAAGAACGAGCAGGATTACGGCTACCAGACGGAGGATCGCGTAGACGATCCACAATGATCCCAGTGTGCTGGAGTTCCTGCCTGGATTACGCGCGGCAACGGCGTTAGTTGACATGCGAGCCCCCGATGGTTAGCAAGCTTTGGATTCGTCAAGCCGAAGTCTAACACTTCGCGAGGCTAAAGCATGCGGGCCGGGGCTAGCGGAGTGGAGGGGAGAAGTCGGTGAGCGTTAGGAAAGTGGAGTCAACCTTTTCCACGAGTTTGCCGTTGGCTTCGGATTTGTCCCTGACGCTGATCCAATCGGGATCGTCGCGGAAGGTTTTCCAGTTGGCGGTGGCGGCTTCGCGGCTGGGGTGGGAGATGATGTAAACGAGAGTTTTGCCTTTGAGAGGCTCGTCGGTGGGAAGCCAATAGGCGATATTTTTGATGCCATGCTTTTCGAAGAGCTGCATGGTGTGATCGCGGAAACGGCGGAGGAGGTCGTCGAGCTTGCCTTCGAAGGTGTGATAGACGCGGAGTTCGTAGACGGTTGTGGAAGATTGTGGCGGCACGGGATCTCCCGGCGAGGCGGAGTTCGGCGCCGAAGCAGCGGCCCAGGCTGCACCGGGGAGAAGAGCTGCGACAGGAATGGATTGGAGCAATGTGCGTCGTTTCATGGAGGGGATTGTAGCAGAGGATTGGAATGAAGCGGAAGCAGGCAGCGAGAAGCGCGGAACTGAGCGAGAATCAGTTCGCGGAATGTTTTTCTGCGAGGGCGATAGCTTCTTCGATTACTTTGTCGACGCGGCGTGCGCGGGAATCGGGGGAGCGATAGTAAAAGATGGCGATGAGCAGCCCGCGGCGATGCGACGGCGACATGAGGTTCCAACCTTGGAGGGCGCGGGGATCGCGCGAGAAAGCCAGTTTCAGAGCGGGCGGAAGATCGCGCTCGGCTTCCATGGCTGAGAAAAGCTGCTCGGCAACTTGTTCGGCGCGGCGGACGCGGGAGGCGGAGCTCTTGGGCTGCGTGATCCAGTCGGCGAGCCACTTGCGGATGGAATAATTCAGGGCTTCAAACCACCGCCGGAAAGAGCGGTCCTCGGAAAGGATGCGGTTGAGCTCGGCGGGGATGATGACGAAGCGCTCTTCCGTATCCGGCTCGAGGAGGAATTCCGCGAGGGAGCCTTCCTTGGCGCCGGCACCTTCCTGCATTTTTTTGTTTACGAGTAGGAAGTGGTCGCGCTTGCGAGTGGGGAAGAGGGAGGTGCGGAAGGCGAAGCCATTGATTTCGCCCCGGACCTTGAGGCGGCCGCGGCTGCCCCAAACTTTGTGGACGTCGAACGGAATCCACACGATCACCCAACCGAGATTGGAGCGGAGGCGCTCGAGAGTGGCTTCGAAGGATTTTTTGACGATTTTTGTGACGGGCTTGGGTTTTGGTTTGGTTTTCGTTTTCATAGCGGCGGCGCAGGGGACGGGGGGATTTTAGTATGAGTGCTGAAAAGCAGCGAGATACTTCTGCTGCTGGGGTTTGACCGGGATGCCCGAGCCTTCCTTGATGGTGTGAATCTTGTCGACTGCCAGATTAGCGAAATTTTCGAGGAGACCGCTCGGCCAACGGACTTCGACAAGATCGAGCTTTGTAGCGGAGCCGAGGCCGAAGTGGACGCGCATGTCGCTGTTCGAATCGTAGCTGGAGCCGCTGCGGACTTCGTCAACGAAGAGGCGGGAGCCGGCTTTCATGGTGATGCGAGCGCCGATAGCGTCACGAGAGGTGCGGAGTTTCTGGGAGACTGCGGCGTAAGAAGTGCCGATGAGATGGAAGGAGATCCAGTGATTGGGCGTGCGGACGTCGTTCACGAGGAGGCTGGGCGGGGCGTTCATATTGCTGATGACGGCGGAGAGGCGGCCGTCGTTCCAGAGATCGCCGATGGCCAGGCCGCGGGAAGAATTCGGGGTGGTGATGCCGGGACCGGCGTCGGCGGAAATGTCAGTGAATTTGGCGTTGCCGTTGTTGTGATAAAGGATGCGCGGTTCCTGGAAGGTGCTGCCGAGATGCTGGCTATCGACTTCTGGGTAGACGTGGCCGTTGACGAGGAGGAGGTCGGGCCAGCCGTCGTTGTCGAAATCGAAAAACATGGCGCCCCAGCCGAGGTATTTGGTGTTGAGGCCGAGGCCTGCGGGGAAAGTAACGTCGTCGAAAGTGCCGTTGCCATTGTTGCGGTAGAGAGTGGAAGTGTCGTCAGAGAAATTGGTTTTGAAGATATCGAGGTGGCCGTCGCCGTTGTAGTCGGCAACGGTTGAGCCCATGCCGGCTTGCGCGCGGCCGTCATCGTTGAAGGCGGCACCGGCGGTGATGGCGAGGTCAGTGAAAGTGCCGTCGCGATTGTTATGGTAGAGAATGCTGGCGGTACTGTCACAGGCAACGAAAATGTCGGGCCAGCCATCGTCGTCATAGTCGAGTGTGGAGACGCTCAAGGAGTAATGGCCGTCAGCTTGATCGATGTGGGATTTTGCGGAGACGTCTTCAAAGGTGCCGTCGCCGCGGTTGTGGTAGAGGATATTTTTTGCGGGAGGCAGGCCGCGCGGGCCGCACATCACGGGGACGCCTTTCCACATACAGGAAGGGCGATCGCCGGGAGGGGGTGCGGTGGAGAGATCAAAGTCGACGTAATTGGCAACCATGAGATCAAGATGGCCGTCTCGGTCGTAGTCGACAAAGGCGCAGCCATTTCCCCAGGACTTGCCGGTGCCGGACACGCCCGCTTTTCCGCTGACGTCGAAGAACGTTCCGTCGCCGTTGTTGCGGTAGAGGACGTTTTTTCCGTAGTAGGTGACGTAGAGATCTTGCCAGCCGTCGTTGTCATAGTCTCCGACGCAAACTCCCTGGCCCCAGCCGGTGTGGGACAAGCCGGCTTTTTGCGTGACATCCGTAAAAGTGCCGTCATGATTGTTGTGGTAGAGATGACTGGTGGGGGTTCTTACAAAGGACGACGCATCGAGGGTAGTGCCGTTAACGATGAAGATGTCCGGCCAGCCGTCGTTGTCGTAGTCGAAGATGGCGACGCCGGTCCCGGTAGTTTCGATGATGTACTTTTTAGTGTTCACGCCGCCGAAGACTTCCGTGGCAGTGAGACCCGCTTTTTTGGCGATGTCAGTGAAATGGGCGATGGGTTTGGAATTACTCTTGGGGAGCTGCTGAGTGAAGAAAAGCAAAGAAAAAGGCTGGAGCAGGGCAAGAAAAATGCAGGAGCGATAGAAACGGAAAAGCGAACGATGGGTCGGACCGGAAATCATGAACTCTTGGCATACTAAGGTGCGGGAAAAGCAGGGTCAAGGCGGTGGGGCGGTAAAGCGTCGTCTGGCAAAATGGGATGCCAGTTGTTTAGGCGGACGTCTTTCCTTGGGGGATTTGTACGAGACTTGACTTACACACTTCCGACATGCATCGCGGGCTGAGGACGTGGCTGAAATTACGCGTGCTTGTTGTGGTGGTGTTACTCGCAGGTACGAGCGCGCCTTCGCAAGCACAGAACGTAAAGACCAGCGATGATGATAAGACGGCAAACTTGTCTTACGGCGAAGGAATGCTCGCACTGCAGCGGCGTGATTTGAGCGGGGCACGAGCGGCATTTGAAAAGACTGTTCATTTGATTCCGCGTAGTCCGGAGCCGCACAATTCGCTCGGATGGGTGTTACTGGCGCAGGGAGAAACGGACGCCGCGATTGCGGAGTTCAAGACCGCCGTTAGATTGAAACCGGATTTTGCCCAAGCGCACATGAATCTTTCGAGCGCTCTGCTGCAAAAGGGAGACCGGCAGGGAGCGGTGCGCGAATCGCGGGAATCGGTGCGGCTGGCACCGAAGGACTCGGAGACGCACCACATCTTGGGGCGAGCGCTTTCCATTGCGGGCGATATACCGGGAGCGGCACAGGAACTAAAGACTGCCGCCGAGCTGGAGCCGAAAAGGCCCGAACTACATGACGATTTCGGGTCAGTTCTGGTTCAACAATCGAAGTTGGAAGAAGGGGCTGCCGAGTTTACCGAAGCGTTGAAGCTTCAGCCGCAATTCGCGCAAGCTCATTTGCATCTTGGTGTTTTGCGGCTACAGCAGAAGGACATCGAGAAGGCCGAGTCTGAGTTGCGTGCCGCCACGGACTTGGAGCCGGGCAATTCGCTGGCGCATTACTACCTGGGGCAGGCGCTGGAATCGAAAGGGGCGGCTGATGAGGCGCTGCAGGAATTTCAGGAAGCGGCGAAACTCGATCCCGGCAATGCTGATGCTCAGAAGCAATTGGGGATTTTGCTCGAGCGATCCGGCAATGGAGACGGAGCCGTAGCCGCGTTCAGGGAAGTGGCCAAGCTGCGTCCCGAGAGTCCAGATGCGCACAACGATCTCGGACTTGCACTGCTGCAAATAGGCGATGCGCAAGACAGCATCCGGGAATTTCAGGAGGCGCTGAAACTGAAACCGCGCGACGCCGGCTATACCGGCAACCTGGGAGTTGCTTATTTGCAGAAGACCGATTTTGATTCTGCCGCGTGGTATTTTCAAGCAGCGCTCAAAATTGCCCCGCAAGATGCAACATTTCACTACGACTTGGGGCTGGCGCTGAAGATGAAAGATCAATTACCCCAAGCGATTGTGGAATTCAGAAAAGCAACGCAGTTGAACCCGGAACTGGCTGATGCTCACTACACGCTCGGCGTGACGTTGTGGCAGCAGGGAGATTTACCAGCGGGGGCTGAAGAACTGCGCGCGGCCGTCCAGGCAAAACCGGATTATGCGGAGGCGTACTACACACTGGGCTCGGTGTTGAAACAAAAGGGCGACTTGCAGCAGGCGGCGGATGTGTTGCGGGAAGCCATTCGATTGCAGCCGGATTTTGCGGGAGCGCACACGAATCTCGCAGGCGTTCTGCGGCAGCTCGGTGATGCTGAGGGAGCGGCTACCGAGAGCCGCAAGGGCATGGAGTTATTGAAGCAAAAGTCAAGCGAGCAAGCGGCGACTTTCGCTACAAACTCGGGCCGGAGATTGTTGAAAGCGGGTGATCTTGATGGCGCCATAGCCCAATTCCGCTCAGCGATTCAGTCGCTGCCTGCGTACGCTCAAGCGCATTACCAGCTAGGATTGGCGCTGGAGCGAAAGGGAAACAAAGAGGAGGCGTCAAAGGAATTTCAGAAGGCTGCAGAATTCGATCCACACTTAAAGGCTCCAGTGCAGTAAGCAGATGGAAGGGAAACCGCACCGCTCTTTCAGGTAGCAGTCTTGCGAATAGCCACCAGTTCAGTTTCTACTGGCACGCCACGGGCTACCTTTACACGTATGACGGCCTCAAAGGGCTTCAGTTCGCCATCCTGCGAAACGGAAAGACGCAAGAGCAACTCCTCGACAGAGCTTTGCCGGCAGACGTACTCGACAGCAGCTTGCGTGCCGATCGTCGTGGTTCCCGCCAGAATGAGCACATATTGGCCTTGGGTCATACCCCGTACGAGCCCGAGAACTGCATAGTCCTCTGTGAGGGGCAAACCCGAAGGAGTGGCCAGGAATTCCTTGGCTTCGTCAGGGAGCGGATGCACATTGATTATGGCTTGATCGCCTTTGCGTGGGCCGGAGGTGAGTCTCTGGAAAACGAATTCCTGAGTCCCGGGCATTTCGAGAAGAGAGAGATTCTCAGAAGGCGAACCGATGAATATGAGATTGTTGTTCTTGCCATCGTCCAGAGAGAAGAGGCTGCCGCGTTTCACGCGGATGCGGTGGTGCAAAAGGGCAAAGACGCCGTCGAGTTGGTGTACCGCCAGGACCTCGCCGACTCCAGTGTAGTGATCCAGGATGGGCGCGCCGGCGTCTCGTTTTGCGTCCCGGTAACGCATTCCCGTCTCGGGGCGGCCAACAAAAGCGGCATTGCTAAACACGACCCACGGCTCGTCGGGGCCCGAGGTAAAACCCTTCCAGAAGACTCGGAATGCAGCCGGCACCGGCTCACTTTGGCTGGCCAGACTCACCGGAGGAGAGTTGCGGGTGGCCAGCAGCCACACAATAACAAGGATGGCGGCGGCCAGGAATATAGAGAGTGAAATGACTTCGGTGCCCCATCTACGCTCGGTGCTCTTTTCAAGGGATTCCGTTCGGACGATGCCGTTTTGGGTGTTCCCTAGAGATTTTGATGCGGAGGAGTTGCGGTGATGGAAGGAAAGCAGATAGGTTCCCTTCGGGAGCTCCACCACAACGGGGTCGCCGAGCCCATCGGAATTGTAATAATCGGCAAGCTTGGAGCGCAGGCGTCCAGCCTGGACACGGACCATGGAATCGAGCTGAGGATCGAAATCGGAGGACCGGCCAAATACTTCGGTCGCAATCTGGAACTCTTTAATTGGGGTGCCGGGATGCTCCACGGCGTGCTTAGCCAAATACCGGAGCAATTTGCAAAGGGATTCAGAACCATGCAGAGCATGGCTGGCGACGAGCCGGTCAATCTGCTGGAGAAGCATTTCCTGTTCGCTCACAGCATTCCTTGATACGTCGAAGTAACAGGAGTGTAACAAGCCACGCATCTCTCTGCAAGACGGAGAGTTAATTGATGTAACCGTATCAGACGCATTGAAACTTCTATCTGGAAGCCAAAAAACGAATAGTACGCATCAATATTGCCGCATAAGCCGTCTCTATTCTGGTGCCGACGTGTGGATCACGTTTGGGGCGGGATTGCGGTGGCCTTTTTAGGCTGGGTGCTTTAGTGCGAGGCGCAGGTCGAGGGCGCTTGAATACTCTGTGGGGGTGCCTTTACTGGTTGAGCCTGGCTCGATCTTGACGAGTTTGGGCGCAGCCTTCCTTAGAAACTTTCTGCTAAAACGTAAGCGCAGGAAAGCTTGGCAGGGCTGTGGTTAGCCCGGTCGAGAGATTGCATTTTGAGGATTGAGTTCAGGATCTAAGGGATTAAGGAAACGGGTGGGTAAGGAGGGGTGGGATGAAGAAGCAAGCGATGGTTGCAGGGTTTCTGGTTTTCTGTCTCGTACTTGGGGTTAGTGCGAGCACGTCACTGGGGCAGGCGGTCTTTGGAAGCATCATCGGAACTGTAACGGACCAGCAGGGCAATGCGGTTGTGGGCGCCAAAGTTACAGTAACGTCGGTGACCAAGAGCTTCACGTTTGAGGCCACGACGAACGAGAGCGGAAACTACGGCGTTACGCACCTCATTCCAGACACATACTCAATAAAGGTCGAGGCCACGGGTTTTAAGATCAATACGATTGCGAGCGTCGTGGTTTCCGCAGACACAGCCGCAAAGGTAGATGCCCAACTGCAGGTTGGTGCGGTTACGCAAACCGTCGAAGTCACGGGCGACATTCCTCAACTTCAGACCGACCGAGCGGACGTGGACGTTGAGTTCAGCCAAACCTACGTCCAAGAGCTGCCTGTGCTCAACCGCAACTTCACGAACTTCGAACTATTGTCACCTGGAACGCAAAAGCTCGTGGGTTGGAGCCATGCGGCTACCGAGAATCCGCAGGGCGGAGGCCAGATTTTCGTCAACGGACAGCACTTTTCCGGGACGAATTTCGAGCTTGATGGGACCGATAACCAAGATCCGATCCTTGGGATTATTGTCGTCAATCCCAATCTTGACGCCGTAGGCGAAGCGAAGGTTTCGCTGCAGGACTATGACGCGGAATCGGGCAAGGCCACTGCGGGAATCGTCAAGGTGCAGACCAAATCCGGTTCAAATGATCTGCATGGCAGCGGCTTTTACTACTACCGCAACAGCGACCAGCAGGCGCGTGATCCGTTCACGAACAAGCCCGGAGTTTCTCTCGCCGCAGCTACGTGGAAGCAGTTCGGTGGATCGGTCGGCGGGCCCATCATCAAGAACAAGCTCTTCTTTTTCGGCGACTATCAAGGAACCAAGCAGCAACAGGGCATCACGAACCAGTACACGATTCCTACCGCTAAAGTCCTGAGCACCTGCGGGTTCGGAAAGCCGGGCAACTGCGATCTCAGCGAGTATTTGACTGCATTAGGTCCTATAAACGGTCAAATTTACGACCCACTCACGGGCAACCGTTCCGCGGGAACCGGCCGGACGCCGTTCGCGAATAATCAGATCCCGAACACAAGGATTTCGCAGCAGGCCACAGCGATGCTTGCGTTGTTCCCAGCACCTACTTCGGGGGGCGTGACGAATAACCTAGTCACGACAGGTGCGGGCCCCTTCAAGCAGAACTCTTTTGACACGCGCATTGATTACAGCGCTCCACGCAATTATCAAGTCTTTGGGCGGTTCAGCCTTGACTACTTCTCCCTCTCCGGCACAGGTGGATTGGGTAAGCTCGGCGGGCTGGGTTTCGGACCTGGCGGCTTGAACGGCAGTTCCAATGTTCACAACTACAGCCTCGCCACAGGTTTCACGAAGCCCATCGGAACGAAATGGTTGACGGACTTCCGGTTCGGCTGGTTCAAGTACAACCCGCAGACGGCTTACTCCGACGCCAGCGCTTCGCCGATGGACGGGTTTGGAGTTCCCTGTCTAAATAGCAACAGCACTGCTGCAGGCACAAGTTGCGCTCAGGGAATTGTTGGCCCACCGACAACGGGGGGCTTGGCCGGCATTGATTTTGGCGGTACCGGCGGGTTTTCCGCCTTCGGCGACGGCTTGAATATTGGCCGTTGCAACTGCCCGCTAACCGAAAGCGAACAGCAAGTTCAGTTTGTCAACAACTGGACGAAGACCCAAGGCAACCACACGTTGAAGTTTGGCGCAGACATCCGCTATGCCTTAAATCTGCGCGTGCCGAGCGATGCCAGCCGGACAGGATTGTTGCACATTAATTCAGGAGACACCGCAAATAGTGGCGTAGGCGGCCTCAGCTTTGCTACGTTCCTGCTGGGGGATGTCACTTCCTTTGAGAGGTTCGTGAGCAGCAGTTTGACCGCCGCCGAGCGCCAGAAGCGATGGTTCTTCTACGGACAGGATTCGTGGCGCATCTCACCGAAATTCACGATGACCTACGGCCTACGCTGGGAGATTTACTTCCCGGAGTCCGTAAATGGCAAAAATAACGGTGGATTTGCAAATCTGGATCAGGGCGTGATACGCGTTGCTGGCAACGGCCCCATCGGTTTGGACGGCAATATCAACAATACATGGAAGGCTTTTGCGCCGCGTCTCAGCTTTGCCTACCAGTTCGATCCGAAAACTGTGCTTCGCATTGGTTACGGCCGAGGCTTTGATATCGGTGTGTTCGGTTCCAACTTTGGCCATG
Organism: Candidatus Acidiferrum sp.; assembly: GCA_035576885.1. GTDB lineage: Bacteria > Acidobacteriota > Terriglobia > Acidiferrales > UBA7541 > Acidiferrum. The sequence goes on along the minus strand of DATLVZ010000079.1, from coordinate 20,789 downwards.
TGGTCACACAGAACTTGCCGGTTCTCGCGAACCAGAGTCTTACGGACACCAACTGTTCGCAACAGCCAACTTGTGGCTCGAGCGCGACGAATGATCGAAGTGCGGTATTTACGCTTGCGCAAGGCCCGCCGGCTTTCAGTTTTTCCACGCTCCTGAGTCAGATTGGCTCAGACGGCACATTGCCACTCAGGGGGCCACTGGGGAACGTGAGCCCGAGAATCCGGCCGACCGTTCAGCGGCTTCCGACCATTGATCAGTGGAATGCCACACTGCAACGGCAACTCACGCCAACGCTGAACATTTCCGTCGGTTACGTGGGCAATAAGGGCACGCACGTGTTTGCGGGCAACGGACCGTCCTACAACACCAACGAAGCGGCAATTGGTGGTGGGTCTTTTGCATACGGCTGCACTCCCAATCCAGCGCCCGCAACGACGTTTGATTGCAAACAAAGCTTCAAGCCCTTTAGTCCACAAGCATTCCGGCGCCGGCTTTTCCTGAACGGAGTACCCGCTTTTACGTATCCGAATTTTCCGGGAGTGACGTGTTGTTCGGATAGTCCGGGAGACTACTTCGGCAACGACGCAGACAACAAATACAACGCCTTGCAGGTTAAGGTAGAGAAGCGGGTCAGCAGCGGACTGCAATTCCTGGCACACTACACCTACTCCAAGGCTTATTTCTATGACGCCGGCTATTTCTCGGTGGACAAGAAATTTGCGTGGGGGCCGGACGACTTCAACCGTAATCATGTATTCGTGGTCAACACGGTGTATGAACTGCCTATCGGCAGGGGGAAGAAGTTCATGAGTGACGCGGGTCGGGTCACAGATCTGCTAATCGGAGGCTGGGAGCTAACCAACACTTTGAATTACAGCGGCGGTCTGCCCTGGACACCCAGCCTTGGGGAGTGCGGCCAGATTTCCGATGCCGGGCCGTGCCGTCCCAACGCGACTGCCACGCTTAAGACCGGAACATCCCGTGACTCCGCCGGCAACTTGCTTTGGTTCACGCCGCTGGCGAGCGGAGCTTTGAGCCAGTCACTTCCAGAAATCAAGAATTCCCCCACGGACATCAGCGGTCAAAATGACCAATGCTTGGTTGCACGACCGACGTCTGGAGGGTTTTCGCTGCCTGCTTGCGGCCAGATCGGCAATGTCGGACGCAATACATACCGCGGTCCGCGTGGATTCTACTCTGACATGGCGCTTTCGAAGACCTTTAATATCACGGAGCGCTACAAAGCGCAGTTTCGCTTTGACGCTTACAACGTTTTCAATCACCCTGTCCTGGCCTTCAGCAGCACTCAGGGCAACACGTGCATAGATTGCGGCGGCGACTCTGGCCGCATCACGGACATCGAAAACAACAATTCGCCCGGGTCACCGTCGGGCATGCGTCAGCTGCAGTTTGGCTTTAGATTTACATTCTAGAAGACTAGAGAAGACCAACACCCACACCGACGGGGAGCCCTCACGGGCTCCCCGTTTTTTATGTTCTAATTTGTTTTTGTTGTTTTGGACCGGACCACATGTTTAGAGATTATCGGTTTTGCTACGTTCTCATCGGCGCCTTGGTTGCCAGCGGGCCAACTTTCGGCGCTTGGCACGGACACGTGTCACAAATTTCTTCGGCTACGCAATCTTCCAGCCCCGCTCGGGTTCAGCCGGCTGGGAGCCAATTTGATGAGGCAAGGCAGCTCCTGCAGCTGGGCAAATACGACGATGCGATTAGCGCGCTGCATCAGCTGGAGTCAACGCATCCAGGCATAAAGGGGCTTTCCCACGAGCTGGGAACCGCGTATTACAAGAAGAGCGATTATATGAACGCGATCGCATCCTTGAAGAAAGCGCTGGAAGAAAATCCGGGAGACAGAGAGGCGGAGCAACTGCTGGGCCTTTCGTATTACCTAGCTGGGCGGCCCGCGGAGGCAATTCCGGCTCTCGAAAAGGTGCAGACGTGGTATCCCAGCGCCAATGTGGATGCGTCGTATATTCTAGGGATTTGCTATATCCAGTCGAAAGACTATGCCAATGCGCGGAAGGCTTTCGCCAGGATGTTCGATGTGCCGGCCGAGTCCGCGGCCAGCTATTTGTTCACGGCGCGAATGCTGCTGCGGCAGGATTTCGGGCCCGTAGCTGAAGAGTATGCGCATAAAGCGGCGGCACTTGATCCGAAGCTTCCCCTGGCGCATGAGTTGCTTGGGGAACTGTACCTTTATCATTCGCAAATTGAAGAAGCCATCGCGGAGTTTCAGAAAGAGCTGGCGCTCAATCCCGGGTACGCTCCGGCGTATTACAAACTGGCGGACGGCTATTCGCGCGTGCAGAAGTTCGATGAGGCGGAACGGCTTCTGCAACGTTCGATTTGGTTGGACTCCACTTCGACGGGGCCTTACATCCTGCTCGGCAAAGTTCTGGAAAAAAAAGGCGAGACGCAGCTTGCCGTTCGGGCGCTACAGCGCGCGTTGTCAATGGATCCTAATAATCCAGTTCCGCACCACCTACTGGGCCAGGCTTACCGCGATTTGGGAAGGAACGAAGACGCGGATCGTGAACTAAAGCTGGCTGGCCAATTGGAACAAGGTCAGAATTCGAAACCATAGAGAGGATGCCTATCCGATGAAGGTGTCCAATGCGTGGGTTCTTGGACTGCTCGCGGCGTTCATCTTACTTACCTCCGCTTTTGCGCTGCTTCCGCAAGCGACTTACAACGAACCGTGGCGGCCGCAATTTCATTTCACTCCGCCTAAGAATTTCATGAATGATCCGAATGGCCTGGTCTACTACAACGGTGAATACCATCTGTTCTACCAGTACAACCCGCAAGGAACGGAATGGGGCCACATGAGCTGGGGGCACGCGGTCAGTGGGGATATGTTGCATTGGAAGAATTTACCGGTGGCGATTCCCAAAGAGCCGGGGAAGTTCATGATCTATTCGGGCAGCACAGTTGTTGATTGGCATGATTCGAGCGGTCTCTGCACCAGCGCCGAGTTTCGGGATCCTTCTTGCCTGATTGCGATCTATACCGCGGCCGGAACCAACACACAGAAACAGAATCTCGCTTTTAGCAACGACCAAGGCCGCACCTGGACAAATTATTCAGGGAATCCTGTGGCTGACTTGCGGCAACCTGACTTTCGGGACCCCAAAGTATTCTGGTATGAGCCCCAGAAGAAATGGGTGATGGTGGCGGTGCTGGCAGACGAAAAGAAAGCTGTGTTCCTTGACTCTCGTGATTTGAAAACTTGGGTTTTCCGCAGTTCTTTTGAAGCCGCCGGCCATGAGAAAGGGCAGTGGGAGTGTCCAGATCTCTTCGAACTGAATGTGGATGGCAATCCCAAGAATAAGAAGTGGGTGCTGGTCGTGAATCGCAACCCTGGGGCCCCGGCGGGCGGCACCGGGGTGGAATATTTTGTGGGTCGCTTTGACGGGGCGCACTTTGTGAATGAGACTCCCATTACGCAAGAGCTTTGGGCCGACTACGGCAAGGATTTTTACGCGACAAATTCGTTCTCGGATATCCCTCCAAAGGATGGACGCAGAATTTGGATCGGATGGATTAGTAATTGGCAGTATGCGAACCGCGAGCCAACAGTGGCGTGGCGCGGAGCACAGTCGCTACCTCGCACTCTGAGTCTGGCACAGTTTCCGGACGGAACTCGGTTGGTACAAGAACCTATCGCCGAAGCAAAAGAGTTACGTGAACGAAAGCTGCTGCAAGTCTCAAAAGTCTCTGTCCCCCAGGCAATCCAAGCGATGCGCACAGCGAAGGTAGGTGGAGACTCCTTGGAGATTGAATCAGAGTTTGCTCCCGAGGATGCACAGAAGATGGGGTTTCGCCTTCGGAAAGGCGGCGTGGAAGAGACTCTCTTGGGCTTTGTCCCGGAGAAGAGGGAAGTGTTCATCGATCGGACCAGATCCGGAACGGTTTCCTTTGCGCCCGAATTTCCTGGGTGCTACAAAGCAGCCTTGCGGCAGAGTTCACGAGTGAAGCTCCATATTTTCTTGGACCGCTCGAGCGTGGAAGTGTTTGTCAACGACGGCGAAGTGGTCTTGACAGATCGGATCTACCCTTCACCCGGAAGCGATGGAATTGAGATGTATTCGGAGGGTGGGCATGGCAAAGTGCTTTCGCTCTCGATATGGAAACTTGGATCGGTATGGCAGTAACGCTTGGGATCACGCGATGCTAGCAGGGTGCGAAGGGGCACATTAGAGTTCCTCGCGAACGCACGTTCTTGCCGGGGGAACGCGGGTTGTTCATGAAAAAGTTCACGACAGTGGGGCTCGGAGAACTTCTCTGGGATATTTTCCCGGACGGTCGCCAACTTGGCGGCGCGCCCGCGAATTTCGCCTACATGACGAATCTGCTCGGCGATGAGGGTATCGTCGCCAGCCGCGTCGGCAACGATGAACTGGGCGCGGATGCCAACCACCAACTGGGACGCCTCGGTCTCAGCACATCCTGCATCCAGCTCGATCCAACTTACCGCACAGGAATCGTGCAGGTGAAAGTCGACGCAAAGGGCCAGCCGACGTTCCAAATCGCGGAGCCTGCGGCATGGGATTTTTTCGCATGGACGGCCGCATGGCAGGCGCTGGCGCAAAAGGCGGACGCGGTGTGCTTCGGCTCTCTCGCGCAGCGGTCCCCGCAATCCCGCCAGACCATCCACTCTTTTTTGAAAGCAATTCGGCCGAAAATCACGCGCGTTTTCGACGTCAATCTTCGCCAGTCTTACTATTCCGCGCAGATCTTGGCTGATTCCGCGAAACAGGCAGACATCATCAAATTAAATCACGATGAACTACCCACAGTGGTGCGGCTGCTTGGTTTCCCCTTTCACGACGAGGAGTCCGCTGCGCAGTGGTTGCGCCATACATTTCACACGAAGCTTGTCTGCATTACGCGCGGCGCGGGGGGAAGTCTGCTAGTAAGCGAGTATGCCAAACACGAACATCCCGGCATTCCAGTGCAAGTTGCGGACACAGTGGGCGCCGGCGACGCGTTCACAGCTGCGCTCGTCTATCACTTTCTGCGGCGCGGGTCTCTTGCAACCATGAATGAGGCTGCAAACGGAATGGGATCGTGGGTCGCCGGCCAGACCGGGGCTACTCCCGTTCGAGATGAATCACGCCTAGAACGAATCCGAGCAGCCGAGCTTTAACCAGTCCAAGAATGGGGTTCTAGTGCGCTGCGGCAGGAGCGTAAACCTGTTCCTTCGCTAGCCGCGCGACCTCGCTCTGGGGCAGTTCCTGCAAGAGCGCCAAAAAAACGCCGTTGGTCCAGCCAAAACCCACGATGTTCATGTGATAGCCGGCTGTTACTTGCGTTTCCGAAGAGCGCTTCACCGCGTCGTATTTCTCTCGAATGTTGCCGTCGCGCCGGAAATTTTCCAGGACCATGGTAAGGAACTCGTAGGAAACCCTGTCTGCAACCTCATTAAATTTGTAGCGGCGCATGCCTTCGTCAGCCATCAATTGGTTCGGGGCCCACGCATACGGATAGTCCCACTGTCCGCCGGTTTCATGGGGGCTCATCACCAGACCGCCGGGCCGCTCGAAGGTGCCAATGTGCTTCACAACCGATTGCGCCTGCTCGGGAGTCGCAACGCCGGCCCACAACGGATAAAATGTGGTCACGTAGTCGTACGTTGAGCGCACTTGCTTTTCGAAATCGTAGTCGAAGAATAGCCCACGATCGCTATCCCAGAGATATTTCTCAATATTAGATTTTCGTTCCTCCGCGCGCCGGTGCCACTTCTCCGATTCCTCCTTCCGGCCCAGCGTTGTGCTCATTTGTTCGAGGTCCTTCTCGGTTTTGTACAGTAGGCTGTTAAGGCATACCGGAGCGAAATGGTGTGTCGCTACGCCGTAAGGACCGAAACGAAACGAAATGTCGAAACCGGACTCGCGCATCGCTCGATCACCTTTATAGTAGTCCGCAGTTAACGCAACTGTTCCCGCGGGATTGCATCCTGGCTGCACCATGGTCTTCGCGAAATCGCAAATCTGAAGCGCAAACAGCGGCCCTGCCGCAAGCGGCGATGGCTTCGCTGCGTTCGATTCCACAACGTGCGTCCGGCCGAGGTCCGCTTGGCCCAGGAAGTAGGCCGCCACCTGACGATAGTGACCCGTTTCGTCCTTCACGCTTTCCGCCGCCGGGCCATTGCCGAAGTCAAAGTAGCGTGAGAGTCCTGTCGATCCCGCACGATGCGGCTCACTGGTCCACAATTCGTGATCCTGCACGGCGTAGTTGTAGGCTTTCGCGAGCCACTGGTCGTTCGTGTGCCCGTTGGCTTTTTGTGCATCGTAGACCGCGAGAATCATGGAGGTAAGGAACGGAGGCTGGGAACGTGTCAGATAATACGTGCGGTTGGCGTTCAACACTCCGCCGTAATGTTCGATTTCAAAAAAGAAATTCTCCACCATGCCTCTTGCGAGATCGATCCGGCCGTCGCGCACCAATCCACGAATGATGAAATAGCTGTCCCAGCCGTACATTTCGTTGAATCTTCCGCCCGGCACGACGTAGCGATTCTCGAGGTAGAGAAGCCCGGCTGGATCGATTTTGCCGGGATCCATTTCTCCGATGTGATGAATGACCGCAGGCAGATGCTGGACTTGCAGGTTGCATTGTTTCTGAAGCTGCTGAACCGAGGCAGGCTCCGCAAAATCGGCGGGAAGATAAAGAACGGAAACGGCCGCGAGTTTTGTGTCCACCACGGTGGCGCAATCGCTTTGCGAACGAGTGAGCGAATCCCACCCAGTCGAAATGTAAGCGCGAATTTGGTCCAGCGCGCTCTCTTCGGATTTCGATCCTGCCCCAGCAAAAGAGGGAACAGCGTTCAACAGATGAGCGCAGAGCAAACAGACACAAAACTTCCGTAGTTTTTGCATAAGGTAACCACCCCGCAGAGCGCCCTCGGCGTCGCCCTATGCGGCACTAGAAGCATAGTCGGTTGTCTTTGCGGGAGCAACCGTTCTGGTGAGGCCAACGCGATTCCACGGTCATTGCTAAGGATAAGTTAAGTGCTAGCTAAGTCTTGTGTATGGAATAGGTTGTGAGCGTCCGGGTCGTGCAATTTCGAACGTGAAGAGCACAAGACGCGACTTTCCGGTCGCCTCATGCAGGGCTAAATTTTTGCGAAAAGTCCCATTCGTCACACCCACCTTTCTTGGTTCGTATTGTGCTTTTTTCTAAGCGGAGCGATCTGTCATTTGGAGCTCGCAGTCAATCGCCAGGAAAACCAGGCGGGCAAGTCTAGTAGGTGTTTCCTCACACACCCATCGAGTCACTCTCGGCGCTGCGAGTGCTTGCCGGGATTCCCTCTCAAGAGGGTGCTGCGCGCTAGACCTTTTCAAGGTACGATGTTGAACTGAGGCAGGGCCCGTAGCTCAGCGGTTAGAGCAGCGGACTCATAATCCGTTGGTCCCAGGTTCAAATCCTGGCGGGCCCACCAACAAATCAAGGTCCAACCCGGACACATGGGTAACAGAACGTACCGGCTACATGGGTAACAACTTCGGGCCGAACGGATTCTCGAGCAGTAAGTTGAAGAACTGTAGAGCATTCGGTTTTCTACCGAAAGACTTCGAATCGAGACTTTTCGACGAGATCAACTGTCCTCTTCGTTTGAACCCTTGAAGGCAGAATTACTTTAATTCAAAGGCGAGTCTCATTGAACGTAGTAAAAATGTAGAACGCTCCTGCAACGGGTACCTGTCTTTCTTACGAAAGCGCGCCTCTAGACGGGAGTTGGGGGTCTCCACTGGCCCTTCAGATATATGAATCACTGAAGATGTTCAGTTCTAGCAAGCGCTGAGATAAGGGTTCTCTCCCAAAGTAGCGGGTTGTCTGCCGGGCAATTGAAATCCCCACCGCTGAAAGTGGCATCGGTTGTGCAAAGGAGAGCGACAATAGGAATTCCAGGCAAGAGCGCTTTGAAGCACGCGATCAGATTCTCGCGCTCCAGTCACGGAGCACCGTGCCCGACGACAACAACTCCCATTCCAGGAGCTGACATATCGACATTTCGTGCGTTCGAGGAACCAAGAACGGGGAATACAGGATAACCCTGTAGCTTGAGGACAGCTTCTCGCTCGGACCATAGGCTTGGCGAGAACTCGATTTGCAGAACCATTTTCAAAGCAACCTTCGACCTCCCGGTGTTATCTTCGCCGGAGACAATTACATTATTTTCAACGTTAATTCTTGCTCGCCATCTCAGCCGATGCCTTCACGCCTACCCTTCGAAGAATTGTCATCATCGGGCACCAGTTCGTAAAGGCCGACTGGAAAAGATTTAAGCCTACGAAAGCTGTGAAAAGAAGCCAGTACGGGCTCACCCAATATCCCAATGCGAGGGAAGCTAGGACAAAGGCTCCTGCGATAAGTCTAAGGTAACGGTCTACGGTCATGGTATTGCCTCCTTTTCAATCTGCTGCGGACACGAGATCTTCGCCGCTGGGTGGCAGGGTCTTTGGGCCGCCGCGTTCGCTCAAGTAATAAAGAACCGGGACAGTCATGCGAGAGAGTACGGTCGAAGCCACCTCCCCTGCCATCAGCGAGATCGCAAGCCCCTGGAAGATGGGGTCGAATAAAATCACACTCGCACCGACAACGACGGCGGCTGCCGTTAAAAGCATGGGACGGAAGCGTACCGCACCGGCATCAACGACGGCCTCCTCTAGCGACATTCCGTGCGAGCGTCGTAGTTCAATGAAGTCCACCAAGATTATCGAATTTCGAACAATGATGCCCGCACCGGCGATGAAACCAATCATGGAAGTGGCAGTGAAAAATGCTCCCATCAGGGCGTGCGCAGGTAAGATGCCCACGAGGGTGAGTGGAATCGGGGCCATGATCACTAAAGGCGTCATGAAAGACTTGAACCAGCCGACTACCAATACGTAAATCAGTACCAAGACGGCAGCGAAGGCCAGGCCGAGGTCGCGAAATACTTCGACAGTGATGTGCCATTCACCGTCCCATTTCATTGCGTAATGGCTTGTGCTTTCCGGAAGCACGGTGCCCGAATAGAGCTTTACTTTGCCGCCGTCCGGCAGTTCAAGTTTTTTGATTGACTCGTTCATCCGAAGGATCGCGTACACCGGACTTTCCACGATTCCGGCAACATCCCCGGTGACATAGACGACGGGCCGCAAGTTTTTGCGATAAATGCTTTGATCAATGGCGGTCTCCCGGATGTTGGTGACCTCGCGAAGGGAAACCTGCCCTCCCGAGAGTCCAGGAAGCTTGATATTTTCAAGATCCTCGATGTCGGAGCGATCTGGTCGAGACAAGCGCACTTCGATGGGAACATCTTCCCGCGATGCGGGGTCGTGCAGCAGCCCTGCTGAGGCACCGCTCAAGCCTATCTGCACCGTTCGTGTAACTTCTGCCGCTGAGACTCCTTGCAGCGCAGCCTTGTCGAGATCCACCTTTATGTCGTACTTGTTCTGCGGATCCTCAACGTACCAATCCACGTCCACGACGCCTGGAGTCTGCTGGAAAATCTTTTTGATCTTTGCAGCGAGCTCAGTCTGACCTTTGTAGTCCGGCCCATAAACTTCCGCCACTAGAGTTTCCAGCACCGGAGGGCCGGGTGGAACTTCGGCGACTTTGATGCGCGCGCCAAAAGGCGCCGCAATCTTGTCCAATTCAGGGCGCAAATTGCGAGCGATTTCGTGACTCTGAGCTGTGCGGTCATGTCGAGAGAGTAGATTGACCTGGATATCGGCTTGGTTCGGCTGGCGGCGCAAGAAGTAATGTCGTACGAGCCCATTGAAGTTGTAGGGCCCCGACGTCCCTGCATAGATTTGATAATTGACGACCTCCGGTTGCTGGCCGAGGTAACTCCCCAAAGCCTGTGCCACACGAGTAGATTGTTCGAGCGGCGTTCCGTCGGGCATGTCGATGATCACTTGAAATTCGCTCTTGTTGTCGAATGGGAGCATCTTGACCTGCACCCACTTGAGCGGAACGAACGCCAGCGCCGCAAGCAAGAGCACAACTACGGCGGCAAGGAAGAACCACCTCCGACTTGGTTTCCGAATGAGAGGATTCATCAGACGGCGATAGAAACGTGTTGTCCAGTTTTCTGACTCCTGTCCAGACTCAGGTCGATCGGCGTAATGATGCAACAGTCGCAATGCGGCCCAGGGTGAGACCACGAAGGCAACGATCAGCGAAAACATCATCGCTGCGGATGCGCCCACCGGGATGGGGCGCATGTACGGCCCCATTAGGCCGCGCACAAAGGCCATCGGAAGAATGGCAGCAATCACAGCGAAGGTGGCGAGGATCGTTGGGTTGCCGACCTCGTCGACGGCCTCGATGGCAACGTCTACAAGTGAGCGGCCACGATTGTCGGGCAACCGGAAATGGCGAACAATGTTCTCAACCACCACGATGGCGTCGTCCACCAAAATGCCGATGGAAAAGATTAGAGCGAAAAGCGTGACCCGGTTCAACGTGTACCCGAAGAGGTAGAAGATAGCCAGAGTCAGAGCGAGGGTTACGGGGATGGCCAGCAGCACGACGCCTGATTCGCGCCAACCCAATGCGAGAGCGATAAGAAGCGTGACGGAAAGCGTGGCAAGGAAGAGATGCTTGAGCAGCTCGTCCGATTTGTCCTTTGCTGTTTCCCCATAGTTGCGCGTGACAGTGACGTTCAAATCGTTTGGCAACGTGTTGCCGCGGAGTGAGTCGACTTTGTGCAGCGCGTTCTCGGCGATAAGAGTGGCATTAGCACCCTTGCGTTTTGCCAGCGTAATAGTTACGGCAGAGTAATCCGAATTTGCCGCGCTGCCAGATGTTCCCTTTGCGTTGGCAAACAGGACATAGCTGTCTGGCTCTGCTGGGCCGTCCTCGATTTTTTCCACCACGTCCCGCAGGTACACTGGCCGTCCTGCATGAACTCCCAGGACGACTTGTTGTAGTTCTTCCGGGCGCGTAAAGAAGTTGCCAGCTTCGACTTGAAACTCCTCGTTGCCACGCGCAAAGCTCCCCACCCGACTGCGCGTATTCGCGGCTCCGAGTTGCGTGACAACGGAATTCGGAGTCAGTCCGTAGGCTGCGAGTCGTTGCGTATCCAGCACAACGCGCAATTTGCGGGGCTGCCCGCCGATGATTGTCGTTTCGGAAACGTCATCCAGCTGTTTGAGTGAATGCTCGAGTTCTCCTGCGATGCGCCGTAGCTGGTATGCGTCGTAGTTCTTGCCCCAGAGCGTCAAAGCCAGAATGGGCACATCATCTATGGAACGCGCCTTGATGATCGGCTGCGAGACTCCTTGAGGGATGCGGTCGAAGTTCGAATAAAGCTTGTTATAGGTCTTTACGATCGCGTCTTCTTCTTTCGTACCTACGTAAAAGCGCACGATCACCATGCTCAGGCCGGGGTGGCTGATCGAGTAGATGTACTCGACTCCCGGTAATTCACGGAGCAGCTTTTCCATGGGCACGGTGGCGCGTTGCGTTACTTCTTCTGCCGAGGCCCCTGGCATCTGGACGAAGACGTCCAGCATGGGGACGACGATCTGCGGTTCTTCCTCGCGGGGCGTCTGGAGGATGCTAAAAATCCCCAGAAGGAGAGCACCCACAATGATCAGTGGTGTCAGCTTCGATTGAATAAAAAGGTGGGCAATCTGGCCCGCCAGTCGCAGGACGTGAGTGGAGTTGCCCGGTTTGGGAGATGTGTCGCTCACGGCCGTATTTCGATACGTTTGCCGCTCAAGTCGCGGTCTCCCTCTACAGCAACTAGCTTTTCTCCGTCTTGAAGTCCGGAGAGAACTTCAATCTGTTCTCCGGCACTCTTGCCAAGGGTGACGTAATGCAATCCGGCGATCTGGTTCGCGTCGAGCACGTAAACACCCTGGAGTTGGCCGCGCGTTACCAATGACGTGCGTGGAATCAATAATACCGATCGCTCGCCGCGTGAGAAACGTGCCCTCCCAAAGAGCCCGGAGCGGAGACGCGCATCAGCGGGCAATTCGACTTTCACGAGGAAGCTACGACTGGCCGGATCGGCCGCCGGTACGATTTGCATGACCTTGCCGGAGAGCTGGCCATTTCCGAGCGCGTCAATCGTCACTGGGCTGACTTGCCCTACACGGACATAGCGAAGTTCGCTTTCGTCTACGGTGGCTTCGAGTCTATAGCTCCGCGTATCTTCAATAGTGAAGATAGGCATGCCGGGCGAGGCCAGCATGCCAGCATCGACCTTTTTTTCCGTCACCACGCCGGCAAATGGCGCGCGTAGGCGCGCATATCCGAGCGATGTTCGAGCCTGAGTTAGCTTTGCATTTGCTTGCGCCTTTCCTGCTCGCGCCATATCACGGCGTGCTTCCGCTGACTGATAGCGGGCTTTGATCTCATCGAATTCCTGCGGACTGACGGATTTCTTTTCATACAATTGCTGGTAGCGCTTAAGTGTTGCCTCCGCGAGAGCAAAGTCCGAATCGGCGGCCGAGACTTCTTTTTCCGCTGCATTCAAGGCAGCAGTTGCTTGATCCGTTCCGGAGCGAGATTGCGCGTCATCGAGAACCGCAAGCACCTGCCCGCTTTGCACGCGGTCTCCTTCCTGCGCACGGATCTCCAAGATGTTGCCCATCATCTGACTGGAAACTTGGCTCGTTTGGGTGGCGCGCACCGTTCCCACAGCCTCCAACCAGTCGGGTACCATCGTCTTTTGCACGGCAATTACCGAAACGTTGTTCAACGTTTCCGGTGGAGAGGTCGCTGCACGCCGTTCATTAGTGCACCCAGCAAACACTCCGCCCAAAGACAAAATTAATGCGTAGGAAACTTTGATTGTGCGAGTCTTGTGGCTCATGGCGTCACGACGGGAGACTGAGGATTTAAAGTTCCGCTGGCCAGTTCGAGATTCGCGTAGCCGGTGTGATAGAGATAGACCGCTTCCCAATATTCCGTCTGGCTGCGCCGGGCGGCTTCTTCCGCGGCAAGTAGATCGGTAATCGTCGAAAGGCCGGAGTCGTAGCGGTTCTGATTGATGCGCAGGCTTTCCTGAGACTCCGCAATCGTCGCGCGAGCCACTTCCATCTGTTGGCGGGCGGAATCGAGATCACAGTAGGCGCGGCGGACCTCGAGCCGAGTCGCATCGATGGCCATTTCCTTTACGGCCGCAAACTTCTCCTGCAATGCTCGCTCACGTGAAAGTTGTGCTCGCTTGGCACCGCCATCGAAGAGATCAAGTTGAACCTCAATCCCAGCTAGCCAGTTATTTCCCCCACCTCCAGCCACGAACGTAGGGTTGTCAGCTTCCCACCCGCCAAACGCATTGACTCGCGGACCAAAGGCCGATTTCGCAATCGATACGCTTTGCTTTTGCGCGGCCTCCTCCGAGCGAACCTTGTTCAAATCGGGTCGGAGCTCGACAGCCTGTTTTTCCGCTTCCCCAAGGGAAATTGCCGGAAGACTTCTTTCTGTGAGAACGTCTGCCGGATCGAAATCATTTTCCGCCGGAGCTCCCATCGAAATGCTCAACTGCGCTCGCGCCAGGGCCAGATTATTGTGGGCACGAATGAGTTCCTGCTTGCGTGTCGCCAGTCGCACTTGGGCGCTCAGTGAATCGGATTCAACGACCACCCCGCTTTCTACGCGATTGTTGCTTCGGTCGAGGATGGCCTCCGCAGTCTTCATGCTTTGCTCGGCGACCTCCAGTTGTTTCTTTGCGAGCAACGTAGCGTAATACGAGCCCACAACGTGGAAGATGATTTCCTGGTCGGTACGTTCCATTTGATGGCCAACCGCGTCCTTCACCCGCTCCGCACGGTTGATCGCGCGCCAGCTACTGAAGGAATCAAAGAGATTCCATGTTCCGCCCAAACGAGTCGCGAAGTTGCCGAAGGTAGCGGGGGTGTTCAGGACGTTCAGTGCGAAGTCCGACGTGCCAAATCGCTGTTGGCGCAACTTGCTGCCAAAAACATACACAGGGTCGTTACCACGCGTAGCCATTTCGGAAAAAGTGAGGTGCGGCAGCAGGAAGGATCGAGCCGCGCTAATGTCAGCGGAAGCAGCTTTTGTGTCAGCGAGGGCCGCCTTGCGTTCAGGGTTCTTCTCCAGTGCCATGGTAACTGCCTGTTGGAGCGTAAGAGGCGAAAGCTGCCGTGCCTGTTGCGAGAAAAGCAGGCCTGGGACAACCAGCAGAACGAGCGTGTCCAAAAGACCGCTCGCTACGAAGCGAAGAAGTCCCCGAAAGCGGACGACGGTCTTTGGCAGCTCTCGACTCATTTCACAGTCTTGTTGTCCGGTGATCCTCATTGGAGATTGTCACCCCTATACCATTGCTGGAGTCGGTGCGAGCCAGTTCGTTTTCTCTTCTACGACCTCGTAGGTGGTGTGCAGACTGGCCGTTTGCTTCACCATCGCGCCCACCGAACAGTACTTCTCCTCGGAGAGTCGAATGGCTGCCTCGATCGCGGCAGGATCTATCTCGAATCCAGTGACCACATGGTGGAGACGGACCGAGGTAAAAACTTGCGGTGGACGTTCCGCCTGATCGGCTTCCACTCGCACTTCGTAGCCAGTCACCTTTTGGTGGAACTTTTGCCGTAGGACGGTGATGACATCGAACGCCGTGCAGCCGGCCAATCCCACTGCGACCAACTCAATGGGCTTGGGACCAGTGCCCCCGGCAGCGTCGTCAAGCAACATGTGGTGCTCGCTACCGGTCGTCGCGGCGAACTGGCGCTCTGTCCTAAGCGGTTGAGTAAGCAGAACCTTAGCGGTGATCATGTGCGCCTCTCCTGGACCCTATTCGGCCCCACATCAATAAATGCAAGAAATCCACATTTGTTACAGGGAAAGCTGTCGTACGTGCAGGGTGGAACATGGCGGCTTCCGCAACTTAGAACTACAGCCATACCTCTGCTCGAGGTTTCCCTGTAACTGTTGATTTCAAACCGGCCTGAGCGCAGTGAGAAAGCTCACATCTCACTGTGATGTTGAACAAGCTTGGCGGCTGTTCGATAACGCACACTGTGACGTGTGAAACAGTCGAACCTGTTAGGAGAAAGTGCAGGACGGGTTAGGAGTCGTTCGCCGAAGGGCTACCCGCGATTCTCTTCGCCGGCGCCGGGCCTGGTCTTCATCAATCGTTGATACTCCGACATCAATTCGCGCCTGAGTTTCGCAGCGATGCGCGGGTCGGGGGACTCATTTGGTGTCGTTCGGCACTGGAGGATCGACCTCTCTAAGCTCGATAGGAAGGCTTTGCAAGGCTCGCAGCCATCCATGTGCTTTTCCATTTCTTCGCAAAGAGAATCATCAAGCTCGTCATCAAGGTAGTTTGAGAGTTCGGCGAACATTTCTTTGCAGCGCCGTTGGTCCGGCTGCGCGGGAACATGTGTTTCGGCGGAGGGTTTCGCTGTTTCGCCGCGCAAACGATGCTGATTCTGCTTAGCCAGTGCCTTTCGCACGAAGAGTCGCGCCCGGTGCAGTCGCACTCGGATTGTCCCTAGCCGGAGGCCGGTGATTTCGGACACATCCGCGTCAGACAACTCCTCCATGTCACGCAGAACTAGAATGAGCCTGTACTCCGCAGGCAGCTTCTGCACTGCTTCCCGGAGACGCTTTGCATTCTCGCGACGCAACATTAAAGCCTCTGGCGTTCCATCGGGATTGCCCGATAGCTTCTGCAATTCGTCACGGTCGGGCATCAATTCTTCGAGGGAGAGATCTTCCTTGGGAGCAAATTTGCTCTTGCGTCTGCTCATCAGACAGCGGTTCTTCGCTACCTTATAAAGCCAAACCATTAGAGCTTTGGGACTATCGAATTTAGGGAGGTGGGGAACCGATTTAAGAAGCACTTCCTGCATGGTGTCTTCGGCATCTTGCTGGTGTCCGCACACCTTCATGCTGAACGAAAAAACTGTTTTCTGTAACAATGCTAGCGCTTCCTCCAAAGACTTAGGGTCCTTGCGCTGAATCAGTTGAACGACTTGGTCGATCTCGGGTCGCACGGGCTAACTGTAGCATGCCGGGGACGTGGGCTTTTCCGTGTGTGTTGCTGACTCTGGTTTGCTATTTGCTGCGAATCCGATGTTCTCCCCTGTCACTAACGTGGATGGGGTGCAGGATTCGGTGAAGCTAAAGAGGCAAGAAAGGCTCCGATGTGCAAGTAAACGATACCAGATAGTGCACTTAGATTTTGGTCCACCTCGGGCCAGTCGACGTCGGCAAGAGTTTTTGGCGTTGCTGGACCGCATGAATCCGACGATTGAAGAGCTGACGGCCGCCGTCGAACGGGAAGCCAGAAAGCGACCCGAGGTTCCGCGACTGATGACCCATCCCGGTGTTGGTCCGCTTACAGCCCTCGCCTACGTGCTGATCATCGGGACTCCGACGCGGTTTCCTCGTGGCAAGCAGATCGGTGCGTACGTGGGGATGATTCCGAGCGAAGACTCCAGTGCTGGCAAGCAACGGCTGGGGCACATCAGCAAGCAGGGCAGTTCCTTGTTGCGCTTCTTGTTGGTAGAGGCGGCCCAAGCAACGGCGCGCAACCATCCTGACGGGAGACGTCGGTATATTCACTTGGCGATGCGTCGACACAAGAGCATTGCCAAGGTAGCGATGGGACACAGGCTGGCGATCCGGTTGTACTGGATGTGGCGGAATGAATGTGAGTATTCGCAGTCGTTAGAGTTCGGTTCGTACGCGGGACAGCTCGGAATCGGACATGGCTCGAAGTAGAACGCCGTGGGCTTGATTGGGCATCCGCGCCCGGCTTGGCAACCTTTCGATAGGAGAGTTGACGACTACGCTTCCTCGAGTTCTTGCCCCAATTGGAAAGTAGCTCTCTGCTGCCGGTATCAACGTGCTTATTTCTTTGAGGCCGCCGTATTCTCTTGTGCCGGAACATGCCAGATGCGCACGCCATTCTGCGCTGCCTGCATCAGTAGCGAGCCGTCAGGAGTAATGAGAAGATTACCGGTGCTGAATTGCCGTGCGTGCGACAGCAGATCAGCTGCGGTAAATGTGGCCAGTGGCGTGCTGCTCGCGATGTCGAACAGTTCGACCAAGTCCCAGTCTTTCTCGACGATAAGAATTCGTGAATCTGGAGAGAACGAAGCGGCGCCGGAACCGATCCGGTTGAACGCCAGTGAATAGTGTTCCGTCCAGGTAGTGGTGTCCCAAACTCTAATTCGCGTTTCGATTGGCGGCATCTGACCGCCGATGCTCGGGAATCTTGCGGGTGTTTCTTGTCCGCCCGTGAGGAGCCATCGGCCGTCCCTGCTGAACGACAAGGCGATGACACTCAGTTTGTGGGCCGCGATCGTGCGCAGCTTCTGGCCTGATGCCAAGTCCCACAGGTCGACATCGCCGCCCATGCCGGAGCGTACCGCGAGAATCTTCTGATCCGGGCTGACGGAGACTGGCGTCGGCGAGCTCCAGACGGTATGTTTTTCGTCGTCTGCTTTGAATTCAAACGAGCGGCTTAACGGGCCAAGAGGTGTCAGCGGTGAATCGTTGGGAATAAACGCAATCGAAAATACCGGTGTTCCACGCTGCGCGAAATGGAAATCGGCGGCGAGCGTCCAAGTCTTCGTGTCCCATACTTTCAACGTCTCGCCTGGAAATTGTGCCCCCGGGTTTGTGGCCAGCCAGCGGCCGTCTATGCTGAAAACCGCGAAATTTGCCGCGCCGTCAAGCCTCGTTGTGAGCTTGCGAGTTTCCAGATCCCAGATGCTTGTGCCGTGCTGTGAGCCCGCGACAAGCCAGCGTCCGTCTGCACTGACCGCAATCCCTTGCACCGCCAGTTGTCCGGGAAATGTGTGCAGCTCTCGGCCGCTGCCTGAATCCCATGTCTTAATCACGTTGCCTTCATAAGGAGCGGCTGCCAGCGTTTTCCCGTCGGCTGAGAACGCGACAGCTTGTAATCCGCCCGATCCGATCGCTGTTTCCCTTGGGAGAGCGACGATTTCTTTGCCCGTTTCCATGGAGCAGATTCGCAGCTCCTTGTTGCCGGCATTCGAAAAGACCAGTTCGCGGCTATCCGCGCTAAATCTAATTAGCCCGGCGGTTTGAGCGGAAATCACCAGCTTTGTTTCGCCCGTCAAGGCCTTCTTGATGAGAATTTTCGCTGGGTTCGATTCCTCGAAGTCAGCAACCAAACTGCCGTCTGGACTGAATGCGACGCCTCCGCCTGGAATGGTTTTCTCGACCTTCCGTGTGTTCACACTCCACACTGCGGTGGAAAGATCCGGCGCGTCGTCGCTGTCGAGTGCGCCGCCCGACGCGATCAGCGCGCCTTGCGCCGTAAACGTCATTGCGGTAACACCTTGCCACTCAGTGTTCAGTGTTCGAATCAGCTTTCCGGATTCAGCATCGTGAAGTTCGATTTGCGAATTAGCTGCTTCGTCCGCCGGCTCTACGGCCACGGCCCAGGTTTGGCCGTCTAGACTGTAGGCAAGTGCACGAGTGAATTTGTGGAAGTTAAGAGTGTATGTTGGTTCGGCAAATTCAATCCTCCATCCACGCACGATTCCGCCCTCATCAGCAGACAGGAGTCTCTTGCTGTCTGGGCTGAACACAAGCTGGGTCACATTGGGGTTCTGGGTAGCCCATTTCCGGATTTGCTCGCCCGTGGATGCGTTCCAGAGAATGATTGAGCCGTCGAACCCGCCTGAAGCAAGCCATTTTCCATCGCGGCTAAATACCAGAGCTGAAATGGACGAGGAATGTCCGGATTGAAGCAGGTCGTCGAGCCGGTGCGCGTCCGCAGGAATTGCGACCTCCCCCGGCGCAGGGGCAAGCCCGGCGAACGGAACCGCTGCTGGGGTTTGAGCTTGAGGAATCGGCTGCGACGGCGAGGATTGCACACCCGCCACTGCGGCTTTCAAGCGTTTCGGTTGCTCTGTAGGACTCGCGGTACGTGAGCAGGAATCAAGGAACAGTAAAGCCAACAAAACGAACGCACCAATCAGCGAGCGCCCTCCAAATGCGCAACGGGTTCGAGTGCAATTGGTTCTGTCCATGTTGTGTTCTCGAAGTTTGTCATTTTATTTTCCCACGTGAGGACACAGAGGAGTACATCTACGACGCCAACGTGTCCCGTTATGAAATGGCCAATGGGACAGGCGGATTTAGTCAGAGAACCGGACCGTAGTAGCTAACCAGGCGTTTTTTTTGAATATTTTGGTGCAGGGTGAGAGATCAGGGCTTTGATCATTGCCGAGTGAAGGCGCATCCGGAGCTAATTCTGCCTGTTGGCAGCGCTCGCTCGCCAATTATCCACAATTCTGACAAAGCGAGCCATGCGTCACGTTTTCAGTCATTTGCCCATTTGTGTCATGGGCCAGACTCACTCCAAGTCTCGCTCTTTGCGGCCTCCCTCAACTGCTCTTTGCAACTGAATTACACTTCCGAGGTCTGCACCGAAGCATTCTCCACCAAAAGCTTTATCTGCTCCACCTCGGAGCCAGCTCCGAGGCAGAGCCTACCCCAGCAGCCCCGATGATTTGGCCAGTGATTAGATGCAGGTTGTTGCCACTCATACTTTCCGGCACACGCTGAACTGTGGATCATCGAATTCACATACTGGCCTCGCAGGAGAGTGAGTGGCGCAGCAGAAAAATCTCTGTTGTCCCACAATCCTTGCGAGTTCATAATCAAGCGATTGCCATGAAACAGGTCACCGATAACGCGCCTTTGAAACAACTCGACGAGTGGGACGATTTTGTCGCAACCCGCTATCGGCAGGGCAAATCGGAAGAGGAGTTCCGGAATTACAAAGCCGAAGCCAACCCCACCGTCACGGAGTTCTATCGACAAAACCATGCGCGGCAGACGTTCGAATTCGTTCTACAAAAAAAGGCCCAATACTGCGGTTTGCACCGGGGCAAGAAGAGCATCTGGGAGATGGCCGAGTATCTGAATACGCTGGTGGACGACAGCGATCCCGACACCGATTTAACCCAGATCGAGCACCTGCTTCAGACCGCCGAAGCGATTCGCAAGGACGGTCATCCGCGCTGGTTCATTCTGGCGGGTTTTGTACACGATCTTGGAAAAGTACTCTGCCTCTATGGCGAGCCTCAGTGGGCAGTCGTAGGCGATACCTTTCCTGTCGGCTGCGCCTTCTCGGACCAAGTCGTTTTCCCCGAATTCTTTCTCGCCAACCCCGACACCAAGATTCCGGTGTACCAGACCGAAAATGGCATTTACGAGCCGGGCTGCGGGCTCGATAAGGTCCATCTTTCGTTTGGACACGACGAATACATCTATCAAGCAACGCGCGACTATCTGCCGAGAGAGGCGCACTACATGCTGCGGTATCACTCCTTCTATGCCGCGCACAGGCATGGAGCTTACCGTCAGCTGATGAACGAAAGCGATAAAGACATGTTTGAATGGGTTCGGAAGTTCAACGCGTACGACCTGTATTCCAAGGGGCGCGAACGCCCGAAGATACAAGAGATTCTTCCTTTTTACGAGGAACTGGTCTCAGAATTCTTCCCGAACAAGATTGATTGGTAATCGCTTCGTCGCGGTGTGAGCCGTTTGCCCGAGCTCAACTGCGTACAGGCCCGTCACCCAGTGGTCTGGCGCTACCTGACGGCGTGTTCGCCTTCGGCTACGGCGTACTAATGGAGACGTTGTCGAAGGTAGCGGTGGCCAGAGCGGAAGTGCTGCCGCTGTTCACAGCCAAACCCACGTAGACATTCTGCGCCATGTTGATGGTCTGGCTCGTCCCGCGCTGTGTCCAGTTGACTCCGTCCGGAGAGGTGTAGCTGCTGAAGGTGTTTCCACTTCTGCTGACCTTG
>DATLVZ010000078.1:0-150581 GCA_035576885.1 Candidatus Acidiferrum sp. | reverse complement strand
GTGGCCGAAGGTGAAAATCATTCTGCGCGCAGACTCGGGCTTCTGCCGCGAGGAATTGCTGGCTTGGTGCGAAAACCACGAGGTGGACTACCTATTCGGCTTTGCGCGCAACCAGCGTTTGCGACGGATCATCGGCCGCGCCATGCAGGAAGCCCAGCAAGAGCACCGGCGCACGGGAAAATCGGCGCGGGTGTTCACAGAGTTCGCTTATCGCACCAAGAAAAGTTGGTCGCGGGCGCGGCGCGTGGTGGCCAAAGCGGAACAGCTCGAGGGCAAGGAAAATCCCCGCTACTTGGTCACCTCGCTCGGCAAAGAAGCTTGGCCCGCGCAGCAACTCTATGAGCAACTCTATTGCGCGCGGGGCGAGATGGAAAACCGCATCAAGGAACAGCTCAGCCTGTTCAGCGACCGGCTGAGCACGGAGACGCTGCGGGCCAATCAGTTGCGGCTGTACTTTTCCTCGCTCGCTTATGTGCTGCTGGAGGCGCTGCGGCGGCTGGGCCTGGCCAACACGGAGTGGGCGGAAGCGCAAGCCGACACCATCCGGCTGAAGCTGCTGAAAATCGCCGCCGAGGTGCGCATCACCGCGCGCCGCATGTGGATCCGTTATAGCTGCGCGTATCCCTGGCAGAACGTCTTCGCCTCGGCGTACACCGCGCTGCGCTGCTGAAAAAAAGCGCTGATCAAAAAAAAGACCTGGCATCCCGCGCTCACGGCGAAGTGCGCGCAAAAACAACTCCCTCGTCAACCGGGCCCGCTATTCACGCTGAAAAAATCAACAGCGACCCGTGGCCCCTATCCCGCGCAATAAAAACAAGCTCCCATGACCCTCTCCTGAGCATCAATCCACATCTGGTGAGAAATCCGCGCTAGTGTGCCGGAGCTTGCTGAGCGAACGTGATGAAGTGGCCAGCGGGGTCTTGGACGGCGAATTCGCGCATTCCGTAGAAGGCGGTGCGCTCGGGCATGACCTTCTTGACATCTTTCATGGCGGCCAGTACGGCGTCTAGGTTGTCGACTTCCAGGTACAGATAGGTCGGACCTTTTCTCGCCGCGGCGCTCATGTCCTGTGGCGCGTCTTTCTCCACGCTGGCGTAAGTTTGGTACATCACCTCCACTGAGCCCTTTTGGAAATCGACAAAGCCAAGTTTGTTGCCGTCAGGGACTTCGATAGCTTTCGTGAATCCGAGGCGGTCGATCCAGAACGGCAAAATGGGCTCGATCGCATCGACGAGCAGGACCGGGGTGATTTTCTTGACGTTCATGAGCTTTTCTCCTCGATTTGATTGGCTTGCAGAGCAGTGAATCCTAAAAACAAGGAAACAGCGAGAGCGGCAGAGATTAGGGCGCGCATGTCTAAATTCCTCCTTGCAAAGAAAACTACTCTCATTTAGACTAGTCAATCATAGGGAAGCCGAATTTGATAGTCAAGGAGGTTTTATGCCTGCAACAACTCGTAAGCTCAGGGATTTGATCTCTATCGGTCCGGCAATGATGCGGGATTTCGAATTACTCGGGATTCGCAGCGTGGCGCAGTTGGCAAAGCAGGACCCGAAACGCTTGTATGAACGATTGGGACGGATGGCAAGACAACATCAAGACATCTGCGTACTCGATGTGTTTCAGGCGGCCGTGGCGCAGGCAAGAAATCCGCGGCTTCCTGTCGAGAGGTGCCAGTGGTGGTGGTGGAGCGAAAAAAGGAAGAAGCGAAGTAAGGACGTAAAGAAGAAATGAAGAAAATTGGCAACAGAGTCCCTCACAAATTGACGACGCCGGATCTGGTACTGCTGAGCCTGCTGGCGGAGCGGCCCATGCACGGCTATCAGGCAAACGCGGAGCTGGAGCGGCGCGAGATTCGGGATTGGGCGGGGATTTCGCGGCCGCAGGTCTATTATTCGTTGGAGAAACTTGCGCGGACGGGACTGATTCGTTCGCTGGAAACGGATGAGCCGGCCTCAGGACCGGAACGTAGCAGCTTTGAAACAACCGCCAAAGGACGCGCGGCGCTGGCCTATGCGCTCGAGCGCGCAGATTGGACGACGCAGCGGGACCGCCCGCCGTTTCTGACGTGGGTTGCGCTTTCCTGGCAAGCCCGGCCGGGAGTGGTTCAAGAACAGATCCGACGACGGCAAGCCTTCTTGCAGCAGCAACTGGCGCACGAAAAGGAAACGCTGCGCTCGATTTTGGGGGAAGTGGGACATCCGTATCATGAAGCCGTATGGATGGTTCGCCTGATGATCGAGCAGTTCAGAACGGAACTACGCTGGCTAAAAACAGTCGCGCGCGAAATGAAGAGGCGAGGAAAGGCAAAACATCCGGAGTACGCTGAATAACCTACAGATTGAGCGAGCCGGAGTGAGCGACACGAGCCTTGCCGGAATCGCTGCGTTCAATGCGGCCGATGCGGAAGAATTTTTCACGGCGGCGTTTGAGGTCGGCTTCGACGGATCTGACGTGGGCGGGCGGCACGACAAGGATCATGCCGACTCCCATGTTGAAGGACTGCAGCAATTCGTTGGTCTCGATTTTTCCTAGACCGGCAAGAAATTTAAAGATGTGCGGAACCGGCCAGGAAGCCAAATCGATCTGCGCCTTTACACCGGACGGCAGAACACGCGGCAAGTTTCCGGGGATGCCTCCGCCGGTGATGTGCGCAAGCGCGGAAACCCAGCCGCGTGCCACGATGTTCTTGAGCGCGGGTGCGTAGCACAAGTGGGGCTTTAAGAGCTCCGCTCCAATTTTGTTGCCGACTTCGGCGACGTAGGTGTCCGGCTTCAGCTTCGCAACTTCAAAGACCAGCTTGCGGGCCAGCGAATACCCGTTGGTGTGCAAGCCGGCGGATGGAAGGGCGAGGAGCGCGTCGCCGGGCTTGACGGATTTTCCGGTGAGCAGTTTTTTGCGCTCGACGATGCCGACGATGAACCCCGCCACATCATATTCCCCGGGAGGATAAAATCCCGGCATTTCCGCGGTTTCTCCGCCAATCAACGCGCATCCGGCTTTCCGGCAAGAGCGCCCCATGCCTTCGACAAGCTGCTCGATGACCGCCGGCTCGAGTTTTCCCATGGCGAGATAATCGAGAAAGAAAAGCGGCGATGCGCCTTGGACGAGAATATCGTTGACGCAATGATTGACGAGGTCGCCGCCCACGGTGGAATGCACGGCCATGGCTATCGCGACTTTCAGCTTGGTGCCGACGCCGTCGGCACTCGATACGAGAACAGGTTCTTTCCACTTTTTGATGTCGAGAGCAAAGAGAGCGCCGAAGCTGCCGATACCGCCGAGGACGCCGGAGGTGAAGGTACGGTTGGCGTGGTGCCGGATGCGCTGCTTTACTTCGTCAGCGACGGCGATGTTCACTCCCGCATCGGCATATTTCATCGAGGGTAATCCGCTTTCGTTTGTGTATGGGTGCCGATTCGCACCCATCGTTCTATTTGCGGAATGAACTGCAAACTGCCGCGGCGGGGCTCGCGGCCAAATCGTCAGAATACGGGCGAATAAGACGCTTGCCGGGCGTGCCGCTAAATCAAGGACATCAGAGCGCCAGGATCAAAACGTCCGGAATAAGCGCCTCCAACGCACGATGCTGGGATGAATGACGGCATCCGCATAGGCAAAAAATCTTTCACGAATCTGGCCGGGCTCCCAGGCGTCAGCGGGGACGTCGAGCGACATATAAATCATAACGGGCGTTCCGATGATATCGCTTCGCGGAACGGGGCCCCAGAAGCGGCTGTCATACGAGTTGGTGCGATTGTCACCCATCACGAAATAACTCTTCGGGGGAACCTTGAGCGGCCCTCTAAACTCATACGGCTCGCTGCGTCCGAGCGTATAGTTTTCGATCAGTTTCTGGCCATTCACCCAAACAGCGCCGTCGTGTATCTCGATGACATCGCCAGGCAAGCCGATGACGCGCTTTACGTAGTCCGGTTGGTCGCGCGCGAACGGCGGCTTAAAAATGATGATCTGTTGGCGTTTGGGATTGCGCCAGAGCGACACGTGCCAATTGGTGAAGGGAACCCCGGCATCGTAGCCAATGCGGCTCATGATGAGATGGTCGCCGATGAGAAGTGTATTTTCCATCGAGCCGGAAGGAATGACGCGCGCCTGTCCGATTGTGCCGTTGATCAGGAGAAAGGCGAGTCCCACCCAGAACCAGGCGATAATTTCGCGCTGCACGCGCTGACGCATCGGGAGTTTGGATTCTTCGATAGTCTTGCCGGACACTTTTCCAGCTTCTTTGCTGCTTAGTGTTTGTTTAGCGTCAGCCTTCACGTTCCACCGCTACGGGCCTTTCCGTTAATGAGTTGTCCAGGGCACTGCCGCTTCCTGCCTCGTTCTTGGTGTCTGGCATATTTCCATTGCTCTCGCGGACTTCGAGCTGCACGAGATCCGTGGGATAGACGCCGGTATAACAAGACGTACAAAACTTGCCTTCGGTGTCATTCACGGCCTGGCGCAGCGCCGGGAGCGAGACGTAGCCGAGCGAATCCGCTCCGAGGAATTTGCGAATTTCTTCGGGAGAATTCGAGGAGGCGATGAGCTCTTCCCGCGTGGGAGTGTCCACACCGTAGTAGCACGGAGAAATTGTCGGCGGGCAGCTAATGCGCACGTGGACTTCGCGGGCGCCTGCTTCGCGGACCATCCGGACGATTTTGCGGCTGGTAGTGCCGCGAACGATGGAATCGTCGACGAGAATGACGCGCTTCCCTTCCATGAGGCCACGGATGGGATTGAGTTTCAACTTCACGCCAAAATTGCGGATGGCTTGCGAGGGCTCGATAAACGTCCGCCCGATGTAATGATTCCGGATCAAGCCCATGCGAAAAGGAATTTTTGATTCGAGCGCGTAACCGACGGCGGCGGGAACCCCGGAATCAGGAACAGGCACGACGATGTCCGCATCGACAGGATGTTCACGCGCGAGGAGGCGGCCAAGCGCTTCGCGGCTTTCGTTGACGCTGCGGCCGAAAATAATGCTGTCCGGGCGCGCGAAATAGACATGCTCGAAAATGCATTGCTGGCGCGGCTTTTGCGGTGCGAAGTGGATGGACTCAATGCCGGAGCGGGAGATGCGCACCATTTCGCCAGGCTCGATTTCGCGAACATACTGGGCGTTAAGCAGATCGAACGCGCAGGTTTCCGAAGCGACCAGCCAGGCTTCGCCACCGGTCGGCAGGGGCAGCCTGCCAAGCACGAGCGGGCGAAAGCCGCGAGGATCGCGCACGGCAATGAGTTCATCTTGTGTGAGAACGAGCAGTGAGTATGCGCCTTCAACTTGGTTGAGCGCATCGCCAAGCGCGCCGGAAAGATTGCGGGCTTGCGACCGAGCGATGAGGTGCACGATCACTTCGGTGTCGCTATTGGTCTGGAAGATGGAGCCGCGATGTTCGAGTTTGCGGCGCCACTCCGCGGCGTTGGTGAGATTGCCGTTGTGGCCCAGTGCGACCTTGCCCTTGTTGCAGTCGATCATGATGGGCTGGGCGTTCAGAAGCGCTTTGTCACCAGCAGTGGAATACCGCGTGTGGCCTATAGCCAGACTTCCCGGGAGCTCGGCCAGAACGGCGGGCTGAAAAATTTCCTCGACTTCGCCCATGGCGCGATGGAGATAAAGTTCGGTGCCGTCGCTCGAAACGATGCCGGCGGATTCCTGGCCGCGATGCTGAAGCGCGTAGAGTCCAAGATAGGCGAGATTCGCGGCTTCGGCGTGGCCGAAGACGCCGAACACACCACACTCGTCGTGAAAGTGATCGTCCGCGCAAGCGAGCTTGTTTGTCATCTTGATGTCAACATGCGCTCTAGCGAATTGGCCCAACTGCCGCGCAGGGGTTCGAGGGGGGAATCGACGACTGCCCTCCCCCTGTATTCGATGCGGAGCGTGCTGCCAAGATGCACTTTACCGATCTCGCGCGCGCCTACACCGTATTGTCTCGCAGTTGCGAGAACCGCGGCAAGCTTTGTCGGTGAGACGGATACGACACAGCGGGCCCCGCGCTCGCCGAAGAGGGCAAACTCTGCCAAATCGTCTGCTTCCAGAGAAACGCGCGCGCCCACTCCATCGGTGGCAAAGCAGGATTCGGCCAACGTGACGGCGATGCCGCCGTCCGAGATGTCGTGGGCGGATTGAACGACGCCTTCGGAAGCAAGAGCAACCAGGCAGTCGATAAGGCGTTTTTCGGCGGCGAGATCGATGGCTGGTGGCTCGCCGGAGACAATGCTCGCGATGGTTTTGGAATATTCGGAGGAGGAGAATTCGCGCGCGAGTTCGGAGGATTGGTTGGTTTTTAGGGGCACAGCATGCTGCGCCCGTTCAGACGTAGCAGAGGATTCCGAGCCATCCAGCAAAAGGATGATATCGCCATCGGCGTGGAAGGCGATTTTCAGGACGCGGGAAGCGTCTTCGAGAATGCCGAGGATGCCTATCACCGGTGTCGGGTAAATGGATTTGCCGAGGGTTTCGTTGTAGAAGCTAACGTTGCCGCCGGTAATGGGCGTGGCGAGTTCGTTGCAGGCAACGGTGAGACCGTCGATAACTTCGCTGAATTGCCACATGATATCCGGTTTCTCGGGGCTACCGAAATTGAGGCAATTCGTCGCAGCGATGGGACGCGCGCCGGATGTGGCGACATTGCGCGCGGCCTCGGCGACGGCGTGCATGGCTCCGACGCGGGGATTCAACTGGCACCAGCGGCCGTTGCCATCGGTGGCCAGCGCTAGGGCGCGCTTGACGATTCCTGTTTGCGGATCCTTGATTCGTACGACGGCGGCATCGCTCGCCCCTGGACCAGCCAGCGTATTTGTGCGCACGCTGGTGTCGTATTGTTCGGTGATCCAGCGCTTCGATGCGATAGCCGGCGATGCCAGCAGTTTTTCAAAATTCGCATTGAGATTGGTGCCATCGGGCGAGAACGAAAACCAATCGGCCGAGGTTTCGTGGCGGAGGGGCGGCTGCGAGATGGGGCGTCGATAGACGGGGCCCTCCTCTGCGAGTGGGTGCGCGGGAATTTCCGCGGCGATCTGGCCGTGATTCAGGACTTTCGCGATTCCCCCGTCGGTGACTGTGCCGACAACGACCGCATCGAGGCCCCACTTCTTGAAGACGTCGAGGACTTCGCGCTCGCGGCCTCTTTCCGCGACGAGGAGCATGCGTTCCTGCGATTCGCTGAGCATGATTTCGTAAGGCGTCATGCCGGTTTCGCGCTGAGGAACTTTGGCAAGATCGATTTCAATGCCGGTGCCGCCACGCGAAGCCATTTCCATCGTCGAGCAGGTAAGCCCCGCGGCGCCCATGTCCTGAATGGCCACTACCGCTCCCGTCCGCATGGCTTCAAGGCAGGCTTCGAGCAATAGCTTTTCCATGAAGGGGTCGCCCACTTGTACGTTCGGGCGCTTCTGCTTGGATTCTTCCGTGAACTCCGCTGAGGCGAGCAGCGATGCGCCGTGAATGCCGTCGCGGCCTGTTTTTGCTCCAACATATACGACCGGATTTCCGATGCCTTTGGCCTTAGCGAGAAAGATCTCCTCTTTGCGCGCGATGCCGAGGGCGAGCGCGTTGACAAGCGGGTTTTGCGAATAGCAAGGCTCGAAGCTGACTTCGCCACCGATGGTCGGAACGCCGAAACAATTGCCATAGTTGGCGATGCCGCGAATCACTCCGTCGAGAATCCGACGGTTTTTGGCTGCGTCTTCTTCACTCGTGTCTTCGCCGGGCACGATCTCGCCGAAACGGAGCGAATCGAGGACGGCGATGGGACGCGCGCCCATAGTGAAGATGTCGCGCAGGATACCGCCAACGCCAGTCGTGGCGCCCTGGAAAGGCTCGACGTAGCTCGGATGATTGTGCGATTCGATTTTGAACGCGGCCACGAGGCCATCGCCGATGTCCACGACTCCCGCATTTTCGCCAGGGCCTTGCACCACGAGTTTGCCGCGCGTGGGCAGGCGCTTCAAGTGCACCTTGCTCGATTTGTAAGAGCAGTGCTCGCTCCACATCACGCTGAAAATGCCGAGTTCGGTAATGTTCGGATCACGGCCAAGGATTTGCTGGATGCGCGCGTATTCATCGCGCGTAACGCCGTGTTCGGCGGCGATTTCCGGAGTCACTTTGATTTCGACGCTAGCGGTAGCCATGGGTGCGATTCGTGGTCCTTCAGTCGATTTTCGTTTCAAGATAGCGATCAAATCCGGCAGGCCAATCGCCGGCAGGAATGCCGTCTTCGTCGATGTTCATAACCGGCTTCCGAATCTCCATATCTTTCGAGACGCCAAGAAACGCGCGGAACTCGCCCCATACGGCGAGGCCGCAAGCAGAGCCATCCGCCGCCCAGCCAATGTCCACTTCATCCTCTTTGACAGCGAAATTCGAGCGATTGTAGATGTGCGTGCACTTCAAGATTGCACGTTGCTTCACACCGTAGAGATAAAACCAGCCCGTATCGACAGAATCCTCAAACACGGCGAAAAATCCTTCAGGGCCTGGTGCATACAGCATGAAATTGCTGGCAGCTTCACCGAGCGGTACTCTTTCTTGCCTCGGCAGGACTGCGTCTGGCGAATCTCCTTTCACTTCCGGCTGCCAGTGTCGCTGCCGTGCGCGGATAAATTCTTCGTAGCTCAACTCAGAGAGTTCTTCATTCATCGCATCGCTCAAAACGAGAGAGAGTTGAGCATCCCTGGGATTCCTCCAAAAAAGCTAGCATGATTCTCACGCCGTCGCCTTCGCAGCGCCAACGAGAGCTTCCACCATGGACTTGAAAATCACCAGCCCGTCTGCGGAACCGAGAGCGGGTTCGACGGCGCGCTCCGGATGCGGCATGAGGCCGGCAACGTTGCGCTCGCGGTTACAAATGCCGGCGATGTTGTGCATCGAACCGTTGGGATTGCCGCCAGCGTCGTCCGTTCCCTCCGGAGTCGTGTAACGGAAGATAACCTGTCGATTTTTCTCTAGGTCCGCGAGCGTTGCCTCATCGCAAGTGTAGTTGCCATCGTTATGCGCGATGGGAATTTTCAGAATTTGGCCATCTTGCGCTGCGTTGGTGAACGCCGTATCGGTTTGCTCGATGCGAATGAAAACGTGCCGGCAGATGTAGCGAAGGCCGCTATTGCGCATCATGGCGCCGGGGAGTAAGCCTGCTTCAAGCAGGATCTGGAAGCCGTTGCAAATGCCGAGCACCATACCTCCGCTGTTGGCAAATTTCTCGACAGACTTCATCACCGGGGAAAAGCGCGCTATCGCGCCGGTGCGCAGATAATCGCCGTAAGCGAAGCCGCCGGGAAGGATGATGGCGTCGCAGTTCCCGAGGTCTTTCGATTGGTGCCAGATAAACTCGACGGGTTTGTGCAGGACATTTCCTATGGCGTAAAACGCGTCGTGGTCGCAATTGGACCCGGGAAAGACGACGACTCCGAATTTCATCTCGTGTTGGCTCCGTATGGCATTCGGGGAACTCCCATTTTAGCACAGCCCGAGGACTTCAAATTGAAGACGAAAGGAAAGAGCAAAGATCAGGAAGAGATCCCATGGAAACGCCGATGCAAGAAAAGCGCATACATCAGAAAGCAACCGCTATACCGAGCGCCCCGAAGTTGCCGACGGTGGCTGCGCGGGCGCGTCCGAAATCGGCTTAGGCAGCGGCTGAACCGCGCTATCGAGGCCGAGAACGTTGACCAGGCTGGAATTCGACGGGACGATGTATTTCGTGTTTTGCGCAAGCGTATTGTTGAGCACCTCGAGGCGGCGCATCGTTTCGGCCCGTTCCTTGAAGTAAGTTTCGGCGGCAGTGGATACAAGTTTAATCGCTTCAGCCTCCGCATTCGCACGAGTGATGCGGGCTTGGGCGTCGCCTTCGGCCTTCAAGATCTCCGACTGCTTCTTACCCTCGGCTTGCAATATCTGGCTCTGCTTTATGCCCTCCGCTTCTAACACGGCGGCGCGCTTCTCGCGCTCCGCTTTCATCTGGCGCGACATGGCGTCCGTGATATCCCGCGGCGGCTCGATCTTCTGGACTTCTACGCGGGTCACCTTCACGCCCCAGCCGTTGGTGGCCTCGTCCAACACTTGGCGGAGATTGGTGTTGATCATGTCGCGCGCAACTAGCGTTTCGTCGAGCGTGCGGTCACCAATCAGGTTGCGCAAATTTGTTTGCGCCAAGGTCGTGCACGCATATCCGAAATCCTGCACCTCATATTGCGACTTCACCGGATCGATCACCTTGTAATAGACCACGGCGTCCACTTCGACCGTCACGTTGTCCTTGGTGATCAACTTCTGCGGGGGCACGGTAATAACCTGCTCGCGCATGTCCACGCGCACGATGTCGTCGATGAACGGAACGATAAAGGTGAGTCCGGACGGCGCCATCGCGTGATATTTGCCTAGACGTGTGATCAACCCTTTTTCATACTGCTTCACGGTGCGCGCCGCCTTGGCGACCGTCACCAGGCAAAATATCAGGACCACAACGAGGAAAAATCCGAACAGAATTCCGGTGTCCATTGGCCTTCACCTCACTTTAAGTGTCACGCCTTCCACAGAGCTTACCGTGATGACCGCGCCGACCTCGCGCACGGCCTCATCGCCCTGTGCGAGCTCCGCGCGCCACTCTTCCGATCCAACTTTTACAAGGCCCGGACTGCGCGGTTCGATGCGCTTTGTCACGACACCAGTCTTCCCCATCACTGCATCCACATTCGAGGGCTGTTCGCGGACATTCAGTTTCGTCTTTAGCCAGCTCCGAAACACAGCGAAATAGATAATCGCCAGAGAGCCGGCGGCCATCATGCCGATGTTTGCGGAGCCTGCAAGAAATCCGATCGCGCCGCCAGCCGCCAACGAACCGCCCACAAGCGCCAAGTCAAATCCCGTGAACGCGCCAAGCGCGAGCTCAATGATCACGCAGACGATGCCCCCGATAATGAGCAGCCAGTTCACCCAATTGCCCAAAGCTTGCTCCTTCTGCTTTACGCACCGGGGACGATAACACCCGCCGCCTTTGTATTCAATGTTCGCGGAGTAACCGGCAGCTCATACACAATTCAGGATGGTGGATGTGAGTAAGGCCCCAATTTGCGGGAGGCTAGGGGCAAACGTTTATCGGCGTTTCTTCGCGGGCCGCCGAGATTTCCTTTTCTTTCGCGGGCGATTTGCTTTCTTGGGATTTTCCGCAGCGGCCAATTCGCGCCGTTTTCTGGAAGCCCAGCCCGGCTTGTTCGCCTGGCGGCCTCGTGCGATTGCCAATGCATCTGCCGGAACATTTTCCGTGATCGTGGAGCCCGCCGCAACATACGCGCCATCGCCAATTCGCACCGGCGCCACAAGCGCGCTATCGCTTCCAATAAACACTTTGTTGCCTATGGAAGTTGGAAACTTGTGAAATCCGTCGTAATTGCAGGTAATCGTGCCTGCGCCGATATTCGATTTTGCGCCGATTTTCGTATCGCCCAAATAAGTCAAGTGCATCGCTTTAGTGCCTTCCCCGATGGTGCTCTTCTTCAGCTCGACGAAATTGCCGATGCGCGCTCCGGCCTTCAAATGATTGTCCGGCCTCAATCGCGCGAACGGCCCGATGCTCACGCCATCATCCAAGCGGCTCTGCGCGACGACGCAATGCGGCTCGACGGTCACCTCATCGCCGAGGAGCGCGTCGGTCAGCACACTGCCGCTTCGTATCGTACACCTCGCGCCGATTTTCGTTTTTCCAAGAAGCTGCACGCCAGGCTCGATCACCGTGTCCTCGCCTGCAGTGACCTCCGGATCGATCAGCACCGTCTCAGGCAATTGAATGGTGACACCCGCGTCCATCAGCGCGGTGCGCTTCCGCTCCCGAAAAACGCGATCCACTTCCGCCAAGTCGGCGCGCGTGTTGCACCCCAAAATTTCGCGGGAATCGGCGGCCACTTCCGCGATAACCGTTTCGCCCCCAGCGGTCATGGTGGCAATCGTGTCCGTGAGATACAGCTCGCGATGCTTGTTATTCGGCTTAACATGAGCCAGCGCCGGCCAAAGTTTTTCTAGTGTGAAGCAATAGATTGCGGAGTTGATCTCATTCAGCTCGCGCTGCTCTTCCGTAAGCTGCGATTCTTCCACGATAGCACTGACGGCTGATTCGGACTTTCGCAGAATGCGGCCGTAGCCGGAGGGGTCGGCAAGCACGGCCGTCAAGATGGTGGCCGCGGCGTTCCCAGCGCGATGCGCGGCAACAAGTGCTTTGAGCGTTTCCGCACGAACAAGAGGTGCGTCGCCCGGCAAGACGACGGCAAACTTCGCTCTGCCCAGCGTACGGCGCGCAACTTGCATGGCGTGCCCGGTGCCGTGCTGCGGCCGCTGCAGGACCGTCTCCGCGCCAAAGGGCTCGACCACTGGCTTCACTTGCTCCGCCTGATGCCCCACCACGATAACCGTTTGCCTTGCGCCCAACGGTGCGCACGCACGGACGACATGTTCGATGAGCGTGCGTCCGCCCGCGCGGTGTAAAACTTTTGCGAGGCGGGATTTCAGCCGCGTGCCTTTTCCAGCTGCAAGAATGACAATCGCTAGATCATGGTTGGACATGGTTTCCAGCCCATTCTGCGGGAGCAGGAGGGATTTCGCAATCCAGTGCTACAGGAGAGGGTGTCAATGCCTAATCAGTAGCGGCTGCAGGGGAAAGCGTGGTCAAACGAACTTCGCGCTCCACAGGCGCCGCTTCTGCCGTCGTGATGGTCCAAAGCGAGGGGTCGGCAAGTAACCGGCTAACAAGCTGCGTATGCAGTGCATGGCCAGCCTTGTGGGCTTCAACGCACGCCAATAAAGGCAAACCCGCCAGCGCCAAATCGCCAATCAAATCCAAGGCTTTGTGCCGGCCGAATTCGTCCGGAAAGCGCAGCGGCCCGTTCATCACTCCGTCGTTCGTCAGCACAATCGCGTTTTCCAGGGATCCGCCTCGAATCAGCCCCATCGAGCGGAGCGGCTCAATGTCCCGTTCGAAACAAAATGTACGTGCACGCGCCAGGAGATGCCGGAATGTCTCTGGGTTAACCACCATCTCAATTTCTTGTTGTCCGACCAGAGGATGCGGGAAGTCGACGTAGCAACGCACGCGAAATTCGTCGCCGGGATAAATTCCTATTCGGCGGTCGCCTTCCTCAACTTCTAAAGGCTTCAGCACCTTGAGGTACCGGCGCTTCCGGCGGAGCTTGCGAACGCCCGCGTGCTCGAGCATTTGCATAAAGGGCTCGGCGGAGCCATCCAAGATGGGAATCTCGATCGAATCAATATCGATAAAAACGTTGTCGATGCCGCAGGAGTAAATCGCCGCGAGGAGATGCTCAGTCGTGGAAAGCAACACGCCTTGCTTCATCAGGCTCGTCGCGTAGCTGACGCGCGCCACATTATGGCCTTGCGCTTCAATAGGAAAATTGTCTAGGTCCCGGCGCCGGAAAACGATTCCAGTGTCGGCGGGTGCAGGAAGCAGGCGGACGTGTCCGAACACTCCGGTGTGTAGACCCACACCTTCCGTAGAAGCCTCGCTAGCTATGGTAGATTGAAACATCGCCCCTCTTTAAGATAGCATGTTGCTGGCCAGGTTTTCACCTGTTTGTCCATATTTATCAGTAACTTATAGGAACATTAGGGTTCGATTTCGGGCTTGGTGTGTCAGGAATACATCATTTAGCCCCTTTGGCGTGTCTTACACCCAACCAGCCCTCTTCTGCTTTACTGGGCCCTCGTAATTCTCAGGCTTCCTTTCTCATTCCCACAGCGTCCCAACTGCTGTGGGTGCTATAATTAATCTTCTGTTTTCGGAGTGAGCTTCGTCTTTATTGTTGAAGGGGACAGGTGAGGTATGAATCGAGCGGCTCGCATAGGACTTCTTTGCGTTTCGGTGGTTATCTTTTGCTACGCCGGGTTGGGGCACGTCCTGGGCCGCACGCCAGACGACAAGGCCTACAAGTCGCTTACGGTGTACAGCGAAGTGCTTCAGAAGATCCAGCAAGACTATGTCGACGAGCCGAATCTCCATTTGGTGACCACAGGATCGCTCCATGGACTGCTCGAATCTCTCGACGCCCAGTCCAGCTACCTCACGCCGCGCGAATATGCGGAATATAAGCAGAAAGTTTCATCGAATGTTAGCGGCGATGCGGGCCTCACACTCAGCAAGCGCTTCGGCTACATCATTGTGGTTTCTGTCCTGCCGGACAGTCCCGGCGAAAAAGCGGGTATCCACAGCGGCGATATTCTTGAATCCGTGGCGGGTTTCACCACACGCGACATGTCCGTCGGCCAGGCCATGAATTTTCTGCACGGCCAGCCCGGCACTGGAGTAAAGGTTGGCGTCATTCGCCGTGGCAAAGCCGATCCGGATCAAGTGGACATTGTGCGCGAGAAATTGAGTACGGAAAAGCTTCTCAGCGCAAAGGTAGAGCCCGATATTCTTGCCCTCCGGTTGCCTTCCCTCAATCCCGGTCGCGCCGACGAGATTCGCTCTCGTTTGATGGACGCGGAAAAACAGGGTATCCACAAAGTGATCCTGGATGTTCGCAATTGCGGACGGGGGCCGGTTTCGGAAGCAATTGCGGTGGCAAGACTGTTTGTTCCTTCCGGGACCCTGTCAACGCTGCGAGGCCAGACTGTCTCCACGCAGGTCTTCGCGGCTGACCCGGGCAAAGTGGTCTGGAAGGGCCCGGTTTCCGTGCTGATCGACCCGACAACCTCTGGCGCCGCCGAAGTGCTCGCTTCTGCGATGGTTGCCAATCATCGCGGTGACGTAGTCGGCGAGCGCACCTTCGGACTTGCTTCTGAACAAAAGCTGATAACCCTCGATGACGGATCGGCGCTCTTCCTCACTGTCGCCAATTATTACAATGCAGACGGGAAATCCATTATCGAGGAAGGCGTCTTGCCCTCCGAGGTGGTGCGTGCCTCCGCCGATGACGACGCCGACTCCGGCGATGATGACAGCGGCACTGCCGATGCGCAGAAAGAACCTGTTCCGCCTCGTCCGCTCTCGCCCGAAGATCCAATCTTCCGCAAAGCCCTCGACCTTCTTAAGGCGCCGCAGAAAAAAGTCGCCTAGCGTTACGTGGCCGGTCAGCGCGGAACATCAAATCGGTTTACTTCGCTCCAGCGTCACTGCCGTGGACGTGTTTTCTCCGCAGCTCCATTCACTTTTCTGTTTCTACTGGCGCTGCTTCTTGCGGGCTGCAAGAGCGAGCAGCAAAAACGCCTCTCCCCCAGCCGAGTCCACGCCATCACTCGCGAAATGATGCACGCCTCGGCGGGCTTCGAAAAAAAACCGGGGAACATCGCGGCACACCTGCAGTTCGATGGCACTCACGCTGGCCGCTCTGACCAGCTTTTTGTCGCTCTGCATGTGGTTGCGTCCGAACAATCCCGGCGCGAATCACTCGCGCGCCTGATTCAATCGCTCGACGCCATCGCCACTTCGAATCATCTGACGCGCGACACGCAAACAAGCACCGGAGCGTTGCTGCGCCTGGATTATCGCAGCGCGGGCGTAATCACGAATTCAGTCCATATCATCTCCCCTCTGCCTGTGCGCGCGTCTTCGCCTTCCTCCTCCCGGTCCGGCCGTCAGAGTGGCGAGGCGCGCCTGGCCATTATTCTCGACGATCTAGGAAACGATCGAGCTGTCGCCAATGCCATATTTGCTTTGCCTTTTCCCTTAACCATCTCCGTCCTGCCCGGTCACGCGCACTCTGCCGACATCGCCGAGGAGGCTCATCGCCGCAGCTTCGAAGTTATGCTGCATCTCCCCATGCAATCTGTCGGGAACGAAACGGCCGAAGTGCAGGAACTCCATCCGGGTATGCCCGCGGACAGTATCCCCCTGCTTTTCGAACAGATGATGCGGAGCGTTCCCAATGCCGCCGGCGTCAACAATCATCAAGGCTCTGAAGCCACCGCCGATCCCGCTCTCATGGAAGAGTTGATGCCTGTACTTCAAGCGTGGAATCTCTTCTACGTGGATAGCAGAACCACGGCCGCGACCGTCGCCTACGACATCGCCCAGCGCCAGGGAGTGCGCTCTGCTTTCCGGAATGTACCTTTCCTTGACGACGTCGACGAAGTTTCCGCAGTGCGCAAGCAGCTCGACCTGGCTTTTCGCGGCGCGAAAGCAAAGGGAGAAGCCATCGCGATCGGACATCCGCGCCCCGCGACTCTGCAGGCCTTAAGCGAGGTTCTTCCACAAGCGGAAGCACGCGGCGTCCATCTCGTGTACGCTTCGGACCTGGTTCACTGAGGACATCAGCTCGCTTCGATGCTAGTGACCTGTTTTCGCCTTGCTGGATACAGTCGATCAACGAGCAGGAAATAGAGACTTAGTATCAGAAAATCGATCGCGCTACCTTCGGGCCCCGGTGTGCCTCCTGTCAGCCAGTTCGGCCCATGTAGCGTGGCCTTCGAAAGATGGCCCGGAAAAATCATCCCGCTATCCGGAACGGAGAAAAGAAACGTCTCCCCAAAATCGAAGGCCGCGTGCATCCCCAGCGCAAACCACAAGCTTCCCGTGCGCTTCAAAGTGAAACTCCAGAACAGGCCTGCCAACACCACGCTTGCCACACCTATCCAGCCCTCGCCGGAATTCTGCAAGTGCACAGCTCCGAAGGAAATTGAGAGAACTAGCGCGGCTGGCCAGAAGCCGATGCCTTCCGCCAAAGTAAACAGCGTATATCCTCGAAACAAAAATTCTTCGAAAAGACCGACCACGACGAAGAATGCGCCCCAGAACAATGCCCATTTCGCGATGGCTATTCCGTGTTCGGATAGACTTCCAAAGGAATAACCTCCGAACGCCGCGATGCACCCTATTAACATAAGTATCTCGCTGAGCCCGAAGAGACTGCCCTGCCAAAACTGCTTCCCGAAAGCGCCTCGCGCGGGCAGTCCGTACGCGCCTACGGGCCGCGTCTCGAGCTGCGACATGATCCAAGCCGCCAAAAATGCCGCAACGAAACTTGCCAATTCCCCGAAAAACTGAAAACTGGGAGAAAAAATACCGCGAATCGGCCGCAACGCTTGGCCGAGAAGATAGATGGAAGTGCTCCAGAATACGAAGAAAATAGCCGCGTAGAGAAGCAACCGCCATCCCGCACGCAGTCCCGTCTCGTTCAGAAATAGCCTGAAGTGAACTCTGCTGGCAGGCGAATTGGTTTCTCTATCTGTCTCAAGCGGCGTGCCAATGGAATCGTCGTCCATTTATCGCTCCAACGTAACGCGAACCGGCCGCTCCATGCTCTGACGCCCGTTGCCGTGGCCCGTAAGCAGGGGTGCAGATGGGAAAGAACCTCAAGCACTCCTTCGGATGGAATCCTTCCTCCTGGATGTGGATTCAAGGTAGCACAGAGCCTGGCGGCCGTGCGCACGTCTGTGGAAGCTTCTTGGTTGTTCACGATCTCGTTTTTGCTTCGGGGCTACCCTATGTCTTACTGCGACACGCGAATTTGTGCGGCTCCGAGTATCCGTCGGCTCTTCTTTTCTTGCACAAACGCAATGGCACGCAGATTCTGTAGGTCCCACTTTGAATCTAGCTTTCGGGTGGCTTGTCCTGTGAATGCATCCCCGCCATTCTTTCCCATCGTGCCGATCACTTTCAATTCCCGCAATACCGGCGAGTGGTGCAACTCTCTTCCACTGTTTTCTCCCGCTCCCACGGCCGAATGCAATCCGCTTTCGGTGATCGCAAGTATCACTTCTGGCGTGTCCTTGGGCGAAGGGCTTAGGAGTTTCTCAACGCTTACCTTAAATGCGACGGATCTGTTCTGCACCGGAGAAACTTTGCTGATCTCGACTCTCGCTTTTCTAATTCCTGCGGCTCTCTCGATTTCTTTACGGGCCATCGTTTCTCGACTGCCCACAAATCCCGCTCTTCCGTCTATTACCATTTCCGGAGTATATGGATTCCCGTTGTGAAGCGAGCCGGAATACTCGTATTGCCTGGTTGTCCACGCTGAGGAGGAAAATGGATCCCTCCAGCCCTGCTCGTCCCAGTAATCCACGTGCTCCTCCAAGGCTATAACCTCCGCAGCACCCAAAATCTGTCTGGCATCGAGTTGTGCGAGCAATTCATCGGCTGGCGGACAACTGGAACACCCCTCCGACGTGAATAGCTCGACGACCACCGGCTCGCGGGGACTTGATGTCGGAGAACTAAGGTTCTGAGTGGACTCCACCCTCCTCGATCCCCATGCCAAGATCCCTGCCAACAACATAAGCGTCAATATGCCCGTAGCCCTCATAAAATCTTGTTCTCACTTCCTATTCATTATTTCTGATGCAGAGCGCTCCAAAAATGTGCTCCTAAGAATACGTCAAGGAAACCGCTTCGGATTTCTTAACCGTCATGTTATGTTTAACCGGTTATCGGTCCGACTCAACCGCAATTTCCTATGCTAACCGGTTCCTGGAGGTAGCTCCCGTGCCCGATCTTTCCTCTCCACCAAGTCTCATCTCCGGTCGCCTCTCCCTCGATTTCGTCAACGTGCTAGGGTTCTCCTCCGATTTTTCCTGGGAAGCACTTCTCCGTTTCCTTTTGGCGACTCGAATCATCTCTTCAGAACGGAGCGCCCAACTGCTCGTTCTTCCACAAAATGACCCCCAAGCTGCCGCCGCCCTCCTCTCAAAGGCTCAAGCCCTTCATCACTCCTTGCGCGAAATTTTCTGTTCCTTACTCCGCAAAGAAGCCCTGGCCCGCGATTGGGTCGCGACAATCAACGAAGTCTTGCGCATCACCGAGGGCCACGATGAACTCCTCGAACAGGACGGCAAATGGGCCTTGGAATTCATCGCCCGTGAAGGCGGTCTGGACTGGCTCCTGGCAGCCATTGCCCGTTCGGCCGCCGAGATCATCGCCGAAGGCACCAGCGCCAGGCTTCGAGTCTGCTCCAACCCATCCTGCAAGCTCTTTTTCTATGATACCTCGCGGACGCGCCGCAGGCGCTGGTGCTCCATGTCCCGCTGCGGCAATCGTCACAAAGTGGCGGTTTTTTCTCGCCGTCATGCTATTTCGGGGCGAACCCACTGAATTGGCCATGGCAATAAATCACTGGCTGCTAATTCACGTACTTGGGCGACTCGCCTTTGGACCAGGGATCGTAACTGCGCGCGAATACCAACCGGTCGGCAAGCGGCGGGTGCGAGTAAAGCCAGAAAGTAATAAATTCAGGCGGGTTCGGGTCTGCCAGGTCAACGTCACCGAGCACCTGAAACGATTGAGCCGCAACTTCGGAAGAATCCGGCACAATCCCGTGTATCACCTCAAGGCCGTAGACATCGGCGGCATGCTCCTGCATCCGTGAGAAACCGTTCACTACTGGTGACGCCAGGAACATCCCGATCTCCAACAGGAGCAAAATCACGGCCAACGACGCCCAATCCTCTGGTCCGTAAATTCTCCAATCTCCACTCCAGCGGCCCAGCGTCCAATGAAGCGCGCGAAACAGCGCATAAAACCCAATCAAGAGAAGCGCAGCAGCAAACAAAAATCCTTTCCAGACGTGTCCGAGTACATAGTGTCCCAATTCATGGCCGACAATATATAGCGTCTCGTCCACGGTCGCCTTCTGAAGCGTGGTGTCCCAAACCACCACGCGCTTCGACGCTCCCAGTCCGGTCACATAAGCGTCAATCGCGTTGGTCTTTTCGCTCGCTTTCATCAGAAACATGCGCTCCGGCGGAATCGGCACGCCTGCATGTCTGGTCAGTTTTTCGATGGCCTCGACTAAATCTGGGTGTGTGGCCTGTAAGGGCTCAAACTTATTAAAAATGGGGTCGATAAACCACGGACTGATGAACACAATAAATAGTAAAACGGGCAGCGAAACAATCCAGAAATACAGCCACCAGCGTCGCGGGCTCTTGCGGATAACCAAAGTCAGAATAAGTGCCAGGATCAGCGCGAATCCCGCCATCAAAAATTGCTCCATGCTCCAATCCAAGAACCATGAGCCCCATCTTTGCACCGACATTTCATAACGGAGAGAAAGAACGTGCGCGTACAAACGAAGTGGCAAGGCAAGGACATCCAGTGTCAACACCAGCAGCGGCACGAAAACTAGCGCTTGCAGCCACCTCTTATCACTAACACCCTCTGCCCAATCCCGAAACTTCGCCGCGATTCTAAGCCGCAAGAGAATCACGAGCACGACGACGGAAAGGAATACTGAAACAAAATACATGCTGTACGACGCACGAGAATACGCAACCGCTTTTTCATAGCGCTCTTGCGAGAGAACATATCCAGCGGGTTGCGCGCGCCGCGCTGTCGTGGTTTGCGCCGGCCGCGTCTCGGAGGGAACCGGAGGCGCCGGCAATGCTTGCACCGGAACCGGCTGCTCGTTCGCCAATATTGTCCTAGCGATAGTTCCGCGCGCGCCTGCGAATAGAAACAAGCTCACATAAAGCAGCATTCCGAGACGGTGAATCCAAGCACACCGCTCCATTAGACCCCCTCGCAAACCACTCAGCTAAACGCTCCGTGCGATTCCGACCAAGGCCGCACGCGGCGGGAGTATGCCGCACCAATCGCCACTCTGCAACACTTGAGATTAGAAATTAGGGATTGCTACTTAGACGTAAACTAACCTCGGAAACCGCCCGGTTCTTGGTGGAAACCAAAAGTTTCCGCTAGCTTCACCTGTTTCTTGTTTATTCACGAACGGACAGAATCGCTTTTCATTCCGCGACGTCCCCCGTATGAATCAGACCGCTGGCCGCTAGGCTCGGTTTGCGCACAGCTTTTGAGACTTGTCGCTTGGGTTGTGCGTGCATAGTGTGATTTACCGTTGCCGCATTCGTAGCATTTCTCACGGCCCAATTGTCCTAAGCAACGCGCGGAGGTATGCTTAATTTTGAACCAGCCCATCGCACGCGAGTTATAAGAACCAAGGGGACAAAACCATGCCGCACTCCATCTCTTCGCGCTTCGCCCTCGCCGCCTTAATCACCGCGGCCGTGCTTCCTATCTCCACTCGCGGCCGGTCGCAGGATTCGCAGTCCCAATCTGTCGCCGAAGCCGCGCGTCGCGCCCGCGAACAGAAAAAAGCCGCCGCCAAGCAGCCTGCTCCGGTCATTACGGATGACACCTTGAAGCACGCCGCTCCGCCTCCCGAGTCACCCAGTGCATCTGCTCCAGCGCAATCCCCCGATGCTGCTCGATCCGGGTCTGATTCTTCAAAAGCACCCGCTCCAGCCGCAGCTGCCGATGATGCGGAGAAAAAGGCAAAGGCCGCCGCTGAACTTGCGGCCGTCAAACAGCAGCTCGCCGACGCACAGAAAAATCTGGATCTGCTCCAACGTGATCTCGCTTTGGAGCAGGACAACGTCTACTCCAAACCCGGCTATAAAAACGACTCCGCAGGCTTGGCTAAGTTGGAGGACCTCAAGCAGCAGATCGCGGACAAACAGCAGTCCGTCGACACTCTGAAAGCGCGCCTCGCGGCACTTCAAGAGAAGGTGGGCGGCGCTACTCCTGCGGCGCCGACAACTCCACCGCAATTCTGACCCTTGAGCCATGGCGGTTCCGAATCGCAGTGACCTCTTCTATTCGATCCTGGATCTTGCTGTTCTCGCAGCGCTTTCCGGTTCCCCTGCTGCGCGGGCCCGGTCGCGAAACTGGTAAAGACCTCGGCCATCAAGGAATTTCTGCTCCGCCCGTCCTCCCGGACTGTTCCACTGCGCCCCGCGTGTTACATGCTGCTCACCATAACTCCTTCAACCACCGCATTGCGCCGCCATCCACCACGAGTCACAAGTCACGAATCACAAGTCACGCGGCTCCAATCTTCGCGCGCCAGCCGCTAATAGCTATTCACCACTAACTTCCCCCGCAACCACACCACAATCCCTAGTACTCTTTTCCCTTGACACCACAGGCGTAGAACGGCACAATCCGCACCAACTAATCCGTTCAGGCCGCCCACGGGAGCTTCTGCCGCACCTGCATCGCCGTGCATCCGCAGAGCTGGTCGGCCACTGAGGGAGTCCACATGCAGTATCTGCCCGGTTTCACGGTGCAATGCATCAATCCGCTCTGCGATGCCCGCGGCCACTGGCTCCGCGCCGATGCCACCGGCCCCATCGCCGACGATGGCCGTTGCCCCTGTTGCGGCGACTTTCTCCGCAACGTACCCCCGCCCCTCAGTCCTCGCTTCCGCATGCGCCCCCGTCCTCTCACCGCGCGCCCGCCCCTGCGCCCGCGCTGAGCGCTCCTAGGTTCAAGCTGCACCACAGGCCTCAACCGTGCCCTCAGCCCGACCGTTTCAATCTTAGAACCGAAGGTAAGTTGTCCTGCACGCTCGCCCAAACCGTTATACACTTCCTTACATACTTCCCCAGGTTCCCAAGGCACTGGCCATCTCGTAGTATCAGAATAGATATGGAGACGTAATGGCGACAGCCACCGCACGAGTCGACAATTCCGTTAAGGTGCGCTCTGCCCCTCCGGGCCGGCGTTACGATCACTACTTTTTCGCGGGAATGGCGTTGCTGATTCTTGCCTCCGTCTTTCTTGGCTTTGCGCACACCTACTATCTCGCCGGAGTATTCCACGCGCCCCTGCCAAGTTTAATCGTTCACATTCACGGCGCTGTCTTTTCCACGTGGATCCTCTTGCTTATCACCCAGACTTCTCTCGTCGCCGCTGGCCGCGTGGACATTCACCGCCGGCTCGGCATCGCCGGTTTCCTCCTGGCTTGCCTCATGATCGTCCTCGGCGTCTTGGCCGCTACTGAGGCGCTCTCCAGGCCCAACTCTCCGTCTGGCCTCGACGTGAAAACCTTCTACATCATCCCCATGACGGATATGCTCATTTTTGCGGTACTTGTCTCTTTCGCATTTCGCGCCCGCTTCAATCCTTCCGCCCACAAGCGCATCATCCTGATAGCCACCATCGGAATCATGATCGCCGCCATCTCCCGTTGGCCCTTTTCCATGGTTAACAGAAAACCGCTCGTAGCGGCTCTTCTCTCCTATGGATTCCTGCTCATACTCGCGGCCTATGATCTGTGGTCAACACGCAAAGTTCATCGCGCCACCATCTGGGCCAGCGTCTTCCTCATCTTGGTCCAGCAAATACGCTTCCCCATTGGGCAAACCGACGCCTGGCACGCCTTCGCTACTTGGGCGCAAACTCTCGGCCGCTAACCCGCTTGCCGCCGTCAGTTCTGAGAACATCGGCCTGGGCCAACATCGCCTGGCTAACTTTGCCTTGACAAATCGTTACTCCTGGCGTATAAGAGACTATAGGCAATATTGTGCCTCGCGACTCGTAGCGCCAGCAATTTGCTGGCGTTTTTGCTCTCTAGAATCTGCTTTTACGAGCTATGTTCTTTGTCCTCCGCACTTACGAAGCAGCCGCGTCTTGCACAATTCTGGTGCAAATAACTTCCTTAGAATCAACACTTGCAAGCTCGCCTGTAAGTGCTCATTCTAAGC
This sequence comes from Candidatus Acidiferrum sp., assembly GCA_035576885.1. GTDB lineage: Bacteria > Acidobacteriota > Terriglobia > Acidiferrales > UBA7541 > Acidiferrum. The sequence continues at coordinate 127,141 of DATLVZ010000078.1, read as the reverse complement.
AAGTTACGCAAATAGTAAATCTATTAGAATCAACACTTAGGAAAAACCCGGGGGGGAGGGCCCCCTATTAGCCAGACCAAAACAAAAGCCGGAGAGCATCGTCACCCTCCGGCTTCCGTCATGTCTTCGGTTTACCTGTTTAGCCCTCGACGAGGCCTTTTTCCAGCATCTCCTCGTCGCTGAGCCACAGGTCGGGGATATTGGCTGAGCCGAGCCGAAGAATGTCTTCCAGAGCGCCGCGGACTTCCTTAAGTCTGAAGTCCACCCCAATGCGCTCGAGCAGCTCAATTAGGGATTGTGCCCCTTCGGCGAGCGCCGGCTTGGGCTGCGCATCAACAGTATCCAGTCCCCGCTCGAGCCGATGATACGTGACCACGTAAATGGCACTGGGGCCCCCGCCGTGCCGGACGATGCGCAGAAATCCCCGCGCCTTCGGTTTTTCCGGAGCCAGTCTTGTGGCCAGCCCGGAACCGGAGGAGAGAGCGCTCATCGTGTCATATCCCTGGTTCCTCCACCGGCCTCAACTGCAGCCGCTTGTGCTGCCGCAATTCTCGCACTTGTAGCAGGCCCCGTTCGGCACCATGAGCATGCCGCACTCGGAGCAAGTCGGAGCGCCTTCGTGCGCGTCCCGCGGCTTGGAAGAAGCCGTTCCCGCCCGCAAAGTTGCCATCACGGCGTCTGCCATTGTCGGCAGCGGCTGAATGGAAGCCGCTGGGGCAGCGTGTTCGCCGTTGTTTAATTTCAAATAATCCGGCGAGATGAACCGGCCGCCCAGCCAGCGTGCGATGTAATCCAGCACCGAGGAAACGAAACGGATATTCGCATTCGCGGTGATGCCCGACGGTTCAAACCGCGTGTTCACCAGCTTGTCCACGTACACCTTCAACGGCACGCCGTACTGCAAGCCAAGCGATATGGTCAGCGCCAGTCCGTCCATCACACCGGAAAGCGTCGACCCTTCCTTGGACATCTTGATGAAGATTTCGCCAGGCCTGCCGTCTGCGTACATCCCCACGGTGATGTACCCTTCGTGCCCGCCCACGCTGAACTTGTGCGTGACCGACGCGCGCTCCACCGGCATCTTCTCGCGTACAGCGCGCGCAAAGAGCTCCTGCTGCATCGGCTCCCCTCCCGCTCCTGCCGCCGGCTCCGCTTTCTTTTCCTCTTTCGCTCCGCCCGCATTCAGCGGCTGCGAGCGCTTGGAGTTGTCCCGGTAGATGGCCACGGATTTCAGTCCCAGCTTCCAGGATTCGATGTACGCATTGCTGATGTCCTCGACCGTGGACTCTTCCGGCATATTGATGGTCTTCGAAATCGCTCCGGAAAGGAACGGCTGCGCCGCCGCCATCATCTTCACGTGCCCGGTCCACGCGATGGATCGCCCGCCGCCCAGCGGCGCCAGCGAGCAGTCGAAAACCGGCAAATCCTCCGCTCTCAGATATGGCGCTCCTTCGATTTTGCCGTTCTTGTCGATATACGAAACGATTTCGCTGGTCTGTTCCGGCGAATAGTGCAGCCGCATCAGTGCCAGAGGCACGGTGTTGTTCACGATTTTGATCAGCCCGCCACCCACCAGTTTCTTGTGCTTTACCAGCGCCAGGTCCGGTTCGATTCCCGTGGTGTCGCAATCCATCATGAAACCGATTGTGCCTGTCGGCGCCAGCACGGTTACCTGCGAGTTCTTGTAGCCAAACTTTTCGCCGTGATGCAGCGCGGTGTCCCACGACTCCTGCGCCGCCATGAACAATTCCGTCTGCACATGATCCGGCTGGATTCCCCGCATCGCGTCGCGATGCATGCGGATTACGTCGAGCATCGGTTCGCGGTTCACTTCGTAGCCGGGGAAAGCTCCCATATTTTCCGCAATGCGCGAAGACTGTGCGTACGCCTCGCCGCACATCAGCGCGGTAATCGCGCCGGCCATGTCGCGCCCTTCGTCCGAGTCATACGGAAGCGCCAGCGACATCAGCAGCGCACCGAGATTGGCGTAGCCTAGCCCCAGGGGCCGGAAATTGTGCGAATTCTCCGCAATCTTTGGCGTCGGGTAGCTGGCATTGTCCACCAGAATTTCCTGCGCCGTGATGGTCACGTCCACGGCATGCTTGAAGGCGGTTACATCGAACTGGCCATTGGAACCGAGAAATTTCATCAGGTTCAGCGAAGCGAGGTTGCACGCCGTATCGTCGAGGAACATGTATTCCGAGCAGGGATTCGAGGCGTTGATTCGCGCCGTGTTTTTTGAGGTGTGCCAGCGGTTGATTGTCGTGTCGTACTGCATCCCTGGATCGCCGCAGTGCCAGGTCGAATCCGAAATCTTCAGCAGCAAATCGCGCGCCCGCATTTTTTGCGCGGGCTGGCCATCGGTGACGTTCTTCGTCCACCAATCCTTGTCTTCCACCACGGCGCGCATGAAATCATCCGTCACGCGCACGGAGTGGTTCGCGTTCTGGAAGAAAATCGAAGCGTAGGCGTCGCCGTCGATCCCCGCGTCGTAACCTTGTTCGATCAGCACCTGCGCCTTGCGCTCTTCCTTCCTCTTGCATTCGATGAATTCGACGATATCCGGATGATCGATGTTGAGGATCACCATCTTTGCCGCGCGCCGCGTTTTGCCGCCGCTCTTGATCACGCCCGCGAACGCATCGAAGCCTTTCATGAAGCTCACCGGCCCCGAGGCGATGCCGCCGCCAGAGAGCGTTTCCTTGCTTCCGCGCAGCGACGAGAAATTCGTGCCCGTTCCGGAGCCCCACTTGAAGAGCATCCCTTCGGTTCGCGTCAGGCCCATGATCGATTCCATGTTGTCGTGCACGGAATTGATGAAGCACGCCGAGCATTGCGGCTTCGGCTGCACACCCACGTTGAACCATACCGGCGAATTGAAAGCCATCTTTTGTTCGACAAGCAGGTGTGTCAGCTCGTCGCGAAACGCATCGCGCGACGCCCCGGAAGCGAAATACCCGCCCTCTTGTCCCCAACGCACGATCGCGTTCACCACGCGGCTGATCAGTTGCCGCACCGAGCCTTCGCGCTCTTTCGTTCCCGGCTTGCCGTGGAAATACTTGCTGGTGACGATGTTCGTGGCCGTCTGCGACCAACTCTTCGGCACCTCGACGTCTTCCTGCCGGAAGATCGTCACGCCCTTTTCGTTTCCGATCAGCGCGGTGCGCTTTTCCCATTCCACCGCGTCGAACGGTGAGATCTTTCCGTCGGTAAAATACCGTTCAAAAGGGAGGCCCTTGTGCGTTCTCGCTCCCGTATTCTCCGGATTCCCATCCGTGATCGGGGTATTCCCAGTCAGTGCTTGTTTCACCGTAGCCATCCCGTTCCTCCGCTGCCTTGGGCTCCCACTTCTCGCGGGGAACCCCTTAATTTTACTCCTCTGCGTCCCGCAGGGTGCTGGGGGACCCTAAAGGTCACCGCAGATTGAATCCAAGTGTTCGTTCGCCGAACCACAGAAAAAGTCGACCGCTGAGCAGCCGACCATTCCATCGACCGCCTCGCGGTCACATGCAAAATCCGGCACGAAACGCCAATGCTCTGCCGTTGGCCGGTGCGTCTCACTCAGCCTCACAGCAAATTCCGCGCCGAAATTACGGGCGCGGAGCTTCTACTTCGCGCTCGATTTTTTTGTTTAGTACCCGGGCTGGCTTCGTGGAGCCTCTACGGACCTTCTGCACATCCTCGACTCGGTCCGCCTGGCGCTTCCACGTCCCCCGAATCTGGAATCGCAGTATCAACGTCCGCGAATTTCCTGTCAAGAGAAAAACGCAAAATGTGGTTGACGTTTTCGTACCACGTCTATTTGTAGTGGTGCCCTTTCTGAACAACCTCTACTCCTGCAACTACTTCGCTGCATTCCCATCGCGCGTTACACTTACTGCATCTAATACCACATGCCTCGCCCGCTCCTCTGTCTCTCACTGCTGCTGGTCTCTGCTCTCCCTGCGCGACTCTCTGCGCAGTCGCAATCCCAAGCCGCCATGCCGTCCGTCATGCACTCCTCGTATGGCGAAAAGCTGCGCATTGCCGGCGTCCCGAATGCCGGAAGAATCAACGATCGCTTGTTCCGCGGTGCGCAGCCGAGAGATCCGGGCCTGGTCGAGCTGAAAAAACTCGGCATCACCACCATCGTCGACCTCCGCGACGAAGATCCCGCGAAAAGCGGCTGGGAAGAAAAAAGAGCGGAATCGCTGGGAATTCGCTTTGTTCATCTCCCGGTCAGCGGATGGGCGCCGCCCACAAACGCCCAGGTCGCGCAGTTTCTTTCCATTTTTCGCGACAGTCCCCAGGATAAAGTCTTCGTGCATTGCCGCTACGGCGAAGACCGCACCGGCGTTTTTGTCGCCAGCTACCGCATGGCTTTTGAAAAATTGCCGCCGGATCAGGCTTTAAAGGAAATGTACTATTTCGGATTTAACGGTTTCTGGCATCCCTCGATGACTTCGTTCGTCCGGGAGTTTCCCGCGCGCCTCGCCTCTGCCCCGGCACTGGCTCCATTTAAACCCAAGAACTGACCCGCTTCATTTTGTTGTTTGCAGCCAACGACGGTACCGGATTCCATGTTAGATTCAGCTAATTTATATCTTCTGCTCTAGTACTTCCGTACTCTTCTCATAGGGACGCTTGCTTCATTTAATGGAACCAACCCCTTCGCTATCATCTTCCATTGTTGGGCAACCTCCAACTGAGGGAAAGGCCACCATGCAAGTAGGCCGCTATCAAGTTATCGACGTGATCGGCGCAGGCGCAAACAGCAAGGTAGTCCGGGCGCACGATCCCATGATCGGGCGAATCGTCGCCATCAAGCTGTTTTCTCCCGCGCTGGCGCAAGGCGCCGGCCGCGATCGTTTCCTCCAGGAAGCGCGCGTCGTCGGTCAGCTATCCCATCCTTGCGTCGTTACATTGCACGACATGGGCATCGACGAACCCACGCAAACTCCTTATCTTGTCATGGAATTCCTGGAAGGGCAGCCCCTCGACAAGATTCTCTCGAAAGGCAGTGTTCCCCTCCCGCGCGCTTGCGCCTGGACCGGGGAGATCTCCTCAGCTCTCCACGTAGCTCACCGCAGAGGCGTGATTCACGGTGACATCAAGCCCGCCAATATTCTCATCCTGGATGATGGGCGCGTAAAGCTGACCGACTTCGGCATGGCGCGCCTCGCCAGTCATGACAAGAAGGATACACCGCTTCTCGGCACACCCGCTTACTGGTGCCCTGAGCAAATTCTCGGCCGGCCCCAAGACGCGCGCTCCGACATTTTTTCACTCGGCGTGGTTCTCTACGAACTGGTCACAGGAAAGCGCCCCTTCGATGCCGATTCGCTGCAAGGAATTTGCACCCGGGTTCTCTCCTCGAAACCGCTTCCAGTTTCTCAGGCAAATCCATCGGTTCCGACGGGATTCGACGCGATCGTTGCAAGGTGTCTCGAAAAAGAGCCCGCACACCGTTACCAGTCAGTTGACCTCCTGGCCGCCGAACTGTATCCAATGGCTCGCCGCAAGGTAGCGGCGCCTGTGCAAACACAGCCCGCTAGTTTTCGCGAGCGCGCCACTCGCCTCCTGCGCTCCGCATGAGTACCGCTCTACAGGCTGGGCGCTATGAAATCCTCGAGACCCTCGGTTGCGGTGCAACTAGCCGCGTGGACAAGGCGCGCGATACCCTCATCGGCCGCACTGTCGCAATAAAGTCATTTCTCCAAGGTTTCGGCAGGCAAAACGAGAAGCAATTCCTGCGCGAAGCGCAAACGATCGGGCGTCTATCTCACAGTTCCATTGCCCAGCTCTACGACGTCAGTTGCACTTCCAGCGCATCGCCTTTTCTCATCATGGAATTCGTAGCCGGCAGAAGTCTCGAGCAGTTGCTGACGCGGTCCCCGATACCCTTCTTGACCGCTGCAGTCTGGGCCGCCGACATCGCGTCCGCTCTCTCTTTTGCGCATCGGGAGGGAATCATTCACGGAGACGTCAAGCCCGGCAATATCCGCGTTACGAAAGATGACAAGGTCAAGCTTGTCGATTTCGGCGTTGCTCGATTTGCCTCGCAGGTCTCCGGCTCGGATCGTGTCCTCGGCACGCCCGCTTATCTTTCGCCAGAACAGATTGAAGGACGGAAGCAGGATGGACGCTCCGATCTATTCTCGCTCGGGATTGTCTTGTACGAGATGGTTACAGGAGTTCGGCCCTTTGCGGGAAACTCCCTCGGCGAAGTTTGCGCGCAAATCCTTACTGTGAATCCCATTCCGCCGTCGAAGGTTAACCCTTCCGTTCCGGTCGCGCTCGATCGCATCCTCGCGCGTTGCCTCGCTCGAAATCCGGATGACCGCTATCAATCCTGCAATGATCTGGCCCGCGCACTGTATTTAGTCGCTCGCTGCGGTCCCCATCTCGCGCCCCAGCCGAACCGTCCGTACTGGTTCATGCGCCCCGCGCATCCTCGCGATCTCCTGGCCGTGGCGTCCGCAATCTTATTGCTTGCTAGCGCTGTCATCGCCGCGGGCTCGCTTTACGAATGGCTTTACACTCGTTCGACGCACGCCAGCGCCGCGATCCCCGTAAGGTCTTCCGAAGGCCTGGTATCCACAAAGCACACGCGCAACTTCTCGACTCCACAAGCTCCGGCCTCTCTAGCGATCCATCCGAAGAAATACGTGCCCACAGCTTCTGCGAGGAAGCCCTCGCCTGTAACATCGGCCCAGAGGGAGCGGGAAGTTTCAGCTCCAGCACAGCTGCCAGTGCGCTCGTCGCTTCAATAAGTCAATTTTTTTGCGGCAAGAAGACGCGCGTTTCATTCCGCGAAGCATCCGTTCAAGCCTTGCCGAACTCGCGCCTGTAACTCACCCACTCCTGCTTCAATTTTTCCAGCAAGTTCTGGAATGCTTTGTGGGCGTGCAGTGACTTCAAAAGTGGGTCGTCTCGAAAAGCCGGATAATTTGGGAGCCCCAGTGCTCCCGCCTTCGCCAGGAGCGTGATCGCTTTCGAGGGTTCACCAATTAAGGCGTAGGTCGCGGCAGCATTATGCCAAAGATGGTGGGTGTGCAAAAATGCCTTCATGGGCAGGAGAGCTTTTCGGGCCAGCCCTCCCGCTTTCTTGCGCTCTCCGCGCTGCGCCCACAGCACCGCTTCACAACTCGTCAGCCACGGATCGTTTGCCAGCACTTGCCGCGCCAGCTTTATTTTCTCCTCTGCCTCGCTCAGGCGCCCTTCATAGAGCGCAGCACTGGGTGAAAACCCATTTCCCCAGATGTGCGTCGGGTCCACGCTTAGCGCGCGCGCATTGTATTCCCGCGCCTCCGCATAGTCGCAGCGGTACATCGCCGTCTGGCCGATAAAAACAAGTGTGAACGCGTCGTCCGGCTGCGCGGCCAGAGCTTCCATCAGGCCGGTCCGGGCATCTTCATGCAGTCCAAGATGCAGCAGCACGAGGCATTGCCAGATTCGCGCAGCGTGGCAGCCTGGATTGATCTGCAGCGCCTCCCGAAATGCGCGCAGCGCGGGCCGGTTCTTAAATTTCTCGGCAGGCGTCCACAACAAGCGGCCCCGCGCACAATGCGCTTCCGCATTGTGGCGGTCCAACGCCAGTGCTTTGCGGATTGCTTGGCTCGCGCGTTTAAGCCAGCGCGGGTGCGGTTCTTGCGTCGTTCCGATCAGGACGCAGGCTTCCGCAAGCCTGGCCCAGGCATCGGCGAACTTGGAATCGAGCTCTACGGCCTGCTCGAGCATTTCGATCGCTGTCCGCGTATCCCAGCGATTCAGCCGCGCCAACCGTTCCGCGGCGCGAAGGAATAACTCGTAAGCGTGAGGATTCGAAGTCGGAGGGTGCTCGGCTCTCTTGTCTTCAGTTCCGTGCTGCACCCCTAACGCTTTTCTGAGCCCCGCCGCCATCTCATCCTGCAGGGAAAACAGCTCATGCAACTGTGCGTCATGTTTCGCGGAGTACAGCGTGGTTCCCCCGCGTGCGTTCCACACTTGAACATGCACGCGCAGCCGGGTACCCGATTTCTGAATACTTCCTTCCGCGATTATTTCCACGCTCAGTTCACGCGCCGCGTGCAAGAGATCCGGCGTCTGGTTGGCGAACCGTTCGACCACGCTTGTCGGCCGAACCAGAAGTTCGCCTCCTACGCTCAGAGCGTGGATCAGCGAATCCGCCAGCGCTACACCCAGGTATTCGTCTTCGGTGTTTGGCGTCAGCAATTTGAACGGCAACACCGCAACGGAACGCTTTCCTGCGACTCCTGCGGGAAGCGAGCCTCCCATTTCCTGTTCTCGTAGGAGACTCTTCAGGTCCAGCTGCAAATCTCGTGCCGACTGATAGCGCTCTGCCCTATTCTTAACAAGCAGCCGGTTGATGAGTGCTTCCAACCCGGCAGGAACATTTGTTGAGCCGATGGCGTGACGTGCCGTCTTCTCGTCCAAAATCTGAGCAATCAATTCTGGGACGGTAGTTCCGGCAAAGGGACGCCTGGCTGTCACCATTTCATACAGAACTACGCCGAGCGAGAAAAGGTCCGCGCGCTCATCGGGCGTCTCGCGGCGCAATTGCTCAGGAGCCATATAGGCTAAGGTCCCGGCGAGCCCCGATCCCGACACCCAATCCACGGTGTTGCCCGCTTGCGTGGTGGTCAGCGCGACTTCCGCGGTGCGGCGCGCTATCCCAAAATCCAGCAACTTGATCCGATCATCCAGTTGGGCAACTATATTTTCCGGCTTGACGTCTCCGTGGACGACCCCCTGGGCATGCGCGGCTTCCAGAGCCTCCGCTATCTGGGCCGCGATCCGCATCGCCCTGCGCGGTTCGAATGCCCCTTCTCGGAGAAGGTCGCGCAGCGTTGTGCCGGCGACAAGTTCCATCGCGATAAAAAGGCCGTCATCATATTCGCCCACTTCATAAATCGTCGTTACTCCAGGATGATTTAACGCTGCGGCGGCACGCGCCTCCGCCAGGATCAGTTCCCGCTGGTCCCCGCCTCTTGCGTACTCCTGGGAGAGCACTTTCAGCGCCACGGTTCGTTCGAGGCGAGTGTCTCTGGCCCGGTAAACCACACCCATGCCACCGCGCCCGAGTTCTGTTTCTATCCGGTAGTGAGCGATTTGCTTGCCGAGCATGCTTATTTTCGGTAAGACCCGCGGAGTGCCCGCATCGTATGGCAGGGCCAGGATGTAGTCAACACTCTCAGCTAGCCGTAGGAAGCTGCTGGCTGCTGCGGCATACTCGAGGAGGGACTGATTTGATTTTGTTGCGGAGGAACCACCCGGGATAATTCTGGAGATTTCCTTCGAGGAAAAAGGCAAACCCGGTCGGAATTTCAAGAATTGTTTTTAGTCAGGAATGCAAGCTTTCTCTTATTTAAAACAAGGCATTTTCACTATTCGTAACGGAGAGCTTCAACAGGGTCGAGCTTCGCCGCTTTCATTGCCGGCCAGACGCCGAAGATCAGGCCGATGGTCACGCTGACAACGATGCCCGTTGCGGCGGCCCAGACCGGCACGCTTCCCGGCCATTTCAACCCCAAGCGCACCAGAATCACCAATCCGTTTACGAGCACGAGCGCAATCACACCGCCGGCACCGGTAAGCGTCATCGCCTCCAGCAAGAATTGCCACGTGATGTCCCCGCTCTTGGCGCCGATGGCCTTGCGGATGCCGATTTCGCGCGTCCGCTCCGTCACGCTTACCAGCATAATGTTCATCACACCCACGCCGCCGATCAACAACCCGATTCCGCTCAAAACGACTGTCGCGAGTGCAACCATTCCTAGAATGCTGTGGAACTGCTCGATTTCCTGCTGCGAGGTATTGATCGAAAAGTTGTTTTTCCCGCTATAGGGAACGTTGCGGCGGCGGCGGAGGACTTCCGTGGCCTGATCCACTGCTTGATCGAGTTGGTTTGTATAGGCCTGGAAGCGAATCTGGTTTTCGTAGGCGCCGGGATAAATCTTGTGAAATGTGTTGTATGGAATCAACACGCGACGGTCTTCATCATCCATCCCAAACATGCCCTTTGGTTTTTCAACCACGCCAATCACGCGAAACGGGGAACCGTCGATCATGACGTCCTTGCCGATGGCGGGGACCCCGGGGAACAGGACGGGCGCGGCATTTTCGCCGAGAAGGACCACCTTTTCACGGTGTAAATCATCGCCTTCGCTGATGAAGCGCCCCTCCAAAACGGCGGCATTGGCGTATACCTGGCCAAAATTCGGCTGCACACCGCGGAAATCGATGGAAGTCACTTCGCCGTCTTTTGTCCGAACCTTGTGGTCCTGCTCCCACCAGGTCAAGAAGACCGTGACATTCTTGACGGAAGGGCAGCGCTCTTGAATGGCCTGTGCATCTTCGAGAGTAAGCGGTTTGCGTTCGCGCTCATCCTTCGGGCGGCGGCCGTTGTGCGGTCCCTGGTCGAAGCGCGAGATAAATGCCGTGTCCGCTCCATATTGCTTGATGTTGTCCTGGACTTGCGCGTCAAAGCCGGTGATCAGAGCGGCCACGAGCATGATGACGCTGACGCCCAGCACGACGCCGAAGACGGTCAGGAAGCTACGCAGCTTGTGCGCACGGAGCGTATCCATTGCTTGCTTCAGGTTTTCGCCGTGTTGTTGAGCCATGATTGTTTTCCGTGATCCCGCTCAGGGGGTCTCGCTCCTCAGCCGTCCGACCGCAATGCTTCAATGGGGTCGAGTTTTGCGGCGCGCATCGCGGGATAAATGCCGAAGAACAATCCCACTGCCGTGGAAACGGAGAGCGAGAGAATCACTGCGCTCATAGGCGTGCGCATGGGAATCGAGGTCGCGGCGCGCGCCGCGGCAACTACAAGATAGGCCAAGCCTATTCCTATCAATCCACCCGTCGCGGCAAGCACTGCCGACTCCGTCACAAATTGCATGAGGATATGTTTTTTTCGCGCGCCGAGCGAACGACGCAGGCCGATTTCTCGCGTGCGTTCCGTCACGCTGGCCAGCATGATATTCATGATCACGATTCCGCCAACGACCAGAAACACGGCAGTCAAGCCGACCGCTACCATGAAGATGTTAGCCGTCAGCGACTTCCATAGGCCCATGATGGAATCCGAACCGATAATTCCGAAACTGTCCGGAGCGTCCCAGGATTCGTGGCGCCAAGCGCGAAGGAGCATGCGGGCTTCATCCTCGGAAGATTCCATCATTTCCGCGTTGCCTGCTTGCAGGAATAGCGTAAGCGAATCGCGCTGTGTGCCCCATTCCTTGATGTAAGTGCCGAGCGGAATGAAGAGGAAGCGGTCCCGGGATTGTCCGAGTGTGCTTCCAATGACTTCCGATACACCGACGACTTCGTAGCTGTGCGACCCCGCGCGAATCGATTTCCCGATGGGGTCCACGTTGTAGAAAAACTTTTTTGCAACGTCCGCGCCGATGAAGCACACGGGAGAGTGATGCGTTTCGTCCGCTTCCGTGAGGAGCCTGCCGGAAGCCGCATTGAAACTTCGAAGTTCAGAATAATTGGGCGTGACCCCGATGATATTTACATCTTCAAGGAGTTCATTTCCGGAGCGCACGTCGGAGCTAGTCCCCAGCACGGCAGCTATCTGGCTCGTTGTGTGCATTCCCTCTTTCAGGCTTTGGTACTCCTCGAGGGTGATGAGCGGCCGCTTTTGCGCTTTTATCCAGGCGTCGTTGCTGGTGATGATCCCGAAGCGGTTCAAAACGTAGACGTTGGCGCCGAGGTTGGCGATCTTGTCCGCGACGTAGAAATTGAGCCCGGCGACGACGCTCATCACGGCCACGAGGGTGGTTACCGCTAGAATCACGCCAAGCAAAGTCAAGAAACTGCGCAACTTATGCGCGCGCAAGGCATCGAGAGACAGCTTCAGCGTCTCGATCATGGTGACCGCCGCGCTGCGGAATCTCGCTACCGTGAACGGCGGTCTGGCCGTTTGTGGGACCGCCCGCGGCAAGCCAGCCAAACCCTCAATTGGAGCTACTCCCAAACAAACCTCCGCTCTCTTAAGGTAATACGGGAATAGGAGATGAATCGTTCCCGTTTATACTTATATAGACGTCGTGGACGCCCCTTTGCTTTCAGAGTTTCTGGGTGTAATGTGCCCCATGGACCATTTTATCGGGTTTCCGCACAAATAGCTTGAGCTTAGGAGCGAGATCGGAGACTTCCGCCTGGAGGGGTGATGCGTCGTATTTCTATTTGTTTTCTGGGACTTACGCTCGTTGGCCTAGGGGTTAGTACTGCCTCTCGTGCCCAGGAAAAGCCGGCTGCGGTGGCTTCTGCGGCACCAACTTCAGGACCGCGGGCCGAGTTTCTAAAAGAGATAGCATATTACGAGCAGAGGTATGTTCGCCTGGCAGAGGCTGTGCCGGCCGAAAAGTACACGTGGCGGCCTGGCGAAGGGGTGCGCTCTATCGGCGAGGTGTACACACACATAGTCGCGGCCAATTATGCGGTTGCCCGGGCTCTGGGGACACCGCCGCCTGCCGGGCTCGATTTCAAGTCCATAGGAGCAATGTCCGCTGACAAGACGAAGACATTGCAAGCGTTGAAGGACTCGTTCGCGTACCTCCAGCAAGCAATATTGGCCCGGAGCGACGGCGACGCCGAAAAACCACAGAAGATGTTTGGGCAAGAGTCCACGCTGCGGGGTTCGTTCATAATTGTCACCGGACACTTTGGCGAACACCTTGGGCAATCCATTGCGTACGCGCGCACCAATAGCATAGTGCCTCCGTGGACCGAAGAGCAGCAGCGCCAGCAGAAACAGGCCCAAAAACCGTAGCCGTAAGCTTTACACACAACATTCTCTGGCACTTACGCGCCCCGCGTGACGCGTACTATTGCGCGATTGGAATGCAACAATTGTCCGCGCCCTGGAATCAGAATTAAGATAGGTGTTTGCGGGCTATTTGCCGCTTGCGACTATGCGCGCGCGAATTCTCATTCTCGTTGCCGGGATGTTCCCGGTTTTCGCAGCCATCTCCGGGGCTCAGGAATCTTCCCCGCTTCGCCCGCCTCAAACAGAAATCGAAAAGGAGGCTCTTCTTGACCGCGTGCTCGCCAACCAAAAGAAGAGCGACGAAGCCATGAACCTCTATGAACGGGTCGAGCGCGTGGAAACACGCAAGAATGAGCGCGATCCACTGTCAACAGAAATCAAGGTTTCCCGCGTGGTTCCCGCGGGCACAGGAATCGACCATATTCCGATTGGTCCGAACGGCAAACCGACGGACCCCGACGCGTATCACACGGAACTGGTAAAGCTGGAACGAGCCTTATCCTGGGCGGCCGACGACGGCCACGCCCAGCGCGACGCTTACGAGAAAATTGCCAAAAAGCGGAAGGAACGCAACGAGCTCATCGATGCCACTCGAACCGCTTTCCTTTACACTTTTGTCTCCACCGAGACCCACGACGGACGAGTTCTTTTCAAATACCGTTTGGCGCCGAATCCGGCCTACAAATCCACCTCTCGCGCTACGGCAATATTCGCGAAGGTCCGCGGGTTCGTGTGGATCGACCCAGTTGCTGGGCAGCTCACGCGCGTCGAAGGCGAAGTCACAGATGACATTAGCATCGGCTTGTTCCTCGCCAAGATTTACAAAGGAAGCCACTTCATGCAGGAGCGGTATGAGATACAGCCTGGCCTATGGATGCCCTCCTTCTCGCAATATGATTTCGATGGCCGGAAATTCTTCAGCTCTATCTCCATCCACGAGCGAACTTTCTATAGTCAGTTCCGCCGCATTGGTCCTCCCAAAGAAGCCCTTGGGGTGGTTCGTGCCGAATTAGGCAAGCCTGGATCCGCGGTTTCAGACCCGTGAAAGCTTGCCCTATATACTGATTTAAGAAACCAGAACGGGTCTCGGCCTAGGAAGGATCTGGAGGCTCCATGCTCCGCAGTTGTCTAACTGCATGCGTTCTGTTTGTTTCCGTTGCTTTCGGGAATGCCACTCAGTCGTCGTCTGGTTCAGGCCAACAATCCCAATCCCAGCCTCCAGCTCCGGCACCATCGCCAACAACGCCAGTTGCTGCAAACTCCGCGGTTGCCAAGGACCAGTCTGCTGATAAGAATTCCCCACAAGATCGCAGGAAGCCGAAAAAAGTATGGACCGAGGATGACATATCGAAGGTTGGGGGAAGCATTTCCGTCGTGGGCGACCCGTCATCGCCGCGTCCGGCAAGAACTAACTCGAAGCCGCGCGGCGCAGACTCTGCCAACTCCGCTCAGGACAATCAAGTGGATTACTATCGCAACCAGCTTCGCAGGCTCCAAACGCAACTCGACGCAGCCGACAAAAAGATCGAAGACTTGCGCAACTTCAAGGCGGAGAACTCCTCCGCCTCGGGTGGCATCGACCCACACCGTGGCTTCTACATGACGTCCATCCCCGACCAGATCAAGCAGCTCGAAGAGAAAAAGAAACAGATTCAGGCGAAGATGGACGTCCTCACGGACGAGGCCCGTAAAAAAGGCATCGAGCCTGGCCAACTTCGTTAATCTCTTCGACAAGCGTTGCGCACCACTGTAAAATTCGTAGTGCCCGATGAGTGCGGGCACGCATGGACCGCTACTTGCACGCCTTACGAGTACTTCGACCAACCCTGGTTCTGATTACTGTGGCATGGCTTGCTCCTTTTGGCTTGGCTTCCCGGAGCGCGGAAAACACCGCTTTCGATCTGGCGGGAAATCCGGTGGATCCGCTGAAGGCATCAGGCGGCAAGGTGGTTGTGCTAGTTTTCGTGCGCACGGATTGTCCGGTTTCGAATCGCTACGCGCCAACAATCCAGAAGCTGAGCGCCGCGCATGAAGGAAAGGCATTATTCTGGCTGGTTTATCCGAGTAAGTCGGAGTCCTCGGAAGCCATCCGCAAGCATGACCGTGAGTACGGTTACAAGATTGCTTCGCTACGCGACCCGCAAAAGGCGTTGGTGAAACTGAGCGAGGCGCAAATCACGCCGGAGACGGCGGTGTTCGATGGCAAAGGTCACCTCGTCTATCACGGCCGCATCGACAACCTCTACGAGGAGTTTGGCCGGGCGCGGACGGTCGCGACGACGCACGAGTTGGAGGATGCGATCGAAGCTGCGCTGAGCGGCAAGAGCTTGCCTGCCAGTTCGACTCACGCCGTGGGATGCTACATTTCGGACCTGGAATGAAACCTGGGTCGCAAGCCCTTTCAGGATTTTCTATTTTTCTTGCCCTTGCGTTTGCCGCGGGTACGGCGCGCCAAACCGAAAGCGCTCGCAAACTCCTATCCCGCCCCGCCGATTCGAACACGCAAGTGACATTTGACCGCGATATCGCGCCGATTATTTTTCACAACTGTTCGCAGTGTCATCACCCCGGCGAGGCGGGCCCTTTTTCACTGCTGACTTACGCGGACGCAAAAACGCACGGACAGCAGATCGCGTTTGTCACGCAGAAGCTCATCATGCCCCCGTGGCTTCCGGATCCGGGCGAAACGAACTTTACCGAAGAACTGCGTTTATCTCAGGAACAAATCGCGACCATTCAGAGGTGGGTGGATCAGGGCGAGCTGGAAGGCAATCCAGCAGACCTTCCGCCTAAGCCCGTGTATGCGGCCGGCTGGCAACTTGGCAAACCGGATGTGATCGTGAGGGCTGAGAAACCGTATCTGCTTCCAGCGAGTGGCAGCGATTCGTATTGGAATTTTGTGTTTCGAACTCCCGTGCAACACTCGCGGTGGCTAAAAGCGATTGAAATCCGGCCTGGGGACAAGCGGCTCGTGCATCATGCAAACGTTTTGGTGGACCGCGAAGAGAGCGGGCGGCGGCTCGAAAAGGAACCCGGGGATGGTTTCGGCGGCATGGAACTCATCATCGAATCGGAGGCTTTCGATCCAGACAGCCATTTTCTGTTCTGGAAACCGGGCTCGCCCCCGTATGTGGAACCGGACGGCATGGCGCTTCGGCTGGACAAAACCACCGACCTGATTTTGAACACGCACCTTCAGCCTTCGGGAAAGCCGGAACTGATTCAGCCGACGCTTGGGCTTTACTTCACGGACAAACCGGCGACAATGCACCCCATCCTGCTGCAGCTTGAGAATGACCGAATGCTGGACATCCCACCGGGTGACAAGAAGTTCCCGGTCTCCGACGATTTCGTTTTACCCGTTGAGGCCAGCGTGCTGGCCATTTATCCACATGCGCATTACCTGGGAAAAGACTTGCTAGCGTTTGCGACGTTTCCCAATGGAACCAAAATGACGTTGATCCACATCAGCAACTGGGATTTAAATTGGCAAGCCGTCTATCGCTATGCGAAACCTGTGGACTTGCCAGCAGGGACGAAGATTTCTATGCGGTTTACTTACGACAATTCAAATGAGAATATCCGGAATCCCAATCAGCCACCGAAGCGCGTGGTGGCGGGCAACCGTGCGGTCGATGAAATGGCGCATTTGTGGTTGCAGGTCCTTCCGCGAGAATCTACGGATGGCGCAAGCGATCCGCTCGTGCAGATTCAGGAGGCTCTCGCGCTGCACCACATTCAAAATGATCCCGAGAATTTCGAAGCGCACTATAACCTCGGAGCTCTCCTTCAGATGAAAGGTGACGGGGCCGGCGCGGTCGAGCAGTTCACGCAAGCCGTGCGCATTCACCCGGAGGATCCCATTGCCAACAACGCGCTGGGCGCCGTGCTTCTGGCAAGCGGGCGCGTCGATGAAGCCATCCCGCATTTAAACCAAGCATTGAAGGGCCGCCCGAACTATTTCGATGCGCACTACAACCTCGGCAATGCTCTCGCAGCACAGAATGACTTCGCGGGGGCGCTGTCGCACTTTCGTGCCGCAGTTCGGTTGAATGCTCAGGATGCGGGCGCAGAAGCAAATCTCGGAAGCGCGCTGGCAGAGATGGGAAACATCAAGGAGGCGCGGCGGCATTTTGAGCGCGCCTTGCAAATCGATCCAAAGAACGAACTAGCCCGGGAGAACCTCGAACAATTGAATCGCAACGCGCCAGGTCGGCCCAACTAGCCCGCCCGCGCGCGGGCTGTGAGCCTGAGGCGCGCCCCATCCGCGAGCCAACTCTCCTGTCCACTTTCGGCGTCCAAGCCTGCGTGTTGTTATTATTCTTCCGCGCTCGGGGCATCCGTGGCGCGGATCGCGCAACATAGTCGCTCGGAAGGTGTTCCTTAAAGACATCTGCCTCCGAACTCATGAAACACCTTTCGCTCAAACGCGCGCCACGTCACTCGATTCTCGCTGTTCTAATCCTCGGTCTTGTCTTTTCGATCGCAACAAAAGGGCGATCGCACAGCCTTTCGCCGAAGGACCATGAGCAGGTGTTTGAAAAGGTGTGGAAGGATATCGATGATCATTACTACGATCCGGAATTTGGCGGCGTAAACTGGCAAGAAATTCACAGACGCTACCAGCCGCTGGTATCAGCGGCGAAAGATGACAAGGATTTTTACTCCGTCCTGGACCGCATGACCGCAGAACTGCACGACGCGCACACGCGTTTCAGTTCGCCCGAGCAATGGAGAAATCACGAGAAGCATCAGGTCGTCAGCCTGGGTTTCCGGCCGGGTTATGTGGAAGGAAAGGTGGTCGTGCTGGACGTGATTCCCGAGAGTAACGCCGCGCGCGCCGGCATCGAGCCGGGCATGATTGTGACTGCCCTCGACGGCCAGCCGATTACGGAGCGCCTCGCCGAGAGTGCAAAGCATGTCTTGCCATCTTCCTCTGAGCGCGTTACCGAACTTCGCGTCCTTGGCAATGCATTTGCCGGTTCGCTGGAAACACCTTTCGCAGTTAGTCTCCAGCGAGCGGACGGCACCCAGTTCGAAGCGAAATTTACCCGGCAAGTTCTTTCCAACGCTCCGCATGTAACGTTCGCAAAATTGGCCTCCGGTTTTGGTTACCTCCGTTTCGATGAATTCCAACCGGCACTGGTCAAGGATTTCAAGGCCGCGCTCGAAGATTTACGAGATAGGCCGGGACTGATTTTGGATTTGCGCTGGAACCGCGGCGGCGTGGGGGCTACGTTGGAAGCGATGGCGGGATTTTTCTTCGAAAGCAAAACTTTGTTCGAACGGAGAATGACCAGAAAACAGGTCGCAGTTTCCGAGCGCGACGGCCACCACTCGGCAGAGATGGAGTACTTCGTGGGCAAGAAAAGAGGGCAAATTTACTCCGGCTCGGTGGTCATCCTTGTGAGCGAATATTCCGCAAGTGCGACGGAAGTATTTGCCGCCGGGATGCAAGACTCCGGGCGCGCGACGCTCGTAGGCAGCCAATCGTGCGGCTGCGTGCTGGGCATCACGCATGACCGAGTGATGAGAGGCGGCGGCGTGCTGGAAATCAGCGAGGTTCTTTGGTTTTCACCAAAGGCCCGCAAGTTAGAAGGCGAGGGCGTTATTCCGGATAGAGTGGCCGTGCCGACGATTGCTTCGCTGCAAGAGAAGCGTGATCCGGTTCTCGATGAGGGGATACGAGTTCTGAAAGAACTGTCCGGCGCGAGGCGTAGTGAAGCCCCTTTAGAACGTCAAAGAGACGCAGCGCTGAATTGACTGGCGTCACTCCACACGTAACGCGCGCATGGGATCGATGGAAGCGGCGCGCCTTGCGGGCAAGACACAGGCAATCCCGGCAACAAGAATGAGGATGGAAGCTGCACCCACCAGGGTTACGGGATCGCGGGAGCTGCCTCCGGCCCACGAAGAGACCAGGCGGTTCAGGATCACGCTCAAGATCAAACCTACAGCGACGCCGGCGCCAAGAGTTGCGGCGGTAGAGCCGAGGACCAGTTGCACGACATTGCCGGGCCGCGCGCCCAGGGCCATGCGAATGCCCAGTTCCTGGGTGCGTTGTGTGACGGCGAAGGAGACCACGCTGTAAAGTCCTGTGGCGGCCAGCACGAGCGCGAGAGTCGCAAACAGTCCGAAGAGTGTAGCGATAAAGCGCTCGCGGCCCCAGCCTTCCGTATCAAGCCACCAGGTGAGCGTATGGTCCCTTCCGACGACCATCTCGGGGTTGATTTCGCGCAACCGCTCTTTGACGGAGCGAATGGCCGTCTCTGGATCGCCGCTGGCGCGCACGATGAGCGCCTCCTCGGGCGGCAAGACAAAACTGTAAGGCACAAAAATCGCCGGCTTCACGGGATGGTCAAGTCCGTCGTTCTTTGCATCACCGACCACCCCTATAACTTCGAACCAATCGTCGGGAGATTGCGCGGAGAGCAAATTCGGCTGCTCGATTTTGAGCTGCGGGCTGCGCACACTTTGCCCGATGGGATCGATGTCGCCGAGATACTGCTTCACGAACGACTGATTCACCATGGCCAAATGCGCGGCGCGCCGGGACTCTGCATCGTCGAAGATTCGTCCTCTCAGCAATGGGACGCGCAGGGTTGAGAGCAGTTGCGGGCTGATGAGCGTCAGCGCCGCTGTCGCGTCCGTCAAGGTCGGCTTGCTCTGAATCTCGATCTTCGCGGTGAAGCCCCCGAAACCTGGGAACCACGTCGTCGATACGCCCGCTTCGGCTACTCCCGGAGATTGCGCGACGGCTTGCCGCACTAACTCGTTTTGATTGATACGTTCCTGCCAGGTTGTGGTGGCCCCTTTAGGCATGGCCACGTTCATAGCAAACACGTGATCCGGATCGAATCCCAATGGGGTGTGCACTTTCGCTAAAAATGCCTTCACTGCGCCGCCGGCTCCGGCAAGAAGAAGCAGAGTCAGCGCAACCTGGCCGGCGATTAAGAGCCGGTGCGTATTTCGGCTGTGAGCGCTGCCGGTGAGCTTTGCGCTGCTCGCCTGGATGAGCGCGCCGAGCTGCGGACGGGAAAGCTGAACCGCGGGCGAAATGCCAAAGAAAATCCCGGTGAGTAAGGCAATCGCGGCGCTGAAGATCAACACCATGGCATTCACATGAATTGCTGCTTCGTGAGGGAACGAATAGTAAGGGAGCATGGTGGAAAGAGCTTTTACACCCCAGTAGGCCGCCAGAACGCCGAGCGCCGCGCCTGTCACGGACAGCAGAACCGACTCCGTCAGAAGTTGGCGGATCAGGCGCCCGCGTCCTGCGCCGACGGAAGTGCGGACGGCAAACTCGTGCTGGCGCGCCGTTCCTCGCGCAAGCAGCAAAATGGAGACGTTGGCGCAGCCGATCATCAGAAGGACAACGACGGCTCCGAAGAGGAAGACAATTGTTCCCGCGAAGCGGCCCAGCACCTGTTCGTTCAGTGTGACAATTTTGGCGCGCATGTCTTGCGGATAGCTCTTCGGATCTTCTTTCGCAAAGCGGTCCACCAAGACCTGCATCTCAGCCTGCGCGGCGGGATATTTCGTGCCCGGCTTCAGTTTGATGAAAGCGAGCCAGTAGTAGTGTGGATCGGCGGTGGGAAGCGCGGGCAGATAAACGTCGGAATCGCCCCAGGTGAAGCGCGGGGGGACGACTCCGATAACAGTGTATGACTTATGATCCATTTCGATCGACTTACCAACCACGTCGCTGTTCGCGCCATATTGCCGTTGCCAGAAAAGATAGCTCAGGACGGCGACTGGGGCGGGATTTTCACCCGGTGCGTCGGCAGGAGAGAACTCGCGACCAAGCAGCGGGGGCACACCCATGTAATCGAACATGTTCGGCGAATAGAGGCCGACGTTCACGGTGACGGGAAATTTCTCGCCGGTAAGATTTTCCTGTTTTTCGTCTTGCAAGAAGACGTCATCGATCGAGGAAGTCTTGCGAAGTTCCTGGGCTTGGGTACCGTTGACAATCAGTAGAGGCCCGCGGCCATTTTTGTCGCGGAGTTCTACGTGCACCATCCGATTGGCATCCTTGTACGGATATGGGTCGAGGAGCACGCCATAAACCACGCTGAAGATAGCCGTGGTCGCTCCGATTCCCAGCATCAGGGAAAGAATGGCGCAGACGGCAAATCCAGGCGATTTGAGGAACTGCCGGAAAGCGTAGCGAACATCCTGGACCAAGGTCCTCATGGCCTGCCTCCGCGAGGAGATATACCCAGTAAGACGCCGCTCGGGCAGTTTTGTTCCTTGAAGGGAGGTTAAAAGGGAAAAATTATTGGTTTAGGCCGTCTGGGCGACCTCGTATAAGAACTCGACGTAGGAGCGTACGGCATCGTCCATGCCAGCGACTTTCGGGTTTTTCGACTCGATGAGGTAATACTCATCGGGGGCGTGGGCGCCGTTACCGTGTCCCATACCGAAGTGGCCCGCGGGAAGGTGCAGAGGCTCGCCCGTGAAGACGTATCCCGGCCAGGAGCCTGCCAGACGGGGAAACAGCACTGGGTCGATTCCGTTCTTCTTGTACACGGCCAGGGAAGCTCGAATGATCGAGGAATCGGCCGGCGTGCTCGTTGGATCGTAGCCGCCGCTCATGTTTACTTCGATATCCCCGAAACCTTTCTTGGCAAGATGCGCTTTTAGAGCGGCGAGCGCTTCTGCTGCCGTCATGTCCGGCACCAGGCGCATATCGATCTTTGCTACAGCTCTGCCAGGGAGGATGGTTTTTCCACCGGGCCCGGTATAGCCGCCCACCAATCCCTCGATATTCACAGTTGGCCGCGAGCAAAGCATTTCAAGCGATTCTTGCCAGCTCACGTCGTGAACCCAATGGTCGACGCCCATCAACTTTTTTGCCTCTGCTTCGCTGAGACGCCGAGCCGCCTCGGCGATCATTTTCTTGTCGGCGGACGAAAGTGGCCGGGCCTTGGTGGCGAACCCTTCGATCACGGGGTCGTTGCCGTCCGGAGAGACGAGCGTCACCAGCGCCTCGACCAGATGCCACGCCGGGCTGTCCACGCGCGCCTTATTGCTCGAGTGCAGGTCCTTCTTGGGCCCGCGGCCCCAGCGTGCTCCGCTTGAAACCAGCTCAAGCTCGACAACGCCTTTGGCACCCAGGTAGACCGTCACTTCGCCGCTCGGGCCCTGCGCCGCGAAAGGCATAAAAACCGATGTGCACTTTTTCAGGGCCGCCGCGACCTCTGGTTTTTGAACGACTTGCGGAAAATGCGGAGAGCCGATCTCCTCTTCGCCTTCCGCGACAAACACAAAATTCACAGGTATTTTCTTCCCCGCACCGCGCATGGCGTGCAGTGCGGCAAGAAAAGTCGCTTCCGGGCCCTTTTGGTTGACGGCGCCACGGCCGACGATCACTTTGCCGAGGCCTGGCTTATCCACCAGCGCCGCTTCGAACGGCGGCGAACTCCATTCCGCGGGATCCGCTTGTTTCACGTCATACATAAAGTACAGACCGACGGTGCGCGGCGCGCCCGCATCGAGCGTCGCAAAAATTCCTGGCTGACCATCCGTCGGAACTTTCGTGACGTGTTCGAACCCCGCGTCGCGCAGCATGTTCATCGTCAGCTCGCAGCCTTCGCTCATGCCGCGATTTTCCGCGGCGATGGAAGGCTGTTGGATCCAGTGCTGCAGACGCTGCACGGCTTCACCGTGGCGTTTCTCGATTTCCGCATGAATAGCGCTCATGTCGTCGCCAGTGGCGGCTGCGCGGCCCCAATGTGGCAAAGCCAGAGCTGCTGCGCTTGCGACTGCACCCTGCAGAAAGATGCGCCGACCGGCCAGCGTATTACTCCTGGGTTTGTCGGCGCTGCTCTGCGAATCGTTCTTCGAATCACCAACACTGTCGTTGTCCGAATCTTCGAACCGCGATTTCATTGACATGCGTTCCTCCACACAGGGTACCGTGCGGGCAGCCGAACATGCTTATCTTGCGTGGGAGCCGGAAATCTCCTAGAGAAATTCGGCCGAGTTGATGAGGGAGTACCTCAGCTTCCACCTAGTATTCGGGCTCCCGTTCCTGCCCTCCAGAATTCGGGCGTATTCTATCTCCAATTTTCCTGAGTCGCGCCAAAAACTCTTGCACGCGAGGTCTCGGGCCACAAAAGGCAGTTTCTAAGCTGTTTGACAAGACTGGCACCGAGAACGAGAACACATATACTCGGAACGTGATTCCAGCCAGTTAGGTGAGATATCATTCCCGAACATTCGCAGCGCGAATGAGGTGCTGCTAAGAATTCACCGTGCCACGTCGATTCCCATTGCCGGCTCGCTTGCCGCACGTTTCTTGTATCTGCTGCGCGTTAGTTTTACTGTTCGTCTTTGCCGTTCTGAATGCGGATACGACTTCCGGTTGGCAGATGCTTTCTCCGGGGATGGATCTCAAGTATCTGCCCGTCAGACGACCGGATGTTCCTGCGGATTCGCGAATTACAGTCTTGCGCATCGACCCGCAACTGTGGGAGTTGGAACTAATCGGCACGAGCCAAACCGGCGAATCCGCGGGTCACACTGCTCGCGAGTGGTGTGAAACTCACAAGCTGAATGCCGCAATTAATGCAGGCATGTTCAAAACAGACGGGAAAACTCATGTTGGATTCATGCGCTCCCGCGAACACGTCAACAACGGCAAAGTGAACAGCTATCAATCCGTTGCGGCCTTCGATGCGCGCGATTCTAACTCGCCGGCTCCCTTCCGAATTTTCGATCTCGATGCTCCGCAAATAACTCTGCAATCCATCCTCAAAGTTTATGACTCTGCCGTACAAAATCTTAGGCTTATCAAACGCCCTGGCTTGAATCAGTGGGGCCAGCAAGGCAGGATGTGGAGCGAGGCAGCCCTCGGTGAAGATACTTCTGGCCGCGTGCTGTTCCTATTTTCCCGCACACCATTTTCTATGCACGACTTGAATCAGGAACTGCTTTCCGCAGGGATTGGGCTTGTCGCCGCTCAACACCTGGAAGGCGGGCCGGAGGCGCAACTTTATGTGCATAATGGCGAACTGAAACTGGAAATGTTCGGGAGTTACGAAACCTCTTTTGTGGAGAACGATTCGAACGCCAAACCCTGGCCGATTCCAAACGTGCTTGGAGTCCGGCCTAGGTCCTCGACAACTCGCTAGAAGTTACGACGCGCTTGGTTTTTCGCGGTTATGTTCCCTAATTTCTCGCTGGAAGAATGAGAACTATTTCGCGGCCGCGGCCGAGACTTCCTTCTCGATTGGCGCGCCAATCAAGTTCCCCCATTCCGTCCATGAGCCGTCATAGTTGCGCACGTCCTTGATTCCCATGAGGTATTTGAGGACGAACCAGGTGTGCGAGCTGCGCTCACCGATGCGGCAGTAAGCAATGACTTCGCGGTCGCCGCTGATGCCCTTCGCTCCATAGAGTTGCTTCAGCGCGTCGAGGCTTTTGAACGTGCCGTCCTCGTTGACGGCCTGCGACCATGGAATGTTTGCGGCACCGGGAATATGTCCAGCGCGCTGCGCCGTCTCCGTCATTCCGGGAGGGGCGATAATTTTTCCAGTGAATTCATCCACCGAGCGCACGTCGACGAGCTGCGCACCGGATTTCTTTTCGAGGGCGGTGAAAACATCGTCGCGCTTCGCGCGTATTTCCGCGTTGGCCGCCTTGACCTTGTACGCAGTTGGCACGACCGAGGGCTTTTGCGTGGAGAGCGGGCGCTTTTCTTCGAGCCATTTCTTGCGGCCGCCGTTCATGATTAAAACTTTTTCGTGGCCGTAGTATTTTAGTTGCCAGAAAGCCCAAGCCGCGAACCAGTTGTTGTTGTCGCCATAGAGAATGATGGTCGTTTGCGGAGAGATGCCGGCTTTGCCGAGCAATTCCTCGAAGGCGATCGGCTGCGCAAGATCGCGGCGGATGGCGTCCTGTAGTTCGGTTTGCCAATTCCAGGAAATGGCGCCCTCCACGTGGCCTTGATCGTAGGCAGTGGTGTCGACATCAACCTCGACGACGCGAATGCCTGGATCTTTTGCGTGGGCGGCCACCCACTCAGTGGTGACGAGAACTTCTGGATGTGCGTAGTCAGACATGATGTTTCTCCTTCTCGTTAGACGTAAGAAGAAAAGATTAGCGCAGGTCGAGCGTTAAATCACCCTCTTTTTTATCGAGATTCAAAGAGGAGCTGATATCGCTCCGAGCAAGCATCATGTTGTTTCTTTAGAATGAGTTACGGCAGGTCATTCAGCGATTTGAAGTTTGCCCCCCTGCGTCTCCCACTCGATCCGAACAACCCAGTCGTAGTGCATGCCCTCGGTTTTTAGCCAAGCTTCCAAAATTTCGCGGGAGTCGGAACGGAACTCGGCAAACATTCTTCCTTCGACCATGTTCACCAAAACGCGCTCGGCATGTGCGGGGCCGCCTCCTTGCATGCGTTGGGCAAGCGTCTCGGCCCCCTGGCGCGTGAGGCAGGCTAGCGTGTGTTGCGAGAGATAGCGTGGCATGGGAACTCCTGAGAGTGCGTCGGAGTCCAAGTATTTCATAGAAGTCGAGGGGTATGCACGCGCCGAGCAGTCGTAAGCATTTCAAACTAGGGCGGCACCCTGGAATGCAAGTGCGCGGGCCCAATCTGCAGTGTGTGCTAGGATTGTGGGCCGTGCTCAAGAATGTGATCCCGCGTTTTCTTGGACAGATTCCAGTCTCCGGCGCAGAGCAATCATCGGGCATCCGGATAGACCCTCGCGAATCGCAACGATCGCACATAATTTTCTAAATCGCTTTTCGCCCGGGGAATCACGGGGCTTTGAATGCCCGGGCGCGCTCGAGGGGTATCGGATGTCCATCGATTGGCGCCGGTATCGAAGTTTTGTTTACGGCGCGTGGGAACCCCAAGTAAGCCGGACCCTCACGTTTGCTGTGAAGCAAGGCATGACGGTATTCGATATTGGAGCACACATAGGTTACTACACTCTTTTGTTTGCAAAGTGCGTCGGCCCGAACGGCCGCGTTCTTTCGTTCGAGCCGCTCCCAGGGAATTTCGAGTTGTTGCGGAAGAATGTTCAGCTGAACAATTTATCGCAAGTCCAAACGTTCAACCGGGCAGTTTTCTCGCGTGCGGGAGAAATTACGATTTCGGTCCCGGACGACCAGCCCAACTCGGGAAACGGAACCGTGTGCCTGGACAAGGGAGTACAGCAATTCCGCGTCGATGCAGTTTCGCTCGATGCCTTTTGAGAGGAATTCCTCATCCGACCTGACGTTATCAAGATGGACGTGGAAGGAGCAGAATTTGAAGTCCTAAGGGGAGCGAAACGCGTCATTGCCCAATTCAGGCCAAAGTTGCTGATTGAGCTTCACCACTTTGACGGAAATCTAGCCGCTCATCCAGTGCCGGACCTTGTAAGCGGGTGGGGTTATCATATCGATTGGATTGAGCGCTGGCAGCTCACCAGTTATATCCTCGCGACGCCAGATAAACCTGCCGCAGAGAATGTTTTGTTATCGCCGGCCGAGACGGCCTGAGTAAACTTCAATTTGCAGTGAGCGCCTGCGCCGCGCAGAAATACCTACCGGCCAATGCGATCGCGTAGGCTCTGACAACCGACTGCTACCGTAACCGAACTCCCAACCTTAACTGCGTCTAGGGTACACTTGTGACTCTTATTTCCCATGGCTAGTCTGACTGCAACTTTCGTCCACGCAGGCATTTTTCTTGGCGGGAAAGCGAAAAGGATATGCCGGACGCGAAAGAGTTTCTTCGTCTAAACCTCGGGTGTGGACTCCAGACGCCAGAGGGATGGACTAATGTGGATGGTTCCTGGAATGCAAGACTCGCCAAGCGCCCGTATCTGCGGCGTCTGCTCACGTCCTTGCATTTCATTGCGAGGGACAAGTTCGAGATTCCCTGGAGTTCCAAAATCTTCATCCACGATATCAGGAAGCCTTTGCCGTTCCCCGATGGTTCCGCCAGCGCCATTTATGCTTCCCACGTCCTAGAACATCTGTATTTTAAAGAGGCCCGGCGGCTAGTTGGTGAGGCGTTTCGTGTGCTCTGCACAGGAGGGATTTTGCGCGTAGTGGTACCGGACCTTCATGCCATAGTGCAGGAATATCTCGGTGAGCGCCCCTTTGGACAATTATCAGGAGAGTTTGCATCTCTTCGAGCGGCGGACCGGGTCAATCACCGGCTTTTGATGCACGGGCCAAACCCGCCCGCTGGCAACTTGCTATACCGCATCTACAATTCCTGGCAGGATTTCCATTCCCACAAATGGATGTATGATTCCGATTCGCTCACGGATTTGTTTCAGTCGGCAGGTTTTGCGGAAGCACAGCGCAGAGGCTTTCGCGAAAGCCGAATAGAAAACGTGGACAAGGTTGAGGAAGAAAGCCGGATTCTCAACGGAGCGGGGGTCTGCGTGGAGGGCGTGAAACCGTAGTCCCCGTGCTGCAACACGCAAAATTGTGATGCGTGCCTCGCGACCAATTCCGCAATCTCTAATGCTGAGCCAATACCGCCTTACTCCGAACGATCCTGGCGTATGATGGAAACTTCATGAGGATTGCTTCTACCCTTCGTCCAGGATTCTCTCAGAGAAAGCTTCTGCTTCTCCTCGGCACCCTGGTCGTGGGCGCTTTCGCTGCTTTTGAACTGGCTCAGTACGTAATCAACGGCGATATCGCCGGTTTGGCGTACGCCGGGCTTTGCTTCGCGGGCGGTTCAATTCTCATCGCCATCCTTCACAATTGGCGAAACGGTGTGTATTTTTTCCTTAGCTGGCTGCTGTTCGAGGATTTTGCACGGAAATTCCTCGGCAATAATATGGCGATTTACTTCGCCAAGGACTTTCTTGTCCTGGCCGTGTACATCTCGTTTTTCACGGCCTATCGAAGAAAAGAGGTTAAATTCTTCCGCCCCTCTTTTCTGGTGCCGCTGCTGGTATTCATCTGGTTTGGCACGCTACAGATTTTCAATCCAGCCTCCACAAGCATCATGTATGGACTGATGGGCTTCAAGATATTCTTCTATTACGTCCCTTTGATTTTTATTGGCTATGCGCTTCTGAATTCTGAGGCGGAGCTGCGCCGTTTCTTCACCTTGAATTTGTTTCTCGTTCTTATCATCGTTTCCTTGGGTATCGCTCAATCCATCCTCGGCCCATCCTTTCTGAATCCCGCGGTTCAGGCCGAAGACCTTCGTCTGCTCAGCGGTCTTTACCGCATATCTCCGATTTCGGGCGAGGCTGCTTACCGGCCGACTTCGGTATTCGTCAGCGCCGGCCGCTATGCGGATTTCATCATGGTCGCCTGGATACTCGTGCTGGGTTATAGCGGTTATCTCCTTCTGCGCTATAAGAAGGGGAGAACGCTCGCTTTTATCGCACTACCTGTGACGGCGGCGGGGGCATTCCTGACAGCCTCCAGGGGCTCCTTTATGTGGGGGATGATCAACGCTGTGGCAACCAGCGTAGCCTTTGTTTGGGGCGCTCCATGGAGACGGGGGGAAGCGCTGCGCGTGTTTCGCTCCGTTCAAAGAGTTGCGATAGGTATCGGGTTGGGCATCATTTTGCTCTTCTATGCTTATCCTGATGCTCTCCTGTCCCGACTCGCCATTTACAAAGAAACGCTTCTGCCCTCTAGTCCAACTAGCGAACTTACGCATCGAACGTGGACATATCCCGTAGAAAATTTTCTCGGCGCCTTTAATTATGAGCGCTGGCCTTATGGCTACGGAATCGGAACGACTTCGAACGGCGGACAGTATGTCGCACGGTTTTTCAATGTGAAGCCCCCGGTCACCGGCGTGGAAAGTGGTTTCGGAACGCTGGTCGTGGAGATGGGGATCGGAGGACTGATCCTTTGGATCATTATGAGTGTGGCGATTTTATTCTCCGCGTGGAGGGTGGTTAGGAAACTGAGAGGTTCGCCCTGGTTTCCCGTGGGCTTCGTGATTTTCTGGTACGCCTTCTTTTTGCTCGGCCCCGCGACCTTTGGCGGCATGGCCTCATACGAAGATTTCTTGCTGAATGCGTATTTTTGGCTGCTACTTGGTATCTTGTTCCGGCTTCCCACAATCGCGCTCTCGGCGCAGTTTGCGATTGACGCTCCCGCAACCCAACCTGCACGCCGCTGGATTCGCTGACTTGCGGCTCGCCGTTGTTTCACCGTTTGTCGACCGGCGCCACGGCACGGAGCGCGCGCTCGCGGAACTGCTCGAGCGGCTTGCGCGCGATTACGGTTGCCAGATTCATCTGTACGCGCAGCGCGTGGAGGACCTTGAGTTAATCGACCTGCAATCGGCGCGCTCTTCCAAGTCGGGCTTCATTTCTTGGCATAAGGTCCCATCCATTCCGGGCCCTCATGCGGTGCGGTTTCTCGCCTGGATTGTCTTAAACGGATTCCTGCGAAAATGGAGTGCGCTGTTTGGCGGCGTTTCTTTCGATCTGGTCTTGTCGCCAGGGATCAATTGTCTCCATCCCGATGCCGTCATCGTGCATGCGCTCTTTCATCGATTGCAAGAGCTCACGCGAGACGAGAAGGAAAATCCCGCGCTGCGAGGCAATTTTTTCCGGAGGTTGCACCGGCGCGTTTATTATGGGCTGCTGGCCGCAATGGAACGCAGAATTTACACCGATAAAACGGTCACGCTTGCGGCGGTCTCTCAACGAACCGCCGCACTCCTTGAAGTGTATTTTCACCGACAAGAAGTCTGCGTGATCCCGAACGGCGTCGACACAGCGTTTTTTTCACCCGCGGCTAGACTAGCGCGGCGCGCGGACAGCCGGCAACGCAGAGGTCTCCGCGACGAAGACTTCGTCCTGCTCCTGATTGGCAATGGTTGGCAGGTGAAAGGCCTCGCAACGCTTTTGGAATCGATGGCGGCACTTCCGGGCTTGCCATTGAAATTACTGATAGTTGGGGACGATGCTGCGGAATCTTTCAGGGCGCATGCCGCGCGGCTGGGAGTGCAGGAGCGCTGCCGTTGGGAGAATTCGAGTTGCGATGTGTTGGATTTTTACGCCGTCGCGGACGTATACGCCAGCCCAAGCCACGAAGATTCATTTGGGCTCCCGGTGGCGGAGGCCATGGCGTGCGGCTTGCCGGTCATTACGTCCGTGTTCGCGGGCGTCGCCGATTGTATTCACGATGGGGTCGACGGTTATGTAATTCGCGAACCGCGTGACGCTCGAACTCTGGCGCACCTAATTGAGCGGCTTAAAGAAGACTTGGATCTGCGCCTCCACATGGGCGAAGCGGCAGCCAAAACGATGCTCCAATGGAACTGGAATCGTAACGCCGCTGCGGTCTGGGAACTCTTAAGAGTCATCGACACGAAGAGGGCTTCCTCTGACTCCTAGCAGCACTCAGAAGAATGCGATGCGCCGGGTTCCTGAAGTAAGATGCATAAATCAAGAGACCCATGATACGGGAATTCCTGCAAGGTACCGAATGACTCCGAACTTCGATCGCGGCGTGGAGATGCAGCGCAAGTATTATACAGACACAGCTGCGCAATATGAGCAGATGCACGAACGCGAAGGCTCCGGCGACCTTCTCGCCAACAAGTTCGTCCACACCATCCTTCGCATGATCGAGGCGCGGTCAGTTCTCGACGTCGGTACGGCAACAGGCCGGGGGCTGCGGACTTTGAAAGAGGCGGTTCCAAATGCTTTCGTTTGTGGCGTTGAGCCCGTGGCCGCGCTCCTCCAGCAGGCGGTACACAACGGCAATACCGCTGCCGGGCAACTGGTCCGCGGGAGCGGGGCGGCGCTGCCTTTTGCGGATTCCAGTTTCGATGTCGTTTGCGAATTCGCAGTGCTTCATCACGTTGCCAATCCCAATGCTGTCGTCAAGGAAATGCTCCGCGTGGCGAAGAAAGCAGTGCTGATCTCGGACAGCAATCGCTTCGGACAGGGGTCACGAGCTGCCCGGCTCATAAAACTCGGCTTGTACAAAAGCAAGTTATGGGGGGCTTACAACTACGTGCGCACCTCCGGCAGGGGCTACAGAGTCACACAAGGTGACGGCGTCTCGTACTCTTATAGCGTTTATGATTCCTTTGAGTTGATTTCGCAATGGGCCGACCGAATCATTTTCTATTCAGGCACAAACAAGGGAGCGAGCAGCTGGGCACATCCTCTGCTGAATGCCGGAGGCGTTCTTGTCTGTGCGCTGAAAGAATCCCTCTAGATTTGAGGGGTTGTTCTCGCCGCAGGGTTGTTCCTTGTCTTGGACTCGACGGCTTTTCGCGTGGCGTTCAGCGTAAAAAGAAGCGTTTCTCTCGGGATGCTGATGACGAAGGGGCCGATCAGCCAGCCAAGACCGGCGGGAATATCGCGAGTGAGTGAGGCAACCTCGCTCTGCACGTACACTCCGCCATCGCGTTCTTCCATGCGCCACCACGTTTCCATGCGCCACAAAAAGCCGCCGTCCTCGCCTGGCGGCTTTTCGCGTTCGTTGCTCTTGCCGGGATTTTGGACTTCGGCGATCCGCACCGCGGAGCTGCGGCTATGGGCGCGATCCGGGGCGTCGTAAAAGTAGCGTACTTCGTGCTCGGTATCGAGGACGACGGTAATCACTTTGTGGCGGCGGAAACGTAGGAAGACGCGAAAGCGGTCGCCCTCGTGCGACTCGATTTTCGAGCGTTCCACATCCGGGGCGTAGTATTCGGATTGGTGATTGTAGTCCTGAAGGACGCCGAGTACATCGTCCAGCCTTGCGCCAGGAATGAAAACCGCGCCCACCCAATGATGGATCATGCCGCCGCGGCAAACGATTGGCTTGCCACTGTCCATTGTGGCGAGTTGATGGATCTGAACCTCGCCGCCTTTTAGGGCCGCGTAGGCGTCGGCTCGCTGAGCATCCGGAAACGAATCAATCCACAAGAACGGAGAATCGCGCTTCAGCTGCATGTCGTTGCGTTCCTCCGTCAAGCGCACGTAGCGATCAAATGCGGAGTTGGTTTCAGGGTGCAATCTGGCGGGGGCGGGATTGGCGGCTGCAGTGGATTGCGCCGAAGCAACGGAGGCCACGAGGAAAACTACAAGAAGGAGTCTGGCGGCGCCGGTCTTGTCCGCAAATTGCGCCAGGTGTCGCCTGCATCGTTCACCGAAAGTCAAAGCTCGCTCCAACTCTATGATGGCGCAACTCCCTACAAATGGAAGCAATAAACCATAGAGTTGGAATGCACGCAGGTTGCCTACCGTTGCCGAAAGATGGACTCGGTAATTTAGAAGAACAAATAATGAAGCTTTGAAAAACGGGGCTAGCCGGGAAATATTGAAGTGGCGGGTTGGGTAGCTCGCACACGGCCCCTTGCGGAGCCGCTGTCCCCGCGCGGCCCCCAACCCGTTCTTAGAAGGCTACAGGGCGCGTGTGAAGCCCTCAATGGGCCGCTAGAGCCAGTCGGCGGGGTACCGCAGTTGTGGTACTAGTCCAAAGCATGCCGTTTGTGGCTAATGCATGGACATGTCATTTATTTTCAGCCATTTGCATGCTACCACAGTCGCTCCAGGGATGGCAAAAGGTACTAGCTGGGGCCATTTACGCCGCTGAGAAACCCTCCAAGATGACCCGTAAGCCCCACGATAAACACTGTCACTGTTTCCAGCCCAAGCCGGAAGATGGGGAGAGTTCTTTGTAACTCTCGACCTATTCTTCGTGAGCGCGCATGTAGAACCCAAGCAATCCAGATTAGGGCCATCGACGAGCAACCCAGAACCAAATGGAGGAGCAGAATGCCTTTGAGTTTTTGGCCCTCAAGCTGGAACTGCCAGGCGAGAAGACCGGTCGCGAGCACCGGCAGCACAGTAACTGCTGCCGCCAGTAAATTGTAATAAGCCACTTCCGCGAGGGCGCGCCGCTTGGTACTCTGGGCGAGGAAATCAAACGCCACTCCGGCAATGAACAGCGCGATGGGAAAGTGGATCAGCACGACATGTTGCGCGTGCTTGGCCAACAATGCGGCTCTGAGGTCAAACGGATGCAAGTTTCATCCTCCGCCTTCTGGTGATCACTGGACGACCACTTTTCCCGTCATCTTCGGATGGATCGAGCAGAAGTAGGGATACTCGCCGGCTTTAGTAAACGTGAAAGAGAACTTCTCGTCCGTATCCAGAACCTTGGATTTGAATACTTTTTCGGTGCTTACCACGGTATGCGGAATATCGTCGCGATTGGTCCAAGTGACGGTGGTTCCCGCTGAGACCGTGATAGCCGCAGGACCGAAAGAGAAATTGTCAATTTTCACTTCGACCCTCGAGCCGGGTTCTTGCTGCGCACTCACGGCGAAGACCTCATGCTTTAGCGCGGTTCTTCCTAAACTAGCCATCACCGTCAACATCACACCTGCAATAAACACACTCTTCCTCATGGTTTTTCTTCCTCTCCTTCAATCTATGGTTTCGAGTTCCTTGTTTGCCGCTAGAGGTTCTTCTCTCTCACCCCAGCGTCGAATCAACCACCGCCAGCGCGTGCTTGCCCCGCACGTAGTTCACATCCGTGATGCCTAGAAGGCTCCGCAACTGCTCCGCGGGCACTTTCATCGGTCCAGGCGAGGGTGCTTCGCCGGGCTTTGGCTGCGGGAAAGCGGTGGAGCAAGCGGTGTGAAACGTGACATTCCCTTCGACCTTCTGCATGGTTTGATGAATGTGCCCGTTGAGTACGGTCACCGAGCCAAATTTTTTCAGATAGGCGAGCGCTTGTGCGCTATCTTCGGTTCCCCAGCCCCATTCGGGATACACCGACCAAAGTGGGATGTGCGCGAAGACGACGATCGGCGTGCTGGCCTTGAGATGCTTCACATCTCTTTCCAGCCACTCCAGCTGCTCGTGCCCAAGAGTCCCGAGTCCCCCGGCTTTCAAATTCATTACGTTCACTAAACCAAGGAAGTGCACACCTTTCTTTTCGAAACTGTACCAGCCTCCTGGCTGAGCGCCTTTGCCAAAACGCCCCAGATATTCTTTCCCGTCGTCGTTCAGAACGTCGTGCTCGCCGGGAACGTAGAAAATATCTTTCGCCGACGCACTTTTCAGAATCTGCTCGACGCCATCGAATTCCTCGGGCTTCGAGAGGTGGCTGATGTCTCCGGTATGCAGCAAAAACTCCGGCGGAGTGGATAGCGCGTTGATTTTATCGACGGCAGCCTGCAACGTAGCGGCGACATCGGGATTTGCGGCCTTATTGAAACCCATGTGGCTATCGCTGATTTGCACGAAGCTCAATTCCCCTTTCATGTCTTCGGGGTTCATATCCGATAGCCGGCTCATGCTGTAGGATTTCAGAACGCCGCCTTGCATGACGCAGAACGCGCCTGTTCCTGCCCAGGCCATGCACTTCAAAAACCCGCGCCGGTCAACTCCGTCATGGTTGTGATCGTGCAAAATTTCGTCCTTCGTGTTGCGAACCATTTTTTCTTCCTCCTGAAGACACTTCTGGCATACGCACAAATTCGTATGCGTTTCCCACGACTGCGCGTTCTTGGCAGGAGCGGCGCGGGTTCGAAAACGTCCAGGGTGTCCCGCGCCGCCATGGGACGTGTTTCATCTGTGCAGACCTTGTCATGCGGTGTCTTATTCCAATTTTGTGCGCTCACTCCGCCAAATTTAATTCGTCACAAGAATTAGATAATTGGGAATAAAATCAGCTGTGGGGTGGTTTTCATTCATGAGTACCACGGGCCAGGGGAAGGGTTGGGACGTGTTGGATTCGCAAGACCGGGCTCGCTTTGAGCAGCTCGTGTTGCCCCATCTTGATGCTGCATTCAATCTTTCGCGCTGGCTGCTGAGAAGCCGGGCCGACGCGGAAGACGTCGCGCAGGAAGCGCTGCTGCGCGCGTTTCGCTTCTTTCGGGGCTTCAACGGCGGCGACGCGCGAGCTTGGCTTTTGCAGATCGTCCGCAATACTTGCTATACGTGGCTGGAGAAGAACCGCCAAGTGGAACTCATGACCGAATTTGACGAAGATCTGCACCAACAGTCTTCCGCGACACCAGAAGCACTGGCCATCGCGGGCGACAATCGCGAACGGCTGGCGCGAGCTCTCGAAACCCTTCCTTTACGCTTTCGCGAAGTGATTGTGCTGCGCGAATTCGAGGGTTGTACGTATAAGGAGATTGCAGCGATTACCAGCGTTCCCATCGGGACAGTCATGTCCGCGCTGGCCCGCGCACGTCAGCGATTGCAGCGCGCCCTGACGCAACCTGCCCAGCAGGAGGCGCCCCATGAGCTGTGATTTCCCAGGTACGCTCCTTCACGCCTACTTCGACGGCGAGCTTGACCCCGTCCGCGCTGCCGAGTTCGAACGGCACCTCGAGGATTGCCGCGAGTGCACGGCAACCCTTGGAGCCATAGAGTCGCTGCGTTCCTCGCTTCAGCGTGCGCAACTTTACGAGACAGCTCCAGCGACGTTACGCAGGAAGATTCGCTCGGAACTCAAAGGCCCCGCAGCCGGCGTGAGCGGTTCAGCGGTTGCCGCGTGGCGCTGGCTTGCCGTAGCTGCGGCAATCCTGATCGTGACCGGAATCGCTTGGTTTTCCTTGCCGCGCTTCCGCACCGCTGGCCCCGAATCCGTCACCGCCGCGGAAGTCATCGATGCGCATATTCGCTCGCTGCAACCCGGGCATCTCACTGACGTGACTTCCACGGACCAGCACACTGTCAAACCGTGGTTTGACGGCAAACTGGACTTTGTCCCGCCAGTGCGCGATTTCGTGGACGAAGGTTTTCCTTTGCTGGGCGGTCGTCTTGATGTGCTGGGTGAGCGTAACGTCGCAGCTCTAGTCTATGGACGCCGCAAACATTTCGTAAACGTCTTTGTGTGGCCGACCAAAGATCCGGACACGCCGATTCATCCGCCCGGCTCTCGCCAAGGCTATCAGTGGGTTCACTGGCGACATCAGGGGATGGAGTTTTGTGCGGTCTCCGACACGTCTGCGCAAGACCTGCACGATCTGGCAGAACTCTTCGTGCAATAGCGCAGACATTCTGCTGCGATTCACACTGTCGGCCTTCGAGTTGCACTGGGGAATCTACGGTTAGTGCTTTTTCTTCGAAACAGACTTGGGCATTTCCTTCGCATAGATCAATCGCAACTCAACGGACTTCGTCTGCCCCTTTCGCAGCGGGATATTCCTCTCCCAGTCAGAAAAGATGCCCTCTGCGGAGGCTCGAATGTCGTAGCTGCTGGCCCGGAGATGTGAAATGGTGAACCGCCCATGCGCGTCGGCGCGCGCGGCATGTGGCCCGCTTCCATCGGAGTATTGATACGAGATGTTGGCATGCGAGGCGGGTTTGTCATCCGGTCCGATGACCACGCCGGTCAGCGTGGAGCTTCCTTTGGATTGCGGTGAAGCCAGTACGCCACGACTCGCCAAGAGCGCCACCAAGCATACCGTTAACAAAATAATCGCGCGTTTCATATTCTCCGTCTCCTGGCACGAGTGGCGCACATTTGTTGATGTTTCTGAGACACCGGTGTGGGCACTCCACATCGTGTTCCGTACCGCCAGTGTAGCCCCTGCCGC
Source organism: Candidatus Acidiferrum sp. (assembly GCA_035576885.1). Taxonomy (GTDB): domain Bacteria; phylum Acidobacteriota; class Terriglobia; order Acidiferrales; family UBA7541; genus Acidiferrum. The sequence goes on along the minus strand of DATLVZ010000078.1, from coordinate 90,884 downwards.
TCCCGGGTTTGTTTGAGTTTCCAGGTATGTGACGCACGGCGTACCTGCCTTTACGGACAGGTCAGGACCGCACTTGTTGGTAAATTCTTGCGTGGGCTTCCAGCATCTGGCGAAAGTCGCAAAATTCCAGAGCGCGCTGCCGGCCCAGCTGACCCAGGCGGAGAGCGAGAGCGGGATCATCCAGGATTCGAGCCAGTTCTCCCGCAAGTTCCGTTGCATCTCCGGTACGAAACGTAAAGCCCCCATCGCCGAGAACCTCGACGAATGCGCCAAGGTCGGAAGTGATCACCGGAAGGGCTCGCAGCATATTTTCTGCAACGACCAGCCCGAAAACTTCTCCGCCCAAGGATGGCACTACAACGACGGCAGCTTGCGCGAGAGCCGCGCCGAGTTGTGCCCCCGCGAGGCGGCCTGCGAATCGAATGCGGCCCGCCAGAGGAACTACCTGCGCCATTCGCTCGAGAGCCGCCCGCTCGGGACCATCACCTATAACCAGCAGTTCAAACTTCCGATTTTCCTGAGCGAGGATGTGCGCAGCTTCGAACAGAACCCCAACGCCCTTGGTCGTTACCAGGCGTCCTTGGAATGCGACCACGGGCGGCTGTAATGCTTTTGTATTCGTTGCGGGAATGAATGCAATACTTTCCAGGCCGTGGGGGATTGCAACGCTTCGCGGAAGCTGCAGCAGACCACCGAGCCAGGCTGTCGGCGTGATGTTGCTCGAAACCTGCCGGCAGAGGAAGCGGCGCACGAAAGTCAGCAGCCAAAGTTTGCACGAGGCGAGCCATCCTTGGGCGCTGTTGCAGCGAAGACATTCCCGGTGGTGCCGGGCCATGAAGTGCCCCGGGCACGGAGTTCCGGCGGGCTCGATGAAAAGTTGCCCGTTCGGGCAAATCGTCTGAAAACCGTGATGCTCGACGACCACGGGCTTGCGCGCCAGCAGGCCGAGAAAAACAGGCACCAATGCTGGGCCGGCGATGTGAACAACGTCGGAAACACGAATCGAATCCCACAGATGGATGAGGCTTGGCTCGCGAACTACACGAAAGGGTAACGGCTTGTCATCGAATGTATCCGCGGGAGTTTGCGTGACGAGCGTGATCTCGAATTCCGGATCGCCGCTCGATGTGCGTAGCTGTGTGAGGCCGCGGGCCAGGGACTGCACGAGGGATTCTACCCCACCGACACTCGGTGCGAAGAAGTGGGAATAGAGCAGCAGTTTCATTCGCGAAATTTTTGAGGAACGGCGGGAGAAGTATCCGTGGCGGAAGAATCCTGAATCGCCGCGGCAGAACGCCGGACCTTACGATTGGCGGCGATTTCAATCGCCTCCAGCGTGGCGGCGATGTTTCTCTCCGGCGACCAGGAATGCATGTGCGCGATAGCGCTGCGGCCCAGCGAGGCAAGCCGCGCGCGATCGACCACTGCCTCTTTCAGGAGCACGGTGAGCGCGGCCACATCGCCGCAGGGAAAAACAAATTCCCGCCGTACGGGCGCAACAAGATCGCGGGCTGCGCCCACACGGTCGCTTGCAGCCACGGGACATCCGCAGCACATCGCTTCGTTCACGACCACCGCGAAAGGTTCGTACTCCGAAGGAAGCACCATGAGGTCGGCCGATGCATAGACGGCCGGCAGTTGCGACTGATTCACGAATCCAAGAATTCGGACTCGCTTCCCCATTCCCAGAGCCTCTGCCTGCGACTCCAGCTCCCCGCGCAGCGGGCCTTCGCCCGCGATGACCAGCAGCGCATCTGCAAGCTGAGCTTCAGCGAAAGCGCGAAGGAGGTCGCCAGGCCGCTTCCACGGCTGAAGCTTGGCACAAAATAGAATGACGGCGTCAGCCGCGGAAGCTCCCCAAGAACCGCGGACCGCGGTACGGTCTACTGTCGCGGATTGTTTCATCCACCAGTCGTTATCCACGCTGTAGGGCGTGAGAGTGACACGATCGGCGGGCAATCCGAGAGAAACCATGAGGTCACGCGCGCCGGACGAAGGAACGATTACTTGATCAGCCAGTCGAAAAAGATGCGGCCAGAGAATTTTCTTGACTGTTCTCTTCCACATTCGGCCGTCGCGGGGGCAGAGCGTGTTCGTGTCTGTGCCGAAAAGAAAAGCCGTCTTGGAAGATCTGGCGGCGCGGTAGGCGATCCAGAACGTGGCCTGTAAGTAGCCGACGAAACAAAGCACCGCATCGTAGTTGCCGTCACGGATGAGCTTTGAGAGTCTCGGATTGCGCAGTCCGAGGAAGGTTTCGGCGCCAGAACCATGGTTGGGAATGTGCGACCAGGAGTAGCCCTCCAGCAAGGGAACATCCCATTGAACCGTGGCTCCAAACTCTGGGTCGTGGGCGGCTTCGGCACCCCGAAGACTACAGTACGCAACGTGCAGATCAAAGCGGGGATGCGCGGCCATCCGGCGAAAGACCGGCGCCATATATTGGACAGGGTGGGTGGCCACGGCCAGTACGCGGTAGCGGCGGTCAGGCATGGCAGGACCTTGCGATTGGGAAGTAAAGCGCGGCTAATGTAGAGAGGCGAATCGAACGCAAGGAGGCGCTCCAGGAGCGAGTATACCCGGTTTTGGGGACATGGCAGGCATGCTAAAGCGCCACCGTTCGGGAGAAATTTGTGCTCGGAATAGCAGCTCCTCAGCGACAGTCGGAACTCTTGTCGTAAGAACGCCATTTATGGTTGTGAGGCGTTTCCCGTCAATGTTGTTGCATCTGGCAAGCCACCGAGGCGGATTCATTTGCGCACAATATCATGGGCGAGTGCATTGGTTTTGCGGCCTCAATCCTCGTGATAACCTTCCACGGGCGGCAGACTTAGTTCGATCGTTCTGCCGAACTGGCCAACATTGTCTCACCAGAGTGTTCCACGAATGCATAACCGCTGCGTGGCGGTCCTCGGTCATGCGGATTCGCCGACGGACGCCGTCGAAGACTATTGCCATTACCTGGCTTCTGCGCTAGCCGCGCGGGGAACGTCGCTCACGGTAGCTAGGGTGCGCTGGATGGAAGCCGGCTGGAACGCCGCACTCGCGGAATTCACTGAGAAATTCCCGGGAAAGGGGACCTCCTGGTTCCTGCTCCAATACACCGCCCTCGCTTGGTCGCGGCGCGGCTTTTCGTGGCGCTTCCTAAAGGTGCTTCGTCATTTGAAGAAAAGTGGAGCGCGTTGCGCGGTTGTCTTTCATGACGTAGAAAGTTACTCCGGCTCCCGTCTCGTCGACCGCATTCGGCGAGCTGTGCAGCTCCATACCATGCGTATTGCCTCGCGCTTGGCCGATTTATCCGTCTTCACGATCCCCCCGGAGAAAATCTCATGGTTGGCCGCGCCCTCTCCCAAAGCGGCTTTCATTCCAGTAGGCGCAAATTTGCCGTCGCCGGAACAAGCGTGGCAGCAAGCGGACCTCAAAAAGGAGGCCGCGCCGGCCGTCGCGGTTTTTTCCGTCACGGGGGGAAAAGCCGGCACAGAAGAAATAAAATTGATCGCCGAGGCAGCTGTCTTTGCAACAGAACATATTGGTCCCATACGTGTCGTCGTTCTTGGACGAAATTCTGCAATCGCAAAGACCCATCTGCAGGAAAGACTGGGAGCGGCTCCGGTGCAAGTGAGCGTGCACGGGCTTCTGCCCGCGGATCAGGTCGTACGCGTGCTGGTCGCCTGTGACGTAATGCTTTCCGTGAGGGGACCAATCTCGACCCGGCGAGGCAGTGCGATCGCCGGCATCGCCTGCGGTTTGCCCCTGATTGCGATCCAAGGCTGGGAGACCGCGCCGCCGCTGACCGAAGCTGGCGTTGTGTTTGTACCACCGGAGGAATCTGATAACTTCGGTCCAGCGCTTGTTCGCGTCTTGGCGGATCTCCCCTTCCGCGCCAAGCTCGCCAATCGCAGCCGGGAGGCTTACGCCCGGTATTTTTCCTGGGATGTCATCGCCTCGCAGTTCGCCGAAGCCATGCGAATGTGCGAGGCTAAGCATAAGCCGCAGCCGAAACGATGGCGGTGAGGTAGCCCGTCCAGAAGTCTGATCTCCACGACCCCTTGTTTTCGAGGGCCTGGCGGCTGTGCTAAACTGGCCCAGTTCCGCAGGGGTTTGCGGTTTACCCTAAGTCTCCGCACAGATGCGCCCCGCCTTGCGGGGTAAAATTGCCTGACCGCCACGCAGGTGGCGCACGGTCGCACGAAATTTCACCCAACGTGAATCCCGCCAGGCCGGGAACACGCTAAAAAAGAGGATGTGTCATGTCCGGGCATTCAAAATGGGCCACCATTAAACATAAGAAGGCGGCCACCGATGCTAAGCGCGGCCGCGTCTTTACTCGAGTGATCCGCGAAATTACCATCGCTGCCAGAATCGGCGGCGGCGATCCGAATTCCAATCCCCGTCTGCGCACTGCGATACTTGCGGGCAAGAACGAGAACATGCCGAACGAAAACATCGAGCGCGCCATCCTGCGCGGCACGGGGCAGCTCGAAGGCGAACAGTTCGAGGAAGTGACCTTCGAGGGCTATGGACCGGGCGGCGTGGGGATGCTGATCGAAGCCGTGACCACCAACCGCAACCGCATTGTCGGCGAATTTCGCCACCTTATGAGCAAGAACGGTGGAAACCTGGCGGAAGCCGGCGCAGTCGGCTGGATGTTCCATCGCAAGGGCGAAATCGTGGTGCCCAAGGAAGCGGCCAGCGAAGACAAGATGCTGGACATCGTGCTGGAAGCGGGCGCGGAAGATTTGAAGGATGATGGCTCGGGCTGGTACGTCGTGACACCCCCGGAAGCGCTGGAAAGGGTAAAGGAAGCGCTGGCGAAGGCAGGCGTCTCACCAACCTCAGCGGAGATCAGCATGGTGCCGCAAAACTACATTAAGCTCACCGGGCCGCAAGCCACGCAGATGGTGCGGTTGATTGAGGCGCTCGAGGAGCACGACGACGTCCAGCACGTCTACGCGAACTTCGATATCGATGAGTCAGAGATTCAAGCGGCGGTTGGCGCAAACTAGGCGTAATTGTACGAAGGGGATGTGAGTCTCTGTCGAATTTTCACACGGCCATTTGTGGTTCTTGGATGGCCGATTTACGTTTGGCAAGAGAATCGGACACAAAGCCCTGGCAGTGACGGGGAGAACGCCGTAGACTTAGGTCAATGAAAGCGGCAATCGCAGCCAGCCTTGCCCCCTCCAATCACGGCTGTTTCCGCGTGCTGGGCGTGGACCCGGCTGCCGCGGGGCCAACTGGCTACGGAATTATCGAGAGCGACGGCCGCCGCTGCCGTATGCTGCATTATGGTGCATTGAGGGTGACGGCAAAGCGGCAGCGGGAGTGCGCTGGTGCTGTCTTGCAGGATGTCCACGCTCTCCTGTGCAACCTGCTGGACCAGTTCTCGCCGGACGCGCTCGCCGTGGAATCGGTCTTCACCGCTCTGAACATGAGAACGGCCTTGCGTCTTGCCGAGGTGCGCGGCGTCGTGCTATTGGCTGCCGCCGAGCGCGGAGTAGCTGTGTACAGCTATTCGCCTCGAGAGGTCAAAGCCTCCGTGGCCGGTTATGGCCATGCCGACAAAAGGCAAATGCAATTGATGGTGCGGGCCCTGCTTGAATTGACGGAAACACCCGAACCTTCCGATGCCGCGGATGCTCTCGCCGTGGCGCTCTGCCATTTGCAGGCAGAACAGGCGCAGCAACGTTTTGCTCTTCCTAAGAATGCCGTGGAGGCAAAGTTGCGGCCCAAGCCTGGTGTTGCGAGGACGACGGTTCGACGGAACGGCGCAACTTACCGCGCGCTTCCACGCATCTTACCGACACGATGAACACTTGCCTCATCCGATTTATTCTGCTTGTTGGGCTGGCGAGTGCCCTCCTGAGTTCGCCCGCGGGGACGGCCGCGTCTGCATCATCGCCGGCCCCGGCGTCTGCCCACGCAAAGCTCAGCTATCGCCGCATTTTTAAATCCAGTTCGCCGGAGTTCATCGAAATTATTGTGCGCGACGATTCCGATGCGGCGACTTTTGAAATCCGGCAGCTCGAGGAGGAGCCTGGGGCCTCGCCATTCGAAGTAAGCGCCCCGTTGCGCGAGAAAATGTTCGAATTGGCCGCGCAATTAAAATATTTCCAAGGACAGGATCTGGATGTCCATCGCAGAATAGCCAATCTGGGCGAGAAAACTTTTCGCTGGGAAAAAGGCACGGAAAGCCACGAAACAAGATTCAACTACACTCTGAATTCCGCGGCCTCTCAATTAATGCAGATCTTCGAAGGCCTGGCGCGCCAACAAGAATTGGTCACCCTGCTCGAACGGCGCATGAAGTATGACCGCCTGGGCATCAACGATGCTCTTTTGCAGTTCGAAACGGACCTCAACCACAAACTGCTGCCCGAACCGCAGCGCGCCTTGCCCACGCTCGATCAAATCGCGAGCGATTCCCGATTTGTCCAGATTGGCAGGCAACGAGCCCGCGCTCTCGCCGAGCGCATTCGCCACCCTAGCTGAACGTCCCGCTCTAACTGCCAACGCTCCATTGCCGCGGCGCGCGAATGGAATTGAGCTCCGGCGATTTCACAAGTAACTTTAGGGGCAGCAAAGCCGTCTTCCCATAATGCTCGCCTTCGAGGATTCGCGCCTGGCAGCGCGAATGCCCCTGCTCCACTTCGAGAATTCTCAGCGGTGTTCCGTCAGCCACCATGAACAATCTCTGCGACATGATCAACAAAGACAATCCTACATCGTCATTCGCCGCTTCCAGTTTTCGCCGCTCCGCCGCAGTTGCTTCATCAATCGCCACCAATGCGAACGAAAGTCCATCTTCGCAGGAAAGTTTCGCCACGCGCCCTACCCAGGAAGAGGCGAGCGCATCTTGCGGCACCGGCGCCGTGGGTGCATTTTCTTGCTTGGATGCTGCGGCATGTGCGGACGGCGCGGCGGTTCCCTTTACCGCCGCTAGAAACCTGTAACCGCGCTTCGGCAACGTCTCGACAAAGCGCGGCTTCTTTTTGTCGTCCCCGAGCGCCTGACGCAATTTCTTGATTGCCGTGTTCAAACTGTGGTCAAAATCGACAAACGTGTCCGCCGGCCAAAGTCTTTTTTGCATCTCTTCGCGCGTGACCACTTCCCCCGGCGTCTCAAGCAGCATCGCAAGCACTTGAAATGGCTGGATTTGCAGTTTGATCTTCCGCCCGCCTTTGTATAGTTCCTGCGCGCGCAGATCGACTTCGAACGCCTCAAAACGCACAAGATTCGCGGAGCGGGCAGGCTTCGACATTGGCATTATTTCCTGTAGCCGTCAGACTATACCACTCCACCTAAAAATCGCGACCCTGCCTGGCCCAAATTTATCTCCTCTATTTTCGGGCAGTTACTTGTTCACCTGCGGTCTGCTTGCAGTTCATCGGCCGTGCATTGTGCTCCCCGCCGGAATGCGCCAAAGTGCGTAGCATGTTGAAGCGCTGCGCAGGCCAACTTACAAGTTGAAGGAAGGTTCAACTTGGCTGCCGCCAGTGATTAACAGCGAAGAGGGTCCCATGAAAACGCGAGCTTTGGTTATGGCAGCTCTGACGGCACTTACCGTGCTGGGCTCGACCCGAGTGGTGCAGGCGCACGGACACTTGATGGCAAACATCCCCTTTCTGCTCCTGGCCGGCAACACGACTCTTCCCGCGGGTGAGTACTCCGTCCAGGTTTCGGGCCCGGCAAGGGTGCTGATCCTGATTGGCCGCAGAGATCCGGCCGCGGCGGCAATGATCAACTCCAACCCAGTCGTCACAAATGAACTTCAAAACCAGTCAAGACTGGACCTCAACCGCAACGGCGACCGCTATTTTCTCTCGCAAGTCCGGACCGCAGGATATCCACGCGGACGCCCACTCTTGAAACCAGGAGGAGAAAAGGTATTGGCCCAATTTGCGAGGACTGAATCCCAGGGCAAAATCCCCCTGGTCGCAAGCCTCCCCCGAAACAACCCCTGATTCACACCCCGCCTTAAACGCTGCAACCCCCCGGGAATCCGGAACCCCACTCCGGATTCCCGCCCCTTTTCAGCGATTTTTCTTGGTCCATGTACTAGGGAGCCGGTAGGTGCCCGTTCAAACAAACTCATAGCACTCGCGTTTTCCGCTCTGCGCTTTCGGTTTTTCTCCTGTTTGCAAGGCATTTCTGTACTGCTGAACGTGCCCCAACACTAGAGCAGCGAACTTTCCGGTGGTAAGCTGTGCACTCTCGCTGTTCCGTTTGAATGAAGGAGGACACATGGCAGGCTTTTGTGGAAGTTGCGGTGCACCCATCTCAGGTCCGTTCTGTGGCCAATGCGGCCAGCCTGCGGACGCTCCCAGAACCCCTGCTCCGCCTAGGGCTGCCGCACAGCCTCCAGCTCAACCCCCTGCGCAGTCTGCCGCCGTGGCCAAGAAAGGCTCCGGTCTGGGTAAAGTCCTGCTGATCGTGGGCAGTGTTCTTGTGGTTTTATTTGTCGCCGGCATTGGTGCGGCTTTTTACGGCGTGCATTTGGTCAAGAAGAAGATCTCCAGTTACGCTGCCGCCGCGACTGGCGACTCTTCGTCGACAATCGTCCAAGTGGCGCAGGGCAATTCCTGCGCCTTGCTTTCCAGGGAAGATTTGCAGCAGATTCTCGGTGTCACAGTAGAGAAGAGTTCCGAAATCGTCGAGGACTCCGAGCCCGGCTGCGCCTACTACACCAATCCCGCCGCTTTCGCTCAACTCCAGCGTGTGGCTGTCGAACAGGCGCGGAAAGACTCCCAGCGAGCCGCCGCCGAGCATAAGGACACCAAGACCGACAATCCTCTTGAGCTTCTGAAGGACACCAAAGATTTGGAAGGCGTCGTGAAGACCTTTGGCCTGTCACAGCCTGACAAAGACGGCCGCGTGTTCGCCTTTACTTTGAAACGCAATTATAGCCCCACGGATTGGGCCGCCATGCGCACCACCATGTCGGTCGTTCCGGGCTTCGAGCAATTGCCTGGTATAGGCGATGCCGCCATGATCGGCTCGTTTGGCCACGCTCTCTTTGTGCTGAAGGGAGACACCATGGTTTCCCTCCAGTTGATCTACGTCCCCGAAGCGCAAACTCGAGGCGCGGAAATTGGCCGCAAGATCGCCTCTCATCTCTAGAACCGTTCTCCCTGGCCATACGCTACCCCCAGGTTGGTCAGTCTAGGCCGGTCCGCGTTTGTTCCGATGCTCGGAAGGCGTTATTTTATCCGTCGGCCGCACGTATACTAGGGGAACACCTTCCATGGCCCGGGCGACTACAATGAACTTCAAGGAGGCCGTGGCTATTGCCACGAGCAGCCTCTGGGCGCACAAGTTGCGTAGCATCCTCACCCTTATCGGCGTGGTCATCGGCGTGGCTGCGGTGATCGCTGTCGTCAGTCTTATTAACGGCGCGAACCAATACGTCGCCACCAGAGTCTTCCGCCTCGGCGCGGATGTTTTTGGCGTCGCCAAGCAGCCCCAGATCATCACCAACATCGATGATTACCTCGAATACCAAAAGCGCAAACGCATTACCTATGATGACTACCTGGCTATCCACGAACTTTGCAAATCCTGCAAGGAAATCGGCGCGTCCTTTGCCGGGCGGCTTGAAGTAAAAAGTGGAGTCAATTCGTTGAAAGACACAAACCTCCGCGCGTGGACCCCGCAGATGGCGGAACTCTATGACGTGGACCTCGTCGCGGGCCGCCACATTACAGAAACGGACCTGCAAGAAGCCGCGCCGGTTTGTGTCATCGGCAACGACCTCGTTGAAAACTTGCTCCCTGGCGTCGACCCCATCGGGAAAGAAGTTCGCTGGCGCAATACGCCCTGCGAAGTCATCGGCGTCGGCAAGACAGAAGGCTCCGCTCTCGGTACTTCTCTGGACAACTGGATCATTCTTCCGCTAAGCACTTATAAAAAAGAATATGGCACGCAGCGCGATTCGCTTCGCATCACCGCCCGTGCCGTCTCCGCCGCAAGGATTCAGGAGACGGTCGACGAGGTGCGCCAAATCATGCGCGGCCGCCGTCACCTTGCCTACGGGAAAAACGACGACTTTTCGATTGAAACTAGCGACTCGTTCCTCGCTCTCTGGAAGGACATCAGCAGCAGTTTCTTTCTCGTGACTATCGCCATTGCTTCCATCTCGCTGCTCGTCGGTGGAATCGTGATCATGAATATCATGCTCGTCTCGGTAACCGAGCGCACCCGCGAAATCGGCCTCCGTAAGGCTCTCGGCGCTCGCAGCGGCGACATCTTGCGTCAATTTCTGATTGAATCCTCCACTATATCGCTGTTTGGCGGCGCTCTCGGCGTTTTGTTTGGAGTCCTCGCCGCGCAGCTTGTCTCCGTGGTCTCGCCGCTGCCGAGCGCCGTGCAGTTGTGGTCGGTAATCGGCGGGCTGCTCGTGGCGTTGAGCGTCGGCCTCTTTTTCGGAACGTATCCGGCGTCCAAAGCCGCTCGCCTGGATCCGGTTGTGGCTCTAAGATCCGAGTAGTAGAAAAATTCTTGTTCCAGCAAGCTGGAGAGTAATTGGTATAGAAACGATGGCCACGCTCGGAAAAACTCTTCCCCAAGCTCACACGCATTCGGCCGCGCTTCCGTTGCGACTGCTTGGCGGAAAGCAAACCGCCCTGAAGTTCCGCGACGAAATCTTGCTCGCTCTCGACACTCTGCGCAAGAATTCATTGCGTTCTGCGCTCACGATCCTCGGCATCGTCATCGGCATCACCACTGTCATCACCGTGACCGCCGTCATTAATGGCCTCAACGACAACGTTCTCGGCGGCATCCGCGAGCTCGGCTCCGACACCATCATCGCCTACCGCTTCCCCTGGGCTTCGCTCTCGCGCCCGCCCAGCGAATGGTTCACCCGCAAAGAACTACAGCCCGAATGGGCCGATGACATCGCCAAGCTTCCTCACATCAGGGCGGCCTCCGCCTCCATGCGCATTTTTCAGCCCATGTTCGGCTCCGGAACGGAAGACATCCGTCGCGGCGCATACCGCGCGAAAAGTGTGATTTTGCAAGGCAACGAACCGTCCATCGGCGAAATCTTCGATCTGAAAATTGAATCTGGCCGCTTCTTCAACGAAACCGATCTCGATCATCGCGCTCCCGTCGTCCTTCTTGGCTACGACACCGTGCGTACACTTTTCCCCGAATCCCCATCGGACAGCCTCGGCCAGGAGGTCACCATTGACGGCCAGCTCTTCACCGTCATCGGCACGCTTCAAAAACAGCGCCAGGGCATTTCCGGCGGCTCCAACCCCGAAGACAATTCCGCTTATATGCCCGTCACTACGCTCCGCAAGCTTTATCCCAATCAAAAGGACTACGTCATTTTCGCGAAAGCCTCTGATCCCAACAATGTAGGCGAGTCTGTCGACGAAATGCGCGATCTCCTCCGGCGCAAACGCCGCCTCACCAACGACAAGCCCGACGACTTCGCAATTTTCACTCCGGACTATTTTCTCGAACTCTGGAAGAAAATCAGCAGCCTCATTTTTATTTTGATGTTCGCCGTCGCTTCTGTCGGCCTCATCGTGGGCGGCATCGGCGTGATGAACATCATGCTCGTTTCCGTAACCGAGCGCACCCGCGAGATTGGCGTCCGAAAAGCCATCGGAGCAAAGTGCAGCAACATACTGGTCCAATTCCTGATCGAAGCCGTAACGCTAAGCGCCATCGGCGGCGTCATCGGCGTCACTTTTGGTTCTGGAATTTCACTCCTGCTCCACTACGGCGCGCACTTTCCTGCCGCCCTCTCCTTCTTCTGGGTCATCACGGCCCTCGTCCTCTGCGCCCTGATCGGCATCGTCTTCGGCGTCTATCCCGCCTGGAAAGCCGCCCGCTTGGACCCTGTTGAAGCCCTCCGCTACGAATGAGTAGCACAGGCTTTAGCCGGTGCTCTGCGCCGCGAACAAAGCGCCCGCACAAAAAAGCTGGTCACTCACGATCCCGCAATCCACACTTCAGTATCCGCCTCTCCACTGAAACAACTTGATCTGAAATCGTGACGTTGCTTTCCGTGATTCTTCAGAGTTTGGAGACGACATCCAGGGCCAGAGTCTTCTCCATGGCCATCGCGTTTTCAGGGGCGGTGCCTCCGTACAGAGCGAGCTTGAACGAGACATTCCCCTTCTTGACGATCAGGTTGGTGATATTGCTGCCGAAGCTTGTGTAATACGCATCATCTCCGATGCCGCTGACTGGCGTAATGACCGTGTTCTTTGGCTACATCTTCTCCATTGTGTTCTTCGCCGCCTCGTATCCATCCGCGCCCTCGAGGTTGAGTGTGACGAATTTGAGAGTCTTCGTGGGGCCGCCCGACGGACCCCAGGTGCACGTTTTCAGGTACGTTGGCGTCGTGTGCGATCCGGCACCTATCTAAACCCCGAGCACGGCGCTCAGTTGGGCTTGGGTAAGAAGCGAACAAGCGTCGGTAACCGGCGCCGCGTTCCCAGTTGGTGCCGTCGCGGCGCCTGCTAGAAACAGGACGACTATCGTTTCGACAAAGCCGATTTTCCATCTCATGTACTAAGCCTCCCTTCGGGTTAGCCCGCTCATTTTACTCCACGCTCTTGGCGAAACGAACGCAACGCGCGCTGGTTTTCGTTCCTTCTCGCATTTGAAAAAAGCGCCTGTCGCCGGAATAACGCAGCATGAGAGCGCGCGCTACCCGCTCAAGTAATTACGACGCGACGAGCAACTTATCCGAAGTTTCCACTTACCTCGTCATGGAAGCTTGAGGGCGCCCGGCGGCCCGCGAGCAGTTCATACTTCCCAACTTCAATTGAAACTAATCCGCGTTTTTCGCATCTAACAAAGTGACAAAAGAGGAAGACGAGGTACGGTAATATGAACTCCCAAACGAGCGCATTTTCAAATGGATGGATTGCCTTCTCCGAGGATCAAGAGCGCATTATCTCTTGTGGGGCGACTTACGACGAGGTAGTAGCGAATGCGAAAAAACAGGGCGAGTCTGATCTCGTTGTCATAAAAGTGCCAGAAACTCGGATCTATCGGGTGCGTCGGAGTTGATGTAGCTAGACAAAGCCTGCCTTCGTTACATCGTGTGCTCTCTCCAGAAGATGTCTTCACTTCAGCAGCCATACTGAATGTGAATTGGCTGCCGATTCGAGTGCCTTGAGCGAAGCATTCGTCCCCGAAATCGGCGACATTGGCCGAATCGTTCAAGTCCCGCTGAACACCGTGGACCGTCAAATGGTTCTGTGTCTTGAATTACCCCGCCAGTTCATAAATCTGGCGTTGTGAAGCTGGAGCTTATCGCTTTGCTGCTGCGGCCGTTTCCGAAACCACCAAATATTCATATCTCTTTCCGTTCGCCTTGAACTTCATCTTGTCTTTGTCCAGCGTGAACTCGACACTCGTGTTCACCGGAATCATTTCTTGCTTCGCGGCCTTCTCCTGCCGGATGTGGTACTCCGTCGTCTCCGTCCGCACCACATATTCCTGGCATAGCACTTCTATTGTCCCCTTCTTGTTCTTCGTCACCTGCGACCCGCACGCCACCGAACTCTCGGAAATGATCGTCCCCGCTTGAGGTTCCTTGGCGGCCGCTGGAATTCCCGCCAACAACAATGCCGCCACCAGCCAGTACGCCCGTCTCATGCTGCCTCCTTGGGGCTTTCCCCGTGCTTCCCTGGGTTCCTGTCCACAGCACAGGCCTGCTTGACCCCTGAATTCACTTTTAGCCAACTCATCCGTTTCACGCCAGTCACTTTTCTCGCCCTGTTTCCCAAAAGTAGCACGGCGTCATCCCGTTGCGTGCCGGAGTAGCATTCTCTGCGCGGCTGGCGTTGGCGCCGCTCTTGGATTTGTACTTCCGCCTTGAATTTTTCACTTTTTCACAGAAATCCACAGTGTTATCAAGCCGGTTACTCCTGGCCAAACTCTTCTAACTCCTCGGCTTCCAGTCCCTCATTGGAATCCGCGCCACTCATTCGAACAGTAACTAAATAAGTCTATAATCTTATTGACAATAAATGGCTTCCTCTGATAACATGTTGCATGTTGTCCTCACCAAGGTTGGTCCTCCCAAGCCGATGTACTGGCAGGTCTCTAGACCCGTGGCTGTTTTCGATGCCCAGCGCATCCGCATCACCCTCAGCGCTCTCCTGCGAAAAGCGCGATAAAATAGACCTTCCCTTTTCATGCTCTTGTGCACGCTTAAAAAAAGAGTCTTTCGACAACTCTCTTGCAATCAATAATTTCCGCACTCCTTGGCAAAATACCGGGGGAGTACCCGCCATTCACGATTCATCCGCACGCTCAGCTGCCCAGTTCGTCCCTATCTCCTTTAGAATCACATCTTTTGCAGACTACTACCGTCTAACTCCCATCGAATCAAAACTTTACAAAAATCATAGGGGGGCAGGGCTCCCCTCCACCCGTTTTCCACTTTCTACCAGTTCCGTTTTGCGGCGAAGTGTTGCCCAGAGACGCCTTGCCACCTTCCCGCTTCCTGCATAGACTCCTCCGGCACGAGAACACCATCCCAAGAAGCGCACTGTGCCCTACGGGAGAAAATGAGCGATAACAAACCCAGCCCGGGTGGTGACCGCTTTCCGCTGACTCGATGGTCGGTGATCGACGGCGCGCGCAGCGGCGATGGAGTTGAGCGCGTCCGCGCGATGGATACTCTCTGCACCGCCTACTGGAAGCCCGTGTACAAGTATGTCCGGCTGCGCTGGAGCCGCCCCGCGGAAGACGCCCAGGACCTTACGCAGGGATTCTTTGTGCAGGTCATCGAGCGCGGGCTGTTGGACAAATTCGATCCCACGAAGAGCCGCCTCCGCACTTTTCTGCGTATGTGCGTGGATAGTTTCGTGATGAACGAGGACAAAGCAGCCAAACGCCTGAAACGCGGCGGCAATGAACCCCATGTGGCGCTTGACTTTGCCGCTGCCGAAGATGAATTGAACGGTGCCGCGATGGATCCTGCCGCGATTCCTTCCCCCGAATCGCTCGAACAGTTTTTTGAAAAAGAATGGGTGCGCGGACTGTTCGAGCTGGCCGTCGAGGATTTGCGAAAGAATTGTGAAGCGAAGGAACGCGAAAGAACGTTTCGTCTCTTCGAGGAATACGATTTGGCGGGCGACGAAACAATTTCGTATGACAAACTTGCGGCGGAACACGGAATTCCGGTAACCGATGTGACCAACGCGCTCGCATGGGCGCGGCGGGAATTCCGGAGCAGTGCGCTCGAACGTCTGCGGGAAATCTGCGGCAGCGAAGAAGAATTCCAGCGCGAAGCCCGCGCCGTGTTCGGCTGGGATGCAAAATGAAACCTCTCTCGGACAGAGCGATCGAACGGCTTCGCACCGGCGCGGAAGAGCCGGATCTTGCGGGCACGCGCTACCGCTTGCTCGAACGTATCGCTCGCGGCGGCATGGGTGTTGTGTACGCAGCCGAAGACGAAAAACTGGAGCGTCGCGTCGCTCTGAAAGTGCTCGACGTGCCGGGCACGGATAGCGACTTGGCGAATCGCCTCATTCGCGAAGCGCGCGTTCTCGCGCAGCTCGAGCATCCGGGGATCGTTCCAGTGCATGACGTCGGCACCCTGACGGATGGCCGCGTCTTCTACACCATGAAATTCGTCGAGGGCCAGCGGCTCGACAATTACATCGAAACCATCGAGTCCCTTCAGGATCGCTTGCGCCTTTTCTTGCGCATCTGCGATGCTGTCGCGTTTGCCCACGCCCGCGGCGTCCTTCATCGCGACCTGAAACCCGCCAACATCATGGTCGGCCCTTTCGGCGAAGTCCTCGTGATGGATTGGGGCCTCGCCAAAATCCTGCGTGGCGAATCACAGCAGGCTGTAGACTCCGTAGATCCCGAAGCAACGATTCTCGAACGGCCAAAGCAGCCTGGCGAAGAACGCGATTCCACCGACAGCACCGTAATCACCGGCCACGGCACCGTGATGGGTACGCCAGGGTACATGTCCCCGGAACAAGCGCGCGGCGACATCGAAGTGCTGGACGCACGTAGTGATATTTTCTCGCTGGGCGCTCTGCTTCGTTTTATCATCACCCAAAAGACGCTCACGGGATTCGCTCCCCGCCTCGACCGGTCGCTCGAAGCGATTTGCGCGAAGGCCTGTGCGCAACAGCGCGAATCGCGCTATTTCACGGTTCAGGAACTTAACCTCGATGTTTCCCGCTATCTGGATGGCTTGGCGGTGGGAGCACATCGAGAAAGCATGTTCGAGAAAGCAGGCCGCTTCTACCGCCGCTACCGCTTCTTCATCTTGTTGATTGCGGCGTACTTAGTGATGCGTGTTCTGCTTTTGCTGTTTTTGCGAAGGTAGCCCGTAAAGGAAATCCAGATTTCGTTGTAAGGAACTTCAGAGAACAAAAGGAGAGGCCGGCACATGAAAAAGATCCTGATCGGGTTGCTCTTGGGAGCCCTGTTGGGCGCCATTGACGGCACGACGGCATGGTTCACCCCCGCCGTGCGCGCTCAAATTGTGGGCATCGTGATAGGGTCCACCATCAAAGGCCTCATCGCCGGGGTGGCCGCGGGAATCTTTGCGCGCAAAGTGAATTCAGTGCCGCTTGGAATCCTGTTCGGCTTGGCAGTGGGGTTTGTGCTGGCATTTCTGGTCGCCTACATGCAGCACGGCTATTACTTCGAGATTATTCTTCCCGGAAGTATCGTGGGCATGATCGTAGGCTTCGCAACGCAGCGCTACGGAACAGCTCCGGTAACAACCCCGGCTACGCGCTAAATAAAAACAAAGCGATGACACACGGCTTGTTCATAAATTACAGGAGGGAAAATTATGTCTCGAATCATTCATTTTGAATTACCAGCAGCCGACCCGGACCGTGCCGCGGCATTCTACGGCAAGGTCTTTGGTTGGAAATTCGATAAGTGGGCTGGCCCCTCCGAGTATTGGATGGTGACCACCGGGAAAGAAGGAACGCCGGGCATCAACGGCGGAATGATGAGGAAGCCCGGAGGGATCACGTCCACCACAAATACGATTGGCGTGGACTCGGTGGATGGAGCGGTCGATGCCGTCTTGAAAGCCGGAGGAAAAAACATCATGCCGAAGACGCCCATTCCAACCGTGGGGTACTTCGCATATTGCGAAGACACCGAAGGCAACATGTTCGGTGTGATGCAAATGGATCCCAATGCGAAGTGAAGTTAGGTCGGAAAAAGCCGCGTTGCAAGAAACCGCAGCTGCGCGAGGGAGTGCGATGAGTTTGACGAAGCCGATGCTGGGACTGGCTGTGGGGGGCACCCTCGGACTGCTGGACGGCCTCAGCGGCTTCCTCGAGCCGTCCCTCGCGCCCGTGATGACCAGCGTCATCACGTTTTCTCTTCTGAAAGGTTTGGTCGCGGGAATCGTGATCGGCTACGTCGGCGAAAAAGTACATTCGATTGCGCTGGGAATAATTGCGGGGATGACGATTGCGGCGGCACTCAGCCTGTTGGTGGTTCTAAGCGCCGGTATGGCCTTGTTTTGGGACATCATGTTGCCTGGGATGTTGCTAGGCGTGATAGTGGGGTTTGTCACGCAGAAATTCGGCAATCAACCAGAAGCTTCGTCTGTCGCGCGATGAGCTTCGAGTGGTCGAAACAATTAAGAGTCAGTCCATAAATCCATGAGGAGGGAAACGAAAACATGAGTACAGGAACGAAAGTTTTAGCAGTAGTCGTTACAGCGGTGTTTGCATTTGCAATCGGGTCAGCAAAGGCAGGAGGTAATGGGACGGCGGCCTTTGAGCAGTTGAAGTCACTTTCAGGGCATTGGGAAACTGAGAAGTCGAACCGAGAGAAAGCGACGCTGGACCTCGAGCTGACGTCGGGCGGAACGGCGATCATCGAAAGGACCCACGTGACAGAAGAGGGCAAATCGGTGGAAATGATTACACTCTACTACCTGGACGGCGAACAACTGAAGATGACGCATTACTGCATGGCGGGAAATCAGCCGACCATGCGCGGACTCTATGCGCCGGACACGAAGACGCTGACGTTTGAGTTCGAGGGGGCAACAAATCTGAAGAACCCGAACGACGGACACATGCATCACGCTGTGTACACCTTTATTGACAGCGATCATTTCAAAACCGCGTGGACCTTCCGCAAGGACCAAAAAGATGCCTTCACGGAAGATGTGACTTACGTCCGCGCGAAGTAAACGGCGAAAAGCGCTCAACAGGAAGTACGGAGCCTGAACAAAGAAAACGGAACGCGCTTCTCGGAAGGGCGGGCTAATCGCGGGCCTGCCCTTTCTGCGCGTGCCACATTTATAATGACATGCATCAAACGAGCAGGAGCGATGCGATGGGACTTGCGAATTTTCGCGATCATAAATATCTCAGTCTTGAAACGTTCAAGAAGAGCGGCGAGGGCGTGAGAACTCCGGTGTGGTTCGCAGCTGATCCAGCCGGGGACCTCTCCGGGAGTGACGCGCAGCTCTACATCTACACGATCGGAAACACCGGAAAAGTAAAGCGTATTCGCAATAATGGCCACGTGAAAATTGCACCATGCACGATGAAGGGCGAACTGCTCGGGGAGTGGGTCAATGCCAGCGCGGAGATCGTGACGGGAGAAGTGGCTGCGTTAGGCATGGGGCTGCTCAACAAGAAATATTTTCCGTGGAAACAACTTCTGGGTCTCTTCGCGCTTCTCAGCCGCCGCGAAAGGGTTGTCATGAAGATCCGGGAGGCGTAAGAGACGCGCGTAGCCATCGCGCCCCGGCGGAGTTAGTCGAAGGGAATGCCGGTTTGCGTAGAGATAGTGCGGAGGTCTTCGACGATTGGCATGAGCAAGGGCACGCCGTTTTTGCGGCGTTCGACCTCTGCGATGCGTTCCGGATCGCCCGGAATGAGCGGACCGTTCGTGCCTGGCGCGGGCTTTGTCGCGCGAAACACGCGCACGTAATCATCGATCTGCCGCTTGAACTCATCAGCATCGATGAACCCGTCGATGCGCATCGCGCCGAAAAAGTGGCCGATGCCTTTGCCCACGCTGGTCGTCGGAATTTCCTGCCGCAAAGCAAACGGCGGAGCGAATGGCCCCCAATTCGCGCCGCCGAGAACGCCGCAGAGCACATCCACCATAACGGCGAGCGCGTAGCCCTTGTGCCCGCCGCGTTCGCGGTCGGAACCGAGCGGAAGCAGGCAGCCGCCATTCACGGGATCGTCGGGATTTGTGGTGTTGCGGCCCTGATTATCGATGGCCCAGCCGATGGGGATGGGCTCTCCTCTGCGGCGAGCCATTTCAATTTTTCCATACGCAGCGGTACAGGTGGCCATATCTATCACGATAGGCGGCTCGTTTTTTCCGGGGAACGCGATGGCGATAGGATTGGTGCCGAGCATGCGCTGCGCGCCCCAGAGAGGCGCGACAAGGCTGCTGGAGTTGGTCATGGCCCAACCGATCATGTCACGTTCGAGGGCCTGAAGGACGTAATAGCCGGCGATGCCGAAATGATTGGTGTTGCAGACGGCGACCCAGCCGGAACCAGCTTTATCCGCCATATCCATAGCGATGCGATTCGAATGGGGACCGACGACGAGGCCGAGGCCGTTATCACCATCGATGGTCGAGGTACTTAACGTGGAACGGACTGTTGCGATCTTGGGCTTGGGATTGATCAGCCCCTCGTTGAGCAAACCAAAGTAGCTATAGAGACGGGCAACCCCGTGAGAATCGATGCCGCGCAAGTCGGCCGAAGCAAGAACATCAGCGGCCTGCGTGGCATCGTCTTTGGGAACTCCGAAGTGGAGAAAGATGCGAGTGCTGAATTCGCGCAGAGCATCGATGTGATAAGTCTTGGCCTCGACGGCGGGCATGTGGGACCTTTCCTTGCGCGAATGTCTTTGCGCAAACCGAGACTTTCGCAGAATTGGCAACGTCAATTTTAGCTTGGGGCAAAACCATAGGCCAGGCGATTCGTGGCGTCAAGCTCAGTACCCTGCGCCAAGAACTGCGTGGGCATCGCAGGGGGAGGCGATGAGCGCGCAGAAGAGGAACTTGCCGCGCGTGAAACGGCAGCGTAGGATTCGGGGGCCATACCAGTAAAACCAAATAATCCCGGGGACCTCATGGCGACAAGTTCAAGCTGCGGCGTTTACAGTCTCGTAATGCGCATCTCATATGATCGCGCGATGACATATCGTATTGCCAGAGTTTGTAAATTTTCTTACCTGGTTTTCTTCTTTCTTTTCCTTTCTATCGAAGCACCGGCTCTCGTTGCCCAAAACGCGCCACAGACGGTGCAACTGCCGAACGGTAAATTGCTGGGAGAAGTTCCAGGCGCGCCGAGCCAGACCAACAACCTTCCAACGGCAATCGCGATTTCACCTGGTGGGAGGTTCGCGGTGCTGTTGCATAGCGGGTACGGTGCATACAGTTCGGGCGAGAAGCAGTCGCTCTCGGTGCTCAATCTGGAGACGAACGAACTCACGGATTTCCCGGATGGCCGGCTAGGGAGCAAGGCGCGGCAAACCTATTTTCTCGGGCTGGCATTCAGCCTGGACGGGAAACACATCTTTGCCAGCATGGCTTCGCTCACAGATCCCCTCGGCAAGAAGAAAGGGAGCACCGGAAACGGCATTGCGGTTTACAGATTCGAGGAAGGACGGATTTCGCCAGAGCGATTCCTGCCCATGGCGCCCCGCACGAAAATCCCGGCAGGGAAACTTCGCCGGGCTGAATATAAAGATGTCACCTATCCTGCCGGGCTAAGCGCAGGTTTGAGCGGCGGCGAGGAGAGATTGCTCGTCGCAAACGACAACTCCGACGAAGCAGTTCTTCTCAATGCGAGTGATGGCAAGGTCGTTCAGCGATTCGACCTTTCGACGATGAAAAGAATTCCGGCTTCGCTGCCGTATACGACGGTAATGACGAAAGACGGGAAGCGTGGATTCGTTTCGCTGTGGAATGCTTCCTCGGTCGCGGAACTCGACTTGCTGAAAGGGAGAGTGGTACGAATCATTCCGGTGCGGAAGCCAAAGTCGCCGCTTGCAGGAGGATCGCATCCAACGGCGCTGCTGCTCAATCGCGACGATTCACGGCTCTATGTTGCGTTGACGGATCGCGATGAAATAGCGGTGCTTGACGCGAGCTCGGGGAAAGTAGTGTCTTACCTTTCCACCAAACTTCCAGGACAGAAATATGGCGGCAGCGATCCTGAATATCTCGCGCTATCCCCGGATGAGAAGACACTCTTTTCCGCGGATGCGATTTCGGATTCGGTCGCGGTGTTCGATCTGACGAAAGATAGCGGGAAAGAGGATGCCAAAGCCGCTGGATTCATCCCCACGGAATGGTATCCGACGGTAGTGGCGGCAACCGGAAAGGATTTGCTGATTGCAAGCGCGAAGGGGCGTGGTTCCGGACCGAACCCCACACTTATCGGGAAAAAGAGAGACGGCCGTCCGCAATATCCGTACGGGCCAGCGATGATCCACGGATCGCTGGCGCGGATTCCGTTTGCGGATGCCCTGGCAAATCTTCCGGCGTACACAAAGCAAGTGGTTGAAATGAACGCCTCGCGCGGAAACGGCGACAGCGTGAGGTTCAGCAGCGGCGAAAACAGGATTCATCACGTGATTTACATCATCAAGGAAAATCGCACGTATGACCAGGTGTTCGGGGACATTGCGGGGGCGAACGGCGATCCGTCCTTGACGATGTATGGCGAGGACATCACGCCCAACGAGCACAAGTTGGCGAAGCAATTTGGCGTTCTCGATAATTTTTACGATAGCGGGGAGGTATCGGGAGACGGCCACGTGTGGTCCACTTCGGCGTCGATCTCAGACTACATCGAAAAGACGTGGCCGATCGGCTATCGGGGCGCAGAGCATACCTACGACGCGGAAGGAACTTTGTTAACGGGGGTGACAGCGGAGGACGAAGTTCCGGACGCGGGAGAGCCGACGGGCGGCTACCTTTGGAAGGATTTTGCGAGCCACGGGGTATCGTACCGGCATTACGGCGAATACATCGTCAGCCGATGGTGCAATGAGAAGAAGGGCTCGGAACCCCCCGCCTGGGGACCGCCCAAAGCGGAGGGAGAAAATTGCGCGCGGGCAGTAATTCACAAGGGTGAGCCGCTTCCCAAGAATGTGGGTGAGCCGCGGGGCGGCCCCAGTCCGTATCCCTGGGATATTCCGGTACTGGCGGAAGATGTTGCAAGCGAAGTGGAATTACAAGGTCACTTCGATCCTCGGTACCCTGATTTTGAGGTTGCGTACCCGGACCAACTGCGGGCGGACGAGTTCTTGAATGAATTTCATGGGTTCGTGACAGCACGCGAGGCGGGAAAAGACACGATGCCGCAATTCATTCTGTTGCGTTTGCCGGACGATCACACTGCAGGCCTAACGAAAGGACAACCGAAGCCGGCGGCGTCGGTTGCGGACAATGATCTGGCCATTGGACGCGTGGTCGATACAGTGTCACACAGTCCGTATTGGGAGGATACCGCGTTCTTGATTTTGGAGGACGACGCGCAGGACGGGCCGGATCATGTGGACTCGCACCGGAGCATTGCGCTGGTGATCAGCAAGTACGCGCCGTTGTCAACGGGGCAGGGAGCTGATGCGAAACCGTTCGTGGACCATTCGTTTTACACGACGGTCAATGTGGTACGCACGATTGAAGCGCTGCTGGGAGTGCCGCCGATGAACGCAAACGATTCGCGCGCGGCGGTGATGGCGCCGCTTTTCAGCGGGACGGGAGAGCAGCCAGCTTTCAGCGCGGATTATCGAAACCGCGAAAATGGCTTGATCTACCAGATGAATACGAAGGACTGGAAGGAAGGAAAAAATCTGGATTTCAGCCACGCCGACGCGGTGGACACGGCATTGCTTAATAAGGCGCTTTGGAAAGATCGCATGGGCGAAAGTCCGATGCCTCCGCCGCAGCACCGTGTTTTCCCTGCGACAGCGGAAGAGAAGAGGAAAGATTTGGACTGAAGCGGGAAAGCGGCAGGGCAGCGAGCGAGAGCCGCTGCGGGTACGCCCTATTTCCCGAGAATAGTGCCGACGCCCATAAGGATGAGTTGCAAGCTTCGATTTGGGATCTTGCCGACGCGTTCCTTGAGCAACCCCTTATCGATACTGATGATTTGGGATACGTTGGCCACGGATTCTTTGGGCAAGCCCGTTAGCCGCTTTGAGAGAGCGACGTTTCCCGGAGATGAAGCCCACTTCAGTTGAGTCGTTAACGGTACGCAGACGACCGTGCGAATGCTGCTGCGATTAAAGGCGTCCGACTGAAGGACGACGACCGGCCTGCGGTAGCCGGGGCCAGAACCCGTTGGTGCAGGCAGGTCAGCCCACCAAATTTAGCCTTGCGAGATTACCACTCGGTGTTCTCAAGAATGCGCCACGCAGCCGCGGACACAAATGGGTCCTGGGCCGCATCCCCAAGCTCCTCACAAACCCTGTTCACTGCCTCCGTAATCTCGTCGGGAGAATGGCGAATCAAATATTCCTTCAGGGCATCGCTGAAGAGGCGGCTCCGCGACCGTTTGGTGCGCCGCGCGAGGCGCTCCGCGTTTCTGAAGAGTTCGTCAGGAATGGGCACTGCAGTTTTCATACTCTCAGCATAACCGCTCAAGGAACAGCGAACAGGTACGCGGCCCAAATTGGCGAGAGCGGCGGTTCGCGCTAGGACAGAGCAGAGGCGGGGCATGGAGCCGAGGCCAGGGCGCGGAGTGAATCGGAGTAGGGAGCGCGGGCGACGCCGCGCTCGGTAAAGATGGCGGCGATGTAGCGGGCGGGAGTGACGTCAAAGGCGGGATGCGCAGCGTGCACGTCGGGGGCGATGCGAATGCCCTGAAAATGGGTGACTTCGGCGGCAGCGCGCTCTTCGATGGGAATGTGATCGCCATCGGGGAGCGTGAGATCGAAGGTGGAAACAGGCGCGGCGATATAAAAGGGGACGTTGTTTTCTTTTGCGAGGACGGCGATCTGGTAGGTGCCAATTTTGTTGGCGGTGTCGCCGTTGGCGGCAATGCGGTCCGCGCCGGTTACGATGGCGCCAACTTTGCCGGTCTTGAGGAAATGGCCGACCATGTTGTCGGTGATGAGCGTGAGAGGAATGCCACCTTTGTGGAGTTCCCAGGCGGTGAGTCGGGCACCCTGGAGATAGGGACGCGTTTCGGGGACGAGGATATGCAGCTTTTTGCCTTGCTGGAAAGCAATGCGAATGACGCCGAGAGCGGTTCCGATTCCACCGGTGGCGAGAGCGCCGGCGTTGCATTGGGTCATGACCTGGCCATCTTGCGGCATGAATTCTGAGCCGAAGCGGCCGATAGCTTCGTCGGTGGCTTTCTTTTCGAGATGCAGCTGGCGCGCTTCTTCGACCATGTCTTTGCGAATTGTCGAAAGGTCGCTGGTATGGGCGGTAAGTTCGGCGAAGCGGCGCTTCATACGTTCAATGGCCCAGAAAAGATCGACAGCTGTGGGACGTGTTTTGGCAAGCGCGTCGCAGATTTCCGCAAAATCCGTGCGGAGTGCTTCGAGTGACTTTGCAGAA
Organism: Candidatus Acidiferrum sp.; assembly: GCA_035576885.1. GTDB lineage: Bacteria > Acidobacteriota > Terriglobia > Acidiferrales > UBA7541 > Acidiferrum. The sequence goes on along the minus strand of DATLVZ010000078.1, from coordinate 66,356 downwards.
GAATGAAGGACACCCAGGGCGACGCCCATAGCGGCAGCAACACCAATGGCCGGCGCGCCGCGAATGACCATGTCGCGGATGGCTTTGGCGACTTCGCGGTAGTCGGTGTAGGTGTAGCTGATCTCCTCGGCGGGAAGGCGGCGCTGGTCGAGCATAACCACGCCGCGGTCGGTCCATTCGATGGGCTGTGCTACGTACATGCTTTTTGGGTCTCCGGAAGGAATCATTGTAGCGAAGGTGAGATAAGAAAACGAATCGGTCAGTGAGCAGACGGAATTTTTGTGAAACCCTGGGTTCCGAGAATAGTGACCAGAGCGATCATGGAATTGTAGCCCAGGTGCAGCAAGAAACTGGCGAATACGGAACCGGTGCGTGCGCGAGCAAAGGTGAATATGACGCCGACGGCGATGAGCACCGAAACGAGGCCCCAGGTCCAGCCAAGCTGGGCGCCGTGCATCAATCCGAAAAGTATGCCGGTGAGGATTACGCTGGTGGCCACGCCAAAGGTTTTCGCAAACAACGGATAAAGATAACCGCGAAAGACAGTTTCCTCGACGAGCGGGGCCACCAAAACGGCCATGGCCATAAAGAGCATGGCTGTGTTCTTGTAGCGAAAGAGTTCTTCTATGGGCACATTTTCGGGCGGTTGGACTTTGATGGTAACGACGGATACCACGAGAGAGAGTCCGCAGCCGGCAAGGAAATAGAGCCACGGACTCCGCGGCGGGCCGCCGTTGGGCCGCGTGAGTTTTCGCCAGCCCAGAGTTCGCCAGAAGGGGAAGCCGCGAAGGACCGCCAGAGTGACGTAGAGAAAAAGGAAAATAAAGGCATACCAAATAACCATGCTGCCGATGGCGAAAGCCGGCTTTGAGAGGACAAAGCGTTCGAAATCCTTCTCGTTGGCAAAATGGCGGAGGGGAGCGTAATAAATCGCGAATCCGCCCTGGATGAGGATCAAGCTGAAGAACCCGAAAAAAAGAAACAGGACGAGATGCAGCCATGACCAGGAAATGCGCAAATCTTCAGGCAGCGCTGGTTTATAGGAAAAGGGAGTGGACGTCAGCGGAAACGTGGCAGCGAGGGTGATGGGATCGCCGGCCAGCGGAGGCTCGACTTGCGTCGAAAGCGGCTGGGGCGCGACTGTGCCGGTATCTTCGGGAAATGGCGAAGACGGGTCCTGGTCCGGCGGAGGAGACGAGTTATCGTCGAAGAAGTTCAACGTTTTCCTTGGCGTGAAGTTTTTGGCCAACCAGCAGCCAGCGCGGCGGCCACCAGAGGCATCAGCAGTTCGTGGTGGCCCGTGATGGCGAAGCCGCGCGAAGCCGATTTGCGGCCTCCGCGTTCGGATACGGTGGGACGCTTCACTACATTTTGCAACGGACGGTAGTGCTGGATAAAGTCGAAGTTGGCGGTGGTGATTGGCTGTAAAGGCACACCGAGATTACGGGCAACGCTCACGGCTTTCAAGAAAACTTCGGGAAGAAGCACGGCAGAACCCCAATTCAGGTAGACACCGCCGGGATGCATTTGTTTCACGAGAGCGCAGAAGAGGCGGAAATCGAGGAACGTGGCGGCGCCGAGGCAAGGACCGTCGGCGGCAGGATGCATGTGAGGAATATCCGTGCCGATGGCTAGATGAATCGTCACGGGAATACGGCGTCTGTAAGCGGCAACAAGCACGCTGGAGGCGGCGTGTTCGACGTTCAGGACGCCGCTGGTGAGGAACTGACCAGCAGCTTCGCCGTAGCCGATGTGGAGGCGAGCGGCGAGCTTTGAGAATTCGTTGATGTATTCGCCGGTTTCGCTGGCCATGCCGAACTGGCCCGCACCGAGGCCGGCTTCCACATCTTCGGAAGTGCTGCCGGCAAGAGCGATTTCGAAATCGTGGATGAGCGCGGCACCGTTCATGGCGATGCCAGAGACAAAGCCGCGAGCCATGAGATCAGCGAGGATGGGGCCAAGGCCAACTTTGATCACGTGGCCGCCAATACCCCAGAGGATAGGGGAGCGTTGTTTTCTGGCGCGATGGATGGCGGCGAGGACGTGGCGTAGATCGTTTGCAGCGAGAAAATTGGGAAGTGAGTCAAGAAATTTTGTTAGAGATGCGTTGGCTGCGGGAGGTCTGGCGAAGTCGCGGACGCTCACCTTGCTCTTGCGGGAGGAAAGCGGATAGGTGCGAACGGCGCCGAAGGTGAGGGGCGGGGTGGAATAGATGCTCATAGTAAGGGCTTCACTTTACGGTCAGAGAGCGATGCTTGCAAGCCGGAGACGAAGCTTTCTGGAGGGTTGGTTTGACCCTGCGCGAGTGTTAACAGAAAAACCGGCCGACGGGAATCACACCCCCCAGGGAAGCGATCAGCGGGATGTCCGCAAGACAGGAAATGACGATTCCGCCCAAACGCCACAGACGATCCTTCCGCCCCGTTCCGGCAAACCATTCTGAAAGGTGAACGTGACCTGGCAAAATTAGAACGGCCATGATGGTCCATTCGATCCAGCGCATGGGAACGTAGACGGCCAAATAGGCGATGACGTTTTCCGGAAGACCGGGCGCGAGGGCCGTGACCAGGGCGCTGCTGAGCAAGTAGATCAGGATGCCGAAGAAAATTCCCATCGCGAGGCGGAGAGTGCCGTAACCAAGCGCCCGGGGGATGGCGAGTCTTTCGCCAGAGCGAAACAAACGAACACCGACATAGCACCACACGCAATACGCGATGAATTTTCCAAGCACGTAATAAAGAGGATTGTCCGCCATCCAAACGACTCTTTCCTTGCAAGATTATTTTCCGGACCCGTTGGAAGTAGAGCCAGCATTAGCCAAGACACGCAAAAGGGCCTGGCCAGTGTAAGACTTTTTAGTGCGAGCGACGAGTTCCGGAGGGCCTTGGGCTACAATGCGGCCGCCGCCTTCGCCGCCTTCGGGACCAAGGTCGATGATCCAATCGGCCTGTTTGATGACGTCGAGGTGGTGCTCGATAATGAGAACGGTGTTGCCGAGAGCAACGAGGCGCTGAAGGACATCGAGGAGTTTGCGGACGTCGTCGAAATGCAGGCCGGTGGTGGGTTCATCGAGGATGTAAAGAGTGCGGCCGGTCTGGCGTTTGGAGAGTTCGCGGGCCAGCTTAATGCGCTGAGCTTCGCCGCCGGAGAGAGTGGTGGCGGACTGGCCGAGGGTGACGTAGCCAAGGCCGACTTCGACAAGCGTGGAAAGCTTTTGTTGAATCTGCGGAATATTCTCGAGGAGCTTCAGAGCGTCGGACGAGGGCAGGTTGAGCACGTCGCTGATGGTGTGGCCCTTGTAGCGGACGGCTAGCGTTTCCGAATTGTAGCGTTTGCCGCGGCAGACTTCGCACATGACGTAGACATCGGGCAAGAAATTCATTTCGATGCGGCGGAGGCCATCGCCCTGGCAGGCTTCGCAGCGGCCGCCCTTGACGTTGAAGCTGAAGCGACCAGGACGATAACCGCGCTCGCGCGATTCCGGAAGCATGGCAAAGAGCTCGCGGATGGGAGCAAACACACCGGTGTAGGTCGCGGGATTCGAACGCGGGGTGCGGCCGATGGGCGCTTGATCGATCTCGATGACTTTATCAATCTGGTCGGCGCCTAGGAGTTCGCGGTGCGCGCCGGGCGGCTCCATGGAACGATAGAGTTTCTGGGCGAGCGAGCGATAGAGAATGTCGTTGACGAGCGTGGATTTGCCCGAGCCGGAAACGCCGGTGACTACGGTGAGCAAGCCGAGCGGGAGCGTTACATCGACGTCTCTCAAATTATTAGCGCTCGCGCCGAGGATCTGGATAACTTTGCCATTGGGACTGCGGCGCTTTTCCGGAAGGGCGATTTTTGCGGCGCCGCTAAGATAGCGACCGGTGAGCGATTCGGCGCTGGCCGCGATCTGCTCTGGCTTGCCTTGAGCGACGAGGTAGCCTCCGGCGTTGCCCGCGCCAGGGCCGAGATCGACAACAAAATCGGCGCGGCGAATAGTGTCTTCGTCATGCTCGACGACAAGGACGGTGTTGCCTAGATCGCGCAACTGTTCGAGAGAACCGAGCAGGCGGTCGTTATCGCGCGCATGAAGTCCGATGGACGGTTCATCGAGAACATAAAGAACGCCACGGAGACGCGATCCGATTTGGGTGGCGAGGCGGATACGCTGGGCCTCGCCGCCGGAAAGCGTGGCGGCGGAGCGATCCAGGCTTAGATAGCCAAGGCCGACGGCGAGGAGGAAGTCGATCCGTTCAGCGACCTCCTCGAGCGGGCGGCCGGCGATTTCCCGTTGGCGAGAAGTAAGATGCGCGAGGATTTTATCCACGGCGGGGCGGGAAGAGGAGAGAGAGAGAGCCGTGAAGTCGGCGATGGAATAGCCAGCCAGCTTGACGGCAAGCGACTCCGGACGGAGGCGCTTGCCGTGGCAAACATTGCAAAGCGTAGCGGACATGTATTGCGTCATCCACTCGCGGTAAGAATCGGAATTGGATTCCGCGAAATTGCGGTCCAGAAATTTCAGGATGCCAGGAAAACGGAAAGCTTTTTCGCCTTGAGATTTCCTGCTCGCGGGAACTTTTAGATCGGGACCGCCGCGGCCATTCGAGGAGGGATAACCGTAAAGGAGCAAATTCTGAATGCGGGGAGGAAATTTCTCGAAGGGCGTCTCCAGATCGAAATGATAGGCGTAGGCGGCAAGCTCGAGGGTGCGCTTGAGGATGGCGGAGCTGGAGCCGGGACCAAGGCCGCCGTCAAAGAGAGGACGAGTCCAGTCCGTGACGATTCTTGCGGGATCGAAGTCGTACTTGGATCCGAGGCCATTGCAGGCGGGGCATGCGCCGTACGGCGAATTGAAACTGAAAGAACGCGGCTCGAGCTGAGGGACGGAAATGCCGCAATCCGGGCAAGCGAGTTTTTCCGAAAAGACGTGTTCTGGGCCGCTAACAACGGCCACGGTGACAAGTCCGCCGGCAAGTTTAAGTGCGGTGGCGATGGACTGCTCGAGGCGGGCGGCGATGCCTTGCTTGACGAGCAGGCGGTCCACGACGACGTCGATGGTGTGGTTCTTGCGCTTGTCGAGGATTGGGGGCGCATCGAGGGGAAAAAGCTCGCCATCGACGCGCACGCGGACGTAGCCGTCTTGTGCCAACTTTTCGAATTCCTTACGGTAAGCCCCCTTTCGCCCACGAACGACGGGCGCCAAGATCATGATGCGGTCGTCGGACTGACATAGCTCGCCATTGAGAATCGCTTGAACGATTTGCTCGCTGGATTGGCGCGCAATGGGTTTGCCACATTTGGGGCAGTGCGGGACTCCAATGGAGGCGTAGATGACGCGGAGGTAATCGTAAATCTCGGTGATGGTACCCACGGTGGAGCGTGGCGAGCGGGTGGTGGTCTTCTGTTCGATGGCAATCGAAGGCGAAAGACCTTCGATGACGTCCACATCCGGGCGTTCCATTTGATCGAGGAACTGGCGGGCGTAGGCAGAGAGAGATTCCACGTAGCGGCGCTGGCCTTCGGCGTAGATGGTGTCGAATGCAAGGGAGGATTTCCCGGAACCAGACAGGCCGGTGATCACAGTTAGTGTGTTCCGGGGGATTTCGAGGCTGATGTTCTTCAGGTTATGCTGCCGCGCGCCCCGAATTACCAGTTTGGTGAGGCCCATGAGACGAGAATGCTCCCTCCACAGGAGCTCCGGCGGACAGTGGGTAGACTGAGGCCAGAATAACTCTTCACAATAGCAGGGAGAATTCGGCGGGGTCAAGAAACCTCGAAGAGTCTCGAAATTCGCTTCGACCTGAGTTGTTGAAGTTGTTGGTGGCCGGTTATAGACGGCCGGGATTGATCTAAAGAAACTCCATCAGGCGCGGATTGCAGTCAGGAAGCTTCCTGCTTTGAAAGCACCCAATCCAGAGCTTCCTCGAGTTTGCGGAAAATGCGAATTCCGCGCTCGCCCGCCGATTCCCGGAGGATCTCAAACATTCGTCCTATACCGTAGGCGAGTTCATTGGGTACGAGGATGGCGCGGCGCGAATCCGGGGAGAAAACATTCCGATGAGCCATCTGGCGGACGTCCTCGGCGTTGAGATCAAAGTGCGTAATTTGCATGAAATCTATAAGTTGCGAATAGTTGGGATCAAAGTCAGGGTCCGAAAGCAAGCGAGCCTGATGGGCCAATGCCTCCCCCCGATTGAAGACCCCGGTCCCGGTGGTAAGGATGATCTTTCGTTCCTTGTCGACTTTGTAGAAAGTTGGCATAGCTATCAGGCCCGGAGGGGAAGGCTGATCAATGATTCAGAACCCACCCGTCAAATTCAGTGCTCGCTCCTTCAATTTTCAACTCATTGCGGTAATCCTTAGATTCGGAGTCTCCCTCCAGCGGGTACAGGCTTTGAGCAGCGAAAGAACCCAGGTGCTCCCTGATAGAAGAGGTAGACATAGAGGATTTACCTGACGGGTAAAATTTCGCGGGTGTAGAACATTTTTACGCGGCTATCGAGGGACAAGAGATTGAAAACATAGGAGTTAGACTTGGCTTATGAGCTGCAGTAGCTACGGGAGTGGGGGAGACGAGCCGAGGATCCCTTTAGGGGATTGAGGGCTGGGCCGGTTCGTTTCTCCCCTTTACCACTTTCGCCGAGCGATGACACGGATTGCCTCCGGACCGTCACCGACCTACCAAAAAACACCCCAATAAACCCGAACACGGCGGAAGTGTGTTCTGCGGACGTGTCGCTGGATCCTGAGGGCTAGATCGTTAGGAAGAAATCTCCCAAAAACTAAGGCAGAACGCGCATCAAGGCGCTAATGCACGTCCCAGGAGCGAGTGGCGTAGTCGCCCAAGGTCAGAAAAAGCATGGTGGCGAGCCAAAAAACGCCGGCGATGATGACGAGTTGGGTTCTCTTGGTGCTGTAGTAGGCGTGCATAAAAAAAAGCACTACGAGAAGGGCTTTGCAAGTGGCGATCACAAGGGCCACGATGACGTTCAAGCCCGCGTAGTGCTCGTTGAGGTCCACGGTGGCGGCGTAGACGGTGCTAATCGTAAGAATCACCAGTGCAAAAAAGATTGCGATATAGAGTTTAGGCGAAACAATGTGCTCGGACACGCGCACCTCTCCCGGATGAGCCCGCTAATGACGGTCAATCAGATATAACAACGGGAACAAATAGATCCACACAATATCGACGAAATGCCAGTAGAGACCGATGTTTTCCACCGGCGTGTTGTATTCCGGCGTGAATCGTCCCTTCAACGACTGTAGGATCAGCCAAACGAGAAGACCAGCGCCAACAATCATGTGCAGAGCGTGTAAGCCCGTCATGCCGAAATAGAGGGAAAAGAAAAGCTGAGCGTGGGAATTAACGGCAACGGGACCGCCGACGGTTTTTGTCAGCTCGTCCAGCTCGGCTTTTTCCTTGGCAAGATCTTCGGCACTGAGGCTGCAGGCCCCGGGATTGTTGGTGCAGTGGTACATGTCAAAGCTGGAGCCGGGGATGTGATGTTCGACGTATTTGGCGTGATACTCGACGGCCTTGATGCCAAGGAAAACCGAACCCAAGGCGAGTGTGAGGATCAGGAAGAGCGGGACGAGCTTTTTCTTGCCGACTTGCGCGGACCACACGGACATGGCCATGGTCAAGCTACTGCCGATCAAGACTACCGTGTTGATTGCGCCCCATTTCAAAGCAATGGTGCGGCTCGAGAAGGCAAAAACCTGCGGGTAGGCGTGGCGATTGATAGTGTAGGTAAGGAAGAGGCCGCCGAAGAACAAGATTTCCGTGGCCAGGAAAATCCACATGCCCAGAGTCGCAGATTCTTTCTGCTGCTCCAGTGTTTGATATTGTCCGAACAGCTCTCCGGTGCGATGCACTCGGCGCTCCTCTGCTAACTCAGTTCGCGGCGCGCGAACTGCCGCGACACGGGCGGGGCCCTTCGCCAAGCTTCAACCTAAAACGAGCCCGAACGATAAAATCAATTCGCTAATCGTCTCCGTGAGACGGCGCAAGCGATGGCGCACCGGGTGTTGCCAGCCCGAGATCGGGGCGGTTGTTGAAATCGTACGGTTCCCAATCGACTACAGGCGTTACATCAAAATTTTCAGTTGGCGGCGGAGATGCGGTGCGCCATTCAAGACCGGTGGCAGGCCAGGGGTTGGGACCGGCGACTTTGCCGTAACGCATGGACCACGTGAGGTAGAGCATCGGCAGGAGATAACCCAGGGCCAGAATCGAAGCGCCTGCGGTGGACATCACGTTGAGCACCTGAAATTCGGGAGGATAGTTGTGATAGCGGCGTGGCATGCCCAGGTAGCCAAGAATGAATTGGGGAAAGAAGGTCAGGTTGAACCCGACAAAGAGAACGACCGCGGCGATGCGCGCCAGAAACTCGGGATAGAGCTTTCCTGTGATCTTCGGCCACCAAAAGTGCAATCCGCCGACGTAGCCCATGACGGCGCCACCGACCATGATGTAGTGAAAATGTGCGACGACGAAGTAGGTATCGTGGATATGAATGTCCAAACCGAGACAGGCGAGGAAGAGCCCGGTCAGACCGCCGATAAGGAACAATCCGATGAAGCCCAGAGCGTAGAGCATCGGCGTGTCGTATGAGATGGAACCCTTGTAGAGAGTGGAAGTCCAGTTAAAGACTTTGACCGCAGAGGGGATGGCGACGAGGTAGCTGAGGAGCGAGAAAGCCAGCGCGGCGTAAGTGGACTCTCCGGTCAGGAACATATGATGCGCCCAAACGAAGAAACCGATCACGGCGATGGCGATGCTCGACGCGGCAATGAACGAATAGCCGAAAATGGGTTTGCGGGCAAATGTAGGAATGATTTCGCTGACGACACCCATGGCCGGGAGAATCATGATGTACACGGCGGGGTGCGAGTAAAACCAGAAGAGGTGCTGGAAAAGAATGGGGTCGCCGCCAAGAGCCGGATTGAAAAAGCCGAGGTGGAACATGCGTTCAAGGCCTGCCAGGAGCAGCGTGATGGCGATGACTGGCGTTCCCAAGATAAAGATGATGCTGGTGGCGTAGTGGGCCCAAACGAAGAGCGGGAGCCGGAACCAGGTCATACCGGGAGCCCGCATGGTGTGGATAGTGACGACAAAGTTCAAGCCGGTGAGTATCGATGAAAAGCCATTGATGAAAATGCCGATGACGGCCGGAGTGACCGCGGAATTGGAATAGACACTGCTGAGCGGCGTGTAAAAAGTCCAGCCGGTATCCAAACCGCCGGTGGCAAAGGAATAGAGGACGAAGCATCCGCCGGTGATGTAGATGTACCAGCTCAGAAGGTTGAGCTTGGGAAAGGCGACGTCCTTCGCCCCAATCATCAAGGGGATGAGAAAGTTTCCGAGCACCGCGGGGATGGAGGGAATCAGGAAGAAGAAAATCATGGCCACGCCATGCATGGTGAATAGCTTGTTGTAGGTTTCCGGGGTAACCAGGTAGCCTTCGGGAGTGAGCAGGTGAATCCGTATCATGGTGGCAAAAATGCCGCCGATGAAAAAGAAGAAGGTGACCGAAGCAAGATAGAGCAGGCCGATACGCTTATGGTCCGTGGTCAGCAGCCAAGAACGAACGCCGTACTTGGAGTTGAGATAATGTTCTTCCGGCAACTGATGGCTGAGCGAAACTTGTGGTGACATGCTCATGGCTTATTTCTTCCCCGAGGTAGAGACGCCCGCACCAGTCGCGGGAACCGGCTGAGATTGCAGCGACTTGATGTAGGCGGTAAGACTCAAAATCTGTTCCTCCGTCAACTGACCTTGGAATGCGGGCATCAGCGGCTGATACCCGGCCACAATTTTTGCCGGTGGATTGAGAATAGATTCGCGAATGTAGGCGTCGTCGACAGTAACGCTGGAGCCATCCGCCAGGCGAACCGTGCCTTCATAGACTCCGTTCAGAGAGGGAGCGCGGCCTGTGCCATTGCCTAGATGGCACGTGGCGCAGGCTTTCTCGACAAACAGCTTTTCTCCCGCGACAACGGGATTGACATCTTCTCCCGTGGATCCGGAAAGCCATGCGGCATAATCGGAAGGATCCATTACGGTGACCCACCCACCCATCATGGCGTGGCTTGTGCCGCAATACTGCGAACAGAAAAAGTGGTAGCGGCCCGGCTTTGTAGGACGGAACCACATAGTGTTGTAATGGCCCGGAACGACATCCATTTTGACGCGGAAGGCAGGGACGAAAAAGTCATGGATCACATCCTCGCTGGCGAGAATAAGCTTGATGTCACGGCCGGCGGGAACGTGCAGCTCGTTGATCTCTCTGCGGCCGCTGGGCTGCTGAATCTTCCACATCCATTGCTTGCCGATGACATAAATGTCGAGAGTGTCCTTCGGAGCGTGGCGATAATCCACATAGACAGTCGCCCCCCAGCCAAACATGGCCAGTGCCAGCAATGACGGCACAACTATCCACGTGATTTCCAAGCGCATGTCGCCATGAATGGGGACGCCGATTTCCGCCTTACTCTTGCGATGGAATTTGAAAAAGAAAAACACAATCGCGGCGGTGATGGCGGCGGAAAAGAAAACGGAAACCAAGATAAGAAACGTCATCAGCGAGTCCACGCTGGGGGCGAAGTTGGAAGCCTGCTCCGGAGAAAATGGCAGTTGCACCTGCACGGCTTAGAGGGCTCCTTGGGATTTCGTTCTCGCGGCGGCAGCATCGCGACGGCGGAAGACTAACATGCCAGCAACGAGGCCTAGAATCGTCAAAACTCCGCCCAAACGGATAATCTTGAGTATGGATGTGCTGTAACGGCCGGAGGCCGGATCATAGTGATAGCAGAAGAGCAAGGCGCGATCGATGGGTGTGCCGATTTTGCCCGCCGAAGCATCCACAAGACCAAGGCGAACATCCCGTGAAGGATACTCGACGCCATAGAAGTAGCGCGAAATGCGGCCATCCGGAGTCAGAAGCATGATGCCGCTGGCGTGCGCAAAGAGGCCTGATTTCTGGTCAAAGGTATATCTGAAATTCGCGCCTTTGGTGAGCGCATCGATGGACTCTTTCGAACCGGTCAGAAAATGCCAGCCGCTAGCTGTTTCTGGCCGGCGGAAGTGAGACACAGCCACCTGTTTCTTCTGGGCTGCCATGTCCGGCGTCTCGCGCGGGTCAAAGCTGACGAAAACCACTTCGTAGTCCTTCCCGGGAGTGAACGAAAGCATGCGCAAGGTGCCGACAACGCCTTGCTCGACTTCATCGCAAAGCATGGGACAACCGTAGTAAACGAGAGCGAGGACGACCGGCCTCTGATTGAAATAATCTCGGAATTGAACGTTGCGGCCGGTCTCGTCTCGGAAAGCAAGATCGAGAGGCAAATGGCCGTTTAGAGGCGGCTCGAAACCGACGTTTCGCAGAACGGCAGGCATATACCGCGACGCTGGACCAGTGTTATCCGGCACAGCCTGTGCGGTTGCCGCGCTCGCGACGAGCAGCAGCCCGAAAACTCCCGAGATAAAACGCATCCGATTCATGGCCTCACTTTTTTTTCTCCGCCGGCGGCGCAGGCACTGCCGGCAAACCTTTGGTTACGATGATTTTCATGGCGTCTTCCACGGGAATCTGTGCAATCCCCGCTTGCTTATCGATCCACTCCAGTTTTTCGTTCTCCGCTTCGTCCGCTGCAAGCTTATTGCGCAAATCCTGCTGCGGGTCGGTGGTGTGCCCGGGAACACCTTGCAGCATGGGCTCCGGTGGCATGGTCGGACCAATACCCTGGTGAATGGCGGCCGGCGGAGTCTCCGACTCAAGCGCAATTTTTGTCAGTGAACGGAACACAAAAACACTGATGAGGAATGCGGCCGCGACAGACAGCGCCAAATAAACCAAGTACGTCAAGATGGTACGCGTATTGATGTCTGCCGGTTCGAACGAAACGTCCGAGTGCGCTGGCGGCCTATCGCCCGACTGAACCGTGTTGTGATGCTCAGTACTCATGAACTTCAATCGCCTCTTCAAGTTTGGGATCGCCCAGCGGGAGAAGCGGCAGGCTCTTCAAGTTTCTGGCGAAGACAGCAAGCCATATTCCAGCGAGGGCGACGATCGCAGCTATATCCATCAAACCGGGAACGGCATTCGATGTAAACTCCGGGCGCGTCATCCAAAAGAGATCTACCAGGCGCATAAAGATGAGCCAGATCGCGATTTTGGGCAAAAGATTGGCGCTGCGCTTGACGTCGCGCGGTAGCAGAGAAAAGAACGGAACGAAAAAGTGGAAGATTAAGACCGCGATCGCGACAACACCCCAGCTTCCGTAGAGCCGCGTACGGTAAAAACTGATTTCCTCCGGCAAATTGCCGGACCAGATGATAAGCAGTTGGGAAAATGCGAAATAGGCCCAAAGCATGACAAAAGCGAGGAGCAGCTTGCCCAAATCATGAAGATGACGGCTTTGGATCAGACCTCCCATGGGCTTGGTGCGGGAGAGCAAGACGAGGACGGCGATCATCAGCGCCATCGAGGAGATCAACTGTCCGATCACGAAGAGGAAGCCGTAGATCGTCGAAGCCCAGTGCGGCGAAATTGACATGGCCCAATCGATGGATGCGAAGGTCATAACAAAGACGTAAAGAATAATACCGGGGCCCGCCAGCATTTTCATCCGGCGGCGCAACGCCCGGTCCTCGCGGTTGACGTCTTGTTCTTTCGACCAACGATTGAAGATGAACACAAGCAGCAACCAAATCGCGAAATAAATGACGGCGCGGATGAGAAATCCGTTGCTCGTCAGGTAGGACTTTTGCATATCAGAAAGCGAGCCTTCTCCCGTCGCGGGGGCGTTGAGCCAGGCTGCGTAAAGATGCTTCATACCAAAAATGGCGATGGGGAGAAAAAATAATGCGACTACCGGAAGCACTCGAGTGGCGGATTCCAGTGGCCGACGGGTCATGATGCCCCAATGGCCTCCCGTCAGATGCTGCAGCATAAGCAAACCCAGCGAGCCCAGCGACAATCCGAGAACGAACAAGAAAGCAATCAAATAGGAATGGAAAAATCGATCAGCGAATTGGCCGCCATACAGGAAGACACAAATGCCGCAGGCCACCACACCTGCGATGCCCGCCCCGAGAGCGCGTTGCTGCAGGCGGCCGACACTTTCGGGCGCCATGTAGTCCTGCGCGGTCATTTCGCGGAGCCTCCTGCATTTAATCTTTCTCGAAGATCGGGCGGAAGATCGGAAACCGGCGCGTTGCGGCTGAGCTGCAGCGCGCGGACATACGCAATGATGGCCCAGCGGTCGGCCGGCGGAATCTGCGCGGAATAGCCAAGCATGCCGCCGAATCCGTTAGTGATCACGTCATATATGTATCCGTTAGGGACCTGCCGGAGCCGAGGTTGATGATAAGTCGGCGGGTGTTTCATTCCGCGCATGGCCACCATGCCGTTGCCGTCGCCCTGCAACCCATGGCAGGGCGTGCAAAAGATTTTGAAGCGCTCCTGGCCGCGAGCGAGCAACTGCGGCGTCAGGGGAAGCGGAAAGGCGTTCGAATCCTTTGGAACGAACAAATCATCGTCTGCAATGGAGCCGTGCGCTACCGTATTTTCGATCAAGGGTCGCTCCGAGCGGCCGTCATCGAAAAACGCACTAGGTGAAAGCGGCCGATTTTTGGGCTGGTGCGCCATGTCCTGCTGAAGCTTGCAGCCCCCTATCAGAACGAAAAACAACGCGGCGCAGACTCCAAGAAGATGGCGCGAGGTGCTAGTCATCATGCACCTCGGAGACGTGATGCGCCGCCAGTCCTTGAAGAAAGCGCGCGGTATCCGCGAGATGGAACTTCTTGTCGCGGGCCTGGATACAAACAAAGAAGCGGTCTGTAGACGCATGAGTGAAGCGATGCGCGTTGAATATGGGATGGTGAGGCTGCGGGAGGCCGTTGAGGGCAAGCATCCCAAAAACCGCGGAGAGTGAAGCGGCCAGAATGGTCAGCTCAAAGGTGACAGGAATGAACGCCGGCCAGCTATTGAGCGGACGCCCGCCGATGTTGAGAGGATAGCTGACGACATTCACCCAGTATTGGAAGCCAAAACCGCCCAGCCCGCCGGCCAGGCCGCCCAACAAAGTAATCAGGGGAACATCGTTCCGCCGCATGGCCATGGCTTCCGGCAGACCTTCCACCGGAAACGGTGAGTACGCTTCAAAGTAGCGGTATCCAGCCTCACGAATCTTCCCGGCGGCATGCACGAGCTGCTCGGGCTTCTCGAACTCTCCAATCACGCCGTAGACATGTGACCGGTGCTCTATCACTTGTGTTCCTCAGAGGTCTCGGAGACCAATTCGCGCATTTCGGCAATGGAAATCGCCGGCAAAACGCGAACGAACAAGAAAATCAACATAACGAACATGCCCAGCGTGCCAATAAGCGTAGCCCAATCCCAAACCGTCGGTGAATATCGACCCCACGCGGAAGGCACGAAGTCCCGTGTCAGGCTGATGACCACGATCACGAAACGTTCGAGCCACATGCCCACGTTAACAACGATGGACATGACAAAGAGAACCGCCACGTTAGTGCGCATCTTGTGGAACCACATCAGCTGCGGGAGCAGTATGTTGCAAAGGATCAGTGCGAAGTAGAAGCGTGAGTAAGGACCGTGCAAGCGCTGCTGGACCAGGAATACGTCAAATTTGTTGCCACTATAAAGCGACATAAAGAATTCGAAGAAGTAGCCGTAGGCGACAATCAGGCCAGTGGCCAGCATCACCTTGGCCATGTTATCGAGATGGCGCATGGTGATGAAATCTTCAAGACCATAAGCCTTGCGTAACGGTATGGCAATCGAGAGAACCATCGCAAAACCGGAATAGATGGCGCCGGCGACGAAGTACGGCGGGAAAATCGTGGTGTGCCAGCCGGGGACGATGGCGATCGCGAAATCGAAGCTCACAACCGTGTGCACGGAAAGCACCAGAGGCGTGGCAAGTCCTGCGAGAAGCAGATACGCAGACTGATAGCGTTGCCAGTGCCGCGCGGAGCCACGCCAACCCATGGCTAGCATTCCGTAAATAATCTGTTTGGCCTTGCTGGTAGAGCGGTCGCGCAGCGTGGCGAGGTCGGGAATCAGACCCACGAACCAGAAGAGCAGAGAGACCGTACCGTAAGTCGAAACGGCGAACACGTCCCAGATAAGCGGGCTGCGGAATTGCGGCCAGATTCCCATTACGCTGGGATAGGGGAACATCCAGAACGCGTACCATGGGCGGCCCATGTGAAGGATCGGGAAAAGGCCGGCGCAGGCCACGGCGAAGAGCGTCATCGCCTCCGCGAAGCGGTTGATGGACGTGCGCCACTTTTGGTTGAGCAAAAAGAGAATCGCGGAGATGAGCGTTCCGGCGTGACCGATACCGATCCACCATACGAAGTTGACGATCGCGAAGCCCCAGCCGATGGGGATGTTAATGCCCCAAATGCCGACGCCTTTGATCATCAGCCATCCTA
Source organism: Candidatus Acidiferrum sp. (assembly GCA_035576885.1). Classification (GTDB taxonomy): domain Bacteria; phylum Acidobacteriota; class Terriglobia; order Acidiferrales; family UBA7541; genus Acidiferrum. The sequence goes on along the minus strand of DATLVZ010000078.1, from coordinate 50,905 downwards.
TGGCGATATTCAGCACTCCGAAGATGCTGAAAGCAATCAAGAAGCCGATGTACCAGCCCAGCGAGGTCGGCCTGGTTAGAACAATCGCGCTGATCTTGTCGGTGACCGAGGCGTAAGTATGCCCGGGCCCAAGCACAGGCGTGAGCCGGGTAATATCGGGAGAATTAATTGGCGGCTCGCCGGCGCTCATGCTTTCTCCAATTCCGGATTCGGATTGCGAACTGCCGCAAGATAGGTGGTACGCGGGCGCGTGTTCAATTCCCCAAGAATGGGGTAGTTGCGTGTCTGAGCTTTTAGCTTGGCCACGCGGCTACTGGGATCGTTGGCATTTCCAAAAACGATGGCTTTGGCAGGACAGGCCGATTCGCAAGCCGTGACTATCTCGCCGTCTTTGATGGGGCGGTTCTGCTTTTCCGCTTCGATGCGCGCGTTGTTGATGCGCTGCACGCAATACGTGCATTTTTCCATGACGCCGCGGCTGCGCACCGTGACTTCCGGATTGCGCAGGAGTTTGAGGGAAGGCGTCTCCCAATCCTGGAAGCGAAGAAAATTAAAGCGGCGCACTTTGTAGGGGCAGTTATTCGAGCAATAGCGTGTGCCGACGCAGCGGTTGTAAACCATGTCGTTTAGGCCTTCCGCGCTGTGCACGGTGGCGCCGACAGGGCAAACCTGCTCGCAAGGCGCGTTCTCGCACTGCTGGCACGGAACAGGCTGGAAATAGGTCTGTGGATTGTCGAGTGCGTCGTAATCCGTCGCGCCTGGATCGCCAGTTTCCGTGTTCAGCTTGGCATAGTAGCGGTCAATGCGGATCCAGTGCATCTCCCGGCCGCGCATGACCTGATCTTTGCCAACGACGGGAATATTGTTTTCGGATTGGCAAGCGATTACGCAGGCGTTGCAGCCATTGCAACTATTCAGATCGATGGCCATGCCCCAGGCATACCCGGGGTAGGCAAATTCCTTGTAGAGCGACATTTCCTTCGGCGGTGTCTCATCGCCTTCCTTTGCGAATTCAGGATTCTTGCGATATTCCGCGAGCGTCCCAGTGCTCAAAATCTTCCGGCCTTCCATGTTGAAGTGATACTGGGTACAGGCTAGCGGGTACTCGTCGCCGGTTTTCTTGATGGCATCGGTTCCCGCCATGACCGACCAGAGCGCAGTGGAGGTGCGCACGACGTACGCGCTGTACCCCTTGTTCGAACCAGTAAAGCCGGCTCTTTTGCGCCCGTAGCCCAGGGGAAGCACAACTACGTCATCTGCCTGCCCCGGCAGGATCCAGGCGGCCGCGGTAACTTTGCTGTTCGAAATCGACATGTCGATGACGTTCGTAACAATCTGGCCGTGTTCCCCGCCGCGGGCCGCAGCGCGTTGCGTGAGCTGAAGTTTTTCCGCCAGCCTTGGACTCACGAGCGCAGCATTGTCCCAGGTAAGCTTTGTGACGGGCCGCGCCAATTCCTGCAGCCAGCCGTTGTTGGCGTAGCGGCCGTCGTGAACGTTTGCATCCGGGCGAAAAAGGAATTCGAGCTGGCCCGCGGGTGGCGTTTTGGCAGGTGGCAGACTTGCGGGGCTGAACTTCACTGCTACCGAGATCGGCGCGTACGCGGAATTCGCAATGACGCCGTCGTTCAAGGATTTGCGCCAGAATTTTTCGGGATCCGTCGAGCCGGCAAGCGTCTTAAGACGTTCGCGAACCAGATCGTAGGCAGTCTGACCGGGCTTGTCGGTAAAAGCCGCGAGAACTTCGAAGGCCGAGTGCGTGTGATAGAGGGGCGCAATAAGCGGCTGAATAACGCTGACCGTGCCGTCGAAAGCTCGCGCATCGCCCCAAGTTTCCAAAAAGTGCGATTCCGCGATGTGCCACTGGCAATATTCGGCGGTTTCGTCGAAGTGCGAGCTAAGAAGAACGGCCGATTCGACTTTCTTGAGCTTCGACGTGAAATCAAAGTTGTGCGGCGCGTCGTACACGGGATTCGAACCGAAAATTAGGAGTGTATCAACCTTGCCCGCGTCCATATCGGCACAAAGCTCGGTGAACGATTCCAGCTGGTTTACTGGATTTGCTTCAACAGGCTCGGTGTAATAAAGCGTGGTGCCCACGTTTCCGAGAGCCGTGTTGATGGCGTGAGCAAGTGCATGCACTTCCGGGGACTGAAACTCTCCGGCGATGACGATAGAAGTGCCTCGATGTTTGGTTAAATCGCTGGCGACGGCATCCAGCCACTTCTGTGCGAGGGGTGAAAGTGTCCCGCTGCCACCGAGCCCGACCAATGCTGCCAGCCCGCGAGCAAACTGCTCGATCTCGGAAGAACGAAGTGGGAGTCGATGATCCGCGCTCGAGCCGGTAACGGAAGGCGTCGGCTCAACCACATAAAGCCTGTTCATCGTGTCGCTGGGCCCGCTGAGTTTGCGGCGGCGGTAAAACGCATTCATGTAACCTATGTGCCCCGGCCCGCTCGCCAGGAAATCGGAATCCAAGGAAAGAATGACGTCGGCCTTATCGGGACGATACACGGTGTTGACGTAGCGCCCGAACGCTAGTTTGCTGCCTTCGCGTGCTCCGTCGCTCCCCGCCGGTTCCCATTGGTGCCACTTTGCAGCAGGAATCTGTTTCAGTACATTCCCGATTTGCGCGGCAAGCGACGGCGAGGTGACCGTGCCCGTTAAGATCCGGAAACCCGCGCCGCCCTGCGTTTTGGCCTTCGCAACACGCGCCTCCGCAGCCTTCAAGAAGTCGGACCATGTACGAATTTCGCCGAGATAGGAAACCGTCTGCGAGCGATCGGGATCATACAAGTTCAATACGGAAGCCTGGGTAATCACGTCCGTGCCGCCGAGACTCGAGGGATGATCCGGGTTTCCGGCTATATGCGTGGGCCGGCCCTCGCGGCTTTCGACGAGCAATCCGACGGCATCCGCGCCGAAGGGCATTGCCGTCGCATAAAACTGCGGTTTACCGAGGATCATTCCGTCGGGCTGCTTGACGTATGGAACGATAAGTTCGTCCGGCTGGCGGCAACCCGAAATACCCGCGAAAGCCAACGATGCCGCGGCCAGCTTCAGAAAATTTCGCCGGTCCACCGTTTCATCCCACTCCGATGCCTGCCGCGGGAATTCGCGGTGCAGCAAATCTTCAAAGCGCGGGTCGTCTGCTAATTCTTCCAGGGTGCGCCAGTATTGCTTGCCGCTCTTCTCCCGCAACTTCGCGCGAAGCACCGTTAGATCCAGACTGTGCTCGTGCACCGCCGAATCTTCTTGGTGCGAGCCGGAATGATCGTCTGCGTGCAAGGAGCCCTCGTGTGCGTCGTGATCGTGCGTGTGGCCGTCGATAATCTCGTTTTCGCGCATACCGTCCATTAGCGATGACACGTCGAACAGCTTGTCAGCTCTTCTGTGGTGCGAATCTTTCGCTCGGCAGCAAACTGTTTGCCGATTTCCGCCTGATTAGCAGGAGTTTTCCAGTCCATGTTGAATACCTGATCGAGCGGGCGCAACGCCTGCTCGGGATTGCGGTGGCAGCCCAGGCACCACTCCATCAGCAGAGGAGAGGCCTGGAACACCAGGGGCATTTGATTGATGGAGCCATGACATGTGGAGCAGCCGACGCCCTTGTTGACGTGAATGCTGTGATTGAAATACACGAAATCGGGGAGGCGGTGAACCTTTACCCACGGAATCGACTTATCGGTCCGGTAGCTCTCCCGTATGGGCTCAAGGTACGCGGAGTCGGCATACAACACGGAATGACAGTTCATGCAAGTCTTGGTAGGTGGTATGCCCGCGACCGCGGAAGTTTCCACGGAGGTATGGCAGTAGCGGCAATCCAGTCCGTCATCGCCGACATGATGTTTATGGCTGAACTGCACAGGTTGTGCGCGCGTAACGTCCTGGTTGGTCGAATACGGCGAACGCGCCAGCCCCAAAACGCCGACGAGCCCCAGCCCAATCAAGAAAACAGCCGAGAACAGACTAAATCTGGAAATAAAATTCGTACTGCGATGAAAGATCTGGGCCATGTCAGCGTTGCACTTTGGCGAGAACTCTCCGGGAAGGAGCAAAAGCCTGGAGGCTCCGCGGCGTCATGGCCGGGAAGTGCGCACCCGGCTCGTAATTGACCGGATAGTTTCCGACAAAACTTTCGGGATTGCAACCTTCTCGCGCAAATTTGTTGAATAATTTTTCTCTAGTTGCGCACGTCAAACGGGACAATGCTTGCGAAAAGTTTGAAAAAACCAGCGGCCTTCCATTGCCGCACCTGCGTGCGAAAGTTTCGCTCTCTGGCCTTCGGATGGCTGCCAGACTCGGCGGGTATAATTTTTCGGGAAGGAGAGATGCGGAAGACGTAGCCGTGTTATCTTAGAAAGACTCTCCGCCGTCGATCGCCACTGCGGCGGAGCCTACCCCGTGAGCTGCTGGGGCGTGGTCCAATCGGTAGGACACCTCACTGTTAATGAGGACGGTGGAGGTTCGAATCCTCCCGCCCCAGCCAATTTCCGGAAATAATATTCCTGGCGGCTAGTCCCGAACAGTCGGCAAACCAGCTTCATTCCAGCCTCTCCAACCGCCGTCCATTGATTCCACGTTGATGTAGCCCATTTTTTGCAGGTTGTCGGCGACGAGCGCGGAGCGGAATCCTCCCCCGCAGTAAAGCACAAGTTTGGTACGCACATCGGGAACCTGCTGCTCGATATCCCGTTCAATAACGCCCTTGCCCATGTGCACGGCGCCAGGGAGATGGCCTTTGGCCCATTCGTTATCCTCGCGCACGTCCACGAGAATCAGCTTCTCACCAGCATCGATTCGTCGTTTGACGTCGGGAACATTCGTTTCCTTCACGCGCTGCTTGGCATCCTGGACAAGCTTCAGAAATTGTGGCGAGTGAACCATGCGATCCTCCCAAGTCCATTCAAACGAAAGAAGCGTAGCACAACAAAACCAAGCCTAGACAAGCACCCGCCGTCGAGAAAAATTCGCGAAACCTCATTTTGCCCGTGCCGAGCGTCGTTAATGGATTTTCAATCTTCAGGAAGCCGGTTTTTCGGCCGGCTCTTTCTTCGAGATGGACCGCACCAGATTGACCAGATTCCAGCGCATGGTTTCGGGCGCGCGATCGCCCTCTCCCATCATCTTTCCTTTGCCCTTGGTGATGATGTAGAAAATCTCACCGTCCGTTTTTCCCGCGAGTGACGCCGGATCGTGCCAGTCGTGCATGGTCAGCTTCATAGACTCGACGACGTCTCCTTTGCCGTCTCCATTGGCGCCGTGGCACATCGCGCAGTCGTATCCGAAAAAGCGGCGGGCTGCCGCGAGGCCTTCCGGAGTGGGCTTTACTGGATTTTTCTTGTCGATGTCTTCCTGCGGGATTTTGGATTCGTCCGCACTGGCTTGGGCGTCTTTCGGTTTTTCCTGCGCGGGGTTTTGGCTGGCGCGCGCCAACCCGAGACTAACCACGAAGACAGCGCCTAAAACGCGGAGTACTTTGGGCATAAGATCCTCCTGACAGGTTGGGCCGGCCGAACGAGAGGAATCGGCGATATTCTTTGGACGGATTCTACGCCCAGGGGAGGGGCAAAGGAAGAGCGTTCGCGCAGCGAAAAAGTTTTTCGGCGCTTCCAGCTTTTTGGGAGACAGAAACTGGAGGGAGGCAAGAAGCATGCTTGGCGTGCACGCTGCCTTTCAGAAAGTGCGGTCGGGGCCGCGCCAGCCTCGATGCGTCCCTCGCGCCGGGAAAAAACCGCCGCGGTTGCAATCAAGAACAGTTCAGTCCAAATCCCGCCAATTAGGACCGGAGGAAATCTCTACGACCAGGGGGACTGTAAGCTTGTGCACGCCTTCCATCTCTTCGCGGACGAGTTTTTCGAGTTTGCTCTTCTCCTTCAGCGGAGCTTCGAACAGCAGTTCATCGTGGACTTGCAAAATCATTTTGGCTTCGAATTTTTCCGCTGCCAAACGCCGGTCGATGCTGATCATGGCCAGCTTGATCAAATCTGCCGCTGTGCCTTGCAAGGGTGAATTCAAAGCCGTACGTTCGGCAAAACTGCGAAGCTGCGCCTGCGGAGAATTAATCTCCGGAATCGGCCGAATTCTCCCGAAAAGTGTTTTCGCCACGCCGGTCTTCCGCGTTTCCGCAAGAATCTTGTCCAAAAACTCCTTCACTCCCCGGTATCGCGTGAAATACGCGTTGATGAATTGCGCCGCTTCTTTCTGCCCGATGCCAAGTTGCTGCGCCAGTCCGAACGCCGAAAGCCCGTAAATGATTCCGAAGTTTATCGCTTTTGCCGCGCGCCGGTGTTCCGCATTTTGTGCCAGCGGTCCGACGCCAAATACTTCCTGAGCCGTGCGCGCGTGAATGTCTTCTCCATTGCGGAATGCATCGGTTAAAACCGGGTCTTTCGAGAAATGCGCCATGACGCGCAGCTCAATCTGCGAATAGTCCGCCGACAGGAGAATCTTGCCCTTCTCCGCCACAAACGCGGCGCGAATCTCGCGCCCCAGCTCCGTGCGAATCGGAATGTTCTGCAAGTTCGGGTCGCTTGAGCTGAGCCTCCCGGTGGCCGCCGTGGTCTGCGAAAAGCTCGTGTGCAATCGCCCGGTTTCGGCGTGAATCAGTTTCGGCAGCGCGTCGACGTAGGTCGATTTGAGCTTGGAAATCTCGCGGAACTCGATGATCTTTGCGGGCAACGGATGCTGCGCAGCCATCTCCTCCAAAATATCCGCGGCTGTGGATCGAACTTTTCCTTTCCCGCGGCGCATTGGCGGCTGCAGGCTCAATTTGTCGAACAGAATCTCCGCAAGCTGCGCCGGCGAATTAATGTTGAATTCACTCCCGGCAAGTTTCCAAATCTCCTTTTCCAGGCGTCGTACTTCCTTCTCCATGGACTTGGACATTTTGTCGAGTTCTTTCGGATCGACGCGGACGCCCACGCGTTCCATGTCGGCAAGCACGGGAGCGAGTGGCAAATCAATTTTCTCGTAAACGTCAGCAAGCTCGCCTTCATCGATTTGAGCACGCAGAACGGGAGCAAGCCGCTGCAGGAAATCTGCACGTTCTCCCGGCCCGCCACCGAGCATCACGTTAAATTGCCGCATCACCACATCGGCGAAATTGTGATTCGCCGTCGTCGGCCGCAGCAGATAGGAATACAGCTGTGTTGCGTGTTTAAGATTTGCGGCGGGCCCGGCGAGTAGCTGAAACAATTTCGGATCGTGGACAATTTTCGCGCGCTTGGAGTCCGCGAGAACCGGCCCAAGCGACCTAAGGGCCTCTCCTTTTTCATCGAGCCAAACAGATCCTCTCTCGCCTGCTTTCGAAGAAACCTCAATCGACGCGATGCGCGTGCCAAAACCTTCGGATTCCCGCTCGCCCAGTTCGAGATTCAGCCAAACCGCCAGCGGCTGCTTCGCCGGCAATTTTCCAAGATAGGCCCGAAAATCAGCAGCGCCAGCAAATGCGGCGTAGTCCGCCTTTACGCTGGGCTCCGCGCTTGCGGGAGCGGACGACGCCAATCCCTCCGCGCTCAACTCCTTTAACAGAGAATTGAAGCCAAGTTCGCGATAGAGCGCGCCAAGCGCCTCGACGTCCGGCTCGCGCCTCTCCAGGGCATGCAAATCGAGCTGCAGCGGTAAATCCGTCGCAATCTTCGCCAACTGCTTCGACATCATCACCTGCCCGCGCTGCTGCTGCAGCGCTTCCCGGTAACGCTTATTGGGAACTTCATCGGCGTGATCCAGCGCTTTCTCGACGCTCCCATATTTCTTGATCAGCTCCGCCGCCCCTTTTTCACCGATGCCCTTCGCTCCCGGAATGTTGTCGATGTTGTCCCCCAGCAGCGCCATGTAATCCACAACCTGCTCGGGCGGCACGCCGAGGATTTCTTCCACTTTCTTTTCGTCGACGATGATGTCCGCTTTCGCTCCCCCCGATCCCGTCCTCAGCGTTCGCACATTCTTCCCGACCAGCTGCATCATGTCTTTGTCGTTCGAAATCACCAGCACGTCCAGGTTCTTTTTTGCGGCCTGCACCGCCATCGCGCCGATCACGTCGTCTGCTTCGTATCCCTGAACCTCGAGAATCGGAAGCCTCATCGCCTCGCATAACCGCCGCACGAATGGCAATTGCACCCGCATTTCGTCCGGCATCGGCTGCCGTTGCGCCTTATATTTTTCAAACAGCTTGTCGCGAAACGTCGCTCCGGGAGGATCGAACACGATGCCGATAAAGTCCGGCTGGTAATCTTTAATGAGCCTGCGAAGAATGTTGCCGAAGAGGAATGGCACATTGGTGGGCGTACCGCCGGGCCCGGTCAGACGCTGCGGCATTGGAGCAAAGAACGCGCGGTAGATGTGCGCCATCGCGTCAACGAGGAACAGTTTTTTTGGCGCGGAAGGCATGCGGCGAGTATAGCAAAGCAGCGGTGCCCGGATTGCCGTGATTCAATCGTCGAGAAAAGAAACGGACCCCGCGAAAGCTTTTCAGAATCGAGGGGCCCGTGGGGAGCCTGAGATTTTGTTTATTGTTGATTTGGCCGGTCGGGCTTGGATCGCGGTTCAGACTGTTCGGAGTTAGGCTTTTTCGAACCACTGGCTGGCTCCGCTCCCGCCTGCGCTTGTGAAACGAGCAGCATGCGCGTGCCACTTTCGAGATGGACGTTTTTCCCCGCCGAAGTAATCAACGAGCCTTGCGTGCTGTTTGCTGCCGCGGAGCTCAAACTTAGCCCGTTCAAACCGAACACGCCCTGGCTGCCGGACGTAAGCTGCCCTGCGGAGTTCAAACCGCCGATAGCTCCCTTTGACGTGCCAGATACTCCTCCCGCTGCATTCCCAGCCGAGTTCAAAGCACCGCCCGCAGTTCCTCCAACGTTGGCGGCTGTATTTGTGATGGCACCAGCCGCACCACCCGCAGTGGAAGCTACACCTCCCAGCGTGCCGCGTCCTCCAGCCATTCCCGAACCCACCGCCGATGCACCTGCGCTTCCCATGGAATCGAAATCAGATCCCGCCACAGCTGCACTCGTTTGTGTCGAAGCAATCGCCTGAATCGCCACGTTCAAGGGAACTTCCTCGCCGTTCTTTAGGATGGCCCTGTCAAATACAATTCCAATCGCCGATTCCGAGTCTCCTTTTGCTCGTGACGAGGCCCGCGTCACGTGCCCTTCCAGCTTGGTCCCCTTTGGAAATGCTGTCTTGCCGCCTGACTTCGCGGGCTCGGTCGTGCGAGCTTTTACCGGATCACCTTGCTTGCATTTTTTTGAATCAAGCGGTGCGCTCAGCGCAGCGTTGAACGTCGACCCGCCAGCGAGTGCGGCGCTATTTGCGCCGGCGTTTGCCGACCCGGAGGCCGACGTCGAGCCATTCGCGGAGGCTTGCGCTCCTTGCTTGCTGACATCCGCGGAAGTGGAAGTGCTCGATTGCGTGCCAGTTTGCGCTCCCGCCTGCGGCCCTGCGGCGGCGTTCGCTGACGCGGGCCCGGTGATCAAAGCTGCGGCGAAGAGTGTTAGTCCAAATCGGTTCATGATACTGATCCCTCCTAAAAATTAGGTTCAGGTCGTCCGAGCTGAGTTAGGCCCTGTTCTGTATAAGGGTCATGCGGAGCCGATTTGATAGAGGCAAGGTCAATGCCACAAGTTAAAGTTTTTACAATCAATAAGATAGAGATAAATTCGGGCGGCGCTCGAGGCCCCTTAGTACCGAAAATTCACCTCATCGCCGGTAGGTTTTACATCGCCGCAAACTCGTGAGGCTCGGCTGATTCTTCCCTTCAGATGATGCCCAGGGGCTTCCCAACTTCAGCAAGTATCTCGGCGGCCCGCAACAGCTGTTCACGCTTGTGAGTAGCGCTAACGATCGCACGCAGACGTGCTTTGCCTTCCGCCACCGTTGGGAAGCCGACCGCTGGGGCGTAAACACCTGCGTCAAACAACTTCTTCGAAAATTCATATGCCTTCGCCGCGTCTCCCACGTGAATCGGAATAATCGGCGTTTCGCTCACCTTAAATTGGAAGCCGCGTTTCTTCAGTTCCCGCTTGAACATTTTCGTATTTGCCCACAGCTTTTTAACCAACTTCTCTCCCTCGGGCGAATCCAGCAACGTAAACGCCGCTTGGCACGCCGCCACCGTAGCGGGCGGATGTGACGTCGAAAAGAGAAATGGCCGCGCGCGCAAATACAAAAAATCGATCAGGTCGCGCGATCCGGCGACATATCCGCCCATCGCGCCGATGGCCTTGCTCAGCGTTCCGACTTGAATATGCACGCGTCCGTGGCAACCAAAATGATCCACAGTCCCACGCCCGCCGCGCCCCAGCACCCCGCTCGAATGGGCGTCGTCCACCATCATGATGCAGTTGTACTTTTCCGCGAGGTCGCAGAGCGCCGGCAGCGGCGCGATATCTCCGTCCATCGAAAAAACGCCGTCCGTAATAATCAGTTTCTTCCCCGGAAACTCGGCGTTCTCCTTCAAAATCCGCTCGCAGTCCGCAACGTCCTTGTGTTTGAACACTTTGATGGTCGCTTTCGAAAGCCTCGCCCCATCAATAATCGACGCATGATTCAGCTCATCCGAGATGATTAGATCCTCTTTGCCGAGCACCGCGGAAACCGTTCCGGCATTCGCTGTGAACCCGGACTGAAACACCACGCTAGCTTCCACGTTCTTGAACCGCGCGATCTGCTCCTCCAACTCCATGTGAATCTTCATCGTCCCCGCGATCGTCCGCACGGCTCCCGCTCCCACGCCGTACCGCTTCACCGCATCCAGAGCGGCCTTTCGCAATGCTTTGTGCGTCGTCAGCCCCAGATAGTTGTTCGAAGCGAGATTGATGACTTCCTTTCCGTCGATCATGCATACCGGCTTGTTCTCGCCGTCCAGCACGCGCAGCTTCGGTGCCACGCCCTTCGCCCGCAACTCATTCAATTGCTCGGAAATGTATTGCGTCGGGCTTTTCTTCGTCGTTTGCGTACCTGTTTCGGACATAGCGTTGCTCCTGTGGGGACGAATTTGCCGGTGGAACTATTTTGCTCCATCCGCAGCACCTGGGACAAACTTCTGCTCGTTACACCACGCCTCGGGTTACAGCAGCTCTGAGTCGTATTTTCGGAATATCTCTTTCATCGCGCCAGGCGTGCGCTCTTTCATCGCGTGTATCGCCTGTATCAACTCATAAATTCGAGGCGTCATCACCAGCAGATATCGAAGCGGGCCGGGTCCCGGATTCCAATAAGTGTGCGGAGTTCCGCGCGGTACGAACACCGCCGATCCGGCCTTCGCTTCCACATCCTGGTCTCCGACCTTCACGCAAAGTGCTCCTTCGAGGACGTACCAAGCCTCGTCATCCTCATGATGCAAATGGAGCGGTGCAATAAAACGAGGTGGCCCCTGCGGACCGCCCGCATCCCGCCATTCCGCGATCACGAAACTGCTCTTGCCGGTTCCAAGAGTAGTTCCAGCCAGAGGAGAGGCAGTAATGGGTGTACTCATTTTAGTGTTCGCAGATTTCGGAAGAAGTCCGGCAGCGTGCTAACGAGAAATCCCGTTCGGGTACAGCAGAATTTTCCCGGCCAGCCCGCCTTGCAATTTTGCAAACGCATTTTCGAACTTTTCCAGCGGTTCTCGCTCCCCAAACAGCGGTTCCAAATCCAGCCGCCCGGCCTTCAACAGCGCTGTCATCTGCACCCACGTTTCATACATCCGCCGCCCATAAATCCCTTGCACCGTTGCGCCTTTGAAAATCACATCGCTCACCAAATCCAGCGGCACATTCTCCGTCGGTATCCCCAGCAGCGAGGCCCGGCCGCCTGCGCGCAGCGCCTTAAATCCTTGCTGAATTGCTGTGGGATTCCCGCTCATTTCGAGCAATGCATCAACTCCCGTTCCGTTTGTCTCCGTGAGAATTCGCGCAACGGCATCTTCAGTCGCCGGATTCAGCACCACATCCGCGCCCATCTTTTTCGCCATCGCCCGCCGGTTCTCGTTCGTCTCCGTCGCAAACACTGTCGAACTCCCGCAAGCCTTGGCCACCGCGATGGCCATCAATCCAATCGGCCCGGTTCCCGTCACTAGCACCGTTTGCCCGGCAATCGGCCCGGCCAGCACCGTATGTACCGCATTCCCCAACGGATCGAGAATGGCCCCGTAATGCTCCGGAATCGCCGGATCGAGCTTCCAGATGTTGGAAGCGGGGATCTTCACGAATTCCGCGAAGGCTCCATCCTGATCGATTCCGATAATGCGCAAATTCTGGCAAATGTGCGCTTCGCCCAGCCGGCACTGGTGGCAGTGTCCGCAATTCACGTGCATCTCCGCGCTCACGAAGTCTCCGGCCTTCACTGCCGTAACTTTATCGCCTACGCTCTCCACCACCCCGCAAAACTCGTGCCCCAGCGTCAAGGGCGGTTTAATCCGCCCCTGCGACCACCGGTCCCATCCGTAAATGTGCAAATCCGTTCCGCAGATCGACGCCGTTTTCACCCGCACCAAAACGTCCGCCGCGCCAATCGCTGGTACTGGCGCGGTTTCCATCGACAATCCCCGCCCCGCTCGCATTTTCCGCAACGCCTTCATCGTCGCCGCCATCTACGCCATTCCTCGCTCAAACGCAATCCCCGATGCTAGCACACCCGCCAGTAACACAGGCTTCAGCCTGTGCTCCTTTATCCTGGTGAAAACGCCGCTCGCGAGAGCTCTCTCTCCTAGATCTTCACCCTTGGCGTTTAGTCTTCCTTCCTTCCTTCCTTCTTTCTTTCTTTCTTTCTTTCTTTTCTCACCCCGAAATCTCTTCCAACACCAACCGATTTGTCGCCGGCCCCATTGTTCCCACCACAATGGCCACCAAACCCATCGCCACCGCCAGCATCGCAAACACCGCCGGCACTCCATGCACCAAAACCGCCCCAATCAAAATCGAAGTAAACGCTGCGCTCAATCTGCTCCAGCTATAAGTAAATCCCACGCCCGTCCCGCGCAGCCTCGTGGGAAACAATTCCGCTTGATACGCATGAAACGCCGCCGAAAACCAATAATTCGCCAAAGTTAAAAGCGCCCCAAATCCCACAACCGCGGCAGGCGCAATCGAATTTCCAAATCCGATCCCCAGTCCCGCCACAAGCAAGGCCAGCACCACAATCGTCCACTTCCGTTCGAATCGATCCGAGGTCCACGCCCCCAGCAACGGCCCAATGGGCGACACCACCGCAATTAACATCGTGTACTCCAGCGAATGCAGCAGCGAAACTCCCCTCTTCAACAAGAATGTCGGCGCCCAATTCGCAAACCCATAAAACCCGATCGTCTGCAGCGCCTGAAAAATCACCAGCATCACCGTCCGCGAAAGATAAGGCCTCCTCCACAACTCCCCAAACGATCCTCTTCCCACCTGGCCGTTCGTGTTCCTCATCCCGCTTTCTTTTTCTGTCATCCCGAGCGTAGCGAAGGACCTGCCATTCTCTTCCTTCTCGCCATTCCTCACTCGCCACTCCCCACTTCTTCCCGCAGAAGAAAACGATTCGTTCTCCAACCCCGACATGATCGCATCCGCCTCCGCCACACGTCCCCGGGTCTCCAGCCATCTCGGCGACTCCGGCAATCGCCGCCGGAACCACCACGTCAGCAGCGCCCCCGACGCTCCAATCACCATCACCCATCGCCATCCGCTCATCAGAAAATGCGTCGGCACCAGCACGCGCGACAGCACCGCCGCCACCGGCACCGCGCAAAATCCCGCCACCTGCGTGATCGCCACATACCGCCCACGCGCGTAGCTCGGCACCACCTCCGTGACATACGTATCGACCACCACGATCTCCGCGCCGATCCCAATCCCCGCAAAAAATCGCAACCCAATCAACCAGCCCGCCGACGGCGCAAACGCATCCGCAAACGTAAACACCGAATAAATCAGCAGCAGCAAAATGAACGCGCTCCGCCGCCCCATCCGGTCGCTCCCCATCCCGAACACAACCGTCCCCACAAACATCCCCAAAAATCCCACGGCCACAAAAAAAGTAAATTGTCTCAGCGAAAGAAAACCAGACGTTTGCAGCGCCGCGCCGATGTACGCCACAATAAAAATGTCGTACAAATCAAAAAAGTTCCCCAGCGACACCAGCCCAATGAACCGCCGGTGAAATCCCCCCAGCGGCAACCGCTCAATCCTCTCCGCAATCGTTCCTTCAGTGATTGTCATGTGTTAAGTGGGTGTCATTCCGAGCGCCAAACCAAAATTGTCATTCCGAGCGTAGCGAGGAATCTGCTTTTCGCGTTTCGTATTTCTAATTTCGCTTTTCGTCTCCTCCTACTTCACTTCCGCCACCACTCCAATCTTCTTTAACGCCCTCAAATACTCCACAACCAGCTCATATGGCACAGGCCCGTACTCCGCCGACACCTGTTCCCAGATACGCACTCGAGAATGCGCCGTGTTGACGAGATTAAGCGCCTCGTACCCATACTCTTCCCCGCTGCCCCACAACCCCCCAAAACTGAGCAGTCTTGGCGTAGCCACGCCCGCGGCCTTTGCATGATCTTCAAAATAGTCATACCCAAATACCGCCAGCGGCCCCTTTGGCTCTGCCTTTCGTTTGTACGACACTAGCTTTTCTCTTGCTTCTTCTGTCGGAGCGTCAAAAGCTGGATGGTCCGTGAAACATCTTCTCTCTTCATTTGCTGGCTCTCCTGGCTTTTTCGTGTTCTTGCTCAATTCGGTCAACTGCTCGTCTATCTCGCGCTCGTAGTAGCAATATCCCGCCTCAGCGTCTTCTCTGTCGAGTTTCGAGAGACTTTGGTCTCTGGTGGCCTTCTGAACCTGCCGGAGTAATTCACCTCTTTTTACTGCCATAGCGAGGTCTTCGCCATGTTTCGAGAGATCGCCCGCCAAAAAATACCCGCTAGCCGCCCCAATAAACGCCGCCCTCTTCAATTTCGTCGTATCAATATTCGCCGCCGTATCGAAATTCGTGTGGATGTACCGGTCCGGCCAATCATTCAAATAAATCGCCGGTATCCCGAATGACGAATCCTGATACACATCGTGGTCGCTCCCCATCGTGTACGCGGAATACTCCGCCCGCAGCGGCTCCTTACCGCCCTCCGGCGCCACGAACGGATATTCCGCCTTCCCCGTCGCCGCAAATTTGTACGACTCCTCGTTCACAAACTCCGCAAACGCCCACGCTACGTCATGCACAAACGAAGGCAAACTCATCGGCCCGCGTGTCACGTGGAACACTGCCTTCGTCTCCGGCCCACCTCCCACCATGTCCATGTGAATGACCGCTTTGATCCGTTTCGCAAACTCCGGCTTCCCATTCAGCAGCGCCAAAGTCCCCTCAATCTCCGGCGGCCAGATAAACCTTATCGTCCGCGCCGGCCGCGCCAATTTCCCCTCCGCAATCAATTTCTGCAAAGTCCGCGCCACCTCCAAGATCGTCACGCATCCGCTCGCATTGTCGTTCGCTCCCGGCCGCTGATGATCCAGGTGGCACGAAAACGCGACTTCCTCCTCCTTCAACTTCGCATCCGACCCCGGAATCGTTGCCGTCACCACTTCATAATTCCCCGCATACTGTCCCGCCTTCACAACCGCATGGAGCGTAATCTTCTCTCCATGCGCCAACCGCTCGCGCATCCCCCGCGCCGTCTTCAGCGACACCATGAACGCAAACGTCTTGTGCTCTGAGAACGTCTCCAAGTGCCCCCACCGAATCAAATTCTCGTCCTCGCCCCACCAAGCCGTCTTCTGGTTTTGCGCATAACTAACAATTCCCGCCGCTCCAACCTTCCCCACTGCCAAATCCTGCACCGCCCCCGGCTGCGCGCTCGCCAAAACAATTTTCCCCTTTACGTTCTTCCCCGCGTAGTCGCTCTCTTTTATCCCCTCGCCCACATCCACCAAATCCGCCGTCACATCCGCCGACTCGCTGTCCTCCGCCAACACCACCGGCTCCCCCTCATAACTCGCCACAAGTCGCCCGGTGTGGAGCTCTGGATCACAATCCTCCTTTAGCAAGACAGCAATCACTTTGCGAGCTTCCTCGTCTGATTGTGGTTTCGTATGCGCGGCTTCATAGCAACCCGCTGCAACCGAGTCAAGTTCCCACAACTCCCCCACCTCCGCGTCCCACGCCGGCCGCGATCTCTGCGTCCCATAAAAAATCTTCCCATCCGCCGGAAACTCCAATATCCGCACATCGCTCAACCCATAAGCCCGCGCCCGCTCCGCCACCAACTCCGCCGCCGCGTGAAATCCCCGCGACCCGCGCTGCCGGTGAAACGTCGCAATCACTTCCAAATTCCTCTTCGCCGTCTCCCCGCTCAACTCATTCGCCAAAGCCGCCACATCCTTCTCCAGCAAGAGCGGCGGCTTCTGCGCTTTCGCCACACCGGCAAACAATTCACCCGCGATCATCGCGATCGTCGCTATCCAAACGCTTCTCCCCTTCACATTTCCCTCCGCGCTCCGCCGACCATCGACGGTGGAACAGACTTCAGTCTGTCTCCTTCTCACCGCCGCGCATTCTACCCTCTCGCTCCTGCATTGGACATCCTCATCCCATTCCTGCTACTTTTTACTTTCGCTTTTCGGATTCACTCTGTCCGGCCCGGTGAGCCCGCATGTTTTCCTTCTGCGTTCCACGTCAAACCTTCCCCCGCCTGCTCCAATACGCGCTCACAGTCGCTGCGTTCTGCTTTTCTGCCGCCATCGCCAACGCACAAACTCCTTCCGCCGATTCCTCCTCACATTCCTCCTCACATTCTTTCTCCAATGCCCATCCGCGCATCGCTTTCACGTTCGACGATCTTCCCGCCCACGGTCTGCTCCCTCCTGGAGAAACGCGCGCCGAAATCGCCACAAAAATCCTGGCCGCGCTCCGCGACGCCCATGTTCCTCCCACCTACGGCTTCGTGAACGCCGCCACCCTCGAAACCGAGCCTCAGGATCTCCCGGTGCTCCAGGCTTGGCGCGACGCCGGCAATCCTCTCGGCAACCACACCTGGTCCCACATGAACCTCGATCAAAATTCTCTCGAGGATTTCGAAGCCAACGTCACTCGCAACGAACCCCTGCTCGCCAAAATGATGAAGCACAAGGACTGGCACTGGTTCCGCTTCCCCTATCTCGCCGAAGGCGACACGCCCGCCAAACACGACGGCGTTCGCGCATTCCTCGCCCAGCGCGGTTACAAAATCGCCGCCGTCACCATGAATTTCGACGATTATCAATGGAACGACCCCTACGCTCGCTGCGTCGCCAAGTCCGACAACGCTTCCATCGCCCAGCTTCAATCCACCTATCTCGACGCCGCGCGCGCCAATTTCGATTTCTATCGCGGACTTTCCCAATCCCTCTACAAACGCGATATCCCCTACGTCCTGCTCATGCACATCGGCGCCTTCGACGCCGAAATGCTCCCCAAACTCCTCGACTTCTATCGCTCCCGCGGCGTCAAGTTCATCTCTCTTCCCAGAGCCGAACGCGACCGCTTCTACCGCGTCGACACCGATCCTAAACTACCCCCCGCCCCCGAAGACCTCGAAGCCGCCATGCTAAAACGCAAAATGTCCGTCCCCGCCGAACCCGTTACAACCATCCAGTTCGACTCCCTCTGCCGCTAACCCCACATCCTTCGCCGCGCCAGCCGCCGCCGGGTGCCCTCGGTGCCGGTTTTGCACCTGGGTGTTTTTACTCTCTTACCCGCAGTCTGCGGTCTGTTCGCTCAAGCCTAGGCTCACTGTCTCACCAAACTGCAAAATTCTCTCCAACTCCTTCTATCGCCTCAACTTCCCCGCGTGTCATTCGAATGATAAGTACCCAGGTACTGTACCTTGACAGTAATCCACTTCCCTGCTATCATTCTCTATGTTCACCTCGAACCTTGAAGGGTTTTGCCCCCCGTCTACCTCGCCCCGGTCGATTTGTTCACCCAACGCCCCGATCGTTCTGCCTTTCCGGTCCGCCGCCACCCCATGCATCCTTCCCGTTACGCAGGAATCGTCGCAACCCCTTTTTTTACATGCACCTGCGCACAGTTTCCGTCACATATGGGGGTGTACTCCCGTGCTTAGGTCTGCCGCCCAATCCCTTCCTGTTTTTTCCACAGTTTCTCGCCTGTGCATGCACAGCACCGCTCGCAACTCCAATCTGTTCATATATTTACTTCACAGTTCTCTGTGTACCCGGGAGTGGGGCTCTCCCCTCCTCTCAAATCGCCTCGGTCTCCCTTCCGGTGCCTGGTCGGCAGCAGCGCCCCTTGCCGTTTCGGGGCTAGCCGTCTCGAAACACACCTGCACTTTCTGGGCGGGCCATACTACTTTCAACTTTCAACCTTCGACTTTCCAACTCTTCAAGTACAATCCCCGCACCTCATTCAGGGGGACCAATGAGCTTTAGCCAGCGTCTTGAAGAAATTCGCACCGGGTTCGAGCGTCCCTTCTGGGTCGCCAACTTCAGCGAAATCTTCGAGCGTATCGCCTACTACGCCACCACCGCCGTGCTTGCCGTGTATCTCAACGAGCAGCTTCGTTTTTCCAGCGAACTCACTGGCTGGTTGGTCGGCACCTTTGGTT
Organism: Candidatus Acidiferrum sp.; assembly: GCA_035576885.1. Classification (GTDB taxonomy): domain Bacteria; phylum Acidobacteriota; class Terriglobia; order Acidiferrales; family UBA7541; genus Acidiferrum. Next base: position 32,349 of record DATLVZ010000078.1, on the reverse strand, counting down.
TGGTGGTTTGGTTTCTGCCGATTCTGGGCGGCACATTGGCAGACCGCTTCGGATTCCGACGTGCTTTGCTGTTCGCCTACTTGATCATGTCGGTCGGTTATTTCCTCCTCGGCTCTCTTAGCGCGGCTTGGATGGAGCCCCTTCGCCATGCGCTTACGGACAAATGGCTGGTCCTGGCCATACTGATGATTCCGGCACTCGGACCGGGCGTCGTGAAGCCGTGTGTGGCAGGCACCACGGCGCGGGCTTCCTCCGAGAACGTTCGTTCCATCGGCTATTCGATTTATTACACGCTGGTGAACATCGGTGGAGCTATCGGCCCCATCGTGGCCTTCCTGGTTCGCAAGCAGCTGGGCTGGGGCGTCGAAAACGTGTTTCGCGTGGCCGCTTTGAGCGTCTTCCTGATGTTCTGGGCGACGCTGTTTTTCTACCGCGAGCCGTCACGTTCTGGAGAGGAGAAAGTTGCCAGTCTTTTCAGCGCGATAAGAAACATGTTCGTGGTCCTGACAAATCTGCGGTTCGTCACCTTCCTCGTAATTTTTTCGGGATTCTTTGTCATGTTCTGGCAACAGTACATTTCCGTCCCGCTGTTTATCCACAAGTTCATCAATCCCGATGCAAATACCGACCTGTTGCTTTCCATCGACCCCACATTCGTAATCTGCTTTCAAATCGCGGTAGCCTTTGCTACGCGAAAATTGCCGGCCTTCACGGTCATGACCCTCGGAATTCTGATAACGGGTCTCGCCTGGATCTTTCCCGCGCTTCATTCTTCAGTGATGCTGTTCGCAGTGGCGCTGGTATTCGTGGCCCTTGGTGAAACCACGCAGGTCTCCCGCTATTACGAATACGTCTCTCGGCTCGCTCCCTCCGGCCAGCAGGGTTTGTACATGGGCTATGCGTTTCTACCGATCGGCATCGGTTATTTCATTGCGGGTCCCCTCGGCGGATTTCTGGTCCACCGTTACGAGGGGAGCGCTCACCCTCAGCAAATGTGGTGGGTGTTTGCAGTTGTGGGCCTCCTGACGGCCCTTCTGCTGTGGATTTACGACCGCGTAGTGAAGCCCCCCGCCCAGGAGCCGGCAAAATGACGGGCCATTCTCTAAGTACGAGAAGCCTGGATTCAACGGCGCTCGTAGGGGCACGATATATCGTGCCAACTCCGCGTCTTAATTCCGCGTGTTGCGGTCCACACCTTTTCGAGGCCGAACAAAACGTTCAAATTGTTTTTTGGGATTTTTCTAGCTGTCGACTGTCCGCTGTGAGCTGTAAATATTCGGCCGCGAATTTTGCTACCCGGGCTATTCACTATTCACTACGTACTGCTCACTCTCTTCTCAATTCACCATGCGGCGAAGAGAATCCAGAGCTTGCCGCGCCAGCGAATACCGCGGCTCGACCTCGAGCGCCTCTTGAAAACACTTCATCGCGCGGCCATACATCTCTTTGCCAAGATACGCGCGGCCGAGATTGTAATGAGGAAAATGGCGCGGCTCATAGCGGCGCGCTTCTGTGGCTTGTTCGAGCCACGGAATCGCTTCATCGTATCGTCCAAGCTCGATCAGGTATGCCCCAATGTCATTGTAGGGATTCCCGAATTCCGGATCGACTTCGATCGCGCGCTTGCACTCCGCGATGGCGTCTTCGATGCGGCCCTGAAAATGGTAGGTCCAGCCGAGAAACGTATAAGCCTCGGCGGTCGGGTGTAGTTCGAGCGAGGATTGGTAGAGCTCGACGGCCCGGTCGTAGTCTCCCTCCATTTGCGCCTGATAAGCGTCTTGAAGGATTTCCCAGGCTCTCGTCAAGGTTTCCTGGCTCATGACCTAGAGTTAACACACGGTTTTGGCGGGGTCAAAAGTACGAGAGTTCCATCGGTGCGCCCGGAGAACCTGTCCTTTGTGACGGGTCCGGGGGTGGAAATTGCATCCATAAAAAGAGAAGATGGAGTTGTACTCAGCGTGCGAATATGAAGGGGGAGACGTGAAGCGAAATTATCTGGTTCTTGGGATCGCGATATTGGGCATGACAGTAGCGGTCATGGCGCAGGATCCGCCGGCAAAGCGGGCTTCGAAAAAAACCACTCCGAGCAAATCCTCCGTCTCTTCAGCCAAAGGCAAGGAAGTGTTCGACCAGAAATGTTCCATGTGCCACTTTGCGGATAGCGACGCCAAAAAAATCGGGCCCGGACTGAAAGGAATTTCCAAGCGCGGCACGTTTTCCGTGAACAACAATAAGGTCACGGACGCGACCCTGAAAACCTGGATTGAAAATGGCGATTCGTTGATGCCTCCCTTCAAGGATGCTCTGGACGAGCAGCAGATCAAGGACGTCATCGCTTACGTGAAAACGCTCTAACGCATAGGCACGGCCGCGCTAAGCTCGGGTCGGACATCCCCGTATGTCGGCCGGGAAATTCGCGCCAGCTCAAGGGTGATATCTCGCGTGTTTCGGGCGTCCTGGCAAGAAAAAACCCCCGACCGCCTGATCGTTCCAGCCATCGGGGGCAAACTCAATCGGGACATCCACCCAGGCACCTAGCTCGGTCCAAAGCGGCGGCGCCGAAAATTAAAACAACGGCGCTTGCCGATTCTGGAGCGCTGTGTCAGGGCCGGTTCCCTGAAATCAGGGAATCTACTTCAGTACGGCGTCCTTGAACGCCTTCGCTGGACGCAGACGAACCACGGTCTTGGCCTTGATCTTGATGGCTTCGCCCGTCTGGGGGTTACGGCCCATGCGCGCCTTGCGGTGCGCTTTCACGGCGCGGCCGATGTTCGGAATAACGAACTTTCCCGCACCGCCCTTGCATTCTTTGACCGCGAGTTTGAAGAGCTCTTCGAAAAAGAGAACCGCGGTCTTCTTGGGTGTGCCGCACTTCTCGGCGATGTGCGACACGATCTTGCTCTTGCTCATTGGCTTGGCTGCCATCTAGTCTGCTTATCCTCCTGTATTTACTTTCCACCCCGCTGAGAGCGGGGCAGGCCGCGAGCGAAATCCCCCTGGGTGAGCGTAAAAAACTCGGGCCGCAAGGCACTATAGCCAAGGTGAAAGTAGAACGCAAGGAAAAACTGCAAAAAAGGCCGGAAAAATGCGGCTTTTTGAGACGTGCCTGTGAAAAACCCGCTATAACGCTGGCTGCGCAGGCGGGGCGGCGGCGCTCGGCCTCAAAGCGCGGCGAGATCCGTATAAAAGTGGGCGATAGCCTTGATGCCACCGAAGTAATTTTCGAGAGCGATGTGCTCGTCGGGAGCGTGCGCGTTTTCGTCCGGAAGGCCAAAACCGAGCAGCACGCACGGAACTTTAAAAGTGTCATGCATCTGCGTCACAAAAGGAATGGAGCCGCCCTCGCGGATGAAGACAGCCTTTTTGCCAAATCCTTTTTCGAGGGCGCCCTGGGCGATCTTGAAAATTGGCGCATGAAACGGCGCTACCCAGGGCTTGCCGGTGCTCAGCACCTCGAGTTTGCACTTAACGGTCTTCGGCAAAAGTTTGCGAACGAGCTTTTCCACGAGCTTTGCAATGGCGTGGGGATCCTGGTTGGGAACGAGGCGCGTTGAGAATTTCGCGTAAGCCCTCGAAGGGATCACCGTCTTTGCGCCCTCGCCCTGATAGCCGCCCCAAATCCCGTTCAGCTCGAGAGTTGGACGGGTCCAGAGTTGTTCGACGATGGAAAAACCCTTTTCACCCGCATAACCCGGGGCTCCAACGGCTTCTTCGAACGCTTTTTTCTTCCAGGGCAGCGCAATCAGCGCTTTGCGTTCGGGAGCGGAGATTTTTGCAACTTTATCGTAGAAGCCTGGGACGGTAACGCGGAAATTTTTGTCATGAAGTTTGGCGAAGAGTTCGGTGAGAATGGTCAACGGATTGGGGACAGCCCCTCCGTAAACACCGGAGTGGAGATCTCGGATAGGGCCGGTGATTTCGATCTGGTAGTAATTCAGGCCGCGCAGTCCATAGGTGATGGAAGGCACACCCTTCGCGAGCATGGATGTATCGGAAACGACGAGAGCGTCCGCCTTCAACTTCTCTTTGTTCTTCTGCACGTAGTCCCACAGGCTGACGCTTCCGACTTCTTCCTCGCCTTCGATCAGCACTTTTACGTTGATGGGAAGTTTTCCGTTCACTTTCTGAATGGATTCGAGCGCTTTCAGGTGGATGTGCACCTGGCCTTTGTCATCCGCGGTTCCGCGGCCGAACAGGTTACCGTTGCGAACGGTGGGTTCGAACGCGGGCGAAGTCCAAAGATCGAGCGGTTCGGGCGGCTGAACGTCGTAGTGGCCGTAAAAGAGTACGGTCGGTTTTCCAGGAGCTTCGAGAGATTCGGCATAGACGAGAGGATGGAGATTGGTGGGAACGATTTCAATTTTTTGGAAACCGGCGGCGCGCAAATGATCCGCAACCCAGCGGGCGGCACGCTCGATATCGGGTTTATGTTCGCTCTTGGCGCTCACGCTGGGGATTCGCAAAAATTCGCACAGCTCCGCCAAATGCTTGTCACGATTATTTTCTATGAATTCAGCAAGGTTCATAAGAGGGGCTCTCGGGGGCAGTGAGTCCTTTCGAATAAATTCCCACGAAACTTGAAGCGAATGTATCGGACAGCAGAAAGAGTGCGGACTTGCCAAGCGGCTCTCAACTGCTATTTCCCATTCTAGGGCCGGGCCTGCCTTGCGCACAAGCGGGCGAGACGCGAAGAGTCAGATGAGCGGCAGGAATATCGCGACAGTCGTTCGTAGGTTCATTGCGATGGAAAGGAGAAGCGCCGGCGATGGCCATTCTTCTCGCAACACGTCCAAATGACGGCGGCCCGATGCTTTCCCAGCTTCCTAGCACGCCGATTTTGGATCGTGAGGATCGCAGGCCGCGTTAGTCATTACGAGGGATAAGTAATGCGATTTCCGCGGACACTCGCAAACGAAGTGAGAGCGTGAGCTTGGGAACGTTTCCCACTAATAATGTCGGCTACGGGAATACCGCGAGCGACTAACGAGTCAGCGATGAGCGAACGGTGGCAACGCCAGGGAACCGCTTCCGCGCACATCAACGCGCTCCTTTTCTGCTTCGCTAATCTGATCAACCGCTGCAACCCAGACTCAAAATCTGGTGTCTGCATATAGTCGGCAAATCCTCGAAACGACGTATTGCGCCACCCCATATTCGGCGAATCGCGCCGCGCGTGGCGCAGGCCGCCCAACTTACGCAAGTGCACATAGCCAATTCTGGCGGAGCGCAGCTTTGCAGATAAGGTATCTCGGTTGAACTGCGGGTTGCGGCGGGACCGGGGAATACTGCGCACGTCGATTACACGCTTAATGCGGTGCACACGCAGCAGTTCTAGAAAGTCCTTCCAGGTACGCGTGGAGTGTCCAATCGTGAAGACGAGAAGCATTTTGACTATGACTCTTGATGCGTGAGAAAAGAAGCAAAGAGTTTTATCTCGGCGATGCCTATAGGAATCAGTAGACCACCGACGAAGAGAAATTCGCGGGGTTCAGCGTGCCGAATTGTCTCAGCCAAGAGAATGACCGTGGCCAGAAGTAACAAGGCAAGCGAAATTCCGCGATGGAACCGGCGAAGTTCAGATTCGACCCACGAATCCAAATGACGTCTCAAAAGACGCCCTTCGTTGGAATCGGTGCAATTATTCTTGAGGGAGCATGCATTGCACGCCTCCGCGGGCGCACGATAGTGAACAATGCGGCGCTGGTAGTCTGTTTCGATACGCGGCAATTGCCGGCCGGCGGGACATTCCCACAGATCCATTTTGGGGAAGTAAGCAAACCCGGCGTTGCGGTAGCGCTCCGAGCGTTTATGAGAATGACGGGCCATTAGTTCCAAGACGAACGCCACCCCAACGAGAAATACCGCGTAGATGGCGGCAAGAACGACTTCGAGATGCAAACCAGAGATCATGCGCTGGATCTTTTCGTTTCAACAATTTCTGTAAACAACACATCATGGGGTTCATCAAGCGCAGTTCGAGGCCGCATGTGACGCACACCGAGCCAGGAAAGATAGAGGACGGGCAGCGTTCCGCCGAGAATGAAGAGTGTATCTCCAGGGAGGCGCAGCCATTCCAACAGAGTGTTTGTACGATTCGAGAGAAACTCGAGCGACCGCGCGTCGAAATACCCGACGCTGACCGAGTGATAGAGCTGCAGGATGCCTAGCGGGAATAGCGTGGCAAAGACCATCCAGGCAAGCCCGATGTTCAAGGACCAGAAACTGATTTTGGCCGCGCGGTCGCTCCAGCGTTTTTCTGGAATCATGTACCGCAAACAGAAAAGAGCCAGCCCCACGGCTAGCATCCCATAGACTCCCATCATTGCCGCGTGAGCGTGATTAGCCGTCAGGGCGGTCCCGATCTCGTAATAGGAGACGATGGGAAGGTTAACCAGGAAGCCGAAAATTCCGGCACCAAGAAAGTTCCAGAAACCAACAGCAGCCAGAAACATCACCGCCCAGAAATGAGGAAATGGCGAGCGCGAGTCTGAACCCTGATGCGCACCAAGCTGGAGAAAACTCCAGGCTTCCAGAGTGAGAAATGTCAGCGGAATGACCTCCGTCGCCGAAAAGAAGGCTCCGAGAGCCATGTGAATGGACGGCTCACCGGAGAAATAAACGTGGTGCATCGTCCCGACAACGCCGCCGGCGGAGTACAACAGGATGTCAAGGTAAACCACTCTCAGGGCAATCCGTTCATGAACAACGCCGAGAAGAACAAAGATATAAGCGACCATGATGGTCGTAAATAGTTCGAGAAAGTCTTCCACCCACAAATGGACGACCCAGAAGCGCCAAAAATCGGAAGTAGTGAAGTGAGAGTCTGTCCGAGCAAGCAAGCCGACCGCGTAAAAAGCGGGAATCGAAAGAGCGGAGAAGAAGAACAGCCAGGGCATATTGCCCACGTGATCCGAAGCCAGGCGGCCACGAAGACCACGGAAAAGAATTATCACCCAAAAAACCAGGCCGACCGTAAGCAGAATTTGCCAGAAGCGACCAAGATCAAGGTACTCAAAACCCTGAGCACCGAACCAGGACCATCCACGCTGAATCCAACCGGTAATCCCCGCATACTCGCCAGCCAGACTTCCGAACACGACGATCGCCAAGGCTGCCAGTAACCCAAAGGAGAGCCAGCTCTGACGGCGGGGTTCTCGTCCGGCAATCATGGGAGCGAGAAAAATACCGGCCGCAAGAAACGATGTGGAAACCCAAAAAATCGCAAGCTGAAGATGCCATGTTCGCGCAATGTTAAAAGGTAAGGCCCGCGCGAGGTCGAAACCGAAGAAATTGGCAATTTCAGCACGATAGTGCTGGGTGGCGCCTCCCAGAAGCGCTTGCAAGGTAAATAGAAGTGCCATAACCAAGAAGAACCAGGCGCAGGAACGCTGCGCAGGGGTCAGGACCACCTCGTCAGGAGCGCGGAACGAAACATGCTGATCTTCTCGCCCGTGCCAGCCCAGGAAATTCCACCGGCCAAATGCCGCGAGCAAGACGCCGATGCCGCCTAGCAGGGCGATCAAGGAGAGGACGCTCCAAACAATCGCATCCGCAGTAGGATGATTTCCAACCAGTGGTTCAGGAGGCCAATTGTTCGTGTAGGAGTAATTCAAATTCGGGCGCAAGCTCGAACCCGCCCAGGCTGACCAGCTAAAGAAGGCTGTCAGTTGTTTGATGCGTTGAGGATCGGTGATGGCCGAGGGCCGTAGTCCATACTTGGTGTTCGGAGATCCAAAATATTTAGCATAGTAGATATCAAGCTTCTCAAACGCTTCGGTTTGCGCAGGCGAATACAACAAGGTTCGCGTGCTACCGTCGTAGCGATTGGTTTTGAAGTCTAAAATGGTCTTCTGCTTGGCTGCCTCTGAGGAAGGGCCCCCATAATGATCGATCGCAATCAGGGCTGCGCGATGGAGATAGTCAGCGGTGAAATCCGGGCCGAGATAGGCGCCATGCCCAAAGATCGAGCCATACTCCATGAGCCCGTTGCGGAGAAAGACTTCCTGGCCGACAGTTACATCCGTTCCGGTGAAGAGGACTCTTCCGGCGGGGTCAACAACTTGCGCGGGGATTGGCGGCTCATCGGTATAGGTTCGATACGCGAGCATTCCGAGGATAAGGAATCCGCATAAGACGACGATCACAATGGCCTGGATCCAGCCGTTTGAGATCAGCAAGTCGCGCTTTGCCGAGTCGTTCGTGATGTTCTCCTCACGTCAGAGAGTGCCAGAAGCAGCAGCCTCTTCCAGTTTACGAGGGCAATTGGCAGCGCTCCATGCCGTGCTCAAACTTTATCGCTGCTTTCGGGCCAGGCGATAGTCAGCAGAAAAACGCTGTCCTCGACTGCCTCCACATCATGAGGCACGCAGTGATCGAGGGCGAGCAAGTGCCCAGCGGGGAGCTCCACTACGCGAGCAGGCAAATGAAGCCGGATATGGCCGTTAAGCGACTGTACCGAGATTCTGCCTGCGGCCGTATGCTCATGCATGCGCGTATTCGCCTTCATAGCGATAAGCAGGATGCGCAGATCCGGGTACTTTACGAGTGTTTTTGAACTTCGCCCCGCGGGATGCTGCCATGACTCATCCCGGTGAAGCTGGTCGAGTTCTCTTGCGAAGTCGAATTGGAGCACCGTTCTGTTGAGCGCCCCATCAATGGCTTCGTGGCCGACACCGGAACCTCGGGGAGATCCTGTTTTTTCAGTAGTCATCAATTGTACTCCGGCGGGAGCTGGTTTGCCCGCACAGTGTATCGTGACACGATATATAATTCAAAGCATTCTCGGCCTGATACTTCAAAGTGCAGGTCGTATAGTCGCGCAGTCAATGATTCTGGCTGGCAACAGAAGCGGCATGTTTGAGATAGGCGTTTGACACGCGATTTTTCAATGTACTCAATCATCCGAGCTTCGGGCTTTCCAGAGTTGTGCCGGCCGGAATCCCCGGGAAATATTCGACGCAAATCGGGTCGCGGAATGGTTGAGAGGGAGACGGCGGAGCGTGCTGACCGAGGGCGGTTCATGGCCGGTCCGGGGACGGCAAAACAGCCGGCACGCGACTCGCGCCTTACCCAGAATGGTACGAATTAAAGCTCAAAAGAACAGGGTTTAGTTACTCAATTCGCAGCGCGTTCATGGGCGAAATAGATGCCGCTCGGTTTGCGGGAATTATGGCCGCGAAAAATGAGCAGACCGCAAGAGCCCCCGCAGCCACTGTCAGCGCGAGCGGGTCCCAAGAGGAAACGCCATACAGCTGGGCTGAGATCAATCGCCCGGCGCCGACCGCCAGAGGCAACCCGATGATGAGGCCAGCCAAAACGCGCTTGAATGCTCCTTGCAGAACCAACTGAACGACTTTCGCGCGGTCAGCGCCAAGCGTCATGCGAATACCGATTTCGTTGGTTCTCTGAGCAACGGTGTAGGCCGTGACCCCGTAGAGACCAACGGCAGCCAGCACGAGAGCTACAATCCCAAACAGGCCGGCAAGGCTGGCGACGGCGCGCTCCTGGTCGAAAGAAAGCTCGACTTGCTGTTGCATGGTCCTGATGCTGTTGATGGTCAGGTCGGGATCCAGCTCCGCGAGCGTCGTGGTAAGCAGCGGCTCGAGTGCCCCGGGAGAAAGATTGGTTACCAGCATGATTCCACCAATGAAGTGCGACCGCAGTTCGAGTCTCGTCATTATTTCGTCGTGGTAATCGACCGTCTGAGCGAGGGGCACGTAGAACATCGGGTGCGCAGGCCGACTTAAGCCCCAACCCGCAAACTTGGCATCGCGCACGACGCCAACGATAGTGAAAATACTGGCGTTTTGAGGCATGTCCAGTCCGAAGTGCTGGGCCAGCGGGTCCTCGTCGCTCTTGAAAAAACGCTTTACAAATGCTTCGTTCACGATGGCCACAGGAGCCGTGGTTTCGTTGTCGGCAACCGTGAACGAACGCCCACGGACAATCTGCATGCCCCAGTTCTGAAGATAGTCGGCGCTTACGCGATCCCAGGACGCGCCCGAATTTTCGTTAAATTGGCCGGGAGGATGACCGGCCACCATAATCAATTCGCCCCAGTTGTCGGTGAGCGGGTTATACAAGGCCATGCCGGATCCTTGCACTCCGGGGATACGATTGAGATGCTCTTCGAGCTGGCGGTACAGGGCCTGCAACCTGGGTTGCGTGTAGCTTGCCGGAGGATGGTTGATACTCACCTCAACGCGCCCTTGCACCTTGTATCCGAAGTCCTGATTTTCAAGTTTATTCAGGCTCCGGCCCAACATCGTTGCGCCGGCGACCAAAACGACGGACAAGGTAGCCTGTACAACCAGAAGCGCTTTACGCGCAAAGGAAGAACGGTCGCGGGTACCGCGGCCCGAACCCCGCAAAGCTTCCGCAGGATCGGTGCGCGTTGCAAGCCAGGCGGGAGCCGCCCCGAAAATGATTCCGGTAACCAGCGCCAGGGCGAAAGCGAAGGCCAGAACGATGAGCGAAGGTGCGGCGCTAATCGGCAGGAAATGAGCGCTATGAAAGGCCAGCGTCAACAAGAGGCGCGCGGCCGCCGTGGCCACCAGGAGTCCGGCGATCGCGCCGCCAATCGCCAGCAGAATGCTTTCTGTGAGCGCTTGACCAACAATCTGGCGAGGCGTGGCTCCCAGGGCCAGCCGCACAGCCGTCTGCCCGCGACGCGCTACGCCGCGCGCGAGCAAAAGGTTCGCAACATTGGCGCAAGCAATCAGTAACACCAACCCACATACAGCGAGCAGAATCTGGAGGCTGCGGCCGTACTCCTCTTTCATTACGGCCACGCCGGCACCGGCAGGCACGACGTTGACCACCTGCTTGGGAAGCAGCTTGATTACGTCCGACATCCAGTTGGCGGGATATCCGGAATCGTATTGCATCCACTGGCGCAGAACGCCCGTGAGGCGCGGAGCCATGCCTGCAATGGAAGCACCCGGGCGCAAGCGCCCGATCATACGCAGCCATGCCGAAATGGACTGGTGCAGGAGACCGCCCTGGCCATCCATCATGGGCTCCTGTTGGAGGGGAAGCCAGATGTCCGGAGGATCGCTTTCGAGGGTCTCGCCAAAAAATCCGGGTGGAGCGACGCCGACTACGGTGAAGGGGTGGCCCTCGACCACTAGCGTTGAACCCACTACGGAAGGATCCGATGCGTAGGCTGTCAGCCAAACGCGGTGGCTAAGGACGGCAACCGGGGAGGCAGCTGGCGTGTCGTCCTGCGGGGTGAACATGCGCCCGCCGAAGGCCTGGACTCCCAGTGTGGAGAAGTAATTGCCGCTGACGTACTCCGATCGAAGAGGTCTGGCGGCCGACTCGACGCCTTGAAGGCGCACGCCTAAGCGGCCGCGTCCCGCCTGGAAAGCGGCCACCTCCTCAAACTCCGGAGTTTCCGTCTTCAGGCGCTCGTACAAGGAATACGAGAACATGCCCCAACGGTCCTGGGGACCGCCTTCGACGCAGCAATCATCACCGTCGCCGACACGGTAGAGCCTGCCGGGATCCGAAACAGGCAGCGAGCGGAGCATGACGGCGTGGATCAAGGTGAAAATTGCGGTGGTCCCGCCAATTCCGAGGGCCAGCGTTAGAATCGCCGCAGCTGTAAAAACAGGCGACATACGGAACTGCCGAAGGGCGTACCGTAAACTGCCGGGAAGATTTGGCATGGCATACCTCTACCATGGTTACGTAAGTTAGCCGCCGAGGGTTCCCAAGTCCGACAGGCTTCTGTACAACGCCAGCAGCCGGCAAAATTCCCTTGGGAGCTATTCTATTGACGTTTCGGAGAGCGGTTCGTCACGAGGGGGAACGGCCAAAACCCCACGATTTGCAGGCCGTGGTATGAGCAGAGTGCCGGGTTAGTTTGGAAACTGCCAGCGCTTAACCGCCGGCGATGGCACCGAGAATCAACAAGGGCTCGGCACCGGAGGCGATGGCGTCGGGAAGAGGTGCGTCGGGCTGCTCGTGAGAGAGATCCTCGCCGCAGGCGAAGAAGCGCAAGAAGGGGCGGCGCTGTTGCGTGACGTGATCGCGGATGGTGCCGCTGAGCATCGGGTAGCGCGCTTCGAGGGCGTCGAGAACGGAGCGCTGCGTGACTTGGCCGGCGATATCGAGTTCGACTTCGCCGCTGATGTGCGCGAGGCCTCGCAGGTGCGGCGGAAGGATGACCCGAATCATGCCAGCGTCTGAACCTCGACAGAGAGTACGGCAGGGAGATCGCGAACGATAGGGGCCCAGTTGTCACCGCCATCGGGAGAGACGTAGACCTGGCCGCCGGTGGTACCGAAATAGATGCCACTCTTATCCAGAGAATCGACGGCCATGGCGTCGCGGAGCACGTTCACATAGCAATCGCGCTGGGGCAGACCTTTGCCGAGTTCTTCCCATTCGTTGCCACCGGATTTGCTGCGGTACACGCGCAATTTCCCATCGAGAGGGAAATGCTCGCCGTCGCTCTTGATGGGCACGACGTAAACGGTATCCGGCTCATTAGCATTCACGTCGATGACAAAGCCGAAGTCGGTGGGCAAGTTGCCGCTGATTTTTTGCCAGGAGTCGCCGGCGTTGTCCGTGCGCATGACGTCCCAATGCTTTTGCATGAAGAGAACATCGGGACGCAAGGGATGCAAGGCGATGCGGTGAACGCAATGGCCGACGTCGGCGGTGGGCTCGGGAATGTACTTGGAATAGAGTCCTTTGTTGATGGGACGCCAGGTCGTGCCGCCGTCGTCGGTGCGGAACGCGCCTGCGGCGGAGATGGCGACAAAAATTCTTTTGGGGTTCTTCGGATCAACGAGGATGGTATGGAGGCACATGCCGCCAGCGCCGGGCTGCCAACGGGGGCCGGTACCATGGCCGCGCAATCCGGAAAGTTCGTGCCAGCTTTTTCCGCCGTCCGTGGAGCGGAATATCGCGGCGTCCTCCACCCCAGCGTAAACGGTATCCGGATCGTGGAGCGATGGTTCGAGATGCCACACGCGCTTAAACTCCCAGGGATGTTGGGTTCCATCGTAGAACTGATGCGTGGTGAGCGGCTTTCCCGATTCCTTGGACACGTCGTAAACAAATTTGTTGCTCTCGCCCTTGGGGGTTCCGCCCGGGCCAGTGGTCGGCTCGCCAGGAGGAGTGCCGGGTTGAATCCAGGTTTTGCCGCCGTCATCGGAGCGTTGGATGACTTGGCCGAACCAGCCACTGGTCTGGGAGGCGAAAATGCGATTGGGATCGGCGGTGGATCCCTTCATGTGGTAAATCTCCCAACCGGCAAAGTGCGGGCCGGCGACGTCCCAATTTTGGCGTTTTCCGTCGGAAGTGAGTATGAAAGCGCCTTTGCGCGTACCGACGAGAACTCGTACTTTGCTCATGGGAAGCTCCTTCAGACAGGTAAGGTTCGGCGCCTGCTAAACGCCAAAAGATTTTCCGCGTATTACTTGCAAAATGCAAGTAATAAATTCCGTGAAACTCCGCATCAAGGTGTGTCGGACAACTAGCCTACCGCAAAGACCTTGCGCCTGTCTGCACTCCTCGACAGATTGGCGGGACGAGGCGCCGAGAATAACCTTCATTAATAACTTTCATTAGGAATGCAGCTGGAGGAAATGCGGCAACGGAATGGAAGCGCGTGCACAAAAGCGTGGCCAGCCGCCAAAGTTAGAGACGGTTGCAGGTGGGGAACACCTGTCCTGAGGGCCAGTGGACGGTGTTTGCTCCGGCGTTCGATGATGGCGGTATGAACGGAACAACGTCTCCAACACACCGACGCAGCGGGAGGGCCTTCCACAAGATACGCGTGCAGGCCCAAGGCCGTGCGCATAACGGCAAGAAGTTTAAAGAAGCGTGCGAGACCGTGGTGGTCAACGCGCACGGCGGGTTGCTGATGCTGAAGCATGAGATCGATAACGGCGAGATGATCGTCTTGACGAACCCGGAGACATTGGAAGAGCAGGAATGCCGCGTTGTATATCAAGGGGAGCCCTGCGAGAGAGGTCAGAGGATTGGCGTGGAGTTTCTGACGCCGGCGCCTCGCTTCTGGGGACTGGAATTCGGCGAGTTGGCTACGCCGGGCGGCGGGGACGCCACGGCCGTTCACTAGACCGCCTCCACCAAACGTCCTTGAGAATTCGTTAACTAGGTGTTAGCCGGAACGCTTTGCGTTTTGGCACCGGCGGGGATGGCGCGGCCCCGGCGAATGAACCGATCTCCCAAGCGCCAGAGTAGCAGCACGCCGACAATGGCTCCGTAGGTCAGCGGCCTCAAGACCGCGGATTTCACCAACCAGTAGTAATGAATCACCCCACAAATCGCGCTGATGTAAATCAAACGATGAAGCATCTGCCAGCGGCGTCCGCCGAGACGGCGAATCGCCGCCGCGGTGGAAGTGAGCGCCAGTGGAATTAATAGAACGAAGGCGGTAAAGCCCACGGTGATGAAAGGGCGCTTGTAGACGTCCTTCCCCATGGCCGCCAAGCTGAAGTTTTGATCGGGGCCGAGGTAGACGAGAAAATGGAGGCAAGCATAAAAGAAAGCGAAGAGGCCGAGCATGCGGCGGAAGCGAATCAGCTCGGGGAGCTTGAGGAGTTTGCGAAGAGGCGTGATGCAGAGAGTGAGGATGAGGAAGCGGAGGATCCAATCGCCGGTAGTGTGCTGGAGAGTTTCAACTGGATTTGGGCCGAGATTGCCGGTGAGCGCTCGACCTGCGAGAAGGCCAAAGGGCACGAGGCAAAGGAGAAAGAGGGGAACCTTGGTCCACTTGTTGGAGAGAAACGAGCGCACGCTTCGGATCAGCCTCAGTAATATTTTTTCAGATCCATGCCAGTGTAAAGGCTGGCGACCTGGTCCTGGTAGCCGTTGAACATAAGCGTCTTGTGGCGAAAAATGTCGCCGAGGCGGCGTTCCGTTGCCTGGGACCAGCGCGGGTGATCGACGTTGGGATTCACATTGGAATAGAAGCCATATTCGTGGGAGTTGGCGATATTCCAGGTCGTCGGCGGTTCCTTTGAAACAAACTTGATTTTGATGATGGACTTAATGCTCTTGAAGCCGTACTTCCAGGGAATGACCATGCGCACAGGCGCGCCGTCCTGATTGGGAAGCGATTCGCCGTACATCCCCACACAGAGAAGCGTAAGCGGGTTCATAGCTTCATCCAGGCGCAAGCCTTCCAAATAAGGAAATTCGATGCCCGCCAATTCCGGTCTCGCTTTCGGCATTTGGCCCAAATCCCAGTACGATTCGAAGGCCACGAACCTTGCCTTGGGAGTCGGCTCAACAAGCTTGGCAAGAACGCTAAATGAGAAGCCGATCCACGGCACAACGATCGACCAGCCTTCCACGCAGCGGTGACGGTAAATGCGCTCCTCGAGGGGAGCGAGCTTGAGAATTTCGTCCAGCGTGAATTTGCGCTTGGTTGTAACCTCACCCTCGACGGAGACGGTCCAGGGAGAAGTGCGGAAATTCTGGGCGTTTTTTGCGGGCTGGTCCTTGTCGACGCCGAATTCGTAGAAATTGTTGTAGTGTGTGACGTCCTGGTAGGAGGTTTCCTTTTCCGTGGTGCTGAAAGGGCTCTTGATGAGGCCGGGGAACTTTGTCGCTGCATAAACATTTCGAGACGGTGAGGCAAGATTCAAAAGATTTCTTCCGGCGAAAGCGGCGGCGCCGGTGATGCCCATGGCTCTAAGAAATTTGCGGCGGTTGAAATAGATCTCTTTGGGGGTGACGTCGACGTGAGTTAGTTCAGGCTTTCTTTGCAGCAACATTTTGCCTTCCTGGAGTGCAGCGAGAGAGTTCCCTCATATAGTACGCACGTTCATTTAGATTGGATGCACAAACTTGCGAGAAGATTCGTCGTCCGCTGATGCAATCACATTACGAAGCTAACGGTGGCCGTGGAGTCGTTCGAGAACTCTTTGGGCTGCGAGTACGCCGTGGTATTGGGCCTCTTCGAAGATGGAAATGCTGCTGAGATCGGAATTGGCGAAGAGGAGACGTGAGTCGCGGCGCGGCTGCGCGAGGCGAAGCCGTTCCTCGGAGAAAACCGAGCCGACGGCGGGGCGGATCATGGCGTGGCCCATGCGCATGACATCGATGCGCGAGACGCACTGACGGATGTCGGAATGGACGCGCTCGAGATCGTGGAGAATGGCTTGCTTCCAATAGATCCAATCTTTTTCGAGAAGAAGTTGGCGATTTTGTGCGGGCGTGCCGTCGACAAGCGACCAGTAAAAGGTCCAAACGGTGCGATCGATGTGGGTGCGGAGAGTTTGATGCGTGGCGTCGACGTAGCCGAGCGTTGGCGAATCAAGGAAGACAGTGTCCCAAGTGGGCTCAGCGCCACGCGAATCGGGGATGCGCTCGAGCGTCAAATTGGCGGTGAGCCACGGGGAATAAATGAAATCGTGGATCCGGGGGAAATTCTCAAGCAGATAGGGAGCGAGGAAGGTGGGCGCGGCAAAGATGACGAATTCGGACTGAAATTCTGTGTCGCCGGAGAAGACGCTGAAGCCGCGTTTCGTTTGCTCGATGCGATGGACAATTTCATTAGTGCGGACATGATCGCCGACGCGTTCGAGCAGTCGGCGCGTGATCCAGCCGTTTCCTTCGGGCCAGGTGAGCGGGCCTTTTTCTTCGACCTCGCGCGAACAAAAATAATGGATGCCGGCCCACGCCGAAGTGTCTTTCGCGAGCGCGCCGTAATCGTCGCGGCAGGCGTAGTTCATGTACCAGTTCACCAGACGCGAATCACAGCCTTGCTGCTGAAGCCAATCGGAAAAGGAGAAGCGATCCAAAGCCTTGAACTTGGAGGAGCGGCCGAGTTCGAGGGGGATCGTGAATTCACCGCTTGCGCGAAACTTTGCAAAAAGATCTTCGAAACGCTGAAACTGGTCGCGATCTTTTTGCGTTAGGCCGACGACGGGTTCGATGCCATCTTGCCACCGGCCATAGAGAAAAAGACGCTCCTGAGGAGCGAAACAGAGGTAGCGCTCTTCCCACTGGCCATTTTTCAGGACTCCGAGATCTTCGAAAAGTTCGCGGACAAAGACAGCCTTAGGTCCGGGCACGGGTACGTAGTGTGCGGCCCAGGGATAGGCCGTGACTTCGTTTTCGCCCCAGCGGGCATTGCCGCCGGCTTGTGGATTCATTTCCAGGAGGACGAAATCGGTGAAACCCCTTTTGCGTAAACGCCAGGCGGCGCTCAGGCCGGCGATGCCTCCGCCAACGATTACGACGGGAAATTTTTCGATGTGCTTCGCGGCAGGAAAAGAGGCACGGTCTCGCAACCTATGGCCCACCCGAAAGGAATCGTTGACGAAGGAGCCCGCGATCGGGCGGTCTGATTTGAGCGAAAGTCCAACGAGGGCGGCACTGCAAGCACGGAGGAACTTGCGGCGTCCAACCTTCAATGACTGATGTCCTTCCAATCGTTTTCGTAAGTGCGGACGAGTACTTGACTGTTCAGATGATTGGCCGGCATGGGCAGCGGAGCCATGTCCGGCGGAAACTGAAACAGTGCGGGCAAACCTTCGACATTGATGAAACGAAGCCCACTGGGGAGAGAAACGGGCGGAGTGTATTCGTGATTTGAGGCCAGGACAAAGCCCCACTCGCCGAAAGAGGGAACGTAGACGTGGTACGGATATGTTTGAAGGCCGACCTGTTTGATCGTTTGTACGATGCACCAAAAGGAGTCCCGAGCAAACATGGGCGAGGTGCTCTGCACGACCATCAGCCCTTGAGCGCTTAGGTGGCGCGCCACGGCGCGATAAAAAGCCGTGGTATAGAGCTTGCCGAGCGAATAGTTCGTGGGATCGGGAAAATCGATGACGATGAAATCGAAGCTGTCGGTGTTCGAATCGACCCAGGGGAAAGCATCGGCATTGATCACATGGACGCGAGAAGAGAGAAGCGAGTTGTCGTTCAGCTTCGTCAACATCGGATGCGAAGAGAAAAGTTTGGTCATTTCCGGATCGAGATCGACCAGAGTGATGCTCTCAATTTGAGGATATTTGAGAATCTCGCGCACCGCCAAACCATCGCCGCCGCCAAGGACGAGAACGCGGCGCGGAACAGGAACCGCAGCGAGGCCAGGATGGATGAGGGCTTCGTGATAGCGGTATTCGTCGCGAGAGCTGAACTGGAGATGGCTATTGAGAAAGAGGCGAAGATCGTCCTTGAAGCGAGTGAGGACAAGATGCTGGTAGCGCGTGTCGCGAGCAAAGATGATGTCGTCGGCGTAGATGTTGTCCTCGGCGGTTGTGGTGATGTGGCGGGCCTCCGCCATGCCAACGCTCAAGCCGCATAAGACGAGTACGCACGCTAAGCGCAGCGGCCGTGAGCCGGAAAGCTGGCTGGAAAACAAGTACGTGCTCCAGAGCGCCACTCCCGCATTGACAAGCCCAAAAAGCATCGCGGAACGTACGAGCCCGAGACGCGGCACGAGCAAAATCGGAAATAACAACGAGGCGCCGAGCGCGCCGAGGTAATCGAAAGTAAGGACGTGAGCGATCACGTCGCGGAATTGGTAGCGGTCTCGCACAATGCGCATAAGCAGCGGAATTTCGAGGCCGACGAGAATGCCCATAACGATAACAAGGGCGTAGAGAATCAGTTCGAAGCCCTGCGTGAAAGCGAAGGCCATCATCAGGAGCGCTGAGGAAAATCCGCCGATGACGCCGAGCAAGAGCTCGATCCAGACAAAACGATAAACGAGGCCGCGATTCAAGTAACGCGAAAGCGCGCTGCCGATGCCCATGGCGAAAAGGTAGGTGCCGATAATGGTGGAGAACTGGAAGACGCTGTCGCCCACCAGATAGCTGGCGAGCGTGCCGGCGACGAGCTCATAAATGAGGCCGCACGCCGCAACCAGCAGCACCGAGATGAAGAGCAGGATGCCCATGCGTCAGTGGATTGCAGACGCGATGATAATGCAAATGCCTATGGACATAGCGCCGACGAGAATTGCCAGCGCCATGTTGTGTTCCTGAACGATTTCCTTCCAGAGATGGTACGGCGTTAGCTTATCCATCACCAAGAAAGCGATGATGAAAATGAGCATGCCGAGAAAGGCAAATGCCAGTGCAGCCATGATATTGCCGAGCGGAACGAGGTTCATCTTATTTGCCTCCGGTGTAGTGGTGATAGAAGCCGTAAACGGAACGATAGGATCCTGGATTATCACGAACGGACTTGGGAACGTTTTTTAACTGGCTGATCCTGTCGAGGCTCCAGCCGCTGTGCTGGGCAAAGGCCGTTCCTCCGAGGACCAACACTCCATACGCTAGATAAAGTTTTCTGAACATCGCTTAATCCTCCGAATTGCCGATTTTGATGGGCGGATGATCGCTTTCGGCCCAGCGCATGCGCTCAAAGTTGATGGAGCGCCAGGTGATAGCGATGGCCGGAAGCAAAAGCGCGAGAAAGGCAATGCCGAAAAATCCGAAGACGGGGACATCGCGCTCCACTTGTACCGAGTAGGCGATGGGCGGATGCTTCGGGTCGACTTCGGGTTCGATGCGCAAGTAATAATGACCAGAGGGCACGCTCGGGATTACGACGTTGTCCGTTCGACTGCCTTCGGTCCATGACCCATCGCTGTCGTAGCCATGGTAAAAGCTGACTTCGCGGCCGAAATCCCAGGCTTGCCCGGTCTCCTGATTGATCAACGCAAAATTCAGATAGATCCAAGAGTTGTCAACGCTGGCGGAGGTGGTGACTTCCACGTTAGAGATCCGGTCCCCCAAGGTGAACGGGTCGGTGACAAACGAGGCTTCGCCTTTGGGCTCGCCGGAATTCAAGCGGTAGCTGGAATTAAAGACGATGCTCTTGTGAGATGCAAAATCAAATCCGGCCAACAAAACAAGAAGAAGAAGGGCAAAAGCGAGGAAAGCGGACCAAATACCCTTAACGTTTTCGCTGACGGGCGAGGGCTGATTTTCGTAAACGCCAACCGCTTCCGGGGGATGGCCGGGAAGATTGAAGGACTTCCAGATATCGGCGCCATACATATACTCGCCGAGGGACCATGTCACTTCGTTGGCGTTTTTTTCCGAGGACAAGACGCGTGGCGGCTTGACGTAATCGGTTACGGTCGCATGTTCGCCGACGCGGACCTGCCAGGGAAATTCGCCGAGGACGTAATTCGTATTGGCGTCGGAAGTTTGAAAGTGTTTGTAAATTTCGCCGAGATAGTTAACGGAGGAGAACTGGACGACAGGAAGTTCCTTGCAAACGCTGATGTCATTCCAGTGGCCGTTATATTCCGTGAGATAGTGAGTCGCTTTGTACGGATTGAAGAGGACATACTCATGCCAGTCATAGCGGATGCCCTCGACGGTGATGCTGCGCCGCTGGAAGCCGATGACTTCGTAATCCGTTCCGCGAAGCTTGCCACGAGCGCCCAAGGGAATGAGCGGCGGCACTTCGCCGGTGATGACTTGAAATTTCTGCAGGATCTGGAGATTGGGATCCTTGGCGTCCAGGATCGAGTGGCAACTCTCGCAAACCACGGTTTCAGCGTGGCCCAGCGAACGCAGCACGATGGCCGCTCCGCATTGTGGACAATTCAACGCCCTAACTTGCGGCTTCGGCGGATTCGAAAGCGGCGGCGTGCCTGCGCTCATCACCAGCCCTCGAAGCTGCGCAGATTTTTCAGTTTTAGATCGTCGAACTCCACAAATTCTCCCAGATAAAGCGCGGGCTCGTTGTCGCTGAAATCCAGCGTGGCAAACTTGCCCGTCTCGCTGCGAAGATCGGCAAAGGTGACGTCGGTCTTGTCCCAATATTGAAAGGGCAGCTCTCCTTCGACGCCGCGGTAATGAGCGGGCGTAATCACGGTCAGCGTGTAGCGCTGATTGTTCCATGTGTACTGCTGACCAACCTGAATTCGGGTAGCGGCGGGCAGAGCGGTTGTGTTGCTGGCGAATGAAATCGCGAATTCATTCTGCGCGTCAGAGAGCCACGCGCTCGCGCCGTCGTTCATGGTGATGTGCCATTCGTTCCAGCCGCCCTGATCGTATTCGTAGAGAATGCGTCCAATGACGACGAACGCCTTGTTGCGATAAATGCCTTCCGTGTTGAGCTGAATCGGCGAACTGTCCGGCGGGAGATCGGCCACTTGGCCGACTTTTTTGAGATCGACATCGGTGCGCACGAGAATACTTTTGCAGTAAGGACAAACCGTCTGCACGCTGCTGGACCATCGGAAGACAATTTTTGCGCCGCAGTTCGGGCAGTTCGAGACGGGCTGGGTCATCTTCCGCTGCTCACCTGTTGCACAAGAGAGCCCTCACTCTAAGAGTTAATCGCCGGCCGCCTGTTGCCGCGCCACCTCGTATGGCCGCGCAAGGCGCCTCACGGAAACAGATCTCGCATGGAAGAGCTGCTGGAGCGCCGCTTCAAAATTCCATTCCGCGCGCGGCACGCAGCAAAAAAGGTTCAAGCAAAGTGAATTGTGCTCGGGAAAGGTGTGACACGCGATGTGCGATTCCGCCAGCAGACAAAGCCCGGTGATTCCGCCGGTCCCGGGAAACTGATGCCACTGTGTTTCCCCGACGGGCCGCAACTTCATCCCGCGAATCATTCCGTGGAATAACGTTTCGACGGCCCGCAGGTCGCGCAGAGACTCTGACGCGCAACCGAAGGCCTCTACCACCCACTCGATTCCGCTCATGCCCGCCTCGCCGCTACGTCTGCGGCTTCCCGCACTCCGGACAGAACTTGCTGCTGCGTGGGATGGGCTTGCCGCACTCGCTACAGAATTTCGTAGTCGCAGACGCTGCGCCCGCGGCAGCGGCCGGAGTCGCGCCCCCGCCAGCCGGAGCGCCTGACGTGGATTGCTTCACGGCGTCCATCATTGCCTGGCCCATCGCCACGCCTGCGCCAAGCCCTGCGCCAATTCCGACGGCTCCGCCGCCTTCATTCCCGGCCGCAATCGGAATCGCCTGGGCCACCTGATACTGCGTGAACTTGCCCATGTCGCCGAGCACGTTCATGCTGATGCGTTGGTCGAGCACTTTCTGCAACTCTTCCGGAAGCGAAAGATTCTCGACGACGAAAGTATCGAGTGACAATCCGTAATCCGTGAACGCCGGCTTGAGCTGTTCGCTGATTTTCTCGGCAATCGCGCCCTGGCTGGCCGCCATATCTAGGAACGGCACCTGGCTCTGCGCAAAGGCGTCCGTCATTTTGGCAATAATCGTGTTGCGCAACTGCCCTTCCAGTTCGGCAACCTGGTAAAGGTCGCGCGTCCCGCTAATTTTCGAATAAAAACTCTTCGCATCGCTGATGTGGTACGAATAAATGCCGAAGCCGCGCAGGCGAATCGCGCCAAACTCCTTGTCGCGGATGGTAATCGGATTTGGCGTGCCCCAATGTTGATCCGTCTGAATCCGTGAAGAAAAGAAATACACATCCGATTTGAACGGGGACTGAAACTTTTTGTCCCAGTTCTTCAGGTAGGTGAGAATGGGCAGAGTATTCGTATTCAGCGTGTAAAGTCCCGGCCCAAACGCGTCCGCCACTTTCCCTTCATTCACGAAAACCGCCAATTGCGAATCGCGCACCGTCAGTTTGCCGCCATTCTGGATTTCCCGGTCTTGCATCGGAAAACGGTAGGCCAGAATGCCGTCTTCCGGCTCTGTCCAATCGATAACATCTATCCACTGTTTGGAAATGAAATCGCGAAGACTCATGCGGGTCCTCCGCTCCGAGGGTGGCCGAATCAACGCTCAGCCACAAGATAGAGGCGATGCTACGGTGCGGCTCGGAGCATGTCAATGCCATTCCAAAACCACCAGGACAAGATTATTGCGAATCGTTATTTGAATGGCGCATGAAAGCCCTAAGCAGCCCGGAATAAATGGGATTGTCGCCTGATAAGAAAGCAGATTCGAACGGGCGGAAATTGGCAAATACCGTTGTAGCCTAAGGGTCTATAATCCCATCCAAGCAGGAAGCGAAGTCCTGATTCCAGGCAGTTGGAGGGCGAGATGAGCGCAGGGACGGTCGGACGACGGGAGTTCATCAAGACAGGAGCGGCAATCGGCGGCGGATTATTGGTGAGCCTCTACTCGCCTGTGACAGGCGGACCAAACAGCCTCTCGGCTGCGGAAGAAAAAGGGTTTTCGCTGAACGCCTTTGTGCGAATCGGAACGGACGAAAGCGTAACCGTGATTTCCGCGCATTCCGAAATGGGCCAGGGAATTTACACCTCTTTGCCGATGCTCTTGAACGAAGAACTCGAAGCGAACTGGTCAAACATCCGCGTCGAAGCCGCCCCGGTCGACAAAGCCTACAACCACCCACTGTTTGGAATGCAAATGACCGGCGGCAGCACAACTTCTCCAGCCGAATGGAAGCGTTACCGCGAGATGGGCGCAACGGCCCGTGTGATGCTCGTCGCAGCGGCCGCCGCGAAATGGAACGTCGATGCTGCGAGCTGCCACGTCGAAAAGGGAGTTGTCATTCACCCCGCTTCCGGCAAGCGCGCGACGTATGGCTCGCTGGCCGATGCCGCCGCGAAATTAACGCCCCCTGCAAATGTCCCGCTCAAAAGCCCCAAAGATTTCACGCTCATTGGCAAATCCACGCGCCGCCTCGACACTCCTTCCAAAGTAAACGGCACAGCGCAATTTGGTTTGGATGTGATTCGTCCCGGAATGCTGACCGCCGTCGTAGCCCGTCCACCTGTGTTCGGCGGCAAAGTGGCGAAGCTGGACGCCAGCGAAGCGTTGAAAGTGCCCGGCGTGAAAATCGTCGAGCAGGTTCCCTCCGGCGTGGCGGTCATCGCCGACCACTTTTGGCCCGCGAAACTCGGCCGGGATAAATTGAAGGTCGAGTGGGATTTGGGTCCGAACGCGGATTTGTCTACGGAAAAAATGCTGCGCGATTTTGCAACGACAGCCCGCAAACCAGGCGCCATCGCAAAAAAGACCGGCGATCCCCAAGCCGCCCTCAAAACCGCCGCGAAAACCATCACCGCCGAATATGACGTCCCCTATCTCGCCCACGCCTGCATGGA
The DNA here is from genome assembly GCA_035576885.1 of Candidatus Acidiferrum sp. Lineage (GTDB taxonomy): Bacteria > Acidobacteriota > Terriglobia > Acidiferrales > UBA7541 > Acidiferrum. Next base: position 8,336 of record DATLVZ010000078.1, on the reverse strand, counting down.
GCCGCTGAACTGCGTCGTTGACCTTCGTGCCGATTCCTGCGAAATCTGGACCGGCACGCAGTTTGAAACCGCCGACCGCGCCAGCGCCGCGCAAGTCGTTGGCCTGCCTCCCGAAAAAGTCCAAATTCATACGACGTTACTCGGCGGAGGTTTTGGCCGGCGCGCCAATCCTGCTTCCGACTTTGTCGTCGAAGCAGCGCATGTCGCCAAAATCGCAAAAGCTCCCGTCAAGGTCGTTTGGACACGCGAAGACGATATGCGCGGCGGCTGGTACCGCCCCATGTGGCACGACCGCTTTGTCGCGGGCCTCGACGCATCCGGCGACCCCATCGCCTGGACCCACACCATCGTTGGCCAATCCATCGCGCAAGGCACGCCCTTTGCCGCCTTCATGATCAAGGACGGCGTGGACAGCACCTCCGTCGAAGGCGCAGCGGATATCCTTTACGGCTTGCCCAATCTCCAAGTCGATCTGCACACGCCGCAGATCGGCGTCCCCGTCCAGTGGTGGCGCTCCGTCGGGCATTCGCACACCGGCTTTTCCGTCGAAGCCTTCTTCGATGAAGTCGCCCACGCCGGCGGAAAAGATCCTTACGAACTGCGGCGCGAACTGCTCGCGAATCAGCCTCGCATGCGCGCCGTCCTCGAACTCGCCGCGCAAAAAGCCAATTGGGGATCGAAACTCCCGCCGGGAGTAGGCCGCGGCATCGCCACCCATTTTTCTTTCGATAGCTATGTCGCGCAAGTAGTGGAAGCGTCGGTGGCGAAAAACGGAGAAGTGCGCGTGCACCGCGTCGTTTGCGCCCTCGATTGCGGACTGGTGATTAATCCGGATACGGTCCGCGCACAGATGGAAGGCGGAATCATCTTTGGGCTGACCGCCGCGCTGAAAACGGAAATCACGCTGAAGGATGGCCGCGTTGTACAAGGGAATTTTGACAGCTACCCCATGCTGCGCATCTTCGAATCTCCGAAAATTGAAGTGCATTTCGTTCCGAGCGGAGAAAGTCCCACGGGCGTCGGCGAGCCTGGCGTGCCGCCGGTCGCGCCAGCCTTGGCGAACGCAATCTTTGGAGCCACCGGGAAGCGCGTCCGGCGGTTGCCGATTCGTGCCAGTGATTTGGCGTAGAAAAGGAAATCGGAGTTATAAATGGAGTGGTGGTAAACGTGACTGGCAGCGGGCGTGCAATTCTCGTCAGAGCATCCTCTCTCCAGAGGTCCTTTTCGGGATAGCGACCCAATGCCTGTGACTTCCGTCACTGAGGAAGGTTTGCACGAAGGCTAAATTCGAATCGAAACGCAAGCGGTTTTCTGAGTCGTGGCAATCTGTGCAATGAGGCTGTACATCATGCGGCCCTCCCCTATCCTGGTTCTTTGTATTGCGTTGGCGTCTGCGGCGCAGTGGGCGCGAGCGCAAGAACAACCGACGTCGAGCCAGGCGCCTTCGGCACAACCGACAAAAGAACAAGAGCCAAAGGACTCGCCGGCAACTCTCTTTCTCCCCGAAGCGACTCCTGTAAAGCTGAAGCTGTTGCACACACTCAATTCCAAGACAGTCGTCGTAGATGATCCGCTGAATTTCGGGGCGGCCGAAGACATAATTGTCAACGGCAAGACCATTGCTAAAGCTGGCGCGGTTGCGATTGGCCGAGTGCGGCAAGCCAAGCCGGCTCGTACGCTCGGTCGCGGCGCCCAGCTTGCGCTGGAAATGCAGTACATGAAAGTCGGGCGCGTTCGGGTTCCTCTGCGCGGATCGCAGGAACGGAGCGGCGCCAACAGGAAGGGCGATACGGTCGCGCTGGTGGTCCTGTTCGGACTAAGTGGATTGATCAAGCACGGGTCCGAAATCGAAATCAAGGAAGGCTCAATCTTCACCGCTTACGTCGACCGGGACACGGAGTTGGCGCCGCAGCCGGCAGCCATATCCCCGGTTCACTAAGGCAGGAGGAACATTTATGAGAACTGGTAGTTCATTGATAAGAATAATCGTTCTGACGATGGTCATTTCGTCCGCGACCGCCTCCATCGCGCAAGAACAACGCACCTCTCCGCAGAGCGTCGCACCTGATTCAGCGTCTGCGACAGTCGGGCAGCGGAGAGTGTTCGTATTTGTCCAGCGCACCGATCGCCATGCGAAATACAGCAGTCCCGAAGTGTTCCACAATGTCTTGACAGACCTTATGGACTACCTCGGAACGAAGAATGTGGCTATTGCGGTGGACGAATTTGGCGGACGCAATCACGCAGAAGGCGCAACTCCGCTGGATACGATCTTCACGATCGCTGGCGATTCAAAGGCAAGCAGCGTGCTCTATGTCGTGGTCGACCGGCCGCTGACGAAATGGCTCAAAATCACCGTGCAATGCTTCGACATGAACCGGAAAGAACTCTGGAAGGAAGAAGTGTCCAGTGCCGGGGGGATGTCCGGCGGCCATGGGTTGGAGGTGTGCACGAAGAAAATTCATGCACAGCTCGATAAGCACGTTGGCCAGGATGGATTGCCCATTCTCGCGGCCGCCAAGGAAGCTGTAGCGGAGAAACGATAGAGGTGCACGATGAGGCTCAAAATCTGGACTCTCCTTCTGATAGCGGTTTTTTCGACATCCATTTTCGCCTGGTCCCAGGACGTGCCCAAAGCGCCTAAGAAGGTGCTGCTGACGGAAGGTACGGAAATCACGCTTCGTATGGCGCAAGACATCAGTTCACGGGCGGCCCGGCCGGGAGAACCCATTGAGCTGGCTCTTGCCGAGGATTTGAAGGTAGGCGATCTGGTCGTCGCAAAAGAGGGTGCGCGGGCTCTTGGCGAGGTGGTGAAGGCGAGGCGTCCGGACTTCTGGGGTGAAGCGGGCGAAGTCAGCCTTCGGGTGCACTTTCTGCGGGTCGGCGAGCAGAAGGTGGAGATTCGCGGCGCACTCGGATCTGCGGGGACACGTTACGTCGTTATTCGCGGTAGCCAAGCCATCATCAAAGCAGGCACCCAGGTGAAGGCATTCGTAGCTGCGGACGTAGAAGTGACACCTCTTTCGAAAGCGGCCGAAGTGAACAAGTAGGTCGCGTTTAACAGTGGCGCGGTCGCGAAACTCGAAAGTTTTGGTGACAATTTGGTGACAGTGTGCACCAAAATGCAGCAATCGACTCCAAAATTGTCACTAAACGCTCCGCTAAAGGCTGTTGCAAGTTATACTTAGAAACGGAGGAGTGGGTGAGCGGTTGAAACCGGCGGTCTTGAAAACCGTTAGGCTCGAAAGGGCCTCGGGGGTTCGAATCCCTCCTCCTCCGCCAGTAAATCCAAAGGACCCTTGGAGTTAAAGACGACTCCAATTTGTTTTCGCAGGCATCGGCTTTATCCCAATTTATCCCAATGCACGAATTACCTGCCCAGCGGTCCCTCGAACCGTTAGGTGCGAAAGCAAAACAGCCCAGAGTACTCGTCGCGACTGGCGCTCGCTGACTCTGCGCAGCCGAAAAATCAGTTCAACGAATAGCCGACACTCGGGAGTGGACGCGATATTCGTAAACAGAAGCGCGTTTACCGGGACTGATCTTGGTCTGCTTCGGTCGGTTCGGCTGTGTGGTCTCCTGTTCCAGATGCGAGGCGTTTGGAGCACCCATCTCATTGGAAGAACACACTTCCATGATGCCCAGACCCGTCGCCAAAGTCAGAATCCTCCACTTCAAATACCTCCGCCATTCAGACATGGCCTCGGTTTTGATAACCGCGTTTGAGGTATTCACCAGGATTAGCCCCGACAACTCGCTTGAACGCCTTACTGAACGCAGCGTCGGACTCATAACCGACCAACCGAGCAACGTCTATGAGCTTCTTGTCACGGCGTTGTAGTAACTTCATCGCCTTCTGCATCCGCCACTCGGTTACGTATTCCAGCGGTGTTTGTCCGAGTAACTCTTTGAAACGCGCTGCGAATGCGGAGCGAGACATGCCCGCCGTTTCGGCCAGGGTTTCGACCGTCCATGGCGTATTCACTCTGTCGTGAATGGCACTGAGGGCAGTGCCCATTTGAGGATCGAAAACAGCACGAAGCCATCCTTTGTTGCGTTCCGGTCTCGACGCGATATGCGTCCGGAGTAGTTGGATAAACAGAACCTCGGCCAGCCGAGCGGCGACTACTTCAGATCCCGGCGCCTGTTCTGCCATTTCTGACGCCAGCGCTTGCATTGTGTTCTGAAGAGCAAGCGTGCGTGCCTGATCGGCCTTCATCAGAATGAAGCTAGGCAATAACTGAGTGATCGGCTTCAGGCTGGCGCGATCGAAACTGAAGGACCCACAGACGATTGTCGTCGGTGCGCCACCACCCCCGCATTTAGCGACATTGCCATTGGCTTTAGCGGCGACCTCGCGGAAGGTTGACCTTGGACGTGTTCGCGGGCTATCCCGCATGACGATCGAAGTGTCGCGGTCCAGCAAGAAGCAGTCACCACCGGTGAGGGGAATCGGGTCCGGAATCCCTTCGACACTCAGCCAACAGTTGCCGCGCGAAAGCATGGCGAAGTGCGCCAAATCTGTGGGTGACATCTTTTTGTCGGAAGGCGTGACTATTTCTTCGGTCCGTTTCTCCTGTATCAAGCCCCACGGGGCTGTAGCTTCGAGTCTGTGCTGACCGAAAGCGGTTATTTGCATCGTTCTGAAGATGTCTGTTATCGGGTCCAACTTAGCCTCCCTGTTTTGGACGAATAGGCAAAAGATTAGGACTCCCGAGCAGCTCTCGTCCACCGCCAAAGGAATCTACTCATTAGATGCGGTTTCGAGAACTACGAAATTGTGTACGAGACTAAACAGCTTTGCCCGTCTAGTTGACGCACGATGAACGAACTTGCTTGGACGACCGAATTCTACACATCTATCGAAGGGAGTAATTATGGGAAATCTCGAAGGAAAAGTTGCAGTCATCACCGGAGGCGCTACCGGCATCGGCCGCGCCGCGGCAAAGCGCTTCATCGAGGAGGGCGCCTTCGTCTTCATCTTCGGCCGCCGGCAAGAAGAGCTCGACGCCGCTGTGGCCAACCTCGGGCCCAATGCCCGCGCGGTGAAGGGCTCGGTCTCTGATCTGGCCGACCTCGACCGACTCTACGCGGCGGTGAAGGCCGAGCGCGGAATCCTCGACATCGTCTTCGCCAATGCCGGGGCGGGAAGCCCGCTTCCGCTCGGCGAGATCACCGCCGAGCACATTGACGAAACCTTCGACACCAATGTGAAGGGTACGATCTTTACGGTCCAGAAGGCGCTGCCGCTGATGGGCAAGGGCGGTTCGATCATTCTGACCGGCTCGAGCGCCGGCACCACGGGCGCCCGGACAATGAGCGTCTACAGCGCGAGCAAGGCGGCAGTGCGCAACCTCGCGCGGACCTGGGCGGAGGACCTGAAGGGCACCGGCATCCGGGTGAACGTGCTGTCGCCCGGGCCGACGGCGACCGAACTCGCTAAGGCAGCGCTAGGCGAGGAGGGCCAAAAGGTCTACGCCTCGATGACTCCGCTCCAGCGCATGGCCGATCCGGCGGAGATCGGAGCGGCGGCGGCCTTTCTCGCATCGTCGGACAGCAGCTTCATGACCGCTAGCGAACTCGCCGTCGACGGCGGCCTAGCGCAAATCTGACCCACTCGCCCTACGGCACTCCATTCGACCGTAGGGTTCGGTAAACCATAAGGAGAAATTATGAGCTACGCAATTATAGGATTCGGCAAGATAGGCCAGGCCCTCGCCCACGCCTTCGCCCGTAAAAACATCGACGTGACCGTCGCGAGCCGCCGGCCGGCTGAAGTGGTGGCGCCGCAGGCTCGGGCGATTGGATCGACGGTCGTCGCCATGTCGCTGCGGGATGCACTCGACGCCGACACAATCATCTTGGCGGTCCCGTTCGGGGAACATCGCGAGGTTGCAAAGGCCCTGCCGAGCTGGAAAGGCAAGACGGTCATCGACGCGATGAACTCGTTTCCAGTCCCACCTGAGGAACTGGATGGTCTCCCGTCCTCCGCATTCGTTGCGAAGTCGTTCACCGGGGCCAAGTTGGTGAAAGGTTTTAATCACCTAGTTGCGGCCACCCTGGCTACCAACCCGATCGTCGAGGGCGGCCACCGGGTCGTCTTTCTGTCGAGCGACGACGAGGACGCTATCGCTCCCGTGGCGGACTTAGCCAAACAACTCGGATTCGCACCCGTCAAGCTGGGAAAGCTCGACGAGGGTGGCGCGCTGGTGCACGCACGCGGCCGCACTTGGGGTCGGCTCATCTTTCAGGATTTGTTCAAGAAGGAGCAGTAATCGGTGACTATGTCAGCTTTGGAAATAGCATAAATTCATCATAAAAAAACAACGAAAAACAAAAGGAAAAAACATATGAGTAATAACCTTGGACAAAAATTGGCGGGGAAAATCGCGGTTATCACAGGCGGAAGTAGCGGGATTGGCTTGGCCACAGCCAAGCGCTTCGTGGAAGAAGGCGCCCACGTCGTGATCACTGGGCGACGAGAGAAAGAGCTGAAGGAGGCCGCAGCCTCCATCAAGAGAAACGTTACAACGATCGTGAGCGACGTTTCGCGCTTGGACGACCTGGACCGTCTCTATGCCGCCGTCAAAGAGAAACATGGTCACATCGACGTACTCTTCGCGAACGCGGGAGCGGGTACAATCGCGCCGCTCGCGGTGGCTACCGAGGGCCATTTCGACCAGACCTTCGACGTGAACGTAAAGGGAATGTTCTTTACGGTGCAGAAGGCCCTTCCCCTCTTCAAAGATGGCGGCTCGATTATTCTGAACTCTTCGGTCTCAAACGTGTTGGGGCTCCCAGGCTTTACCGCCTACGCCGCGAGTAAGGCGGCTGTGCGCAACTTCGCGCGCGGCTGGACTATGGAGCTGAAAGACCGCAAGATCCGCGTGAATAGTATGAGCCCCGGAGCAATCGATACCCCAGCCTTAGCGACGACGACGGGCCTCACTGCTGAACAGGCCGAGCAAGCGGCCGCCCAGTTCACCGCGCAGATTCCACTCGGTCGCAGGGGCAAGCCTGAGGAAATCGCGGCCGCAGTTGTCTTCCTCGCCTCCGATGAAAGTTCATATATCACCGGCGTGGATCTCGCCGTCGATGGGGGCATGGCCCAGGTCTAGTGAGGAGTGTGCAGATCAAGTCGTGAGAGGAATCGAAAAAAATAGCGGTCGTGTGAATGCTGTCGCGCCGAAACTGGACCGGAGCAAAAAATCGACTTTCGAGAGCTTCGCTCAAGAAGTGAGAAGCAGCCTCAAAGTCAGTTTGGAATAGGAGCGATCGGACGCGATCCGATCTGAGGGAAATGGAGAAATTTCGATGGGCACACAAGAGAATATCCAAATTGTGAAGAATTTCTTTGCAGCAATAGGTAGTCACAATGAGCACGATCTGCTGGCGCTGGTTGCCGAAGATATTGAGTGGATCATTCCGGGCGAGGGCTGGCCGCTGGCAGGCACGTACCGCGGGCACGCGGAATTGGCGGCTGTGCTTAAGAAGGCGGCCAACGAGGTGGAAACGAAATACCCAACGCCCCCCGAATTCGTGGCGCAGGGAGACTGGGTTCTGGTCATCGGCGTCGCGACGGGAAAAATCAAAGCCACGAACAGGACGTTCGAGGACCATTGGGTCTTCGCCATCACCGTTCGAAGTGGCAAACTGACGAACATCCGGGAGTATATCGACACGCAAGCACTGGCGCGGGCCTCCGAGATGGCCGCGAGCCCCAGGCTTTAACCCATCTGAAATTGGCGGATCTCGGTGATGCATTTTCGACAATGCACTCACTGAGACACGATAACTACCGAGAAGTCGGCTTCCCGCGAGCGATTGGTCGGTCACTGCTGGCGCGTTTTTCGGTACCAATCCTGCTTCGAAAATCAAATCGGAGACATGTCAACGGTTCGCGCATTACACGGCCAAGTGCGGAGTAACCCGTCCCGAAAGGGGTCCTTATTGCGACACGGTTCGTGAGATCGACCTTGGCGAAGACCTGATAGACTTGGCCCACCGACCAGGAGGAATCAATGCAATCAAAATGGCTCCTTTCGTCCTCGCTTGTAGGCTGCTTCGCGTTCGGCTGGTGCGCGCACCTATTGACGGCTCGGCACCGCAAGCCGGTTACGATTACGAGGATCTATACCGGTTCTGACGGTGAAACACACGCCGAAGAGATTACTGGAAATCTGAAATCTGATCCTTCGCGAAACGGCATTGAATTTTCGGACCCGATCAAAGTCACTAGTTTGGTATTCGCGCGGACTTCTCCAGGTTGGGTCCGGGACTGGCACCAAGAAACATATCGTCAGTACCTCATCACGTTGAGTGGGCAGGGAGAATTC